>NZ_JAOEGN010000001.1 GCF_025446935.1 Paracholeplasma vituli | reverse complement strand
GAATAACCATTTGAGCTTGAGTAGTACTTAAGTAACGATAATGCTCACTATCTTTTAGTAGCTTATAGTTTTCGTTATAGGGTAAGTATTTTTGGGTTTGGATGAAATGTTGTCTAACATTATAAAGTGCTTGATTGTATAAACTTCTAGAAGCACGCATTAAGGATAAGAGAAAATGATGTTGATTAGGATTCAAATAGAGTCTAGTTTTTAGGGCTTTATAAGACATAAATGGATTCCTCCTTTCTACTTAAATTATACCATAAATGACTCATAAAATATATATTTTATATGATATTTTAATTATATAGAGAAAGTAAAAAGAAGACGTTTAAATGACCATTTTATAGAAATTTTTATAAAACTTATAGAGTCTATATTCGATAAGTGAACAATAAAAGACGAACTTTCTTAGTAAACAAAAAACCCAATCTTTTGGATAACGTCCATTGAGATTGGGTTTTATTACGCTTTATTTGCCTTTTTTAGGCTTTTTTCCTTTTTAAATCATACACCATTAAGCCAATCAGTGAAACTGCGAAAACAACGCCATAAATGCTTAACGCTGTGGTATATACAATAAAGTACTTCGAGTAATCAGGTTGTGCATAATAATATATTTGATTGGATTCAAGTTCCTTCTTTGGTAATTCACCATGGGTTTCTTGATATTCTAGTAAAGCAGCCTTCACTTCAAATGGTTTTTCTTGTGTCGGTGTGAATGAAAATACAGTTTCATCTTCGACATCCTCTACTTCCGATACAGTCATAATCGACCACACTTTGTTTAAGTTGTTTTCAATCAGTGACTTTGGAATATAGACTTGTTCTAAGTTAACCATGACCAATACATCATAGATTTGTCCCTGTGCGTATTCAATCGGTTGGTCAGTAAATCCTTCAATCTTTAGATAATGATCTAAGGTATTATCAAATCCATCACGTTTATGAAATAACACATACACATATTCGTCTAAAGCGTTGCCTTTTTTAACAACGACTTCAAAGAATCTAACAGATAGGTTTTCAGTGTCTAAACTGTAAAGGGGTGTTCTATGATTATAGGTTGGTACGGAGTTATAAAAGTATAAGTAATCGGGATCAGTGCTTTCTAAATCTGGAATGACATACTCATCAATATACCTTTCGGTAACCATATTGGACGCTGTATTAAGCGTAAACCAAAATAGGGTGACCATGAATAAGGCATAGACAATTCTAGCGAAAATTTTCATTATAGACCATGAATACCTAACTTATTGTCTTTGGCATATTGTTCAGCATCTTGGAACCATCTGTAAATATAACGGTTCTCATAAACAAGTTTGTTCTCTGTGCTCATGTAATTCGCTGAATGTCCAAACTTCACGAGTTCATAGTTTAACATCACACCATCTGCCCAAACATAGCCAATATGTCTACCGTACGTATCAATCCATGCAGTAAATGGGTCACTTTGTAGATAGATTACAGAAGCGTTCTTTAAAGCATTTTCGGTATAAGCTTTCGCAGCTAAACCACCAGGTTGAACTTCAGGATTGGTTTCAGGTGTATCGACACCGATAAAACGGATACGTGCATTGTCTTCAAATCCAGGGGTAAAGTACGCAGTATCGCCATCCGCGACGCGAATAAAGGTGACTTGAACCATTCCACCGAGTGGATTGCCAAACTCTCTACCTGCAAATTGCATGTCAATACTGAAAGACTCAGGTCTAGCGTAAGGATGTGTCCCAAATGGTTGAACAAATGTTGGAATGTATTCATCCCATTGCTCAAAACTGAATCGACGTTGTCCAGCGGTGATGTTTGCTTGTCTGATGTAGACTTCGTTGGTCAATGAGAATACGGTTGAACCAATCGTAGATATGATATCGACATAGGTTTGATTTTTGTATCGTAATTGAATAACATCGTTACCGTCGAAAACCAATTTAGTTGAAGATAGACCTGCTTTGGTTAGAATGCTACGGTTACCTTCCGGGTTAGCGATGATGTAGGTGGATCCTGCCTCAATCACACCAGTTAATTGAATGGTTTCAGTTGGTAATAATGATCCATTTGAAAGAATCGCTAAGGAATAATCTGCTAAGTTGATATCGGAAGTCAGTGGGTTATAAATTTCTACAGCTTTGTTTTTACCGCCATTATCCCAAAACTTGGAAATGAATAGCGATTTTTCAGCGTCAATGAAGCTATTGGTATATAAATTAATTGTTACTTTAGTGCCATCATCAATCGCATCTCCAGCTTCATAATCTACATAACTATTGAATGTATCGGCTTCTTTTGTATCATCTTGGACATAGACAAACTCATATTCAACGAAAAGTGCTGTAAGTTCACGTTCAATTTGATGAATGTTTTTACCAGATAAATCAGGTAGAGTTGTTAGGTTATTGATCGCGATTTTGATTGCGATATTCTTATCCGTGATTTCAGAAATTTTCTTACCTACTTCATAGTCGACATAACCAGACCAAGTTAGGTTAGCAAAATCGTTATTACCTTCATCGAAAGTAGTTGAGATTGTTTTCTTTAAAACATTAAACAGTTCGATGATTTCATTTTCGGTTTTGCCTGTTAAATCAGGTAAGCGATGAACGTTGATTTCAACAATCGCTCTTTCACCTTTTGGTAATTCATCTCCGGCAACCCTATCCACATAGCGAACAAAAATGTTGTCTTTCTTGGAAAAATCGTTGGATTCTTGAATTTCAAAATCTATTTTCTCATCATTGAGAAGTTCTTCTACTTGTGCCGTATTTAGTCCAAATAAATCGGGTAGAATTTTTTGGGGGGTTGATACACAGCCCGCTAATGTGATGAGCATCAGGGCTAGAATCGGTAATATTTTTTTCATTCAATCATTCTCCTTCGAAAATATTAGCATAATCATTATAACACATTAGTGATAGATACAAAGAAATGCTTCAATTATGGTAGAAAAAGGTACGCAAATGAATGCATACCTTTTTTTATTCAATTATTGAAAACTATTTAGCAGCGTAAGTAATCTTTATGGATAAGATATAAATTTGCGCAGTTCCTTTATTTTGAATAGAGAATTGACTTACATCTAATCCTGAATAAGTAAGGGTTCCGCTTGCAGTTAGTGCACCATTTAGCTGTTCAGTCGTACCTGTCATGATTAAGGCATTCGAGACTGTTGCTCCAAATACAAATTCTACACTTGTTATTTTGTATTCAGATGCTATCGAAATGGTTAGTGTATTACCAACTGTATCTGAACTATTGTAAAGTCTGATTTGTCCAGAAGTGTTTAAACCTACATGAATCGGGTTTACGCCTCTCAATGTACTTACAACATTGAAGATAGCAGGATCTAATTTAATAGCTGTAGCATTATTATCAGCTGTCATATTAGTTGTTGCGCCTGTATAAGAAGCTGTTACTGTAGTTTCAGCTGCTACACCAAGCTTAACAGAGATTTCTGCTGTTGCAGTCTTGTCATTTAATGTAACTGTTGCAACCAATACAACGGTAACTTGGCCTTCAGCAGGCATAGTCACTGTTTTAGCTGTTAAGTCGATTAATGCTTTGTTTGCATCTTCAGCATTCTTTAATGCATAAACGATAGTTGTTCCATCTGCACCTGTTGCAGGTAATTCGATTGCACCTGCTGCAGATAATGTAATAGTCTTAGGTAAAGCGGCTGCAACTGCATTCGCTTTATCTTGATCAGTTACTGCAACTTCGGTGATCGCTGTTGAATCCGTGAAGTAGAAGTAAGGGTTATTGTTCCAAGCCATAACGTTTGTAATGTTAACGACTTTGTCAACAACTAATCCAGCAAGAACGGCTGCTGCTTCTGTGCTTAATGCAGTACGCGAGTCCCACTTCATAGAAATTGTCTTGTTTGAAGATAGTTGTGTAAGGGTTAATGTTACGTTATTATATGAGTCTGCAGTACGAGCGGTTACCTTTAATCCAGTCATAGAAACTAATCTACCTTGGTAAGGTAACATAGCTGTTGCGTCTAATACAACTTCATCAGCGTTAACTGGTGTAATTGTTTCTGTTCCTGAGATTGCTTTGACTTCTGTTGCTTTAATTTGTCTTAATCCATTGAAGGTATCTCTTGTACCCACAACTTCAACCATCTTGCCAATATTTGCTTTTAATGTAGCTAACATAGTTGCGTCTCCAGTGTAGACTGCGATACCAACATCACCTGATTGAATAAAGTATGTTCTGTAGTACTCAGAAGCTGTTACAACACCTTGAACTTTATAAAGTTGGGTTGAACTATTTGCTGCTGCAACAACTTGTGCTAGTGTTGATAGAGGGATTTCTCCGACTTTAACTATAATTGGAACAACCACTGCAGTTTCAGTACCCTTGTTAATGGTTGCTGTTAGTGTTACAGATGTTTGAACGCCTGCAACTGGAGTAACAACGCCTGTTGTAGGGTTGATGACTGCTTCATTATTGGATGCCCAAGTGATGGTTGTCCCAAATAATGCTGTAGGAAGTGTTAATGTAGTAGCTGCAGGAACGATTGTAGGAATTGAAGCTTCTAAGTTAGTCTTAGCTGCTTGCATAGCTTCAGCGTCGTTAGCAAATTGGATTTCAATGTCTTCTAATGATCCGAAGAAGTTTCCATACCATACATAACGGTCAGATCTATATCCATAGAATAAGAAGTTGATTGTGACAACTTTACCATTTAAGGATGCAAATGCTTCGTCATTGGATTGGTAGTAAATGTTAGCAACATGCTTGGTTTCGTATTCGATTGCTTTACCGCCATTGATAGTCTTAATAACGGTTGTCTTTGTGTAATCAGCAGGAACTAACCAATATTTATAGCTTGATGTAGCGCCTTCTTGTCCATCAACGATCACTTTAGCAGTGAAACGAGTGTATTCAAACTTGAATTGTAATTCATTAGGGTTAGTAGGTAAGCTTAACGAATCAATTAATTCTGAGTAAACTTTGTTTTGTGGAGTTAATGCGCCAACTTCTTTAGTTGAAGCGACTGCAGTTAACGCGTTAGGGCTTGCATGTCTGATTTGCGGAGACGAGAAGTAAATGTCAAATTCACCTTCGATATCGTAAACATTACCGATTACGAGGTTATTGTAAATGACTTTTGTGCTGTCATAGATGTAAAGAACAGTTGTACCATCGTGAACGAAGATACCATCATTGATCTTACCTAAGACTTTAACGCCTAATACTTTAATGTATTCGCCATCTTTAGCTCTGCCTTCGCCTTCATACACTTCTGCGATTGTGTTGAAAGCTCTACTTGGTTTGTAAGATAGAACTTTGAATTCTACGTCTTTGGATGCGCTGACACCATCTTTAGTGATGGTAGCGGTTAAAGTAACCATAGCGTCATCAAGACCGATTGCAGGGCGAGTAACTTTACCATCATTACCGATGATTGCAGGATTGCTTGATGTCCAAACGATATCATAAACAACACTTTCATAAGTTACTGTAGCGTTTAATGTTTGGTTAGAAGTAATACCAACAGTTGCGATGTCAGATGTGAATGCTGCACCCATGTTGACTGCTTCTTGTAAAGTTTGTTGTAAGGATTTTTCTAAGCATTTTACGAATGCGAAGAATTCAACTTCAACAGCTTCACCTTTAACAGTGATGGTTGCTGTTAATTTAACAGTAATACCACCATCAATGTTGAATGCTGGACGCGTAACTTTACCATCGTTTGCGATGACTGCAGTATTCGCAGAAACCCAAGTAACTGTGTTGGAATCAACAGTGCTTACGAGGTTAAGGTCAGCGACGACTTCATATTCAACGTCTTCAAGTGTTGCTGTATATAATGCTCTAAGAGCTGCGACTGCCGCTGCTTTTTCGGCTTCAGTTGGACCTGTAGGTACAGCAGCTTTAACAGTAACTTGGAACGTTCTTTGATCGTCATTCCCTTTATATGTTAATTTTGCGGTTAAGGTTACTACTGTATCTGCATTTGGTCTAGTGACTTTACCGTCATTCGCGATGACTGCAGGTGCACTGGATGTCCATGCGATTGTAACTTCGCCAACAGAGGTTGGTAAAGTTAAATCTTTTGTTACTGATGCTGCACTATCGCCTGATTGGAAAGTCATAGCAAGTGCTGCTTTAGCGTCAGCAAGTGTTGTGTCGGCTTCTTTTGTACAAGCGGCTAACAATGCTGTTGAGAAAATAGCTAATAGTAACATGAAAACTTTTAAGCTTTTCTTCATTTTCTTCCTCCTGTGAGATGTATGTTTAATTGATTGCTCAATTCAAACCAAAAATTAGTTATTCAATACGCCTTTTGCTTTATCCACTGCTTGTTGGATTGCAATGTTAATAATATTTGGATCGGTTGCTAACATAACTTGGTTAAATGCAACCCCAACAGCGGTTCTTGCTGTAGATGATCCAACAAAAGCTTGGTCAAAGAATTGTACGTTCTTTTGAATCGATGCTGCGTTGATGCTTTGTGACATGAGGTAATCTGCACCTTCTAATTGTTTACCATCTTTATCTTTACCAGATGTAAATTGTAAGAATGCTGGGTCTGAATAAACAGAGGTTCTAATTGGAGAATATCCAATCTTCATAGAGAATTGTAATTGGACTTCATAACTTGTTAAGTGTTTCAAGAATAACCATGAAGCTAATTTTTGTTGAGCTGTACCGCTGCTGGTTAAGGAAATGTTGGTTCCTTGTTGAATTGCGGTCCAGTTTTCAGGCATATCTTCGTTATAAGGCATTGGAGCAACCCCAACTTCAAATAAGAACTTGCCTTTATTAGGTGCTGCATCATTTGAAATCTTGATTGGTGCGTTGTAACGGATACCACCAGTAGAACCGATGGTTACGAAGGTGAAACCATTCTTGAAGATATCGGATGCGTAGTTATAAGAGTCACCCCAGTTGCCCGGTACAGTGATGCTTGTTCTATTGTTATAGAAATATTGTAACATCGCTCTGGTTTCTGGGTTATCAAACTTGATGACACCACCACGGTTTTCATTGATACCAGTGTATTCGCCACCCCATTGTTTAACCAATGTGATGAAGGCGTTGTCTGTGGAGTCGTATGAAATTGGTACAAATTTTTGGTTCATCAATGCAAGATTGTCTGGTGTGAATAATGCTTTTTGAGCTGCACTACCCCATTGGTTCACATAAGCTGCGTTTTCAGCGAAATATGCTGCTGCGACTTCTTTATAAGCTGGCGCTAACGCAATGATATCTTGCCATGTGCTTGGGAATTGTGCAGGTGCTTTACCAGCTGCAACCAATCTGTCGTACACAGTTTTATTATACGCCAATACTTCTGTGGATTTGTTAAATGGTAACGCATAGAAGTCACCATCTTGAGTATATTGGCTATTTTCGGTTCTATATGAAGCGATGATGTCTGCGAAAGATTCTTTTTCAACAGTTGTCGAATAGCCCCAAGTTGGGTGCGCATAGTATGGGGAAACGCTGGTTAATGCGTTATAGGTTAAGTATTCCATAACGTGGTCTGGGTAGGATTGAACAAGGTTCGGTAATGTGCCTGTACCAGCTGCTTTAACAACAGTGTCTTTTAGTACTGAGTAGGATTGTTCTTTCTTAATGACTTCAACAGTAACGTTTGGATATTTTTCTTGGAACGATAAAGCGTAAGCTTTTAATTCCGCTTCAATGGAGTCACCGTTTGAGTGCCATAATGAAATGGTAATTGGATCTGATGTTAAGGTTTCAGGAATATCCACCTTAGATTTAACTGTCAATGTAACAGATACTGAAGTGGTGAAATTATTGCTATTTTTAACTTCAATACGGAAATTAGAAACACCAGGTCTTGCGGTATATGGTGTACCAACTACTTTTAATTCTGCAGTTAAGTCGCCATCGATTTCATCGTGTGCGATAACACCATCTAGTGGTTGGTAAGGGTTAGAACCAATGTAGTACACTTGGTTTGGATAAGCCCCTTCGATGGTTGGTGGTGTAGCAACTACGCCTTCTTTAGGTTCAACAACTAAAGTTAAGTTTTCAGTAGTTGTTAAATCTGAAGAGTTTTTGACTGAAATTTGATAACTGTAGTTACCAGGTCCGCCAATCCAAATACCAGCTTCGATTTTTCCTTCTAAGCCAGAAACGGTAATGGATGCTGTCAGATTCTTATCTTTAGCGTCCGATGCTGTGATGCCATCTAGTGGATCAAACGCATCGCCATCTGTAATGGTGAATGTTTTATTTGCAGGAATCCCTGAAAATGTTGGTGCTGTTGCACGAACTGTTGCACACGCTGTGAGCATGACAACCATGGTTAATGCAATCAATAAGGATGCTATTTTTTTCATTTTTCCTCCTATTATCCTTTAATACCTGATCTACCAACACCACGTATAATATATTTTCTTAATGCTAAGAAGACGATTAAGAGTGGGACAGTGACCAAGGCACTTGCGGCAATTTGTAAGTTGTACATAATTCTCATACCTTCTGGGTCCATGAAGGATGCTCTATTCAATGCAACCGAAATCAACCAGAATTGTTCGTTGTTATTCGGTAACATCGCAGCCATTAGGCGTGGCCAGATGAAGGCATTCCAAGAACCAATGACTGATAGGATGGTGATGGTGAAAATAGTTGGACCAGCGATTGGAATCATCACGCGGAATAAGTATTTCAAGTCACTTGAGCCATCGACTTGGGCTGCTTGGTATAAACTATTAGGAATTTGTTTGAATGTTTGTCTTAAGAAAAAGATATAGAATACGCTTGTCATGAACGGCACGATCATGGCTAAGAATATCTTATTGCCTTCTGCTGTAATCCAACCAAATTCTGCTACGGTAACAAAGTTTGTAATGATGTATAGTTCTCCAGGAATCATCATCGTCATCAAGAGCACTGAGAAAAGTGTTTCTCTACCCTTGAAACTGATTCTTGAGAATGCGAATGCGGCTAGAACGGTTGTAACAACAGTACCAATTGTTGAGACCACACCCACAAACAAGGTATTACGAATGTATAGACCGAAGTCCATTTCGTTTAAGACATACTTGAAGTTAATCCATTGCATATCCTTCAAAGCGATGAAGAAATTTGCTTGTGTAGATTGGGTTTCTTCAAAAGTACGAAGCGCTGTAATCATCATCCAGTAGAATGGTAGGAAGACGAATGCTGCAGCAACAGCAATTAAGGTATAAAGTAAAATTGTACGGATTGCGATGAATGCTGTTTGCTTACGAATTTGTTTTCTTAAGCGAACTTCTTCTTCACTCAAATTTGCTTCAGAATCGACTTCTTTTTTCTTCCCGATTGAAGACACTTTGGTTTTAATCCAATTAAAGATGTTTTTAATCGCTGTTAAGTAACCGGAACCCGTAGATAATACCAATAAATTCTGAGTATTGTATAAACGGATAATCGCACTAACTGGATTTAATAATGCAATCGATAATAAACCTTTAACGAAGTTGTTTCCAGCATACCATGCATCGTAATCATAATCGTTTTTGTTTTTGTGTGTCTTAATGTCCATGCTTACAAGTGGAATCGAAACCATCAAGAAAATGGCTAAGATACTGATCATTAAACCGTTGTAAATGAAGTTAACATCAGCAAGTTCTTCTTTAGTAGGCACTGGAATTTCAATGAACGCTCTTACAAATAGGAAGATGTAAATTAGGATTGCAATCAAGTCAGCGACTAAGACTGCTACATTCACGCCTTTAGCGCGTTTTAAAATGTTTCTGTTCATGGTTTCCATTAGTAGTGTACCCTCTTCTTACCTACTTGCATTTGGATCAATGTGAAGATTAAGATGATACCAAATAGTACAAGTGAGGAGGCTGCTGCCAAGGATAGGTTACCTGGAGCGCGGTTGTTAAGGTAGTCATAGATGTACATAACAATTGATTTCATGTTATATGTCGCACCACGAATTTCACCATTTTCATTGGTTAATGTGATGACCGATGAATAGACTTTTAAAGCACCGATGATTGAAGTAATCGCGATGTAGAAAATCATTGGGGAAATAAGCGGTACTGTAATCTTTCTAAAGACTTTACCCTTAGGTGTGGAGTCGATATCTGCTGCTTGATAATATTGTTTATCAATACCTTGAATTGCGGATAAGAAGACCATAATCTTGAAGGCTAGTGAGTCCCAAACGGAGTAAATAATCAATACGGATAAAGCTGCCCAGTAATTGGCATTGGTGGACAACCAGTTGACTTTATCAATGTTGATCCAACCAAGCATTGTATTGACCAACCCGAAGTTTTCATTAAACATAAATTTGAATACAAGCGCAATCGCGATGGTATTGGTAACATATGGTAAGAAGAAAATCGTTTGGAAAAAGCCTTTGAATGCTTTAATGGCATTTAAACCAACAGCGATTAATAACGATATCACAATCGAAATTGGGACAGAGATGAACGCCATGAGTAATGTGTTGATTAGGGCACTTGAGAAAGTCCCTGCAGATGGTCTAATAAACCCTCTTTGTGTGATGACTTTAACGAAGTTCCCAAATAAGGTATACCCTTGAATCGAACCGTCTGCTTCGGTATAACCTACATAAACGATTAATCTCAATGTATTGATGATTGGCCAAAATGTGAATAGCGCTAGTAAGATAATGGCTGGCAATAGATAAAGCGCAGCTTTAATGATCAGTTGAGTTTCAACTTTACGATCGCCCTTACGGTTGATTTGATACACATCTTCTGGTAACCATTTGATGACTTGTTTTACTTTCTTTAATTCTACTTTTAGTGCAGAATCGCTTGGATTTTGTTTGACCGAAGCCGTTAATTCCGCGCGTTTTGCTTTTAATTCTTCTCTCACTTTGATGACATCTAAGTCTAGTTGAACATCTAGTACCTTAGAATCAAAGTTGATATAGTTCAAGACAAAGTCCAATTTCTTTTGTTTGTTTAGCTCGCGCTTTTCTTTAAAAGACACGGTATTCCATGCTTTCTTGATTGCGCCTCCAATACCACGTTTAATCGTTAAATAAACGTTTCTAAAGTGCCAAGCAAACTTCGATAAGGCAGTCTTGATTTTCTTTGTTAATTGTTTTAACATCTCAACACTTACCTTTCTTATTTAGTTTTTACAACTTTGCCTGTTTCAATATCGAATAATAAAATCTTTTCATCTTTAATTGCGAGTTTGATGTTCTTGATGGATTCAACTGTTTCTGAGTCTACTAAAGCTCTTGCAGTTTGATCACCTAATTGGAAACGAATGATGGTATCTCTACCAATGATGTCTACGTCTACGACTTTAACAGAAACACCAGATTCGGATACTTTAAAGTTTTCAGGTCTCATACCGACTTCGTATTGACCGTCTTTAGCTTTTTTATCAGCGAAATACTCACCATTGATATAAAGTTTGTTTTGTTTGATTTCGCCTCTTAATACGTTAATTGCTGGGCTACCTAAGAATTTCGCAACAAATAGGTTTTCCGGGTTGTAATAAACTTCTTGGGGTTTATCACGTTGTTGTAATACCCCTTTTTCCATAACGACAATTTCATCCGAAATGGACATCGCTTCTTCTTGGTCATGGGTAACGAAAATCGTAGTGATGCCTGTTTCTCTTTGAATACGTTTGATTTCTTCTCTCGTTTGAAGACGAAGTCTCGCATCTAGGTTAGAAAGCGGTTCATCGAGTAGCAATACTCTTGGTTTCTTAACAAGGGCTCTCGCAATCGCGACGCGTTGTTGTTGTCCCCCTGAAAGTTCACCTGGTTTTTTGTCTAATTGGTCTTCAATACCAACCAACTTAGCCATTTCATGTACTCTCGCAACGGCTTCATCATAATCCACCTTTAAGTTTTCAAGTGGGAACATGATGTTTTGTCTAACTGTCATGTGTGGGTAAAGTGCATAGTTTTGGAATACCAATCCAATGCCTCTCTTGTCTGCAGTTAACTTAGTCACGTCTTCATTTCCAAACAGAATGCGTCCTGAAGTAGGTTTGTGCAAGCCTGCGATCATGAATAACGTAGTGGTCTTACCACAACCAGATGGCCCTAGCAATCCGACGAGTTTGCCTGAAGGGATTACAATGTCGAGATTGTCTACCGCTCTGGTTTCTTGTTTGTTTTTTGTAACAAACACTTTTGTTAATCGATTCAATACAATTTCCATATTTTCTAACTCCTTATAATGACGTATCGTATGAAACTTACAAAAATAAAAGCACTTTATGGTATACCCAAAAAGTACTCAAATTTGTATATGATAAAAAAATTGGCAGTGATATTGTTTATTGTATTCGTCGTCGTCTGAAATACTGTCATAAAGCCTCACCTCTCGCCATGATGTATTATATAATAATAATACACCCTTTTCAATCCGTCGTCAAAAAACATTCATTTTATTTACAATTATTTTGCGAAACGGAATCGAAAGCGCTTTCTAGCGTGTTTATATTTTAATATAGGTGGGGTCCTTTGTCAACCAAATTATGTAAACATGCACATAATTCAAACTATATGAGATTTATTTAGAAAAAAACGCCAGAATGGCGTTTAATTTGTGATGGTCATCGTGTTTGGATTATTTCTCATTTTCATGTAAAAAACAAAAGCTAACACGAGCGAAAGTAGGGCTGTTGAAAGGTTTGAAATAAACATCGTAAACCCGATGGATTCATACCCAAAATCGAAGAATGTTTGAAATGCCCAAAGTACAGGGATTCTAAAAACGAACAATCGTGCCATATTGACAACCATCGCGACTTTGGTATGACGATACCCATAAAACATCGCGAGGGTGATGGCGATAATGGCACCATTAAGCTTTGAGAAAACTTCCCATCGAAATAGCGTAATTGTCATCTTTATAAATTCAGGTGTCGTTTCCTTATTTACAATCAATGGAATTATTTGATCTTTAAACAAAAATGCATATAAAACCGTAATGACGCCAACGGTTACACCAATTCCTAACGCGATTGGGTAAACGCGTTTGGCTCTTTGTTGTTGATCATTTCCGATGTTTTGTGCAATCACGGTGGGTACAGCCTCTTCTGTGACGTTCGCTAAGGTTGCGCCTCCACCACCTATCTTTTGGGCGATTGAGAACGCAGATAGCACTTCCGTACCATAAACAGCTGCCATCGCATTGATAATGAGACGTCCTGTTGAGAAGATAAATCGACCTAGAAAAATCGGAAGTGACAATAATAGAATTGGTTTAATATAGGACCACTTCAGACGCATCTCACTAAACGTAATCTTAAAGGGGTTATTCTTGCTGAATAGAATCATGAATGCGAACAAGGTTAAGAACGCTTGTGCAATCATCGTAGCGATACTGACCCATAAGATACCTAGATTAAATCCATAAACAAAAATCACCGATAAAATCAATTTAATCGTCATGATGATGATATTGAGCCATAGAATCTTTTGAGTATTTCCTTTGGCTTTTTCTAACCCGATAAATACGCTGTTAATGGTGATAAAACCGGTTGTAATAATTTGGACAATAAAATACCCTAAACCATCTTCAATAATGCCAGAAGGGGTTCTTAATAACTGTAAGAAGGGTTTGGCTGTGGGTATCAACAAAATAATTAAAAATAAACTAACATAAACTGCTAAGAAAAATACATTCGAGGCGTTTTTTTTCGCTTCTTCTAATCTATTCGCACCAATGTGTCTCGCGACAATAACAGCGCCACCAGAAGCGATCCCCGCACCAAATGCAGTAATCATCGTTTGAATTTCGGATAGTATCGCCACAGAAGCAATCTGAGTATTCCCGATATGCGCAACAATCATCATATCCACAAAACCATAAAGATGATTAAAAAGGCTATAGATAGCCAATGGGTACGTAATGTACAATATGACTTTCCATAGCTTTTCTTCTAAAATATATTGACGTAGTTTGAGTTCTTTCGAACTAGATGGGTTCACTGTTGACTCCTATTAGAATTCTGCGTGTCTTGGTGTTCTAGGGAATGGGATCACATCACGGATGTTTTCTACACCCGATAGATACATTAATAAGCGTTCAAAGCCCATACCAAAGCCGCTATGGACACAACCACCGAAGCGTCTTAAGTCTAAATACCATTCTAAATCTTCTTTAGGAATATGGAGTTCATCCATACGTTTTACAAGATAGTCTAAACGTTCTTCTCTTTGAGAACCGCCAATCAACTCACCGCTACCAGGAACCAGTAAGTCCACTGCAGCTACGGTTTTTTGATCGTCGTTTAAACGCATATAGAAGGCTTTAATTTCTTTTGGCCAGTTGGTAACAAACACTGGAGATTTAAAGTATTCTTCGGTTAAGAACTTTTCATGTTCGGTTGCTAAATCTTGACCAAATTCTGGTTTGTTTTCAAATTTACGTTTGGAATCTTTAAGGATTTGAATGGCGTCGTGATGCGTTACTCTGTGGAACTTAGAACCGACTAACGCTTCTAGTTTTGCACGTAATCCTTTTTCAACAAATTGGTCGAAGAAGTCAATTTCCTCTGGCATTTGTTTTAATACATCCGCAACAACAAACTTCACCATTTCTTCAGCCACTTGCATATTGCCTTCTAAATCGGTGAACGCCATTTCTGGTTCAATCATCCAGAACTCGGAGGCATGTTTTTGGGTGTTGGAGTTTTCAGCTCTAAAGGTTGGTCCAAAGGTGTATACATTTCTAAATGCGAGCGCATAAGCTTCCGCTTCTAATTGCCCTGTTACGGTTAAATTGGTTCTTCTCGCAAAGAAATCCTTCTTAAAATCAACATTTCCAAACTCATCTTTTGGAACGTTGTCTAATGGTAGAGTCGTGACGGCGAACATTTCGCCAGCCCCTTCACCATCGTTACCGGTGATGAGTGGTGCGTGGAAATACACAAACCCTTTTTCTTGGAAGAATTTGTGGATTGAGAACGCCGCAACACTTCGTAATCTGAATACCGCGTTAAATAGGTTTGTACGTGGTCTTAAGTGAGCGACTTCTCTTAAAAATTCTCTCGTATGACGTTTTGGTTGGATTGGATAGTTTTCAGGTGAATCTCCTAATAAGACAACTTTAGTGGCTTTAATTTCAAACGGTTGTTTCATTTCAGGGGTTAAAACGAAGATCCCTTCAATTTCAACAGAGCTACCCACTCTGATTTTTTGAACGTCTTCAAAGTTGCTTAGGCTTGATTCATATACCACTTGAAGGGTAGATAGGGTAGTCCCATCATTGATGGCTAAAAATCCAAATTCTTTTTGAGCGCGGTTGGTTCTAACCCACGCGCTTAATTGTACGGTTTTGTTTTCTAATTGAGCTTGTTCTAGATACAAGGATTTAATTGTTGTCATGATTCTTCACTCTTTCTATGGTTTCCTCATAAATGGCTTTCAACTGTTGACCAATGAGGATTAAGTCTTTTTGTGAAACACTTTGATAAGCCGTTTCGGTCATTACTGACGTATCTTTTTTAAGGATTTGTTGAATTCTTGTAGCGAATTCAAGGTTTGAAGTCCCTTTAAGGAGTTCTTTACCGTGGGTGAATTCTGCGTAAACAGGAATGTCTCTCACGATGATTGGCAATCTAGAAGCCATCGCTTCTAGGATTACAATACCTTCTGTTTCTTCATAACTTGGGAATAACAAGCAGTTAGCACTTGAGAACGCGCCTTTGATGACATCTCCAGCAATGTAGCCTGGCATAATCATATTGGATGGTTTGTTTTCAATTGCTTGTTTAATCACTTTAGTTTGCATCGCCTTATTTAAGGTACCAAACCAAATGAAGGTAATTTCCGGCATCATTCGTGCCACTTCAATGAAATCATGAAGACCTTTTCGTTCAAATAATAACCCAACACCAATCACGACTTTATCGCTTGGTTTCAAGTTAAAATGATTTCTGAACGCTTCGACTTTCTTTTCATCTCGCTCATACTCTTTTAAATCGATTCCATTGCTTAAAACTTTAATTGGACATTTGATATATCCATAGCTTTCTAACAAGGATTTCGAGTAATTGGAAGGTGTAATGATGACATCTGCATTGGAATACATGTTTTTAAGTTTCGCATAAAACCAATGTTTAATGTACTTTGAAAAATTAAATGAGTTTAAAAAGTCTTCTTTTGTGGAATGGGCATGAACCACAACTGGGATGCCTTTTCTCTTAGCATGTTTTAAAAAGCTAAAAGATTCCTCAAAAACAGTGTTGAAGTGAACCAGATCAAACGGATGTGATTTGTCTGACGTGACATCGATTCCATTCATCTCCAGTGCCTTAAATTGTTGGCGGAAAGCTCTACCGATTCCAGAGACCTTCAGCATGTTTTGCATTTCTTTGTATAGTAATACTCTCATGTTTTCACATCCTATATTAGATTATATCAAAGGCGGGTAAAAAAAACGAGATGTTACCCGTTTTCTTCACTAAATTCTGTTATTTCTATGATTTCCGATTCTTCTAAGGTTTCACCACTTGAAATTTTCCTAAATTTTTCGGAAATTTTAGACGAACTGATATTAACCTCTTTGGCTGTTTTAGAAACCGTATCGAGGTTCTTTAATAAACGATCCCAACGTTCTTTATAACGATCAAAATCAATGGCAAGATTGGTTAATTCTTTTTGGATTTCACGTGCGTATTTGTTTCGCTCAATATCCCTTAAGACGATTTGAATAACAGTCAATGTCGACATTAAGGTTGTGGGAGATGTAATCCATACACGTTTTTGTTGTCCATAGGTTAAAAGCGATTCGTATTTTGAAACGATATCAGCAAAGATGGCTTCAGCAGGAATAAACATGATGGCTTGATCCGCCGTCACACCTGGGATGATGTACTTCAAAGCTATAGAATCAATGTGTGTTTTGATGTCACTAACAAATACTTTTTCAGCCTCACGACGCTCTAATTCAGATAAATTTGAATCCGACATTCTTCTGTAATTTTCTAACGGAAACTTAGAGTCGATGCACAAGTCCCCCATTGGGTCAGGTGCATGTAATAAGACATCGATAAAGGTGTCATTGACGAGTTTCTTTTGTAACTCATAGATGAGTGGTTTGTTTTCACCAAAGACCGCTACAAAGAGCTGTTTGAGTTGTACTTCACCAAATGTTCCACGCGTTTTCTTATCATTTAAGATGTCGTTTAACGAAATGACATCGACTGAGAGCTTCTCAATTTGTTTTTGAGCTGCGTCAATTTTGCTTAGACGTTCAATAACATCACTAAATGTTTTATTGGTTTGTTCAAAACCATTACCAAGTTTTTCATCTACACGACGGTTGACACGATCCATCTGTTCATCAAGTGTTTTCATCATCCGTTCGGTAAATTGAATAAAGTCGGTTGTGCTTTGGCGGGTTTGTCTAGAAAGTTCGTTTGATACATACAGTTTGATATCGTTATTCTTTTCAATCACTTTTTCTTGTAGGAGTCTGGTTTCACTCGCAATCAACGAGAGAGACTTATTAGTTTGACTGCTAGATTTCAATCTAAGAACTAAGACGATGAGTAAAAGGACTCCAACTGCATTGAGTCCTATGAGTAGGTAAAATTGTTCTGTGGTCATTATTTGAAGATTTCAAATGAGAATCCAGGTTTGAAGATGTTCCCGTTACCCGCTTCAATCGCACCTTTGATATAAACATATAGCGAATAAATCATGTATACACCAAGAACGATGAATAAGATAATTCCGATTAGCATACCAATGAATGGAATTAACATAAATACACCTGCAACGGTTCCAATGACCAATGAAATGATATACATGATCAATGCGAAGTTCGATATTTGTCTAAATCCTTCTGTTAAAAAATCGTCTCGATTTCGTTCATCTTTAAAATAAGTCATTAAAACAATCGCAGCGATCATACCACCAACTGGTACAATCAACTGGACTAACCACCCTAACATGAGCAGTGTTCTGACATCCATACCCCATACTTGTTTGTTGTTATTCATACTATTCTCCTATCCAATATAATAAACATGTTTCACGTTGTTCTCAGTAGTTACATAGTAACTAATATATGTACTTTTTGATAATATTAAATCATTTACAGTTACAGCAATTAAATCTCTATTTAAAACAAACTTTTGTTTTCCTGATTCATTACGTATCGATTCATATGCTCTTGAGACAATATCTGTACAATAATATTTGTTTTTGGTAAAAAGGACAAACAAGAAATTGTATTGAGATTCTCTTTCTGCTTTATCTTCTACATACGCAAGCGCATTATTAATATCTAATTGGGTTGCACCTTTAATACGCAATCCAACCCATTCATTTCGATAATAGGTTCCAAATTTTCTATAGGATGGGTCTGTTTCGTCTTCCATTCTAAAACTCGGATTCAACCAATAGTTACTAACCCCACCGATTACATGGGTATCTTCACCACCATTAATAATGACGTCTAACAAAGTTTCGTCATCATTTGGTATTCCGATTGTTTCATAGATCTTATTGTTCTCATCTACTAAAGCAGCGTGCCCACCAAAGAAGAAGGTTACGAATTCGTGAATGCCTGGATACCCTACAAGCGGGGATTGTTGAGTTACAAAGATATCTCCAGCAGCACCAGGTTTTAAATAATTATTGTTATAAAATGGATCACGAATAAGTTCATTTGGATAATATGTTTCACGTGAAACCTTGTAGTATTTAATGGTGTCTGTACTATTGATTTCATCCAACACTCCTCTTTGTACAAATTGACGGATTTCACGACGGATTGCGATGTGTTCTCCTACGGTTTGACCGAATAGGAAAATAAAGAATCCTGCGGTTAAAATAAGTAGATTTCTTAATATCTGTTTCATATCTCTTATTATAGCATAATAGTACAGAGGGAAAAGACCTAATTACTTCAAAAAGAGCAAAAAAAAGAAGGCCTAAGCCTTACTTCTTTCTTGGTTTAATGACGATTTGTCTGTTTTCGCCTTCGCCTTCAGATTCTGTGAAAACATCTCTCCACTCAGCTAATTTTGTGTGGATAATGCGTCTTTCGTAGGAATTCATTGGATCTAAGCGTACTTCAACACGTGTGAAGGCAACTTCTTTAGCAAGTTTAGTCGCTAGGATTTCAAGTTGTTTCTTACGGTTTTGTTTGTATTGGCCAATGTCTAAGGACACCGTTAATTTTTCGTTTGTATAATTGTGAAGATATGTTTTTAGAAGGGTTTGAATTGCATCTAATGTTTTGCCATCTCTACCAATCAACAAGGCGTTTTCTTTACTTTGGATTTGATAATAGATTTCGGTTCCTTCGTTTTGGGATCTGAACTCTGTTTTAACATCGATTTCTAAAGCTTGGAAGATGTTATCTAAATACTTTTTACCTTCTAAAGCGAGATTGATTTCCAACACTGCTTCATAAGTGGTAGAAGCACCAATACCAAGGATTCCCTTCTTTTCTTTTATCGCAGTTAATTTGATAAATTGAAGAGGCATCTTTAATAATTCTGTTGCTTTTACTTCAGCATCTTTAATTGTCTTAGCTTCAAATTCAACTCTTTTTGTCATAGTTATTAACCTACCAAGTCCTTGTTTTTCATCTTTTCGTACTTCTTCTCATTAATGTATCTGTTGATGAGGTTTTGTCCGATGGAATAAACGTTACCGACTACCCAGTAAAGGGCTAGTGAATTACTTTGTAGAGAGATTGAGAACATCATGAAGACCATAAAGTATTGCATGTACTTCATCATCTTTTGGGTTTGTTCTGCTTGTGCATTTTGTGGGTTGTGTGATGCAGTATTTTTTGAGTACGAAGGCTTCTTAGTAGCTAAGACGTTTAATGCGAACATCGTACCTGCAACAATTACAGCTAGGATCCAACCGGCTATATCGCCAGGTTCACCATATAAGGCTGCAAAGTTACCTGCTTTAGATAAATCAATACCCAAGAAGGATTGGTTGCTTACTTGATCTGCATATGTACCGCCTGTACGCCAAATACGTTGAACAACTTGATACATTGCCAAGAAGATTGGCATTTGGAGGAATGGCATTAAGCATCCCATGAAATTGATACCATATTTTTTGTATACAGCCATCATTTCCATTTGCATCTTTTGTTGTGATTCTGGATCTTTACGAGTAGCGTATTTAGCTTGAACACGTTGCATTTCTGGTTGTGCTACAGCCATCTTAATGCTTAAGTCATTACTCTTAGCATAAATAGGCCACGCGATCGTACGCACGATGATGGTAGTGATGATAATCCCAATAGCGAAACTGTTATTGAACAAGCCGCCAAAGAATTGCATAATCCAAGCAATCGGAATAACGAGAATTGTCTCGAATACGCCACCTTTCCCAAGTTCAATTGGTTTCGTTGGATCGCCACTACATCCAGATAGAACCACCAACAAAGTTAGTACTATAAAAACACTCATCAGTTTTTTATAATTTTTCATTCGTGTGCTCCACTTTCTTAAATTTTGAATAATGCTTTAAGATGTTGGCTTCGATTTCTTGAAAAGAAAGGGTGCTTGCATCTTTTTTAACGACAATCACATAATCAAAAGGGGGAATCCCTTTAGCCTGGTTATGCAGGATCATTCGGATTTGTCGTTTAATTTTGTTACGTTGGACAGCGCCGCCATATTTTTTTCCAATTGAAATGGCGAATCTGAAATGTGGTAAGGTCGTTTCTTTGTAGTATACTACAAAGAACTTGTCTCCTACGCTCTTTTTGTGTTGTATGATCGCATCGATTTCGTTATTTTTCTTGATTCGATATACCTTTTTCATTTTAAGGTTGAATTTTTTAAAATAAAAGGACTACTCAAAAAGCGCTTAGCGCACATTTTATCGAGTAGTCCAGGTTGTTTTAAAATGTTGTATTCAATTATACAGTTAATGAAGCGCGTCCTTTAGCTCTACGACGTGATAGAACGAGTCTGCCACCGACTGTAGCCATACGTGCTCTAAAACCGTGAGTCTTTACGCGTTTAAGTTTACTTGGTTGATATGTTCTTTTCATAAATAAACCACCTTTCTCACGAAACCATGCGTGTATTATTATATAAATATAGTTTTAAAAAGTCAATCTAAATCGCTAATTAATTTTTAAGGGTAAAATGTTAGCTCTATCTCTCTCTAGCGTAATAAAGTTATTCACACTTTTTTGTGGAAAACTTTCCCACACGTTATCCCCAATTGTGGAAATCTTTGAAAGTCCATGAAAATAGGTGGTTAAGCCATTATAAGTGTGTATTTAATAAACATATAAGTTTTTCAGACTGCTGCGGAAGAAAAGTTTCCCACAATTTCAGTGGATAAGATTTTGTTATACTCTATACGCGCATGTGCTAAGATATGTATACGAGAAGTTTGGAGTGAAAATATGAAAGAATACGATGCACTGTGGGGTCAGATTTTGGATACCCTGCGATCATCTTACTCAGACGAAATTTACGAGGATCTATTTGAGCCTCTTTCGTCTGTAAAGAAGGTCTCCGGAGGGTATATCCATATTATGGCACCTTCGGTTTATGTTAAAGATCGAATCAATAGATTGTATCTTACAAGAATCAATACATTGGCGGCGACTTTATATCCTAAAGAATTAATAAAATTTAAGTTCGTTTTAGCATCTGATCTTGTGGGTGAAGAGCAGCTTGTTGGCCCAGAGAAGAATCTAGACAAAAAATACCGTACTGGTAACTTGATTGCAACCCTAAGTTTTGATAACTTTGTCGTTGGTAAATCAAACCGCTTTGCTTTCCAAATGGCTCTAAAAGTAGCCGATCAACCTGGTATTGTGGCAAATCCGTTCTATATCTTTGGTGATGTAGGTCTTGGTAAAACCCACTTGATGCAAGCGATTGGTAACTATATATTAGATAACGATATCAATCAGAAAGTATTGTATATCAAAGCTTCAGATTTTATTGAAGAACTTGCAGACCAATTGAAGAAGGAAAAAATGGATCAATTCAACGAAAAATATCGTGATTTGGATGTTTTACTTATTGACGATATTCAAATGCTTGCTGGGGCTCCTAAAACCCAGATGGAATTCTTCCGTTTATTCGACTTATTATCTCAACAAAATAAACAAATCGTTATTACTTCTGATAAACCTGCTTCAGAGTTAAAAAATATCATGTCACGTCTAAGTTCACGATTTGAACAGGGTTTAGTCGTCGATATTGGTATTCCTGACCTTGAACACCGAGTTGATATTCTAAGAAAGAAGCTTTCTACCGAAGCACCGGATGTAATGGACATCAATCCTTCTGTATTAGAATTTATTGCTAGTTATTTTACTACCAACGTTAGAGAACTTGAAGGTGCTTTAAAACGGGTATTATTCTATTGTGTCACCAACAATATTGAAATTACAGTGGATTCTGCAGCCGAAGCGCTAGATACCTTAATTAAAACACGGAAGAAAACAGAGGCTTTAACTGAAAACAACTACGACCGAATCCAAAGTGTCGTTAGTGATTATTACAGTATTACTGTACACGATCTCATTGGTAAACGACGTAATGCAAAATTCACATTACCGCGCCATATCGCCATGTACTTAATAAAAAATAAATACAACATTGCGTATCAAACAATAGGAGCGCTCTTTGGAAATCGTGATCACTCAACCGTTTTAGCAGCGTGCGAAAAAATTGAGAATGATTTGAAACACAACGAACAGCTCAAATTAGCCATTGATAACATTCTTAAAAAAGTCGATAAAACAAGCAACTAAATGTGTGGTAAAACTGTGGGTAATATGGTATAATTATATTGTAAGTAAGCGGTTTTTGGGGTTTTCCACAAACCCACATCAACTAACAATAATAATGTAATGAATAAGAATAATAAAAAGGAGAAAATTTATGGTCTTTAGTATTAATCAAGATGTTTTATTAGATACACTGAATGTTATCCAAAGAGGACTACCAGTCAAAACTCCGCTACCTGTATTAAATGGTATTAAACTCGAAGTGCTCGAAGATCACCTTGTGTTTACAGCATCCAACACCGATATTGCGATTCAAACAATAGTCAGCGACGAATCGTTGGTTATTACTTCGCCCGGTAAAGCGGTTATTCCTGGCAGATATTTTATTGAGATTATGCGAAAGATCGTATCTAACCGTGTAGAAATTTCGTTAATCGAAAATAAAATGATGGTAATCAAAGCCGATCGTTCTGAATTCAAATTAAGAGTCATGGAAGCTGAAGATTATCCAGATGTCGATTTCTTAGATTTAGGTAAACCAATTGTTATGGAAGCCAAGACATTGAAAGCTATTATCAAAGAAACCAACTACGCGACTTCACAATACGAAAAGCGCCCTATTTTAACAGGTGTCAATTTGAAGCACGAAGACGATAAGCTTTATTGCGTAGCAACCGACTCCTATCGTTTATCTCAAAAGATTTTACCACTATCACATGATTACGAAGCGTTTAACATTGTTATCCCTAACCGCAGCTTGGATGAATTATCAAGAACACTTGATTCGATCAATGAAGAAGTATCCATGTTCATCAACCCGAATAAAGTATTATTCAAGTTCAAAAACATCTTATTCCAAACCAGATTGTTAGATGGTGTCTACCCAGATACTTTAAGAATTATTCCTAAGGAATTCCCAATTATTGTTAAATTCAACAAGGAAGAACTTTTAAAAGCTGTTGAACGTGTCAGCGTCTTAAGCCCACGTGAAAAAGATAACAACTACAATATTGTAAAATTAAATATTCGTCCAGATTATATTGTTGAAGTTTCTTCGACAAACAATGAAGTCGGTGACGCGGTTGAAGAAATCGTACCAGCGGATGACGTAGTCGGACCAATTATTAAAATTGCATTCAATTCTAAAAACTTAACCGATGCCCTAAAAGCATTCAACTCGAATGAAGTATCGATTAATTTTGCTGGAGAAATTAAACCATTTGTTATCAAAGGTGACTTAGATCCAGATATGCTACACTTGATTTTACCACTCCGAATTGAATAGTTAACACATACCAATAAGCCTTGAAATTTCCGTTTTAAGGCTTTTTTTGTTGTCTAGGCTATCCACTGTTAAAACCTCCAAATAATCAAAATAAAAGGCACATTTTTCCTTATATTATGATATAATATAATCAAGCGAGGTATACGAACTTGAAAACTTTTAAGATTAAAGACGCTGAATTTATCACTTTAGGACAGTTTGTTAAAGCTGCTGGTTTTGTTTCAACCGGTGGAATGGTCAAACCGTTTTTAGAAGAAACCAAAATATTCTTTAACGGAGAACCTGAAAATCGCCGAGGCAAAAAAATCTATCCAAAAGATAAAGTTCAGATTGGAAAAGACGTCTATATCTTCGATCATGATTAAAGAGATCAGACTAAAACAATTCAGGAACCATTCGAGCTTACATCTGAAAATCCACAAAAAACGGATTTTTATTTTTGGCAATAATGGTTTGGGTAAAACCAGTATCCTAGAAGCTATATATTTCGCTTCATTAACCAAATCACATCGTACCAGTGACGACAAGGCGTTGATACAAAAAAACGCCCCTTACGCCAAGGTCGATATCACAACCGATGCGCACCATTATCAAGTAGTCATTTCCGATACAGGGACCAAAGCATTCATCGATAAAGTCCAGGTTTTAAAGATGAGCGACTACATCAATGGGTATCGTGTGATCATGTTTGCACCTGAGGACTTGGATTTAATCAAAGGACAACCCTCGAATCGCAGACAATTCTTAGACATCGAGATGTCACAAATCCATAAACCCTACATGCTCAATCTCTCAAAATATAAGCAAATTTTGAAACAAAGGAATGCTTTAATGAAGAATTTGGGCGTCAACGACGATTTGACCTTCTTTAAAATCATCACAGATCAACTCAGTATTGTTGCTGATGAGATTATATTGAAACGTCAAACCTTCATTCAAAAGTTGAATCAAGCGTTTAAAACCCGTTTTAAGACTTTTAATGAAGTAGATGAAGTCGGCGTTAAGTATGAACCCAATGTCGCTTTAAACAACTTAAAACAAGTGTTATACGACAAGAAAGATAAAGACATCCTCACACAAACCACCAACTACGGGCCGCATCGCGACGAACTCAGCTTTGAATTCAATCAACAAGAAGCGAAGACGTATGCTTCACAGGGTCAACAACGTTTGATGGTAATTGCTTTAAAATTAGCACTTTTGGATATATATGATAGTAAGGAGATCGAAACGATTATCTTACTCGATGATGTATTAAGTGAATTAGATTCAGATAAACAACAAAAACTCCTCAATCACCTACCAGAACAGTATCAAACCTTCATCTCTGGTGTAGAGCCGATTGAGATACAAGATATAGAACAGATACACCTAACAAAGGAGAGTTAGAATGGACAATTTAAACAACAACAATAACAATTATAACGCCGAGAATATTCAAGTCCTTGAAGGGCTAGAAGCGGTTAGAAAACGTCCAGGGATGTACATCGGTTCAACCGGTGAACGTGGATTACACCACCTCGTATGGGAAATCGTCGACAACTCAATCGATGAATCGATGGTTGGGTATGCTTCTGAGATTTCACTAGAAATCCAAAAAGGCAACATTATTCGCGTTACAGACGATGGCCGTGGTATTCCTGTAGATATTCACGCTAAAACTAAAAAAAGTGCAGTAGAGACGATTTTAACGGTATTACATGCCGGCGGTAAGTTCGATGGCAAATCTTACAAAGTCTCTGGTGGATTGCACGGGGTTGGGGCATCTGTTGTCAACGCCTTATCTTCTTGGTTTAGAGTTACCATTCGTCGTAATGGTCTTTTATACCAACAAGAATACAAAAAAGGTATTCCACAATACGATCTTAAAGTGATTGGTGAATCTACACATACCGGAACTGAAATTGAATTCCAAGCAGACCCAGAGGTCTTCACAGAAACCACCACATATGATTTTGAAACACTTAGAAATCGTATCCAAGAGTTGGCGTTCTTGAATCGCCACATCAAGATTTCAATCGAGGATCAACGTGGTGAAACACCAGTTCGCTTTGAATACCAATATGAAGGTGGTATTCAAGAGTACGTCACATTCCTAAATGGAAATAAAGGGATTGTTCACCCTGAAATTGTGTATGCACAAAAAGAAGTCGACAACATCACTGTTGAGCTTGCATTACAATACAACGATTCCTATGCAACCAATGTATTCTCATTTACCAACAACATCCATACCCATGAAGGGGGTATGCATGAAGATGGTTTTAAACTCGCATTAACGAGAGTCATCGGGAACTATGCAAAAGATAACAACATCTTAAAGAAAGATGAATCATTCATCGGTGAAGATACCAGAGAAGGTTTAACAGCCATTATCTCCGTAAAACACCCAAACCCACAATTCGAAGGTCAAACAAAGACTAAATTGGGTAACCCTGAAGTCCGTCAAATTGTATCACAAATTACAGGTGAAGCCTTAGAACGTTTCTTGTTAGAAAATCCTACAGCAGCGAAATCCATCATGGATAAAGTCTTGATGGCATCACGCGCACGTATCGCAGCCCGCAAGGCGAAAGAAGCGACACGTCGTAAGAGCCCACTTGATATGCTTGGGTTTGCCAGCAAACTCGCTGACTGCAGAAACCGTAAACCAGAAGAATCCGAGATCTATATCGTCGAAGGTGACTCTGCGGGTGGTTCTGCTAAACAAGGCCGGGATTCCGCATTCCAAGCCATTTTACCACTACGCGGTAAAGTTTTAAACGTCGAAAAAGCACGCTTAGATAAAGCGTTATCCAATAAAGAAATCCTATCCATGATACAAGCATTTGGTACAGGTATTGGTGAAGATTTTGATATCACTAAAGCCCGTTACCACAAGATTGTAATCATGACCGATGCTGACGTCGACGGCGCTCACATTAGAACCTTAATGCTGACATTCTTGTTCCGTTATATGAAACCGCTCATTGACTTTGGTTACGTCTATGTAGCTCAACCACCACTCTATAAAGTTCAAAGCGGTAAACGCATTGAATACGTTTACGACGAAGAACGTCTCCGTGTTGTATTAGAACAAATGGGTGGTAGACCAACCATTCAACGCTACAAAGGTCTAGGGGAAATGAACCCTGAACAACTTTGGGAAACCACCATGGATCCTAAATCCAGAACGCTTTTACAAGTGTCCCTAAAAGACGCAATGAACGCGGATGCGGTATTTACGATGTTGATGGGTGAAGAAGTTGAACCACGTAAGAACTTTATCCAAGAAAATGCAGTATATGCATCGAACATTGACGCATAGGAAGGTAGGTAACCATGAACGATCAAGAAAAAGACTTAGTGCTTGACGCTGAAGTCGAAAAAAAAGAAGAAAACGGTAATTCCGATTATATTCACGGTAAGATCAAAGAACTCAATATCGCAACCGAAATGAAGACATCCTTCTTAAACTATGCGATGAGTGTTATTGTAAGCCGTGCTTTACCAGATGTTAGAGATGGTTTGAAACCGGTCCAAAGACGTATTTTATACGCAATGAACGATTTAGGTATGTATGCCGATAGACAACATAAAAAATCCGCGAGAATCGTTGGGGAAGTTATCGGTAAGTATCACCCACATGGTGACTCTTCTGTATATGAAGCGATGGTCCGTATGGCTCAAGACTTCAACTATCGTTACCCTCTAGTCGATGGTCATGGTAACTTTGGTTCCGTTGATGGCGACGGTGCCGCAGCGATGCGTTATACCGAAGCCAGAATGTCCAAAATCGCGATGGAACTCGTACGCGATATTGAAAAAGAAACAGTTAATTTTGGCGATAACTATGATGGATCTGAACATGAACCTCTTGTGATGCCAGCGAGATATCCAAACCTCTTAGTTAATGGTGCAACCGGGATTGCTGTCGGGATGGCAACCAACATTCCACCACACAATTTAGGTGAAGTCATTGATGGGATTCAAGCGTTGATGGATAACCCTGAACTTACCGACATTGAACTCATGGATTATGTCAAAGGACCGGACTTTCCGACCGGTGGACAAATTCTTGGTTTAAGCGGATTAAGACAAGCATATACCACAGGACGCGGTACAATTGTAATCCGCGCCGTTACCGAAATTGTTGAAGGCAAAGGTGGCAAAAACACCATTATAGTTAAACAAATTCCATATCAAGTCAATAAGACTAAACTCATCGAAAGAATCGCTGAAATTGCGAAAGAAAAGATGGTTGAAGGGATTACAGACTTAAGAGACGAATCCAACCGTAAAGGTATGCGTATTGTCATTGAACTTCGTAAAGATGTCAATCCACATGTGATGCTTAACAACCTCTTCAAACTTACAGAAATGCAAAGCAACTTCTCCATTAATATGATTGCTTTAGTTGGTAACCAACCGAAGACCATCACATTAAAGGATGCGTTATATCATTACATTCAACACCAAATTGAAGTCATTCAAAGAAGAACCATTTTCGACTTAAGAAAAGCCGAAGAACGTAAGCATATCTTGGAAGGATTAGTCATCGCTTTAGAAGACATCGATAATATCATTGATTTAATCAAGAAGAGCCCTACTGGTGAAGAAGCAAAACAAAACTTAATGGCAAACTATCCATTAGATGAAATCCAAGCTAGAGCCATTCTCGATATGAGACTTCAAAGATTAACGGGTCTTGAAATCGAAAAGATTAGAGAAGAAGACTTAGATCTCGCAACCCGTATTGCAGACTATAAAGACATCATCGGTAGCGATATTCGTAAATACGATATCATTAAAGCAGAACTCGCTGAAATCAAAGCAAAATATAACGATGAAAGAATGTCTTCCATCAGCTTGCATGATAACGATTTAAACATCGAAAACGAGGACTTAATCCCAGTCGAAGATGTGATTATCACAGTCACGCATAATGGCTATATCAAGCGCATGTCCATGGATGAGTACAAAGCTCAAAACCGTGGCGGTGTTGGTATTAACTCCATTAAGATGCACGACGACGATTTCGTTGAACACATCCAAATGACCAATACTCACTACTACCACTTATTCTTCACGAATAAAGGTAGAGTCTACAAGATCAAAGGCTATCGTATCCCTGAAGGTTCAAGACAATCTAAGGGCTTACCAATTGTCAATTTACTCCAATTTGATAAGGATGAAACCTTAGTCACCTTCACACAAGTTCAAAACTTCGAAGATGAAAATGCATTCTTATTCTTCACAACTAAGAAGGGTGTTGTAAAACGTACCCCTGTCAATGAATATCAAAATATCCGTACTAACGGTATCATCGCGTTAAACTTAAGAGAAGACGATGAATTACTAAATGTTAAATTAACCAACGGTAAGACTCATGTCATCCTTGGGGCATCTAACGGTAAAGCCATCCGATTCGATGAAAACGATGTACGTTCGATGGGCCGTACAGCAACCGGTGTTCGCGGTATGGAATTAGACGAGAAAGATGAAATTGTCGGTATGACTTATGTCGAATCCGATGATGAAGAAATCTTAGTAGTTACTGAAAAAGGCTACGGTAAGCGCAGTCTCGCTGATGAATATCGTCTCCAAGTTCGTGGTGGTAAAGGGGTTAAAGCCTTAAACGTCACTGAAAAGAATGGCGCATTAAGAGCCCTTCGCCGTGTTACTCCAGAAGAAGATGTTATCATCGTTACCGACCGTGGTATGGTCATTCGTACCCACATCGCTCAAATTGCTCAAACCAGACGTGCTACCCAAGGCGTACGTATCATGAGCTTAAAAGACGATCAAGTGGTTGTAACTCTAGCAGTGGTTCCTCATGAAGAAATTCCAGCTCTTGATGAACCAATTGTTGAACAAGTCGCTTTAGATCTCGATACCAAAGCGAAAGTCGTTGAAATTGTCGAAGTATCGGCTGAAGAAGTCAAAAATGAACCTGTAAAAGAGAAAGAAAACCTGTTTGATTTATAAGTAAATGACAATCCTCATTCTAAATGAGGGTTGTTTTTTTCTGCACTTAGAGCCTAAATACGAAAAAAGTCATGCAAAATAACGCTGAACTGAAAGAATGTCATTTCTTTGTTGATATTTATTTGATATTTCGAAAATATCGATATGTAGTGAAGGTGAGATCAACCATTCTGAGTATTATCCTCATTTATCAAATAAGTTTTACTTAATAAGGAAGTTGATAAGAGTCAAAAAAGACAGATGGTGACACAGTTTGTAAAAAAAACAGTGGAATTGAACTCATTGACTCAAGTTATTTAGAGGCGGATAGTCCAATAAAAGGATATTCAAATATTCTAACCGTTTTAGACGATTATATTAAGAGGAAACGTTAGTATCGTCTATAATACATCGTGCAATCTTTACTTTATTGGAAAAATCGATTATAATGAAAGAAATCGTTGACTGAACCGTAGTATTGGTACTATTTTAAGCGAGTGGGTGGTTGGTGAAAACCCATAGGTACAATATGAATTCCACTCAGGAGAGGTGCTAATCACACCCGCTAGCAAGCGTTAAAAAGCATTAAGTGCTATCTGTAGGTACAGGTAGAATTAAGGTGGTACCGCGACTATTTCGTCCTTAAGAATGCAAATTCTTTTGGACTTTTTTTTCTCACAAAGGGGGACTAACATGTTAGACATTAAATGGATTAGAGAAAATTTAGATGAAGCGATTGAAAGATTGAACACCCGTGGGGGTGACTTCAGTTATTTACGTGAACTCGTAGCGAAAGATGAAGAACGCAGAAGCTTAATCGCGACTGTAGAAAAACTAAAAAGCGAAAGAAACACCAAATCCAAAGAAATTGGACTTATGGCAAAAAAAGGTGAAAACACCGAACCGATTAAAGAACAAGTCAGACAAATCGGGGATCAAATCAAACTAGACGACGAAAAAATCGCTGAGATTGACGCGTATATTTTAGACAAACTCTTAAATACACCCAATATCCCATCGAAAACCACACCTGTTGGTTTAGATGATAAGGATAATGTCCTCATTCGTGATTGGGGTGTACCAAAAGAATTCAAGTTCCCAATTAAAGACCACGCCGATTTAGGTGAAAAATTAGGCATCCTTGATTTCCAAAGAGCAGCTAAAATTACTGGTGCACGTTTTGTTATCGATAGAGGCTTAGGTGCACGTCTCGAACGTTCCTTAATTCAATTTATGATGGACCTACACTCCGAAGACCATGGGTATACTGAGATTATGCCACCGTATTTAATTAATGAAGCTTCGATGTACGCTACAGGACAATTTCCTAAGTTTAAAGCAGACTCTTATAAGGTGACTTCGGATGAAGATACTTGGTATTTAAATCCGACCGCTGAAGTACCAACCATCAATATGTATCGTGATGAAATCATCGAAGGTGATCTTTTACCGCTTAAGTTTGTATCCTACACAACTGCGTTCCGTAGTGAAGCAGGATCTGCTGGTAGAGATACAAAAGGGATTCTAAGACAACACCAATTCAACAAAGTCGAACTGATTAAGTTTACCAAACCAGAAGATTCGTATGCAGAACTTGAAAAAATGCTTAAGAACTCCGAAAAAGTCCTACAATTGTTAAAATTACCATATCGTGTGGTTGCGTTATCGACAGGTGACATGGGCTTTGGTATGGCTAAGACTTACGACATTGAAGTATGGATTCCAAGCCAGAACACTTACCGTGAAATTGGATCGATTTCGAATGCAGAAGACTATCAAGCTAGACGCGGAAATATCCGTTTCAAACGCACAAAAGACGCGAAGACCGAATTTGTTCATACCTTAAATGGTTCTGGACTAGCTGTAGGCAGAACGATGATTGCGATCATTGAAAACTACCAAAACGAAGACGGTTCGATTACCATACCAGAAGCGTTAGTACCTTACATGCACACCACAGTGATCAAATAAGTTCTGCGACAATAAACCATAATTATGTGATATTTTACCCATAATTAATGGTTATAATGGTCACATACTGATAACTTATTTTTTCTCCTAACTTCCTATGTTATAATGAAAGTGCCTAAAAACAGGCACTTTCTTTATTTTTTCGGAGGTCAACTATGAAAATTTACTATGTAGAAGATGAACAAGATTTAGCTTCGATTATCAAAAAATACTTAATAAAAGAAGGCTATGAAGTCTCTTTATTTGAATCTGGTGAAGATGCGATTACGCATGTTGCAGACGATATTGATCTATGGATTCTAGATATCATGCTAACTGGGGATATCAATGGCTATGACTTGATTGAAGCGATTAAAGAGAAGAATCCAAAAGTCTCCGTAATTTTCACCTCCGCACGCGACCATGATTTAGATAAAATTAGAGGCCTTGAGTTAGGATCAGATGACTATCTAGCGAAGCCCTACTCACCTAGAGAATTGATTTTACGTGTGAAAGCTATTTTAAGAAGAGCCAATCGTACCAGTCCAAACCTTCTTAAGTACGATAGTTATGAGATCAATATTGAAAAGCGTATTATCAAAGAAAACGATCAAATTATCGAACTTACTAATAAAGAATTTGAACTAATGTTATTCTTTATTGAGAATAAGAATCAAGCTTTTTCAAGAGAACAAATCCTAAGTCACGTTTGGGGTGCGGATTATTATGGGTCTGACCGTGTGGTGGATGACCTTTTAAGAAGACTCAGACAAAAGATGCCGAAACTGATGATTGAAACCATCTATGGTTATGGGTATCGATTACTCTAATGAAAAAGTTTAAACTGTCGACCCAAGTAGTCATTTTATTTACGACAGTCACTACGATATCCTCTATCATCTTTGGTTATATTTCTTGGCATAACTATCAAACTGTTTATGTTGGACTTGCTCGTAATGAAGTTCAAACATACTTAGAAGCGAACACGGTTTTACCAAAGGATAAAGAAGATTATTTAGGGTATATATTGATTACTGTCAACCGGATTTCTACATTTAGAGCAGACGTGACAAATCGCATTGTATCGCCAAATGCCGATCGCATATTAAACAGTGATTTACAACGCATTAATAATATCATTGAAGCGGCTTATCTAGGAGAAAAAATCTTTAAAGATAAATCAGGGATCTATTATGTAGACATCGAAAAAAGAAATGAAGTAGACCCAGATACCTCAGAGTATATGATCGCAGTTATGGACAACTCCTACATTGACTCAATTAAAGCTTCGACCATGCGATATGAAGTCTTAACAACTTTCATTGGAACGTTCTTATCGTTCGCAATCATTGTGTTTGTCGGTAACACCGTCATCGCGATGTGGAGTCGTAAGACTGCAGCGAGAATTCGTTATATTCAAAAAGAGGTTAGTACCTTTAACAGTTCTGGTTATGAAAACAAGGTTATCTTGGATGGTGAGGATGAAATCTCTGAACTTGCGAGATCCGTTGAAGATTTACGACTTGAGATCAAGGAAAATGAAAAAACCAAACAAGAAATGTTCCAAAACATTTCTCATGATTTAAAGACACCCATCTCGGTTATTCAATCCTACGCTGAGGCGATGATGGATGGTACAACAGATATCTCTGATATGAAAATCATCATCAAACAAACCGAAAAGTTACAATCTAAAGTCAGATTGTTACTTGAACTCAATAAGATTAACAACATCGAAATGAACCATGTATTAGAAGAAGTGAATATTAAAGATATCATCATCAATGTCACCTCGAATAATAAACACCGATTTGGTGATGTTAAGGTCATTACGGATTTAGATAACTCCAAATTTATCGGGGTTAAGGAATACTTCTACACTTCAATTGAGAACTTGATTGATAACGCCATAAGGTATGCGAAAACTGAAATCGTGATTACATTAAAAAACGGAACCCTTACGTTTTTCAACGATGGTCCCGCTATTGAAGAAAAATACATTAAAGAAGGTTTCAAACCTTATGAAAAAGGTTCAAAAGGTCAGTTCGGAATTGGGATGTCGATTGTTCAAAAGACATTCAACCGATTCGGATTCTCACTGACTGTAGAGAATGTGGATAATGGCGTTAAATTTACGATAAAGAAGCTATAATGGCTTCTTTTCTTTTTTCGAAGTCACCTTTGGATAATTCGTTAACATGGTTGACCATTTTCATTGGTGTCAAATCGTCACCTTGATAACGTGGGATGATGTGTACATGGAAATGGAAAACGCTTTGTGATGCGAAAGAACCGTTATTACTTAGAATGTTTAATCCTTCAGGATTGAAGGCTTTTTGAACCGCTTTTGATACCTTCGTGACGACTTCAAAAACCTTACCAGACAAGGCTTCAGGCATGTCAAAAATGGTTTCATACTGTGCTTTTGGTACAACTAAGGTGTGACCTTTTGTAGCTTGTGTAATGTCTAAAAACGCGATGACTAAATCGTCTTCGTAAACGATATGAGCAGGAATTTCCCGTTTGATGATCTTGGTGAAAATAGAATCCATAATGATTTACCTCGTTTCTTTACTTTCATTATACCACAACAAAATCTGAACTATTGTCTAGATTTAGTCTAAAAAACCTTCCTTTTAACCTGAATTGATGTTCACATTTTTAGTTGTCTTGGTTGTTTTATAAAACAAAGGGTGCTATAATTAATCAGTAATGGAGGACTTTTTATGAAAAAAATACCAGTAGGCATTTCAGGTAGACATTTACACCTTACTCAAGCTCATTTAGAGATTTTATTTGGTAAGGATTATCAACTCACTAAGATGAAAGATTTAAGCCAACCTGGCCAATACGCTGCAGAAGAAAAGGTAGACGTATATAGCCCAGCAGGCAAGTTAATTGCAGGGGTTCGTATTTTAGGACCAGTTAGACCCGCTTCTCAAGTTGAGATTTCAAGATCAGACGCGATTCGTGGTAAGTTTGTTGCCCCAGTACGTTCTTCAGGTGACGTCAAAGGTTCAGGCCCATGTAAATTGGTTGGTCCTAAAGGCGAAGTTGAACTTTCTGAAGGTGTGATTGTTGCAGATAGACACATCCACTTCTCTTTAGAAGATGCGAAAGATTTCGGCGTTAAAGACGGCGATAAAGTATCGATTTTCATCGACAACGCTAAAGGCGGTATTCTTAATAACGTACTTTGCCGTGTATCACCTAAGTTCGCTTTAGACTGTCATTTAGATACAGATGATGGTGCTGCATTCGAACTTAATACAGGCGATACTTGCACCATTGTAAAATCCTACACAATCAACGAATAAGTCCTTCACGGGGCTTTTTCTTCTTCAAGGAGGTCTCATATGTTTCCTAAACTCGAGCGAAAAAAAGTATTCAGAGACCCATTGTATGGTTACATCTATGTGACGGAAGCAGTCATCTCAGATCTTATTGACACCAAGGAATTTCAAAGACTTAGACGAATTAGACAACTCTCAGGGGTATCGATGGTATTCCATGGCGCAGAACATTCGCGTTTTTCCCATTCTCTAGGTGTTTATAGTCTCGCTTTGAATGTATTACAGGAAGTAGACATCCTAAAAGAAAGACTCAGTGAATACGAACAAATCGTATTTCTTGCAGCGGCCCTTTTACATGACGTTGGACATGGTCCTTACTCTCATGCTTTTGAACATGTTTTCAAAGTAAGACATGAAAAATCAACCGCCAACATCATCGAAGGCAAAACAGAAATTAACACAGTACTTAATCAGTATCATAAAGACCTTGCAGCAGATATCGCAAGCGTCATTTTAAAGACTGGAAAGTTTACCATCATCGAACAGCTCATCTCTTCACAACTCGATGTCGACCGTATGGATTATCTAGAACGTGACGCCTTTCATACAGGTGCTGCTTACGGTAGATTGGATAAGGATAGAATCATCCGAATGCTCACTCTTCATAATGACCAAGTGGTCTTTAAAGAAGGTGCAGTACACGCCATTGAAAACTACTTAATGAGTCGTTATCACATGTACTGGCAAGTATATTACCATCCAGCAGCACGTAGTTATGAAGTTATGCTAGAGTCCATTTATAAACGTATTTTGGACCTCATAAAAAGCGGGAACTTGAACGATGAATATGCTGTGTATTTGAAAACAATTATCGAAAATGGTTTTGAAGAAGAGGCGTATTTTGAACTAGATGACTATTATGTTAATGGCCTTATTAAGCGTTTTTCACATTGTGAGGATGAAATCTTAAGCGGATTATGTAACGAATTTTTAACTCGAAAACTCTTTAAGTATGTTTCTGTAAATATGAATCAAGAACAAATTATTAAAGACATCATTGATGGGCGTCATCTGACCCCCTATGAATATAAAATCGACTATATTTCACAGGCTACGTACTTAGTCGATGAATTTGATATCGCTGTATCGAAGATTTTGATTCTTTCCAAAGAAGGCGAACTCAAGACACTCGATCAAATTTCTCCGATTATCCGAGGTCTTTCAACCTCTGGAATTAAAACAGATCAGAAACTGTATTACCGAGATATTAGCCATGAATGAAATCATTGTAGTAGAAGGTAGACACGACTATCAAAAAGTGAAACAAGTCCTACCGGAAGCGAACATTTTAATCACGAATGGTTCTGCGATCGATATGACTTTTATTGAACAACTTAAACGCTTATCCGAACAACATGACATCATCGTGTTCGTTGACGCAGATAATGCTGGAGAACGTTTAAGAAGAATTATCTCAAAACACATTCCAAGCGCTAAACACGCATTCATTGAAAGAAATTTATCTTTATCTTCTAACGAAAAAAAGGTCGGTATAGAACACGCTGACGGATACACCATCCTTGAAGCTCTAAAGCTCAAACGAAGTGCGGTATCGGGTTCCGATATCACGCCACACTTTTTACTTGAACAAGGGCTTATTGGTGAAAATGAATCAAGGCTCAAACGCCTCTTTTTGTGTGAGAAACTCAGAATTGGTTATGTGAACGGTAAGGGATTATACCAACGTTTATCGTTATTTGGTATTACAGAACAAGAAGTCGAGGAGGTGCTCTATGGATACGAATCGTCCTAAAAAGAAATTTGGACAAAACTTCTTACAAAGCGACAGCATTCTTAAAAAAATAATAACCGAATCCGGAGTCACATTAGAGGATGATATCATCGAAATCGGCCCAGGACGTGGCGCACTTACTAAATATTTAGTGAAAGCTGGTAAATCTCTAACTGCGTTCGAAATTGATACTTCACTAGATAGTTACCTTCGTCCTTTAGAAGGTTTAAACTCAAACTTTAAGGTGATATATTCAGACATATTGGAAATCGATTTGGATGACTATATTGAAAAAGAAATTAAGTGTCCAGTTAAAGTCATCGCGAATATTCCTTACTACATCACCAGTCCGATTATCTTTAAGCTATTGGAATCTAAATGGGTCAGCGAAGCGACACTCCTCATACAAAAAGAGGTTGCGGATCGATTGGTTGCGGATGAAAAATCCGGTGACTATGGTGCGCTATCTATCATCATAAACTATCAAGCGGACGTAAAAAAACTCATTCAGGTTAAACGCACTGCGTTTTACCCAGTGCCGAATGTCGATTCTACAGTGATTCAAATTAAAAAGCATAGACGGTATCAAGACCAAATTAAAGACGAAAAGCTCTTTAAAGAATTGGTTAAAGCTGCGTTCACTCAAAAACGAAAGACACTCGTAAATAACTTAATTGGTTTAACCGATTTATCCAAAGAAGCGTTAATAGAAAAACTTCAAAAGATTAATCCAAAATACCACGCTTTTACGAGAGCTGAAGGTTTGTCGATGGATGATTTCATTGAACTCGCTAATGGGTGGAACGCATGATCGAAAAAGCTTATGCGAAAATCAATTTGATCTTAGATATCCAAGGGAAACGTAAGGATGGGTATCACGAACTCAAAAGTTTGATGATTCCGATCGAGTTTCATGATGATCTTAAGTTCGAACCAAGTGATTCAATTGAACTGGAATCCAATGTTTATATCGAACATAATGCGATTATTAAGGTTGCGGAGATCATCCAAACAAAATACCAGATTAAACAAGGTGTGAAGATTACTTTAAACAAAAGAATTCCGATTGGTGCAGGGTTAGCAGGGGGGTCTGCGAACATCAGCGCGACCATTCGTGGACTCAATCGATTTTGGGATATCAAGATGTCTTTAAATGAACAAGAAGACCTTGCGAATTCGCTGGGTTCAGATACACTGTTTTGTTTACACAATAAACGCGGAATCCTTACAGGTCGAGGTGACCATATTGAATTTCTCAATGTAGAAAAACCAATTGATGCGATTACACTTGTATGTCCAAATATCAGTATCTTAACCAAAGATGTGTTTAGTCACTATAACCACTCGGGAGTACACGATTTTCAAAGAAGTGTAGAGACTTATCTCACAAAAGGGGATGAGAATGTACTCTACAACGATTTGTTAATACCTGCTTTTAAAACCTCACCAAAACTTCAAGAAATCTATGACCAGATCCAAGTGTTAGGACTAAAACCGCACTTATCTGGTAGTGGATCTACACTATTTTTATTCAACCTAAGTGAAGATGAAATCGAACGTCTGAAAACAATCAAAGACATTGTAATCATCCATACACAAGAACATCAAGAATTGTTATAATGAATACAGGGGGAATGTCATATGTCAATCGTAGATGGAAAGAAAGTCAAACTGTTTAGTTTGGCATCCAACAGAAAATTAGCAGAAGAAATCAGTGAGGAATCTAGAATTCCACTATCTGAATGTGAAGTCACACGCTTCGCCGACGGCGAAATCGGTGTGAACATTACCGAATCGGTGAGAGGACATCATGTCTTCTTAGTTCAACCTACTTCTAAGCCGGTCAATGACCACTTAATGGAAGTTCTTATTTTCACAGACGCACTCAAACGCGCATCCGCAGCGAGTGTAACCATCATCATGCCATACTATGGGTATTCAAGACAAGACCGTAAAGCGAAGTCACGTCAACCCATCACAGCGAAGTTAGTCGCTGACTTACTTCAAGTTTCTGGGGTTGACCGTGTGATTTGTATCGACTTACACGCAGCCCAAATTCAAGGTTTCTTTGATATCCCAATTGACAACTTCCCAGGGATGCCACTACTCGCATCTTACTTCTTAAAATTAAAACTCGAAGACGTTACCATCGTATCACCAGACCATGGTGGTGTGACCAGAGCGAGAAGCTTTGCGAAGTTCTTCAATGCACCGATCGCGATCATCGACAAGCGTCGTCCGGAAGCGAATCGTGCTGAAGTCATGAACATCATCGGGGATGTTGCAGGTAGAACCTGTATCATGGTCGATGACATCATCGATACTGGTGGAACACTCATGGCCGGCGCACAAGCTTTAATCGAAGCGGGTGCGAAAGATGTTTATGTGGCTGCCACTCATCCACTCTTCTCTAATAATGCCATTGCGCGTCTACAAGAATCAGTTATTAAACAAGTCGTCGTTACGAACACTGTCGTCATCGAAGACTTGAAGAAATACAATAAAATCACTCAACTATCTATTGGTCAGCTTTTAGGTAAAGCTGTCATCAACATCATTGATGATGAACCAATCAGCCAAATCTTTGAACGTATTTACGAATCCCATAAAGAGGAATAATGAAACTCATCGTTGGTTTAGGTAATCCCGGTAAAGAATATGTCCACACGAGGCACAATGTCGGGTTTGAAGTCTTAGACCTTTTGTCCGAAAGTCTAAGTGCACCCTTCAAACTCGATAAAGCCTTTAAGGGATTTATAGCCACAACAACCGTTGGTTTGGAAAAAGTGATTTTATTAAAACCTACAACCTTCATGAATCTCTCTGGTGAATCGGTGATTGCAGTATCACAGTTTTATAAAGTCCCGTTAGAAGATATACTAGTAATCTACGATGATATCGCTTTAGATGTGGCACGATTAAGACTACGAGAAACCGGTTCGGCAGGCGGACACAATGGGGTTAAGAGCTTGATTGCACACCTAGGCACCCAAGCATTTAAGCGAATTCGTGTTGGTATATCTGGCACTGATAAATCGCTTCATTCACACGTTTTAGGCAAATTCACGAAAGATGAAATGCCACTTATGCAAATCAGTTATCGCCACGCAGCGGATGCCGCTAAAGATTTTATTCAAGGGGCAAAGTTCGTGGATATTATGACCAAATATAACACCCCGGGGGTCTCCTAGACCCTCCGGTTTTTCACGTCTTGAGGTGACTTATGATGGCATTTTTAAACTACTTTAAAAACTTAATCCCAAACCAAACCATCCTTCAAACGAATAAGGATTTGGTAATCAATCAAACGAATGATCCCTACAATATGACGCTCATCGCGGCGGATTTTTTAGAGAACAATCATTCGATTTTTGTTGTACTACCAAATCTATACATGGCTCAACAGTATTACGATGGACTATCTAATTTACTATCCAATGAGGATGTTTTGTTCTACCCTTCGGATGAGGTATTAACCTCGCTTTTAGCACTCACTTCTATAGAGTTTAAGATTGAACGTATTTATACCATTGGGACTCTTCTTAAAGGGAAGAAGAAAGTCATCGTAACCCACCAAACTGCCGTCATTAAAAAACAACGAAGCCCACACGCTTGGGAAGAAGGCAGTCTTACTTTAAATGTAGGAGACCCTACCAATCTAGAGAGTTTCATAAACTACTTAGTGGAACACGGCTACAAGCGTGACTATACCGTCCTTAAGACCGGTGAGTTCGCGGTTCGCGGGGACATCATCGATATTTTCCCGATTGGGTCTGAATCACCTTACCGTTTAGATATTGGGTTTGATGAAATCGAAAAGATTAAAATCTTTAAACCAGACACACAAATATCGTTTGGACAAACCGATCAAATTCATATCCTACCGATGAACGAACTCTTTTTCAACGACACCGAAAAAGAACTCGCGGTTGAAAAAGTTGAAGCGTTCATCGCTAAACACAAACTATCCGATTTGGAATCAAAGAAGTTTAACCACGATCTAGATAAGCTTTATCAAAGAATGGATTTGGATGCGTTAACGTATTTAACCCCGTTCTTTAAGGATTCAGAATATACCGTCCTCGATTTCGCAGCCAAACGTAAAATCTATATCGTTGATAAACATAAGATGGCTAAGAACGATGACCGGATGTTATTAGACTTAGAAGAATACGTCAAAACTTATCATGGAAGAACCTTTTTAAGTATCCCATTCTATCAACCATTAAGCCATATTTATAACTACCCACATATAGAGATATCTGGGTTTAACCCAATCAACGTGACGACCGCTTTATCCGTACACGCTCGTGATGAAATCACTTATCAAGGCAACTATGACGCTTTCATTGAACGTGTAGCTAAAGAACAAGATACTTACATCATTTCAATTGCTCAAGAGTTTAGACTTCATAAGCTTAAAGAACTCCTTGAAAGTAAAGACATCACTTACATAGTTGATCCTACTGTGATTGAACCGAAGTGCGTCAATATTTTATATGGGCCTTCTTTATTCGCCTTTGATTTGGTTAAACACGGCTTCCATGTTCTAAATGAATCGGATATTTTTGATTATAAGAACAATAAAAGAAAAATCCGCTATAAATCGGTTATGTCTGAAGCGATTAAGATTAGCGATGTTACCGATTTAAAAGTAGGCGACTTTGTTGTGCACTACGATTACGGAATCGGGAAGTACTTAGGGTTAAAATCAATGGAACTTTCAGGTTCGATGCGTGATTACTTACACATCGCCTATCAAGGTACCGATTATTTATACATTCCTGTCGATCAAATTGAAAAAGTATTAAAGTACTCCTCTAAAGAAGGTCATGAACCGAAGTTAACACAACTCGGTACGAACTCGTGGGCCAATACGAAGAAGAAAGTGAAATCGAAGTTGAATGATATCTCTGATAAACTCATCGCTTTGTATTCAGAAAGAGAACAAGCGAAAGGGTATGCATTCCTTAAAGATAATGAAATCCAACAACAATTCGAAGCAGCTTTTGAATTTGATGAAACGATGGACCAATTAAAATCGATTGAAGCCGTTAAACAGGATATGGAATCACAAAAACCGATGGACCGCTTATTAATCGGAGACGTCGGTTATGGGAAGACCGAAGTCGCGATGCGTGCTGCATTCAAAGCGGTGATGTCCGATAAGCAAGTCGCGTATTTGGTGCCTACGACAGTACTTGCGAGACAACATTACTACGCTTTCAAAAAACGTTTTGAACCCTTTGGAGTGACCGTAGAACTGCTTTCGAGGTTTGTTACGAATAAGGAGCAAACCGATGTTTTAAAACGCTTAAAAGCGGGTTTAGTAGATGTCGTCATTGGTACGCACAGATTACTATCGAAGGATATTGGATTTAAAGATTTAGGATTACTCATCATTGACGAAGAACAACGTTTTGGTGTAGAACACAAAGAACGCATCAAAGAGATGCGTGTCAATGTAGACTGCTTATCTTTATCCGCTACCCCAATCCCACGTACTTTACAAATGGCTTTGATGGGCATTAAAGATTTATCCATGATTGAAACACCACCACTCAACAGATACCCGATTCAAACCTATATCGTTGAACGTCATGACGCGGTTATCAAAGAAGCTATTGAGCGTGAAATATCGCGCGCTGGTCAGGTTTTCTACTTATATAACCGTGTTCTAGATATGGAATTAATGGTAACAAAGATTAAGAAACTCGTTCCAGAAGCGAAGGTTTGTTTCGCTCACGGGAAGATGTCTAAAGAACAGATGGAAGACGTCTTATCAGACTTCATTGACCGTAAGTACGATGTATTGGTTTCTACAACCATTATCGAGACCGGAATCGACATACCAAACACCAATACCTTACTGATTCACGATGCCGATCAGCTTGGTTTATCACAACTTTACCAAATTAGAGGTCGTGTCGGTCGTAGCGATAAAATCGCCTATGCGTATTTGATGTATGGTAGAGGAAAACACATGAGCGAAGACGCTGAAAAACGCCTAAAGACGATTCAAGACTTTACGGAACTTGGAAGTGGATTTAAAATCGCGATGCGCGATTTATCAATTCGAGGTGCAGGCGATATTTTAGGCGGCGAACAAAGTGGGTTTATCGATACCGTCGGTATGGATATGTATCTAAAACTCTTAGAAGAAACCATCGATGAAAAACGCGGGATTAAAAAACCTGAAACCAAAGAAGTGATGGACATTCCATTATCCAATCGACACATTCAAAATGAATACATTGAAAACGATGAGGTTCGTGTCGCGATTCATAAACGAATCGCGGAGTTGAATACGTTAAATGACGTATCGAATTTACGCATCGAACTTCAGGATCGTTTTGGTCAAGTGGATCCGAACTTAGTCGAATACATGCTTGAAAAAGTCTTTAAGAAACTGATCAGTAAATTAGGTGTTGAAAAAACCATTAAAACCAAAACCGATGTGACATTGATTCTATCTTCAGAAGCCTCCAAACGTGTAAATGGTCAGTCCTTATTTCTCGCAACCTCGATGGTGGATGCGTCCTTGAAACTAGCCTATTTTCATGATCGTGTTCAAATCACGCTCATCATTCAGAATCAACAAAAACATTATCTTGAATCCTTTATTGAATATTTAGCAATTGTTACACAACATCTGTGATACGATATAAAAGTAGAAGTAATATAAATAAGGATGATAAAGATTATGACGAGCAATGTAATTAAGAGTGGTGTTTTAGATATCATTCAAGAGAAGTATCAAAACGACACAATTCTATTGGTTGTGACTTCAAGAGACAACGTGCCTTCCGTGCGTTCTGTAGACAGCTTTTATCATGACGGTTCCTTTTGGATTGTTACCGATTTAAGATGTAATTATGTCAAAGAAATTCAAAATAACCCTTACGTAATGATATCTGATGGCGGACATAACCGCTTTTGGTGTAAAGGTGTCATTGCAGGACACCCATTAGATTTTAAAAACGCTTCGATTCGTAATGTCTATCTAAAGGTCTTTGAACCTTGGTATAAAGAAGTAAACAATGAAGATTTAGAAAGTGTATGTTACGTCAAAGTGACCCCCTATAAAGGCTATGTACACAAGAACAAGATTGGCTATAAGTTCAATATCACCGATGACTCTGTGGTGGTATCCGATATTAAGCATCACATCGATGTCAAACTCGAACCATTTTGGTAATCATACTTAAATAGAATACAACGAAACACCAAATCTCATTTCACTCTCGTTAAGACTTAGTTAAAGAATTGGTGTTTTTCAATGCTGTATTAAATCTAGTGATATAATATGGTAAAGAGATAAGGGGAGATACTATGGATTTAAACGCACTCGCACTCAAAGCCAATTCAGGGGATTTAGATGCGTGTTATGATCTCGCGATGCTTTACAAAACAGGGAAAGTCGTTTTACAAAATGATCAAGTGTATGAAAAATACATTAAATTAGCGAGCGCGAAAAACCACCCCAAAGCCCTCCTTGAACTTGGATTTATTCTCGTTTCAGTAGGGAAAATTGAAGAAGGTATCGATAAGATTAAACTCTCAGCTAAAAAAGGCCATTTAGAGGCTAATTTTTACTGTGGTCAAATCTATTTTGGGACACTTTATAATCAAGTCCCTAACTATAAAGTCGGTTATAAATACTTTGAAACCTATATGGCGGAATACGAACCTCAAACCTTCGTGTATTTGAGTGAATTTGATCCGCGCTTATACGCAACAGATGGGGAAATTGAAAAAATCATCGCTTTATATGAAAAATACGCCGTTCCGATGGGACTTTATCACGCCGCTTTATATCATCTCGAATCTAAAAAACCAAATTATGAGAAAGCCATTGACGATTTAAACATCGCCCATAAGAAGGGACATCTTTTGTCAACGTATCAACTATTCCTTTTATATTATGATGGGTCTAATCATTATAAAGACTTTAATGGTAAAGACATTCAAAAAGCAACCATGTATTACGTCTTACTCATCAACAATAACTTCAAGCCAGATCATGTGAATACTTTAGAGAGAAAAAGCTTTATGCCACCAAAGGGTGGATACTTAGATACCATATTCGATTACCAAAAGTATATTGAAGATTATAAAGCCTATGTATTTCAGTCTGTTTCGTACGATCCGAACTTCTCAACCACTATTAAAGACCTAAAGATTTTTCCTGAAATGATTCTAAGTTCGAAACCACTCATGTTTTATTCAGGTGTACTCGATATATATAAGGAAAAGCCGAAAAAGAAAATAACACCCGAAGTGATTCAAAAAGAAGTGAAGTATCAAAACTTTGAACAAAGACCGGAACCTAAAATGGGTGTCTTAACTGAGCGCGGCATTTACAGTAAACTAAATGTTCCACTCGGTATTTGTGTATTTGAACCATATGAATCTGAAAAACACATTCACGAACAGCTTCAGAAAGCGTTGGAGGCAGAGAAGGCTAAAGTCAAAGACCTTTTGGTCGATACGAAAGTCGATATGGATTACGCTTATTTATTCCACCCATCCTTAAGACTCAGATTCAAATATCTAGATGAAACCTATGAAACAAAATTGACTCTAGAGGATATTCAAAAAGGGGTATTACTCGATGGTCCTGTTAAAAAAGAAGTAGAAAAGAGTATTCAAAAAGTACTGAAGTCAGATACTAAACCAAAATCGAATCTCTATTTGATTTTCAATATACTTTTATTGTTATCGCTTTGTGCAATGAACTTCTTATACTTTGATAAACTCGCTTCACCGATGAACTTTGTCATGGCTGGTGTATCCGCACTATTTATGGTTGTCACGTATTTATTCAGTAAATTCTTACCTAAACGTATCACTACCTATACCAAGAGTGAACTCATTAAATTGAATGATGCGTTAGACTTTAAGAAAGCTTTGAAGGTGAGAACACAAAATCAAATGAGAAAGGGATTACCGATTTTACTACAAATTTTAGGTACATTTGTAGCACTGCTATTCGTAGTTGAGGTATACATTAATCTAATTCCATTCTTATAAAGTAAAAGGTTCCTAGAGATAGGACCTTTTTTCTAAGTATAGTAAAATAAGGTACTTAATTAACAAAAACGTCTTTTTTGAACATAGAAAAATCATGACATGTATTATAAATGAGCAAAAATCGTAAAAACAAGGTACAAAAAATGGTTTTTAATCAAACACATAATATTTTTTGTAGATTTATCTTGCTTTTTTATTACATTTTTGTGACAATATATCCATTGGAGGATTTTTGAAACTATGTATACCCGTGAAGACATTTTAAAATTAGCGAAAGACAACGATGTAAGGTATGTTAGATTGCAGTTCACCGACATGCTCGGAACTGTGAAAAACGTAGAAATCCCAGTAACAAACTTACACAAAGCATTAGACAATGATGTGATGTTTGATGGTTCATCCATCAAAGGATTTGTCCGTATCGATGAAGCAGATATGTACTTATACCCAGATTTAAACACATGGCTTGTATTAGAATGGGAAAAACCCCCATTTGGTAAAGTTGCGCGATTGATTTGTGATGTTTATAAATCAGACCGCACACCGTATGAGGCCGATCCAAGATTTGTTTTAAAGAAAAATTTAGCTGAACTTAAGAAACTTGGTTTTGATAAGTTCAATGTTGGCGTCGAACCAGAGTTCTTTTTATTTAGGTTAGATTCTAATGGTAGACCAACCATGGAGTTTTCCGACATGGGTGGGTACTTTGATTTATCCCCTATTGATGGGTCTGAAGACGTTCGTAGAGACATCGTTCTTGAACTTCAAAAGATGGGCTTTGAAATGGAAGTATCGCACCATGAGGTTGCGTATGGCCAACACGAAATCAATTTCCATTTTGATAACGCATTAGAGGCTTGTGACAACATCCAAACTTTTAAAGTATTGGTCAAGAATGTCGCGAGACGCCATGGCTATCACGCTACATTCATGCCAAAACCAGTTCAAGGCATTAATGGATCGGGAATGCACTCTAATTTATCCATTTCTGATAAGGCTGGTAACAATGTATTCTATGATAAAGATTCTGTGAATGGTTTAAGCAAAACTGCGCTTCACTTTATCGCAGGTGTTATGAAACATGCACAATCATTTGGATTAATATGTAACCCTATTGTAAACTCTTATAAGCGCTTAGTACCTGGTTATGAAGCCCCAGTTTATATTGCGTGGAGTGATTCAAACAGAAGTACCATGATTCGTATTCCAGCAGCTAGAGGTAAAGGTCAACGTATTGAAGTCCGTTCTGTAGACCCATCTGCGAATCCGTATTTGGCGATGTCAGTTTTACTAGCTGCCGGCTTAGATGGTATTCGTAATGAAATTACAGCATTAAATCCACTAAAGAAAAACCTATTTAAAATGTCTGACGCAGAAAGACGTCGTATGGGAATCAAAAACTTACCTGAAAACCTCAAAGAGGCGATTGATTTCTTCGTTGACTCTCCATTAATGAAAGAATCTTTAGGTGATGAGTTATTTGAAAAGTTCCTTGAAGCGAAAGTGCGTGAATGGGATGAATACAAAGCACGTATTACCCCTTATGAACTAGAAAAGTATTTACCAATTATCTAAAAAGTGATCGACAAATGCGAGATGTAAGCGCATTTGTCTTTTTCTTTTGGATGTTACATTGAACAATCCCCTTTATCTATGATAAAATCACAATTGGTTTTGAATACTTCATAGGGGGATAGACATGCAGACACTCGTAGTTGTAGGAACACAATGGGGCGATGAGGGTAAAGGTAAAATAACAGACTTCTTAGCTCAAAAAAGTGATTTAGTAGTCAGATATCAAGGTGGTAATAACGCAGGCCACACAATCGTACTTGATGGTGTGAAATATGCACTCCACACGATACCATCTGGTATTTTGAATCTAAAGATTGATAACGTACTCGCGAACGGGATGGTCATTAATCCAAAAGCTTTATTAGAAGAACTCAAAAAATTAGAAGGCAAACAATACTCTATTCATATATCGGATAAAGCACACATCATCATGCCTTATCATATGTCCTTTGATTCGATCCGCGAATCCCAACTTAAACAAAAAATTGGAACCACTAAAAAAGGGATTGGACCAGCTTATACTGATAAAGCAGAACGCAGCGGTATCCGTATGGGTGAGTTCGTGGACCCGATTGTCTTTAAACATAAACTTCAAGAGGTCTTAGAATATAAAAATCAATTAGCCGATTTATATGGTATCGAACGTTTTGATTTCGATTCTATGTACGCTGAATATAGTAACTACGCACAATTATTAAAACCCTATGTAGAAAACACCTCCAAATTCGTCAATGAAGCGATATCCAAAGGTAAGAAGGTATTATTTGAAGGGGCTCAAGGGACACTTTTGTGTCTTGACCATGGCACTTATCCATTTGTTACCTCTTCCTCACCAACCGCCGCATCCGTACCGATTAACGTAGGCATCGCACCCTGGCTAATTCATGGTGCAGTTGGCGTGACAAAGGCTTATACCACCCGTGTCGGTGAAGGCCCGCTTCCTACTGAATTATTTAATGAAATCGGGCATAATATTAGAGAAAAAGGCCATGAATATGGCACAACTACAGGACGTCCTAGACGTGTGGGTTGGTTAGACCTTGTATTAATTAAGCATGCGAAACTATCTGGAGGATTATCTGGACTAGCAGTGACTTTATTGGATGTACTATCGGGTTTACCAGAGATTATGGTTTATATCGGCTATGAACTAGATGGTAAAATCATCGATGAAGTACCGAGTTTAATCGGTGATTTCGAAAAAGTCAAACCGATTTATACGACACTTAAAGGTTGGTCGGAAGATATTACAGACGTAAAATCCTACGATGACCTCCCAATTAACACGAAAAATTACCTTAGATTTATCGAACAAGAAACAGGTATCCCAGTGGTTATTTTCTCAGTTGGACCGGATCGAAATCAGACCATTGAAGTTAAGAATATATTCTAAAAGCGCACGGTTGCGCTTTTTTATTTTGTTCGAAAAATTAACAAAGAATTTTAAAAATCGAACAATTATGGATGCTCTGCGACTTATATAGACAATTTAGTTAAAAACGGGCCCCATGTAAAAAGCCTAAACGGTGGTTATTAAGAAATACATAAAAGAAATCGGTATCGTCTTAATGGCTTTACAATGAGGTATCATAAAACAAATATGAACTTATCGAACAATTGTAATCGATTGAAATATTTGTGAAGAGACTATCATATTATTTATGTGATAAAATTAAGAATCGTCTTAAATATTGTACCATTTTTGGGTCATTTATTACGATTTACTGGAGCAATCGATAAAACTCTGTGATATAATCATAGTGTGACTAATTTAGGTAAGTTAAACCTAATCCGAAATCTTAAATAAATATTACGGGAATACTATGCGATTTCACTGAAATCCTTAACTTCTAGTGATATAATGTGATTACGCTTTGAATTACAAACAATTATGTGGGGATTACTTGGGAGGGACAAGTATGCCAGTTAAAAACAGCCATCGGCAATATCTACGCGACTTTGCTAAGATGTGCACAGACGCTTTACTCATTTTTGCATCCTATGTCATTATGATCTTGATATTTATAGCAATTCAAGTCGATTATGACATCGAGCTAAGAACTTTAGCGATTGCTTTACCATTTGTTATTGTATTTAAAATCTTATTTATGAATTTTGCAGGCATATACAAAATGCTTTCCAAACACGTTGGATTTGAAGACGTCATGCGAATCGGATTCGCTGCCGTCATCAGCAACATCATTCTTGTCATATATATAGCGATTTCTAATCACTTATTTATGTATAAGACAGCGTATATTTTGATTACACCTATTGAAATTCTCATTTTAACCATACCAAGAGTCTCTAACCGTATTCGTATCTTTTTTAGAACAAATTTCTTCGTAAATATGAATGAAGGTAAACGCACACTTATAATTGGTGCTGGGTCTGCCGGTGAATTGGTCCTTAAAGAACTCTATAGAAATAAAGACTTATCTAACCATCCAGTTGCTTTCGTTGATGACAATCCTAAAAAGATTGGCAATCGATTAAGCGGGATTTTAATTGTTGGTCCAATCGAGCAAATTGGGCAATTTATTGAAGATTACAACGCAGATGAGATTGTCTTAGCGATTGCAGATTATCCTATCGATAAATTAAACTGGCTTGTTAACGAAGTAGCGAAATACAAGATAAAAATCATGAGATTGATGTCTTATAGTGACGTGGATAAGGCTCCTAAGATTGTGAACGTTAAGGTAGAGGATTTGTTAAATCGTCAAGTCATTCATTTGGATAATGAAGGTATCAACGACTTCATTAATGGTGAAGTGGTTATGGTTACTGGGGGCGGTGGTTCGATTGGCAGTGAGTTATGTCGTCAAATCGCAGAACTTAAACCAAAATTATTAATCATTTTTGATATTTACGAAAATAACGCCTATGAGATTCAACAAGAACTTTTAAGAAAGTATACAAAGGAAAGTCGTTGTAGCGACTTAAACTTAATTGTACGTATTGGATCTGTATATAACAAAACCAGACTTGAATCTATATTCAATGAATTTAGACCAACCATTGTATTCCATGCGGCGGCATATAAGCACGTACCACTCATGGAAGACAGTGCAGTTGAAGCAGTAAGAACCAATGTCATTGGTACTTACAACGCAGCCGAACTATCCAATAAATATGGTGTTAAGAAGTTCGTATTGGTTTCATCCGATAAAGCCGTTCGCTCTACCAATGTAATGGGTGCAACCAAACGTTTTGCTGAACTCATCATCCAAAATCATCAAAAAGAAAATAAAACCAAATTCTCGGCGGTACGTTTCGGAAACGTACTTGGTTCGAATGGATCCGTTATTCCATTATTTAAGAAACAAATCGAAGATGGCGGTCCAGTAACTGTAACACACCCGGAGATTACACGTTTCTTTATGACAATTCCTGAAGCGGTTAGTCTGATCTTACAATCAGCGGTTTATGCTGAAGGTGGAGAAGTATTTATTCTAGATATGGGCAAACCAGTTAGAATTGTTGAACTCGCAGAAAAGATGATTTCATTAGCAGGATTAGTACCTAATAAAGACATAAAAATAGAATTTACTGGATTACGGCCTGGTGAAAAACTATATGAAGAGCTTTTAGTCGATCACAATTACAATGATCACAAGGCTACCGATAACGATAAGATTTATATCGAGAAACAAAAAAATGTGAATGACCAAGAACTCACCATTCAAGAAATCGTCAATACATTTGAACAAAAGACAAACGAAGAAGTTAAACAAATGGTTTCGCACGTCGTAAAAACCTATAAGGTGAACGGGCATTTAGACGTCTAATAGGAGGCACAATTTATGTGCGGTATTGTCGGATATATTGGGAACAAAGAAGCGAAAGATGTTATTTTAGATGGATTAAAAAGACTTGAATATCGTGGTTATGACTCAGCAGGTATGAGCCTTTTTAATACCAGATATCAAATCTATGATGTATATAAAGATCAAGGTCGTGTCGATCGTTTGGCACAATCTGTGGAAAACAGTCCACACTCCAATATTGGTATTGGGCATACCCGCTGGGCAACCCATGGTAAAGTCAATAAAGCCAATGCCCACCCCCATTATTCACGTTCCAGACGATTCATTATCGTCCATAACGGGGTAATTGAAAACTATCAACAGCTCAAAGAACAATATCTACAAGGTGTCAAATTTGAAAGTGATACCGATACAGAAGTCATTGCACAATTAATTGAAACCTTCGCAGGTACTCTAAACGTTGAAAATGCGATATTAACTACCCTCCGACTACTCCGAGGGTCTTATGCATTGCTTATTTTAGATCAAAACAACCCTGATCAGTTCTTCGCAGCTAAATACAAGAGTCCGCTCTTACTAGGTAGAGGTAAAGAAGGCATTACAGTCGCTTCTGACTTAATGGCTTTGATTGGTTATAGTGAAGAGTATTTACCATTAGAAGATAAAACATTTGTGGTTGCGAGCCGTGATCATATTCAACTTTATGATATCAATCACGCCCCACTTCAAGCGAAATTTTCAGTCATCGACATGAGTAATGACGATGTCGAAAAAGGGACCTACGCGCACTTCATGTTAAAAGAAATTCACGAACAACCTTCAGTTGTTCGTCGTATAGTTTCCAATTATTTTGATAATGGAAAATCTCGTATTGATGCGAAAATATTGAATGATATCAAATCATCCGACCGCATCTATATTCTAGCTGCAGGGACCTCTATGCATGCCGGTCTGATTGGTAAAAACCTTTTTGAAAAATTAGCTGGTATTCCAGTTGAAGTTCATATCGCGAGTGAGTTTGCTTATCAAAAGCCACTCCTCTCTAAGAAGCCCTTCTTCATCTTAGTTTCACAATCCGGTGAAACTGCAGATTTAAGAGCTTGCTTGGTAAATATCAAGGAAATGAATTATCCAATTCTTACTGTAACCAATGTACCAACATCAACCCTTGCTAGAGAAGCGACCTATTTTTTAGAACTCTATGCGGGACCTGAAATCGCAGTTGCTTCAACGAAAGCCTATGTCGCACAAGTAGGTGTTCTCGCACTACTTGCCTATGAGCTTTCTAGTAAAGACTTTGATATCCGTGATGAATTGACTAAGGTTGCGTTATCGATTGAAAACTTCTTATCTTGTCAAAACATATTAGATGTTACAAGATATCTACTCACCCATAGAAACTGCTTCTTCATTGGAAGAGGATTAGATTACTATACAGGCTTAGAAGCCGCTCTGAAGCTTAAAGAAATCTCTTATATCCAAACAGAAGGTTTCGCAGCAGGCGAACTCAAGCACGGGACAATCGCATTAATCGAAGAAGGTACACCTGTGATTGCCTTAATCTCAGATCCAAAGATATCTCACAATACTCGCAGTAATTTAAATGAAGTGATTGCGAGAGGTGCACGTACCATCAAAATTGTTACGAGTGAGGTTGCAGAACCCGGCGATGAAGTTATTGTTGATTCAGTTCACCCATTACTCACACCGATGGTGATGGTTGTACCGACACAATTACTGTCGTATTATGCTGCGTTAGAACGTAGTTTTGATATCGATAAACCAAGAAATCTCGCGAAAAGCGTTACAGTTGAATAGGAGTAAAAAATGGGAAAATATTTTGGTACGGATGGCATCCGAGGTGTTGCTTTTGAAAAGCTCACCGCAGAATTAGCATTTAAAGTTGGCTTAGCGATTGGTAAAGTAGTTAAACCTAAACAAATCGTAATCGGTACAGATACGAGACAGTCGAACAACATGCTCGCCTACTCACTTGCCACAGGGGCAATGAGTCAAGGCGTTGATATTGTGTTCGCAGGTGTGGTTTCAACTCCAATGGTCGCGTATTACAGTGAAGTCCATCAAATTATTGGAGTGATGATCACGGCTTCACACAACCCCTATTATGACAATGGCATCAAGGTTTTTGATAAAGGCTATAAAACAGTTGATGAACTCGAACTTAAGATTGAGGATATTATGGACAATGGTCCGTTTGATGTCTTACCATCTTGGGGTAAACTTAGTTTAACTGATGATGTTGAAAAATTGTATTTAGAATTCTATGAAAAACTCAATTTAAAACCGAGTAAACTGAATATCGTTTATGATTCAGCGAATGGTGCGAACTACCAAATCGCGCGCAAACTTTTTAATAAATATCACAAACATGCCCTTCAAATAAACAATCAACCAGATGGTTTAAACATTAATGTGAATTGTGGTTCGACCCACATGGATGGGATTACAAAAACCGTGCTTGATAACAAAGCAGATATTGGCTTCGCATTTGATGGTGACGCTGACAGATGCTTGGTTGTAAATAAGAAAGGTGAATTGGTCGATGGGGATCAAATGATTTACCTTTTCGCAACCTATCTTAAATCCAAAGGTCAATTGCCTAAGAATCACGTTGTATTGACCAAAATGAGTAACCCTGGCATGCTTAAGAAACTTAAAGATAATGGCATCACCTACTCATTAACCGATGTTGGCGATAAATACGTTTTTAAAGAAATGAATGACAATGGTTATGGTTTGGGCGGCGAAGCTTCAGGACACATTATCTTAAACCACATCATGCATAGTGGAGACGGATTATTAGCTGCTTTATACCTCCTAAAAATCATTGAAGAAAGTGGTAAAACCTTAGAAGAACTTCTAGGTGAAATCTACTTGTATCCACTCAAAATGATTAACATTAAGAATGTAGATAAAGGCGTCTTAAAGCGAGATTCTGTTCAATCACTACTTGAAGATGTGAAACGTGTTCTCAAGGATGATTACTTACTATTAGTAAGACCGAGTGGTACAGAACCACTCATAAGAGTAACCATGAGTTATCAGGATGAAGTGGTCTTAGACCGTGAAATAAACCGTATTGTGGATTTGATTAAGAAAGAAGGCGCTATGTAATGAAAAAATACGCATTGATCCTCGCTGCAGGTAAAGGCACCCGCATGAGAACGGAATTACCTAAATGTGCTTTCCCGATTTTAGGTAAACCGATGATTGAATACATCGTTGAGAACATTGAAAAAACAGACATCGATGAAATCATCGCGATTGTAGGACATAAAAAAGAAGTTATCCAAAATATTCTAAAAGATAGAGTACAGTACGCTATTCAAGAACAAATCCTAGGTACAGGTCATGCGGTATTATCTGCAGCCCCACTTCTAGAAGGCAAAGAAGGCACCACCTTCATTCTTCCAGGGGATATGCCACTCATGGAATACCCACTCATGGATAAACTCATGAGAGCCCATGAAGAAATGGGTAACGACTTAACCGTAGTTACCATGATCATGGAATATCCAAAAGGGTATGGTCGAATTGTAAGAGATGAATACGGCACAGTCAAAGGTATCGTTGAAGAAAACGACTGTACGGAATCCGAAAAACATATAAAAGAAGTCAACTCTTCTGTTTATATCGTAAACAATAAAGCCTTATTCGAAACCTTGAAGCTCATCAAGAAGAATGAACGTAAGGGTGAATACTACTTAACCGACATTGTCGCTTTGATGCATCAAACCTATAAGGTAAATACATTCATCGTAAGAAATGCCATGGTTACCATGGGTATCAATGATTTATATTCCATCAGTATTGCAGAAAAGTATTTGAGAGATTCAATTAATAAGTCTCATATGTTATCTGGTGTATCCATGGTTAACCCTGAAACGATTACGATTGGACATAACGTCGTGATTGAAGAAGGCGTATGGATTTATCCAAACACGTCCATCATTGGAAATTCGGTTATTAAAAAAGGCGCGATTATTGGACCAAACTCTGAAGTAAGAGATTCCTTCATTGATGAAGGTGCAGAAATTAGACACAGCTTAATCATCGAAAGCCGAGTCGGTAAGAAGACCACAGTGGGACCATTCGCTCATTTAAGAGGACACGCAAATATTGGGGATCATAACCGTATTGGTAACTTCGTAGAAGTGAAGAACTCCACTACAGGATTTGATACTAAAGCCGCTCACTTAGCGTATATTGGTGACGCAGTTGTTGGTGATCGTGTAAACTTTGGTTGTGGATCCATCACCGTGAACTATGACGGTGTAAAAAAACACAAGACCTTAATTGGAAACGATGTCTTTATTGGTTGTAACGTCAATATGGTTGCGCCAATCGAAATCAGCGACAACGTCTTCATCGCTGCAGGTTCAACCGTCACAAAAGACATTCCGAAAGGCTCATTAGCGATTGCTAGAAATCAACAAATCAATAAAGAAGATTATTATAAATTCTTAATAAAACCAAAACCAACAGAAGAAAAACACTAAATAAATCAATAAAAAAGCGATATTTTGAAAAATATTGCTTTTTTTTGCATAAAAGCGGACAAAAATTGAAAAAAAAACGTTTTATTGGTTGATGCATATTCATATTTATGAAAAAAATATGCAAAATTTATTTATGAATGAAAAGAAAGGAGGATAACATGTACAAAATTATAAGAGTAATTGCAAAAAACGATAGTTTAAATAACTTCAAACCAAAAAAGGATGAAGTAAGTCAGAATCCTTTCACTAAATTAGTCTTTACAGGCTTGTTTGAAAGTACAAAAAGTTCTGAAAATGTGATTGATATGAATAAAGAAATGGATAAACGATTTCCAATTATCGATCATCATATTTTCTTGTCACATTCACATATGGATATAGAAAAAGCACGAATCTTTAAAAAATATCTAGAACAAACATTCAATGTGAAAGTATTTTTAGATGCTGATATTTGGGAAAACTCGAAGGATTTCTTAAAGGAGCTAGACAATCAGTACTGCTTAAATACTGGTGGAGAAACATACAATTATGACAAAAGAAATGTAACAACAGCACATGTACATATGGTACTAGCCACATCATTGCTTAAAGCGATTGATAAAACAGAATGTGTAATTTTATTCGAATCTGAAAATTATGGACAAAGTCCAAACGTAGAATTCGAAACAAGATCAGCATGGATATACTATGAAATAATGATCTCTCGAATGATTAAACCAAATCACCCGAAAAGAATGTTAAACGAACAAGGAACACTACGACATAGCTTTCAGGATCAAGCGTTCAAGTTCGATCCGTTGTATAGGCTAAAACTAGATGATATTAAAACTAATAGTATTGAGCAAATTATGAGTATTGAAAGACTACAACTCAAAGGAAATGATTTTCTAGATAAGTTGTATAGTTTATAAAATTTAAGGAGAAAATATGCAATTGAAACCAGAATTAACACAACAAATTATTCAAAGATTTACAGTTCAATCCTTTGCAATCAAAGGATTTGCAGTAACATTTGTCGGATTTATTAGCAACGCAATAAAAGATAATAGTAATATCATCCTTTTGTTAGTTGCATGTGTAACAATCTTAGTTTTTTGGTATCTTGACTCATTTTACCTTTCAATGGAAAGAATCTATAGAAAAATTGAGGATATATATACTGATGATAAAGGATTGAATTACAAAAAATACAACCTAAAGCCAGCATTATTCAAAGTAGCTTTTAGCAAAACAATATTCCCATTATATTTTACTCAGATTTTGTTTATATTTGTATTGCACCTAACAGCTACTAGCGTGATCTAACAATGCCTGAAGAAAAATTCGTGGATACCAGAAATTCTATTAAAAGCTTACTTTATCACTTTCAAAATAAAGATATCGAAATTCCTGAACAATTCAAAGAATTTGAAAGAAAGTTAAACCAGATCATTAATATTAAAAGTACTGAAAATTTCGAGTTGTTCTTGTATACGTTTGATTTGATATTTGAAAAGAAAATTTCATCTCTAAGTATTTATGTTGATTATATTCAAGCCGAAATGGAAAAAGAAAATAAGAACACAGACAAAGCGATTCGTTTATACTACAAATCTTATAATGATGAAGAGGGTAAAGAAGAAACACTTAAGCTTGTTTTTGAAATTTATGAAATACATAGATCAATACTGAAATACTATTCTGCAAGCCTTTTAAAACGTAGTTTAATGGAATATACGAAAATACCTGAGATGGAACTTGAAAACGAATACGATAACATAGCCTTCGATATATTTCTATCGCATAGATATTATTTAAAATTCTACAATATTGTTGTATATTATATTCTGTCAGAATATTACAAATTAAACGTTTATGTGGATTGGATTTTTGATTATGAAGTCGATAGAAAAGAATTGTCTGAAGATACAGTTAAATTGTTAAGTAAGCGGATGATGCAATCGAATAAATTACTTTTTTTCAATATAAAATCCTCTCAAACAACAAATTGGATGGCTTGGGAAGTTGGTTACTTTTCAGCTTACAAAAAGAACAGCATCGGTATTTTAGATCTCGACGGTTACTGTAAAGGTAACAAAAATGTAGAGGTTTTGTCTTCAAATGATACCTTAGTTTATGAACGTTCAAGAGGGATAGTTGTAAAGGAAAGTTTGGATTTAGTAACCACTTGGGCTAAAATGTAACTAATCTTTCATAATATGAAACACTATGGATCAAATATACTTAGTAGTTGTTCACTCGATTTAAAGCAAATGAGTAAAAAAGGATTATTTTATATCCATATAAATAATCCTTTTTTGTGTTATGAAAAGTAATCAAATTGACAAACTATGAATTCAAACTGTTAAGAAAACGACAGACGAAAATCTAAATAACGGTAAAAAAAATTACCAATATATTTTTAAATATATATTACTATGGTAAAATATAGGTGTAATAAAAAGGAGAGATGAAAATGAACATTTCACTAGTCATCGGACAAAATATTAAGAAACTCATGGAAAAGGATAACATTTCATTGAGACAATTGAGTGAGTCTATTGGAATCACTCACCCGACTTTAAGTAATTACGTTGAAGGTAAACAAGCGATAGATAGCGAAAAACTGATGGCGATCGCACAATACTTTAGAAAACCTTTTGAGTTCTTCTTTAAAGAAGATAATCACGCACTTAATTTTATGTTTCGTGCTGATAAGCCTAATAAAGATATTCAGGATATCGATATAGAGCATTTAACCAATAGCATTTTTAGTTATTTAGACATCATTGGCAATGTTGGGTATCAATATATCCCACAAAAATATCAAATGAACTTAACTGAAGATAAGAAAACCTTATTTAGTATGATTGAAAAAATAGCATATGACCAAAGAAGAATTGCTAATATTGAAAATGTCATCCCGGATAACTATTTCGATGTAATTCAAAACATCGGTATTCACGTTATTGTAAAAGACTTTAAAAATGATGCCTATTTTGGAGCGTCATCTTATACTTCAGATTTGGGTAGCTACATTTTAATTAATAACGCTGATCAAATCTCTGAGGAAAGAAAAATATTCTCATTGATTCATGAATATGCCCACCTGTTGTTTCATTCAAATCAATATTCAAATAGGCAACATAACGCCTTCTATACCAGTGGTAAATCAGATTTAAATGAACAAATCGCTAACAAATTTGCAGGCTATTTTTTGATGCCGAAAAATCTAGTTGACTCATTTATCCAATCAAGAGACCAGGTAGATTTATTTGAAATGAAAAAATACTTTAAAGTGAGCATTCAAACTATTTATGTGATGTTATATGAATATGGTTTTATATCCAAAGATGTATATGGTAAGTTTTGGAAGAGTATCACCTCAAACGGTTTTAGACATGCAGAACCATTTCCACTCGAAAAAATTGATATTCAAGAAAAAAATATCAAGCTTGTCAACAAAATCAAAGAGCTGTATCTGACTGAGGAAATCAGTGCTAATAAAATCTCAGAAGTATTGGGATTAGATACCCTAGACACTAGAAAACTGTTGAAAGAGTGGAGAGATGTGGATGAACGATATTTATCACTCAAGTAACATCAGTGTAGTTGTAGATAATAATATTTTAGTGGATTTATATGAGCTGAACAGTATTCCTTTATTATTCTTGATTTTTGATAGCGTCATTATTCCTAAGGTCATTTATGAAGATGAAACGACATCAGAGATTAAGGAAATTCTAAAGGCTTATCCATTTGTATTGGGATCTATTGATACAGAAATCGGGTTAAATACATATGCCACATTGGTCACGAATGATTCATTTAAAAGGCTATCTAGATACGATCGATTCGCGATTGCGATAACAAAAGAAAATCATTACTACTGCAATAGCAATGACAAACTGGTTAGAAAAGCTTGTGAGTATCTTGATGTCAGATATACAGGTATTCTAGGCATTCTCGGTAGAGCTTATAAAAAAGATGTTTTATCAACCGATCTACTCAAGTCTTATTTAGATGATTTGGTATCGGATAAAACGTCGTGTTACATTGATGTTAGGCTCATTGAGCAGTTTAAATTAGAGATGGATTTATCGAAATAGTCATCACATACATCAAACGAGGAGTTATCAAATGATAGACAATAACGAGACTATCCTTATGCATATCGATGAAAACAAGAAAAATACAACAATAAAAACGAATCCACCAATCAATTACTCGAATTGGCCGAAGCGATTAACCTAACTGGTGGAAAACCTTATCCAGAACAGTTAAAAAAAATAATCTCACAATTCGCTGAAGGACTCTTTACCTATGAAGATGCACTCGATTTGATTAAAGGAACATTTAAAAAACCCTTAGAATGAGTGCTCCATAAAACGATGTCATCGAAATTGTCCATTTAATCCATAAAACAGAAAACTCTTCAATGAGATTCTGTTTTTTTATTTTGTTAATTTTTACTGAAACACGATTCAGTGAATCATGATTCAGTAAATTATAAAACCCGGTAAAAAGTAAAAATACATCTTTCGTTTGTACTATTATAGAAGAATATTTAAGATAGGATATAAAACCATGAACGAACACCCCTTAGAACCCTTGATCCATCAATACCTTGCTGATAAAGATATCACACAAGGGACTTATGACCTTTTCAAAACGACCCTAAATCAATACGTGAACTATTTGAAAGAACATCAAATAATCTATCCTAAAACATCAGATGTGGTTGATTTTTTAGAATGGAAAAAGAGCGAGGGTTGTTCAGTTCGTTGGACTAACCATCAAATCACTACTTTAAAAAACTTTTACCAGTATTTAAGGTTGAATCAACAACGGCTAGGGTTATCCGATGTGTATGCTTTTGATCTTATGCAACCCATCAAACGTGAACCCATCGACCATAATGTGTTTAAACCCACCCTATCCAAAGAAGAGGCAAAACAACTACTATCCTATTTGAAAAACCGTAGACAAACAAAATCGGAATATCGTGATTATGCGATCGTATATTTGATGCTCACCACAGGCGTTAGGAGTATTGAGGTAAGACGCGCGAAGCGTAAGGATTTAAAACGCGTTAAAGATCAATTAGTCTTATATATTCAAGGGAAAGGTCGAACCTCAGCGGATGCGTATGTGAAGATTCCTAAAGGCTTAGAAGAAGCCATCAATGATTACTTATCCTTGCGGGTAGATACCAATCCCTTTTTATTCATTGGCCATTCGAGACACCAAACTACCCCGTATTTATCTCGCTCATTTGTCATCAAGATGTTCAAACAGTTGATGAAAGATGCTGGGTTAGAAGAGTCGAAAGTGACTGCTCATGGGCTAAGACATACCGCTGCGACGATGAATTTACAGAGGGGTGCTTCTTTAGAATCAACCAGGCAGTTTTTAAGGCACGAAGACGTGTCGACCACCCTGATTTATGCCCATCATGTCGCTCAACTGTTGGATGAACCGGAAAATGAAATCGAACGTTTGATTTTAAATGATACGCATAAAGAGGAGACATAATCTTGAAAACACACCCATTAGAGGCTTTATCTGAAACGTATTTAGCGGAAAAGAAGCTCGCACCGAGCACGTTAAAATCTTACCGAATCTCATTTAAACACTTTATAGCGTACTTAAAGGAAAATGACATCTTATATCCAAGAACGAGTGATATTATCCACTACCGGGATTATAAAAGAGACCTCGGGAATTCAACCTATTACATTCATGTCCATATCAGCGCTTTAAAAGGGTTATACCAGTATTTGAGCTTGAATCAAAAAAGGCTAGGGTTACCTGAGATTTACCAATACGATATCATGCAGATGGTTAAGAATGAGAGAATCAAAAAACGAATGAATAAATCGGTGTTAACGATTGATGAAGCGAGACACCTATTACTAACCACCAAAAAACAGCGTAAATCCATTTGGCACTACCGAAACCACGCGATCATCTCATTGATGCTCACCTCAGGGCTTTCCGTTTTTGAAGTCGTTCATGCGAAAAGAGCGGATTTTATTGAAGTAGATGGAACTTTTCTCCTATACATTACACGTCGAAGCGGACAAAACAAAGTCGTGATCAGACTCTCCAAAGGGACCATTCTCGCTATTTCCGATTATCTATCTAAACGTAAAGATGATAATCCTTACTTATTTTGGGGTCATAATCCGAAAAAGAACCATCACCTCAACCGGATGTTTTTCTACACGATGTTTAAAAAGGTGTTGAAAGAAACCGGCTTAGAATATACCGGGATTACCCCCTACTCATTAAGACATACCGCTGCTTTATTCAATCTAGAACGCGGGGGTTCGATTGAACAAACCAAAGCCTTGTTAGGCCATGTGAATATCCAATCTACACTCGTTTATCAAGCGTATTTAGACCGGATCAAAGACGATTCAGAAACTCAGATCGAATCGATGCTCATCCATGAAGACTCATATCTTAAAGATGATTTTCTTAGTTATCTATGGTTTGAATAAAGATCCATTAGTTAGGAAAATAGCGTTTATTAACTTAGCACTTAAACCCCATAAGTGCTATTTTTTTGCGTTAAAAAGCGTTTATGAAACCCTTCAGGAATCATTTGTTCGAAGAAGGAACAAAATAGAGATTTTTGACTTGTCATTTCATGGTATTATGGTGTAGAATATGATTATTCAATAATCGAACAATGGATGGTAAACAATGAACGATAACCAATATTTTAAACCGACAATTCTTTATAAGGAATATATGATCTTGGATATGGTTGAGAAAAATCCGAAGATTACCCAGCGCGAGATTGCGACACACTTAGGGGTTGCGGTAAGCATGATAAACGATCACCTTGAGGAATTTGAACGAAATGGTTTGATTAAAAGAAAAAAATACTCTACCAAAACCGTAGAGTATTTAATCACGAAAAAAGGCAGTGAACGCCGAAAAGTATTGAACATTGGTTACCTAAACGCGACCAAAGAATTATACTTTCAAGCGAAAGAAAACTTTGAGAAGTTCTTAGTTTCAGTTAAACAAAAAGGATTTACCAATATCTTATTATACGGGGCTGGTGAGGTCGCAGAGATGTTATTACACTCGATTATGACAAGCAAAACGAATCAAGTTAATGTGCTCGCAGTTATTGACGATGATTTAGATAAGATAGGTACATCAATTGGTAAATATGCAATTATCCCAAGAGAAGGCATCCGTGACTTTGAACATGATGGCATATTAATCGCAACATATACAAAGAAAGATTTAATCAAAGATAAATTGTTACAAATCGATTATCCAATTGAAAACATTATAGAGTTTTTTGAGTAAAAGAGGTAAACACAACAACTATGTTCTATTTAAAGTTTAAACGTTTTTATGATTTTGTATTAGCCCTAATTGGCTTGATCGTATTATCTCCACTATTTTTGGTATTAATAATTTGTATCAAACTTGATTCTAAAGGGCCAGTTCTATTTAAACAAAAAAGAATTGGACGTCACAAAAAGCATTTCTATATATTGAAGTTTAGAACCATGCGTATTGATACCCCAAAAGATACACCTACACACATGTTGGAAAATCCACAACAATGGATTACTAAGGTAGGTAAATTCTTGAGAAAGACCAGTTTAGATGAACTACCTCAAATCATCAATATTCTAAAGGGTGATATGTCCATCATAGGACCTAGACCAGCTTTATGGAACCAATATGATTTAATGGATGAAAGAGATAAGTATAGTGTTCATAATCTATATCCCGGATTAACTGGTTACGCACAAATTCATGGTAGAGACGAATTACTTATTATTGAAAAAGCCAAATTAGATGGGTATTATGTTAAACATATCAGTTTATGGTTAGATATTAAAATATTCTTCGGAACCATTATCAGTATCTTCAAATCAGATGGTGTTGTAGAAGGCGGTACAGGCACACTTGAGAAATCCAATAAAGAAAGCAAGTAGGTGAATATCTTTGAAAAGAGTATTAATCACAGGTGCCAACAGTTATGTTGGCACCAATGTTGAAAAATGGTTAATGAAAGAACCAGAAAACTTTTATGTTGAAAACTTAGATATGAGAGATCCAAACTGGAAGAATTTTGATTTTTCGAAGTTCGATGTTGTGTTTCATGTTGCGGGAATTGCACATGTATCAACCAAAAAGAGCATGAAGGATTTGTATTTTAAGGTTAATCGTGACTTGACTATAGAAACAGCAATAAAAGCAAAAGAATCAGGTGTTAAACAGTTTATCTTCATGAGTAGTATGATTGTATATAACTCAAAAGAAACAAGGATCACCAAAGATACGAAACCGAATCCAGATAATTTCTATGGATTAAGCAAACTTCAGGCGGAAGAGGGTATTTTGCCATTACAATCAGAAACATTTAATGTGGTTGTCTTAAGACCGCCAATGATATATGGACCTGGATCTAAGGGGAATTTTCCAAAACTGATTAAATTGGCTAAGAAGACACCGATTTTTCCTAATATATCAAATAAAAGAAGCATGCTGTATATCGATAATTTATCAGAATCGATTAAAACCATCATAAAAAAATCACACTCAGGCACGTTTTATCCACAAAATCAGGAGTATTCATGCACAACTGAGATTGTTCGACTATTATCTATAACATTTAATAGACGAATTTTTTTCACAAGAGTCACCAATTTGCTCATTAGGGCACTCAGATCACATGTGTCAACAATTAATAAGCTATTTAGTGATTCTTACTACGATCACGAATTGAGTAGAGATATTTTGAAATGTTCTACAATAACACTTAATGATTCAATTTCCCTCTTGAACAATCATGAATAAACATATCTTGGTAGTCACACAGTATTATTACCCCGAGAACTTTAGAATCAATGATATAACCAAAGAATGGGTAAAAAGAGGATATAAAGTTACAGTGGTCACTGGTATACCTAATTATCCAAAAGGTAGGTTTTTCAAAGGTTATGGTTTTTTTAAAAAAAGAAAAGAAGTTATTGATGGTGTAAAAGTAATAAGACTAGCTTTAATTCCACGATTTAATAACTCGATATTCTTAGCATTAAACTACTTATCTTTTATGATTTCTGGATGGTTTTGGGCAAAATTCACTAGAATAAAAGCCGATTTGGTTTTCAATTTTGAAGTATCTCCTATGACACAAGCACTACCTGCAATTTGGTTTGCAAAAAGAAGGAAAATTCCAAGTTATATATATGTAACAGATTTATGGCCAGAGAGCGTAATCTTTGCAACTAAAATAAAAAATAAATTTATAATTAATAGAATTGTAAAAATGGTTGATAGTATATACAAGAGATGTACAAAAATTTTAGTTTCCTCACAGGGATTTGTAGAACCAATCCATAAGAGAAATATTGAAAAATCAAAAATAATATATTGGCCACAATATGCAGAAGATATATATAAACCATTACCAGTTGGTGAACACCCAAGAAAGCTACCAAATGATGGTCTATTAAATGTTATATTTACTGGAAATATTGGCTATGCCCAGGGACTTTCAATTCTTGTTGATGCTTCAAAAAGTTTAAAAGAAAAGAATGTAAAAGTTAGGTTTAACTTGGTTGGGGATGGGAGATATTATAATAAACTGTTAAAAGAAGTCGAAGATGAGGGTGTTGAACAGTATTTTAATTTTCTAGGCAGAAAAAATCCTTCTGATATACCGTCATACCTTGCAGAGAGTGATGTTACATTTATATCATTAGAAAATGAAGAAGTATTTAATATCACATTACCATCAAAAACTCAAACTTACTTAGCTTGTGGTAAACCTCTTATAGTTTCTGCTAATGGGGTACTACATGATTTAATTAGGGACAATAACTGTGGCTATTGTAGTAACTCGAGAGATGTTGAGGGCCTGGTACAAAATATAATTAGATATTCTAAAGCAACATTAGAAGAAAAAGATAAATTAAGAAAATCATGCATTGAACTGAGTAATAAAGTATTTAATAAAGATATACTGATGAATGAACTAGAATCTATAATAAAAGGAGATAATTAAGGTGTTTGAAGGAAAAGTATTGTTGATAACTGGTGGAACAGGATCATTTGGAAATGCAGTTGTAAAGAGATTTTTAAATACTAGTATAAAAGAAATTAGAATTCTATCCAGAGATGAAAAAAAACAAGATGATATGAGACACTTGTATCAATCTAAATACCCAGAATTAGTTGACAAGTTAAAGTTTTACATTGGGGATGTTAGAGACTATAATTCTATAGTAGGAGCTTTTAGAGGTGTGGATTATGTTTTTCATGCTGCAGCCTTAAAACAGGTTCCTTCTTGTGAGTTTTATCCAATGGAAGCTGTTAAAACTAATATTCAAGGATCAGATAATGTAATTACGGCATCTATAGAAAATAGAATTAAGAAAGCGATTTTCCTTTCTACTGATAAAGCAGCTTACCCAATTAATTCTATGGGTATGTCTAAGGCATTAATGGAAAAAAACGTGATTGCAAGAAGCAGACAAATGCTTGAAGGTGATCCCATTTTTTGCATCACAAGATACGGTAATGTTATGGCATCTAGGGGTTCAGTAATTCCGTTATTTAATGAGCAAATAAATGAAGGAAAGGATTTGACTATTACTAATCCCGATATGACTAGATTCATGATGACTTTAGATGATGCTGTTGATTTAGTACTTTATGCGTTTGAACACGGTAGTCAAGGGGATTTATTTGTTCAAAAAGCACCTGCAGTCACAATTAAAACTTTAGCAAAAGCGATTTTGAAATTAAAAAAGTCAGAGTTAAGTTACAAAATTATTGGTACTAGACATGGAGAAAAACTATATGAGGTGTTAGTGACATCTGAAGAGTTAGCAAGATCAGCAGATTTAGGTGGTTTTTATAAAGTGAGTGCTGATAATAGAGACTTGAATTATGATAACTACTTTACTATTGGTAATGTTGAATTAGGAAAAGGCGAATCATATACATCACATAATACAATTAGACTAAATTTAGATGAAATGGTAAATCTTTTAAAAAAACTAGAAATGTTTAATGGTGAAGAAATATGAAGAAAGTACTTGTATTAGGCGCAACTGGAATGGCCGGACATCTTATTTCACTGTATTTAAGTGAACAAAAATACGATGTCATAACCCTTTCAAATACCGAGTTTCCTTTTTTGGAAAATATTATATGTGATGTTACAAATATAAAAAGGTTGACAGAAATAATAGAAAATGGGAATTATGATGTCATCATTAATTGCATTGGTATACTAAATCAAAGTGCAGAAGATAATAAAGAATTATCTATCTTTTTAAATAGTTTTTTACCGCACAAAGTTGTTTCTATAATTAGAAATTCAAATACACGATTTATACATATGAGCACTGATTGTGTATTTTCCGGAGAAAAAAGTCATTATGATGAAGATAGTTTTGGTGATGGAACAACATTTTATGATAGAACAAAAGCACTAGGTGAGATAAATGATTCCAAAAACCTAACTTTCAGAAATTCAATTATAGGTCCTGACATGAATCCTAATGGAATAGGATTGTTTAATTGGTTCATGAAGCAAGAGGGAGTCATAGAAGGATTTAGTGGGGTATTATGGACTGGAGTCACTACTCTAACCTTAGCTAAAGCAATGGATGCTGCCATAAAATATGACTTAAGTGGCACTTATAATCTAGTAAATAATAATGTTGTAAGCAAGTATGATATGCTTAAGATGTTTAATACATATAGAAAGAATAAGTTAGAAATAAAAAATAATAGAACAATTAAAATTAGCAAAATTCTAAAAAACAATAGACAAGAAAGTTTTAGTTTTATAGTTCCTAGTTACGAACAAATGATATATGAAATGTTTGACTGGATTAATAAGCATAAAGATTTATACGGGCATTATAAGAACAAAATTTCTGAAAGAGGTATATTAAATGAGAGCAATCCAAAGTAAACCTAAAATAATGACAATTATAGGTACTAGACCTGAAATTATTAAGATGTCATCGTTTATAAAAAAATCTACTAAGTACTTTGAAAACATACTTGTACATACTGGTCAAAATTATGACTATGAATTAAATGGTATATTTTTTAAAGAACTAAACTTGCAAAAACCAGATTATTTTTTAAATGTTGTTGGTGATAATTTAGGTGAAACTATCGGGAATATTATTGAGAAGTCTTATGAACTTATTGAAAAAATAAAACCAGAAGCTATCGTAGTATTGGGTGATACTAACTCTTGCTTAAGTGTCCTTTCTGCAAAAAGGTTAAAAATACCTGTTTTTCATTTAGAAGCGGGCAATAGATGCTTTGACGAGAATCTTCCTGAAGAGATAAACAGAAGAATAGTTGATCATATTAGTGATATAAATATGTGTTATTCTGAACATGCTCGCTTAAATTTATTGAATGAAGGATTGCACTCTGATAGAATTTTTGTGGTAGGTTCTCCTATGGCAGAAATAATTAGTGATAATTTGCTGAGAATTAATGAAAGTCAAATATTACAAGAAATGAGTTTGAAAGAAAATCAATATATATTATTATCTGCACATAGAGAAGAGAATATAGATATTGAAAAAAATTTTATGAGTCTAATGAATGCCATTAATGGATTGGCACATTTTTACAATGTTCCTATTGTATATCCTGTTCATCCAAGGAGTTTAAAAATGATTAAAAAAAGTGGTTTTATATTTGATAAAAATGTAAAACTCATTAAACCACTAAGTTTTTTTGACTATAATAAGTTACAAATGAAAGCAATGTGTGTGGTATCAGATAGTGGAACAATCGCAGAAGAAGCTTCTTACTACAAAATCCCTGCTGTTTCAATAAGAACCAGCACAGAAAGACCGGAATCTATTGATAAAGGCAATTTAATAATAGGAAACATTACAACTGAAAGACTAATACAAGCCACCCAAATTTCTATATTGTTAAATATGGAAGGTGAAAAAGGTAGTAATGTTCCAGATTATGTAGAACAAAATTTTTCATTAAAAGTAATTAAAATAATAATTAGTTATATTGATATTATTAATAGACTTGTGTGGAGAAAATAGAATGGCTAAGTACTGTATAATATTACCGTGCAATATATATGTTGCACCTTTCTATTTTAAATATGAAAATGCATTTATAAATTTGCAATTGGATTTTGACTTAATACTTTGGAATAGATCTGGAGTTAAAGAGAAATCTAAAGGCAATATTATAAGTTTTGATAAGAAAATTAATTCTAATGATGGTGATAAATCGAAGTTTCTTGATTTTGTAAGGTTTGCTAGGTTTGCAAAGAAAACTATTAAAAAAAATAAGTATCAAAAAATACTCTGTTTAAGTTCGTATTCTGCAACAGTAGCATTATTATCAAAATTCTTATCAAAAAAATATAAATACTATTATTGGATTGATATTAGAGATTATACATATGAATACTCTAATATTTACAAAATGTTCATGAAAAGGGCTATTTTAAACTCAGCAGAAACATCAATATCATCTCCAGGATTTAAAGATTTTTTACCAACGTATGATTATTTAATTGTACACAATGATAATAATAATTTAGAAAGCTCAGTAAATAAACTAAAATCTGATGAAGTATTAAATCCAATTAGAATAAGTTTCATAGGAAATGTGAGATATTACGATCAAAATAAAAATATATTAGAACTTTTTAAAAATGATGATAGATTTATAATACAATTTTTTGGCGATGGAACAGATGAATTGGTTAGTTATTGCAAGCAAAAAGGCATTAATAACGTTAATTTTGTTGGTAGATTTGAACCAAGTCAAACAGAAACATTGTATGCAAAAACCGATATTATTAATAATTGTTATGGTAACTCGGATTTTGCACTTAAAACATCTGTATCAAATAAATACTATTATTCATTAAAATACCTAATGCCAATTCTAGTATCTGAAAATACATATATGGAAAAACTTACTCATGAAAGTGGATTAGGGTTTACGTTGAAATTTGAAGAGCAAATTAAAGATAGACTTTTTGAGTGGTACAATTCCTTAGATAAAGAATCAATAAGAATTAACGCAAAAATAAAATTAAATGCCATACTTGAAGACAACAAAAAGTTTGATGAAGCATTGCGAAAATTTATATTGACGGATAAATATAGATGAAAAAAATAGCAATAGTTATTAATAATTTGATGATGGGGGGGATACAAAAAGCTCTTATCAATTTGTTGAATGAAATTGAGGATTTTTACGATATTGACCTCATATTATTTAGTCATCAAGGTGATTTGATAGAAAAAGTTCCCCCAAAAATAAACATATTAGATGAAAATAAGTATCTAAAGTATTTAGGAGTTGAGCAGAGTAAGGCTTCTATTTATGGGAATAAGTTCTATTATTTTAGGTTTTTATTAATGATATTAAATAGAATTTTTGGATCTAAATCTATAAGAAAACGGTTAATAAACAAAGCAAGAGTTAAAGGTAATTATGATGTTGCAATTTCATTTACACAAAATTTTGGATATAAAGTTTTATCATCTGGATGTAATGAATTTGTTTTGAATAACATAAATAGTAATATGAAAATTTCATTTATTCATGGTGATTTTGATAGGTTGGATTGTAACAATAAATATGATAATCATCTATATTCAAAATTTGACAAAATTGCTTGTGTATCAGAAAGCACAAGAGAAATATTCTTAAAGACTAATTCGTTATTGAGAGAAAAAACATTTACAGTAAAGAATTGTACCAATTACAATGAGATAATCAACCTTGCAAATGAAGAAGATATCAAAATCGATAATGGTTTCGTTAATATTATCACCGTTGCTAGAATCAGTCAGGAGAAAGGCCTAGTTAGAGCATTTTATATAATCAAGAGACTAATTTCTGAAAACTACCGAATCAAATGGTATATAATTGGTGATGGTCCTCAAAAAGGCATTATTAATAATCTTATAATAGAGAGTCATTTAAGCGAAAATATAATTTTGGTAGGGAATCAGTTAAATCCATACAAGTATATGAGAAAAATGAGTTTATTTCTATTGCCATCTGTGCATGAAGCTGCTCCTATGGTTTTTAATGAGTGTAAGGCATTGAATTTACCTATTTTAACGACTAATACAAGTTCAGCTATGGAGTTGGTAGAAAACGAAAAAATCGGGTGGGTTTGTGATAATGATGATCTATCCATTTATAAAAATTTAAAAAGAATTATTGATAAAGGCCTACATCTTGGTTTAGTAGAATTTTACGATGTTAATAATACACTTGAGTTGGAGCAATTCAAAAATTTGATTGGAGATTAAAAAAATGATTCCTAAAGTAATACACTATTGTTGGTTTGGTAGAAATTCAAAACCTGAAATTTTTAATAAATGCCTTAAATCGTGGAAAAAGCACTGTCCTGACTATCAAATAATAGAATGGAATGAAGACAATGTTGATTTGGATAAATTTGCATTTGCAAAAGAAGCACTAGAACATAAAAAGTTCGCTTTTGTATCAGATCAAGTTAGATTCAATGTACTTTACAACTATGGTGGTATTTATTTAGATACCGATGTTGAGTTAATCAAATCACTTGATGATTTATTAACTAATCAATCATTCATGGGTATCGAAATCGATAATTTAGTGGCCCCGGGTTTAATAGTAGGGGCAGTAGCAAAATCAAAAGTTATTAAAGAATTTGTAGATTTATATGATAGATTAGAATTTATTAATAGTGATTTGACACTGAATTTGACTACAGTTGTTACTTATGCTTCTCAAATTATTAATAAAATTGGAAAGATAACTAACACGAAAATAAGTCAGTTTGAGGGTATCACAATATATCCAATTGAATATTTTAATCCCATAGATATTAGACATACAAAAAAACACCTTTCTAAAAAAACTTATTCTATACATCATTATCAGGGATCATGGCTGACTGATGGACAGAAGAAAAGGATTGAACGTACAAAAAAAATTAAAAAAATATTAGGTAACAAAATCTATAATATTTTATATAAGGTGAAATTGAAACTTTGGAGGAGAGGTAGCAAATGAGACTTACAATATTTACTCCAACCTTTAACCGCGCATATATATTAAAAAAATTGTATATAAGTTTGCTTGATCAAACCAATTTAAACTTTGTTTGGTTAATAATTGATGATGGCTCAACAGACGATACTAAAAATCTAATTGACATGTTTCTTAATGAGGATAAGATACATATTAAATATATATATCAAAAAAATCAAGGCAAAATGCAAGCCCATAATACTGCTGTGTTATCATGTCAAACAGAATTTTTCTTTTGCGTTGATTCTGATGACTATTTAGTCAATGATTCGGTAGAAAAAATGTATAAGGCTATTGATTTTATTGAAAATGAGCCAAAATTAAGTGGAACAATATTCTATAGGGGTAAAAACAATTATGAAATCATAGGAAATGAATTTCCGGAAGGTATAAAAAGCATTTCTCTATCTGATTTATACAGAAGTGGATTTAGTGGAGATACATCATTACTTTATAAAACAGATGTTTTGAGAAACTATTTGTTTCCTTATATAGAAGGAGAAAAGTTTATTCCAGAAGATTATGTATATAAACAAATTGATCAAGTTTATGAGATGCAATTAGTACCAAGTATATTAATTGTAACTAAGTATCTAGATGACGGATATTCTAATAACATAGGTAAAGTAATCATAAAGAATCCTAAAAGTTGGTCTTTATACAATCTTTTACTTTCAAAATATGAGAAAAATTTAATTAAAAAAACAAAATATATTAGAATATATATAACATTTGCTTTACTTGGGAAAAATAAAAAAATACTAAAATTATCAAACAATAAAATTTTGACAACACTATTATATCCTCTTGGATATATTGGTTATTTACATAAAAAAAGATTAAGAGGATAAATTTAAATGGAAAATCAGAGAAAGTATTTGCCAATACTCAATTTAATAAAGTATATATTACGGGTGATAGTAATAATGTTGTTAGGATTTTCATACATCAATGAAAGTGAAATTTTCAGTACTATCGCTATATTAATGATGGGTTTAATAATTTTAATTGGTAATAACACTGATGATTTCTACTTGTACATATTCCTGTTACCCTTTTCTGACTTTGTAGCATTCGGAGATAGAAATATTTTGTTCGTTTTTCATCTAATCTCAATTTTTAAAATAATATATTCAAACATGCATAAAAGGGTTAGTCTTATTGCTCTTTTTAGTTTTATATTACTTATAGGTGTAATTACAATAAATGATTTTCCAAATATCTCTATTGGTAGATACATCTACATCGTATCGATTATAGCATACTATTCAATTTTTATAATATTATCAAATTTTTCTAAAATCAACAGAAAGTACCTAGCGATTAGTATATTTACAACAATTTCTGTAGTTCTATTTTTTATAGTTCTTGGTTCAAATGGTAATATTTTTGAGATTACTGGAGTCGATGAAACAAATAGACTTGGTGAAGAAACGAGGCAACTAGGCGGGGCGATGGGAGTTCCAATATACATTATGATTTTTATCACTTGTACATTTGTGTATTTAACTAGTGAAAAAACTAACAAACTTGTAAGAATGATGTTAATTTTAATTTCATTAATATTTGGATATATTGGTTTCCTTACTCTTTCTAGAGTGTATTTATTAGGATTAGCGGTATTTTTAGTAATGCTAATACTTAGTCAATTAAAAAGTCTTAAACGAACAAATCAAAAAATAAAAATTATTTTATATCTACTTGTATTTGCTTTAGCCATAGTGATATCTATAACAAATCTTGAAGGCCTTATTAATATGACTATTAACAGAGGTCAAGAAGATATTTCAACAGGCAGATTTGATATATATAGCTCTATTTTTGATTTTTTAATGAATAATCCGTTAAATTTACTTATAGGGAAAGGTGTAATATATTATAGTATCTATGGTAAAGAAAATGGTTATTTGTTTTCTATGACGGCACATAATCTTTATTTAGACTCTATAATGTCTTGGGGACTATTAGGAACAGTTGCTTTTTTAACTATCACGTTTTATGCATATTCAAGATTGTCAAAGGATATGAAAAAGAAAGTAAGTATAATATCAATGACGCCTATGATAGTATGGTTAGCTATGGTATTGGTAGGAGATGCATTTTATTACTTTAAGACTTATATAATTATTTTATCTTTAATAATGGTTTCGGGACTTTATGGTAAAGTAAATAATGATGTACAGGAGGTTTCGTATAATGAAAAGTATACTAATTCTATTGTATGATTATTACCCTACACCTTCTGCAAATACATACTGCACTGACAATATTTTTAATGCATTTATTGAAGAAGGATATGAGCTTTATATTATAACTACAAAGTCACAACTACGTCAAAAATCAATTACTTCATTAGAAAAAAAAATTACGATAGTTAGAAGATTCATACTGATTGATTATATTAATAGAATTGCACATATATTAAAATACAAATTATTAAAAAGTTTTTTGTTAAAAATTATTAGAGTATTATCATCTAATAAAATTGACGGATATACGGGATATTATAATAGTAAATCTAATTTTAAAAAGACATATAAACTAATGAAAAAAAAGAAAATAGATAAGATTATTTCTTTTTCTTTTCCGTTTGCTACACATCAACTTGCGTATAATTTAAAGTCAAGAGATAAGAGTATTAAATGGATATCTTATGAATTTGATCCATTTGCATACAATTACACTTTGAATTCACAACTACTTGATGCCCGTAAGAAGCTTGAAATTGAGACCTTTATAGAATGTGATTTGATTATATCAACTTTAGGTATCATAAATAAAAACACACAAGAGGATTTTAGAAAGGAATATTTGAATAAGAATATAGAATTTGCTCTTCCAAATTTATCTATCAAAGAGTATGCTAGAAATAAAACATATAATGCTAAAATCAAAATGGCTTATTTAGGAGCTTTCTATGAAGGAATCAGAACGCCAAAAAGATTGTTTGATATACTGAATTCAAAAAATATAGAAGATATTGAGGTTCATTTATATGGAGATTACAATCCTTCTGTTTATAAAGACCTTTTAATCCCCAAAAATGTTCATATTCATGGTAAGATAACTAAGCAACAAGCTCATGATGTCATAGTCAATTCGGACATTTTAATTAATTTTGGTAATATTATGACAAATCAATTTCCAAGTAAGATGTTCGAATATATGAGTTATGGTAAGCCGATACTTAATTTTTACTATAGTCTAACTAAAACTGAAAAAATATATATTGATAAATACAAAAACATACTAAACTTATCGAACTATTCCGAAGACTCGAGAGATTTAGAATTACTTATTGAATTTTGTAGGAAAAATAAAAATTATACGATTGAAGCATCACTGTTAAAGGAAAGATTGTCTGAATATACTTCGAATGTTGTGGTGACTAACATAATAAAACAAGTAAAAAAATACTTTGAGGACATTTAGAATAATGAGTAACAAGATGACACATAATAAAAAAAGTTTATATACGGGGATTACATCAGTCATATTAATGTTACTAAATGGTTTACTAGGTTTACTGATGACCCAAGAAATAATAAAGAGTATTGGATCGGATGCAAACGGACTATCAGCATCATCAAATCAATTGATTGCAGTTTTAATGCTTCTGGAAGGTGGTTTTACCTTGGCAATCAATGTTTCTCTGTTTAAACCTTTTAATGAAAAAAATTATGATTTAATCAATAAAATTTTGGCAGGAGCTAAAATTGTATTTAATAAGATAGGAGTGTTTTTTCTCTTATTTGGATTGATAATAGCAGCAGTATATTCAATAATAATCAAGTCATCTTTTGATTTCCATGTGATATTTATTGTTTTTACTCTTTCTATTTTATCTACAACCGTAAACTTGATGTTTGCTACTAAATATCGAATTATTTTGCAACTAGACAATAGAGAATATATTCTGAATATAATTAGTATATTTATGAGTTTGATATTCATGGGTGCGATAATATTTACAACTAAATACTATCCAAATATTATATATGTAAGAAGCTTAGTTTTTATAAATGCAATATCAAACTACCTATTGTTAGTATTTACTGTTAAAAGAAAATACCATTTTATAAATTTTTCTGTAGAACCAGATTTTTCCTTTAAATCAGATTCGCGAAATGTGCTTTACCAAAACATAACATCTGCATTCTATAATTCATTTCCGATATTATTCATATCTATCTCAGCAGGTACACTATTTACTAGTTTATATGCAGTGTATAATAATGTTTTTGTAATTATCAAAAGCGCAATTTATGCTATTGCAAACGCTCCAAGGATGGCCTTGGGGCAATTAGTAGCTAAAAATGACATTACAAAAACTAATAATTATTTTGAAAAGTATGAATTTATCACAATAAATATTATGCTTGTGATAATATTGCCCACAATATTTTTAATTATGCCTTTCATTAGTCTGTATACCGAAGGTCTAACTGATATGAATTATGTAAATTATGAAATAGCATTAATTTTCATTATCACACTAGTGTTTGAAATTATTCATATACCAAGCGGAAACTTATTAAATATGTCAGGAAATTTCCGTGTTGCTAAGAGATTTCAAATAATATCTACCATATTCTTAATAATTTCAATTGTTATTTTGAATTATTTCATGGGTATGATAGGTGTGATGCTTTCTGTTTTATTTACAGCTTTGTTACTATCAATATTGGAAATCTCTTTTATTTACAAAATTTATTTTAATAAGAGAATTTTAGTATTTGTTAAAAAATATGTTTTTCATCTTATGGTAATTTTAATTTCTATTTATTTATCTTCCTATATAGAACTACCGATTTCAAATTACTATGATTTTATAATTGTTGGATTTATAATAACTATTATATCACTAGCATTAGTTATTTTACTTAATATAATTGTAAATTTTAACATAATTAAAAGTTTCAAACGTGTATCAAATAAATAATCATTTTCAAATACAATTTACAAAGCAACCGGTAATAATGTCAAGTGATAAAGAATAAAAAAAATATCACGAAAACGGTTGTTTAGGTGATAAGAGGACATGATTAAAAAAGGTTGAAGAAATGGAACGGGATTTAAATGTTACTGATAAAGTCTATTGGTACTCAACAAACCATAGATAAGACGGATCAGTTTTCTAGCAGTAAGGGCGAGGGCACGTTTGTGTTGATGGGTGGTTACTTCATCAAATTTCTTTTGGTAGTAGTCACGATATTCAGGGATGTGTAGACGAGCCATGTTGGCAGCCTGTATCAAGAAATAGCGAAGATATTTATTCCCAGTTTTAGTCATTTGAGTATCGTCAGCTTCGAACTTACCAGATTGGGTTTTACGCCAAGTAATACCGGCGTATTTAGCCAAAGCGTCATCGGATTCAAACTGATTGATATCGGCGATTTCAGCTAATATACCAGCAGCGTAAACCTTACCAATACCTGGAATCGATATGAGAACATCGTAGTGATTTTGATTAAAACCAGCGACTTGACGAATGATGGCCTTATCGATTTCTCTAATTTCAGCTTCGTAACAGCTAATGACATTGATGGACGAAGCGAGAGAAAGATTGATTGGATCATAGGCTGTTTTATCGAGACGATAAGAAGCTCTAGCAGCAGCCTTAATCTTGGTAGCGATGGCTTCTGAATCTGTGAACCTGTTCTTACTGGATTTGATGATAAAAGCCGTCAAGTCTTCGAGTGGAGATTGAATGATATCATCTGTAGTATGGTATTCAAGGAGCAGATCAACAGCTGTTTTACCGAAGTTATCAGCGAACAAAGATTCAAACTCAGAAAACTTCAAAAAGACGTTGTTAAGCGCATAAGTCTTCTCAGTTGAAAGCAGTTCCGCGATGTGAAGACGATGTCTAGTAAGCCTTTCAAGGGCTAAACGTTGAGCACCTTTAAACGGGGTTAAACCATCGGTTCTACCAACCCTGGCGATATCCGCTAAAACGAACGCATCTTTAGGATCGGTCTTGTCCATATCGGAGAAACTTCTTCGATAGTTTTTGGATATTTTAGGATTGATGATAAATACTCTAGAGTCGTAAATTGAAAGATACTTAGAGTTGGATAAATAGGTCGCTAGATGAGCAGAGTATACCCCTGTGGATTCTAAAACGACAATGATTTTAGATAGACGGTGCTTCATGAGCAAGTCACACAATTTGGATTCAATGATGGTAGCCCCATCTTGAGTGTTTGGAATATTGGTCGAGAGTAACTTATCACGATTTAGGTTCATCGCGTAAACATGATTTGAAGACTTTGAGACATCAATTCCAACGAATAAAGTAAGATTCAAAATAAAACCTTCTTTCAAGGATTAGATATAAGTTGAAGTCCTAGCCTTGAGAGACAACTGCAGCCTCGCCAAATAAGAAATCACCCATGAAGATAATGTTGAGTTCATCAAAGGGTGTAACAACAACCGGTGAGCAGATTAGCCAATCAAGCAGGATCGCACGCTTTTGAAGCACCATGATGTGCAAGGAGCAATAGCGGATTCTTCAGGTTATATCTTGACTTGATTATAACACTAGGACTTCAAACTTATAAATAACAATATGTAGCCGGGCCTGATCCCAAATCTACACTACATATTATACGAGGAGATTTATTATGAAAAAAGTTATGTTGGTTTTTGGTACTAGACCAGAAGCAATAAAAATGTGTCCTTTAGTTAATGAGTTAAAAACTAGAGAGAGTATTAAAACAGTTGTTTGTGTAACGGGGCAACACAGAGAAATGTTAGATCAAGTTTTAAAAACATTTAAAGTTGTACCGGATTATGATCTTTCTATTATGAAAGAAAAACAAACGCTATTTGATGTTACGACTAATATTTTAAATAAAATAAAAGAAGTATTAGAAGTAGAAAAGCCAGATGTAGTATTAGTCCATGGAGATACCAGTACCACTTTTGTTACTGCGCTTGCATGTTTTTATCTACAAATCCCAGTAGGACATGTTGAGGCAGGCTTAAGAACACATAATATTTATTCACCATATCCAGAAGAATTTAATCGTCAAGCAGTATCAATAATTGCTAAATATAATTTTGCTCCAACTGAATTAGCTAAACAAAACCTCATCAATGAAAATAGAGGGTCTGATAGTATCTATGTTACTGGTAATACAGCCATTGATGCTTTAAAAACCACTGTAAGAAAAGATTATACCCATCCAATGCTTGAATGGGCAGAAGGATCAAGACTTATAATGATTACTGCTCATAGAAGAGAAAATCTTGGTGAACCAATGAAACATATGTTTAACGCGATTAAACGTATCATTAATGAACATCCAGAAATTAAAGCTATCTATCCAATTCATATGAATCCTGTAGTTAGAGAAACAGCTAATAGTATTTTAGCTGGCAATGATAGAATAAGAATAATTGAACCATTAGAAGTAGTAGATTTTCATAACTTTTTAAATGCTTCTTATTTAATACTTACTGATAGTGGTGGGATACAAGAAGAAGCACCATCACTTGGTAAACCAGTATTGGTTATGAGAGACACAACAGAAAGACCTGAAGGTATAGCAGCTGGAACATTAAAACTAGTTGGAACTAATGAAGAAGCAATTTACAATGCATTTAATCAATTATTAACAAATCAAAACGAATATGATAAGATGTCAAAAGCCAGCAATCCATATGGGGATGGATTAGCTAGCAAAAGGATTGCGGATATACTCGAAAAAAGTTTATAAACTCAGTATTTATCTTGAACACAGTTAATTAAATAACATTTTATAAAATATTATCGGCCCCTTTTGGTTGTAAACATGTCTCTGAAAGGGCTGTCAAACAAAAGGTATTAATAAAGAAGAAAAATAAGGAGAACTTGATTATGGATGAATATGAAATGAGAATCGTAAAAACAAAAATAGCTATTAAGAAGGCGATTGAAAAAACAAACCTCTATAATCCTTGGGAAAAAGGGAGTATCATAGTAAAAAATAATAGGAAAATATTAGATTTAGATGTGAATTAAATTCAAAGTAAAAATTAGTTTAATAGGAAAGCGGATATTATCAGAATTTAATAACGAAAATGATCCGTTAGTACATTATCAGTTTCCTTTACCAATTAACGGCAATTTTCTGAAAGCAAAATATTTATTGCTATATTCTAATCCCTCTCTAGAAGAATCTCCTTTAAAATCAAATGGCGCAAAACTAAAAAGAGATGAAATAGAAAATAGACTTTTGAAGTGTTTTAAATTGGATGAAGATGCTACACTTGTGATTCGAAATGATGATTGGAAAAAGTGGTATACTGAACATTTAGACTATTTTTATTGGATGTATACGGAGAAAAATGAAGATTTTTTAATAGGTTTTGTTTTATCAATTTGTTTGCATATCAAACATAATTTGATAGATTTGATTTAAATGTTAAAGAAATTGAAGAGATGAAACTTCTTCCAAGTACTAAATTCACTGAAGAACTGGTGTAAATTGGAATCAAAGCAGGTAAAGAGACTAACTATTAGAAGTCAATAGATTTAAATCAGTAAATAGAAAAAAACCTTGAGTAAGGCTAATTTCGGAATATGAAGTGTATAATTAGCTACTTATTATACGACCTTGTTTATATCAAACGGAACCTTATTGGTCTCAATGTGATGGATAATTCTAATCAGTTTTCTGGAGATGTTCACCAAAATCACTTTATGGTGTTTGCTTTGATTTTTCTTTACATAATAGTAATCATTGATTTGTGGTATATATCTCAATGAGTAAAAAGCGTACATGAAAAGATATTTTCGAAGCAGTGATGATCCATGTTTAACGATTTTGCCAAATTTTTCAGTGGTACCAGATTGACTAATTTTAACATCTAGACCAGCATAAGCGGTTAGTTGTCCGGGATTGGAAAAACGACTGATATCTCCAATTTCAGCGTAAAGGGTTGCTGCTGTCTGATGCCGATGGACGGTAAGGTATGAATGAATGAATCGGTTTTAAAGTAAAGATCTTCAATCTCCTGATCGAGCACTTCAATAATCTTAACTAACTCCTCATAGTGATGAATAATAGTTACGATGAGAAGATCATACGATTTACTCGAATTACCAATCGATGTACGTGCTAATGATTTTAGTTTTGAGAACTTTGGATAGCTGAATTTACCCATCGATAGTGTCCGTAGTGTATCATAATGACTCATGGTTAAATTGGATATCTTTTCCTTGTTTTTATAGATCTTTAAGATGTATAGTGGTGTTTTCCCCAATTTATTATCGAAAAACCCTTTAAACTCTGGAAATGACTTATCTAATACGTTTGTTAGATAAACGAGTTGTTTCGATTTCATTTCTAGATAATTATCTCGTTGTCTAATCAATTCTTTTAACTCATTTTTGTGGTAAAATTTGCTATGTAAGGTTTGTAGTCAAACTGGCCTAACATGGTTGCTATTAATTTAGCGTCAATTTTATCAGTTTTAGTCCGTCTTAACGTAGTAGCCTTCGAAAACTGACTCTTTAATTGAGGATTAAACTCTAGATAGGTATATCCTAAACTAGATAAAAATGATTTCAAATTGATTCCATAATGTCCAGTTGACTCAAAACCGATTTTTATTTGTTTTGGATCACCTAAGACACTTAACTCATTTTTGAGTTTTTGGAATCCTTCGTAATCGTTCATAAATGTGAACGCACTTATTTTCACGCCTGCATCCGTAGCTATGAAGTAGTCGTGTTTGAATTTTGAGATATCTATTCCTACATGGAACTTGATTTTCACCTCCGATTATTTAGCGCTAGTTTTCACGAGTCTCTTATTTCTTTAACCTTGTGATAAAGCGTCTTGCTCTAACTAACTCATTGAAAGTTAAAAATAAGAGCCGTGGTAGTTGCCTCTTATAAACATCTAGCGTTAACAAAATGAAAAAAATCCACGGCGCCTTAATTAGATTATAGTAGATATTCAGAAAGGATATGTATACTCACTTCACTACTATAACCATAAACTGAGTATACAAGGTAATAATGATGAAAATTGATATCGATTATTCAAGTGTTAAGAAATCAAGACCGAACTATTCTATTCTTAGTTTTGGAAAGTACTTCACCGACCACATGTTTACTATGGACTACAACAAATCTAATGGGTGGACTAATCCTCAAATAGTACCATTTGATGATTTATCTATAAGTCCATCTACTAGTGTTTTTCATTATGCACAAAGTGTCTTTGAAGGCTTAAAAGCCTATTTAAATGAAAAAGGCGTAATAGTTTTATTTCGTCCATATGAGAATGCTAAAAGATTTAAGAAGTCTTGTATCCGTATGGCGATGCCTTATATCGAAGAAGATGACTTTGTTGAAGCTATTTCTGAATTAGTTAAAGTAGATAAGGATTGGATTCCTACAGAAGAAGGTACATCTTTATATATTAGACCTTTTATGTTTGCAACCGATGAGGTATTAGGTGTTCATCCAAGTAACACTTATAAGTTCATCATTATATTATCTCCTGTAGGTCATTATTATCCTAATGGATTAAAACCTGTATCTATTAGTATTAATCCCACATATTCAAGATCATTCTTTGGTGGTACAGGCGATGTAAAATGTTCTGCTAACTACTCCATGTCTTTACTAGCTCAAAAAGAAGCTAACGAAAAAGGCTATAATTAAGTCTTATGGTTAGGTGGTAAAAATCATGATATCATCTCTGAAGTTGGTGCGATGAATATCATGTTTGCTTTTGAAAACAAAGTCATCACACCTATACTTGATGGTACGATTTTAGCGGGTGTCACTAGGGATTCTGTCATTACCTTATTAAAAGAATGGGGATATGAAGTATTAGAACAAGATATAACTTACACAGAGTTATTTGATTATATTAACCATAATCAAATCAAAGAAGTATTTGGTACAGGCACTGCAGCTACTATATCACCTGTTGGTTTAATTGAGTATAGAGGCACTAGTTATCACATTTCTGATAAGATTGGACCAATTGCTCAAAGATTATACGATACACTAAATGACATAAAAACAAAATCCACTGCGGAACATCGCGAGTGGATACATATAGTTAAATAAATATTTATCAATTTATCTCAGAAAAATGTTTCTGAGATTTTTTATTTAATTAGGTTGTTTTATTTGGTTTGTATCACTATAATACTGACAGGGGTGATTATGGTATGCTTAGCTGTGAGAATTTAAAGGATTGTGAAAATTCTCTTATAAGCATCTTCAAAGTTGATGAAACGATGATTCGAAAAATAAAGAGTGAAGTTAGAAACCTATATCTAGAATCATCGGATTGGCAGTTGAAACTCTTATTAGATAAATACAACATTACTTTTAAAAACAATATGTCAGTATGCTTCTTTCATTTTTCCAGAACATTGAATCCAACATCTTATAATATGGGGATACAAACATTACCATCAATCTATGATAACATTCTTGAAGAAATTGCATCATTATACAAAATACACACTAAAGACGACATGATGAAAATAATTGAAGAAAAGCTAGGAAATATCACAAAAAAGCGTATTTATGACACTAAAGATGGTCCTCATGGATTTTTAATTAAAAAACATGGTTCTTTAAGAGATAGCATTTCAGAATTGTTTATCGACAATAGTGAAACTGTAAATGATGTAATTAATGCACTCGGTTATGATAAGACACTTTATCAGTCAAATTCTAAGACGATTATTGTTAAATTCAAAGTAAACAGTTATAATTCTGATGTTCAGCAAAAGTGCATAAAACAAGCCCTAGAATACATTTCACTTGGGGATAATCCCAAGTATAGAAGATTTATGACTTATTCACATGATAATAAAGGTATACCTGTGAGTTACGAGGATGTTTTATCAATTGAAATTAAATGACCTTTAGGTGATAAACTTTGGCGGTAGATTTTTAAATTCTTTAAATGGTTTTCCCACCGGATTTCTTCGTAGAATTTTCGAAGCTGATAGAGATATCTGTTTTAATGGATTGACTTATTGATGCGTAATAGTGTGTCGCATCTGCATGTGTAAATGTCGCATTTTCTGGTAGTAATTCGGTTCTATTCAGTAAATAATCAATGGATTCTTTCTTAAGATTGAGGAAATATATATATGGAATATTATCAAGTCCATAATGCGAAATGATAACGAAATCAACATCATTTTTTGTCCTTAGATAGATTAAAATTTTGGGAACAACCAATGGTGACAACACACGTTTTTCATTGTTAATTTCATACAAAACAGGCTGATAGAAATCGTCATGAAGATAAAATCCAAGTTTACCATTACTGCTTGCATTATTGTGAGCTAGAAATGAATTTAATGTCTCATGGTACTTCTGAATCTTTTTATAGTGCTCATCGAAGTTTTCTTTAAATCTATTAATATAAGTTTCAATTGAAAAATCATAATGAAAAGTGGAGCCATTACAATAGTGATCACTCTCTTCAAGCTTGTGATTTTTTACATCTCTCTCAATAGAAAACCTTTCTTTATCATTTTTTGAACCTTTCCCTAATGAAGAACCATCAAATTTAATGTCTTCAATTGCTACTGAATATTGGCCATTTTTGATCAAAATATAATCTAAGTCTTTATAATCTGCAATACCATCAATAGGCACAGCTTTATGCGATTTAATATAGGATTCATAAAAAAGCCTATCATAATCAATCGGTATGATGATTTTATGAGGGTTACTCATCATCGAGTTATATTTTAAGTATTCATCAACTAATTTTTTCCCCATAATAGTCACCCTATGCAATCAACAACGTTGTCCCTGACTTTTTAAAAGCCTCAATATAAGCTTCACTAGGCATCTTATCCGTAATGACATAATCAATATCTTCAAACTCACAAGTCTTACATAAGAAGATCTTATCAAACTTGGTATGGTCTACCAATAAGATATGGACCTTCGAATGATTAAGCATCTCTCTTTTAACTAAGGCTTGTTCTAAAGATGCTTCTGTAATACCAGAGGCTAAGGATATACCTCCACAAGAGAAGATAAAAGCGTTACAGTTAAAGTTCTTAATATAGTTCACTGTATCTATCCCAAGGACTGAGTTTGTATTGTTATAAATAATACCCCCAGGTAGATAGACTCTGACATTAGGGCTTTGAGTAAGAATCGCTGCGTTATTTAACCCATTGGTAATAACGGTAACATTAGGTAGATTATCTAATAGCGGTAGTACATACCCAGCTGTGGAACTAGAATCCACAAAATAAGACTCATTCTTCGCTAATAGCGTCGCGCATTTTACCGCGATGCTGTTTTTTTCTTTTACCTGGGTTTGAACTCGGACTAATATAGATGATTCTCTAGATGATGATTCAATTAAAGAGGAATGACCATGGGTTCTATGAATGATCCCCTGTCTTTCCATATCATTTAAATCTCTTCTTAAGGTAGATTCACTAATAAAGAGTTTGTTTTGTAGACTCTTATTCGAAATCGTCTTTTCCTTTTTGATAATTTCGAAAATTTTTCGTTGACGTTCATTTAGTATCATAGATTCCTCCAAAAATGTGACTGAATATGACTGAATTTTACAATTATCGTGACTAATTGTCAAGATAACGTTCATTAGTTGACTTTAATCCGCCATAACTGTTATAGTTGTGATGAACCAAATGAAACCGTTTCCAGCGATAACAACGCGATTATATTTATATTTAGTAAGGACGAAACAAAGATGAAAAAAATGACTTTAGCTGTACTAGGGTTTGGCCAACGTGGGATTGTATTTTCAAATGTGGCTAAAGATTTTCCTGATGAAATCCAATTGGTGGCTGCCTGTGAACACAATATAAACAAACATACATGGATGAAACACACCTATGGATTGAATGAAAATCAAATCTATGGCGATTTTGATTCATTCATGAAGGCTGGTAAGCTCGCTGATATATTGGTCATCTCAACGATGGACCAAGATCATCATAAACATGCTTTAAAAGCATTAGAAGTGGGTTATGACATCTTACTCGAAAAACCCATCGCCTTAAGTAAAAAAGACATCTTTGAAATCAAACAATTAGCCAATCAATTAAACCGTAAAGTAGCGGTTGCGCATGTATTACGCTACACACACTTTTACAATGAGATTAAAAAGCTCATTGACCAAGGTGTGTTGGGTTCTATCGCAACCCTCCACCAAACAGAAAACGTTGGGTATCTCCATTACGCTCATAGCTTTGTGAGAGGTAATTGGCACAATTCAAATACCTCAAGTCCAATGATCCTAGCGAAAAGTTGTCATGACATTGATATCATCAGATACCTAGTTGGTAAAAGGGTAGAGAAAATCTCATCCTTTGGCACTCTCCACTATTTTAAAAAAGAAAACATGCCCAAAGGTGCTGCTAAAAACTGTATTGACTGTAAAGTAGATTGCCCGTTTAACGCAGTCAAGTTTTATGAAGAAAATCCAGCTTGGATGGCTTTCTTCAGTTTAGATACCGATGCCAAAAAGGTTTTATCTAATAGAAACTTAAATTACGGACGTTGTGTCTATGATATGGACAATAACGTCGTCGATCACCAAGTCTTAAATATGCAATTCGAAGATTATTCATCCGCATCCTTCACTATGACAGGATTCTCCTACAATACCCACCGTCGTATTGAGATTAAAGGAACCAAAGCAGAACTCATCGGTGATTTAGAGGATAATCTCATCACCGTCCTGCCTTACGGTAAACAACCTTTTACCATCGACATTAAAACACTCACCGATGATTTTTCTTATCACTCCGGTGGAGATAAGAATTTACTCATCGATTTCGTAAGAGCTGTGAGAGATAACACCTCATTTTTAACAGACATCAACTATTCAGTAGAAAGTCACTATTTAGCATTCGATGCGGAAGAATCCCGACTTAATCAGGGTTTAGTCATCGATACATCCAAATCATGGAGCGATTATGAACGATAATCATCATTACCTAACCGTGGATTTAGGCGCGTCTTCTGGACGCGTCATCATCATCACGGTAGGAAATTCAATTAAACAAAGAGAAGTACATCGTTTTACAAATCAGCCGATCCAACAAGAGGTTCTTTTAGTATGGGATTTTAAAAAGATCTTTAATGAAATCATGTACGGTATTCAAAAAGCCTTTGAAATCGAACCCGATATCGAATCGATTGGGATTGATACGTGGGGTGTAGATTACGGTTATCTCAGTAAAGAGGGTTTATTACTAAGAAACCCCGTATGTTACCGTGATGAAAGAACACGAGAGGGAGAATCATTAATCAATCGAGAGATTTCAAAAGAAGCCTTATATGAGCTCACTGGCATCCAGCACTTACGATTTAATACGATTTACCAGATTGCCTATGACTTAACATACGAACAAGCCTTATTAAAACAAGCCGATACCTGGTTGATGATCCCAGATTTAATCGCTTATTACCTAACCGGTATCAAGCGAGTAGAATTAACCAATCTCTCCACAACCAGTTTCTATAACCCGAATCAAAAAAATATCATTGATACTTTATACCAGATGGGATTTAACCCAGATTTTATACCCAAGATCATTTACCCAGGTGAAACCTATGGGTATCTCAAAGATGATTTAGTCTTAAAATATCAACTTAAAAAAGTACCGGTCGTCGCGGTATGTACACACGATACCGCGTCTGCGGTACATAGTACTCAAGTAAATAAAGAGGATGTCTATATTTCTTCAGGTACATGGAGTTTAATCGGTAAAGTCTTAGATAAACCACTGATTAACCAAGATACCTACAATGCCTCTTATACCAATGAAGTAGGGTATCTTCATCAAATTCGATTTTTAAAAAATATCGCTGGCTTTTGGATCAAAAACAAAATCATTGAAGCCTTTAAACTAGACAATATCGATTATAGAGTACTTGATGAAGACATCAAACAAAGCCTATACTTTGATTCCATCATCGATTTAGATGCCCCTGAGTTTGAACTAGGTATCGATATTCTCGATAAAATCAAATACTACTGCATTAGAACCAATCAAGAAACACCTAAAACGTTATCTCAATATTTAGCCTTATTCAATTACAGTTTGGTTTGTAAATATAAACACCACCTAGACACTCTCGAAAAGTTAACGAACATCAAAACCAAACAAATCAACATCATTGGCGGTGGATCGCAGAATGACCTCATCAATCAGATGACCGCTGATATCACAAGATTAAACGTAATTAAAGGGGATAAAGAAGCAACCTCCATTGGAAATGCGTTAGTTCAACACGAATCCAAATATACAGGGTTTACTAAACAAGACTTGTCGAAAGAAAAAAATAGGATTTTTAAACCCAAGACCGATTTATCAAGCATCTACCAAAAGTATCAAACCATCCTAAAGGAGAGAAACAAATGACCCAAAAAGAAAAATATAACTTAGCTAAATCAATCTACGCCAATTACGGCGTGGATATCGATCAAGCCATCCATACACTCAAACACACACCCATCTCCATCCAGTGCTGGCAAGGCGATGATGTCAAAGGCTTTTATAGTAAAGAAGCCCTCTCTGGTGGGATTTCTGTAACGGGAAACTACCCTTATAAAGCGAATACCCTCGAAGAACTACGAAAAGACTTAGAAATGGTCTTCAGCTTAGTGCCTTATCAACACAGAGTGAATTTACATGCTATATATCTCGATACCCAAGAATCCATCGGACTCGATGAAATTGAACCAAGACACTTTGAGTCGTGGGTTAAATGGGCTAAAAAAAATAATGTCAAACTTGACTTTAATCCAACCCTATTCTCACATCCAATGGCTAAATCTGGGTTTACACTTTCTTCAAGTGACGAAACCGTTAGAAACTTTTGGATCAAGCATGTAAAACAATCGAGAAAGATTGCCTCCTATTTCGGTGAAGCCTTGAATACGGATACGGTTTGTAACCTCTGGATCCCAGATGGTTATAAAGATTCTCCGTATTCAAGATTATCCCCTAGAGTCAGATTAAAAGAATCACTCGATGACATCTACCAAACCAAATTACCTCACGTAAAGGACACACTTGAATCGAAACTCTTTGGAATTGGGGCAGAATCATACACCACCGGTTCTCATGAATTCTATTTAGGATACGCAACCAAACATCATCTAGGCATTTGTTTGGATACAGGTCATTTCCATCCAACAGAACAAGTATCAGACAAACTATCATCCATGTCATTATTCGTCGATCATACCTTACTCCATGTATCTAGACCTGTGAGATGGGATTCAGACCATGTCGTTACCTTAAACGATGACTTAATCGGGGTTGCTGAAGCGTTAGTCAGGGATGATTTATTAAAGAAAACATCGATAGGCTTAGATTACTTCGACGCCTCAATCAACCGGATCGCTGCTTGGGTAATTGGAATTAGAAATACTCAAAAGGCCTTATTAAAAGCCTTACTTGAACCCAAAGAACTCCTTAAAAAGATTGAATTAGAACAAAACTATACACAAAGACTCATCTACACCGAAGAATTAAAAGCACTACCATTTGGACTGGTCTATGACTATATTTGTGAGACCGAACAAAAACCAGTGGGTATCGACTTCTTGAAGCAAATCGAAGCTTATGAAGCGACCATGAAAGGCAAAAGACTATGAAAAACATATTAGAATCCAAGTTTATCCAAGAATTCTCGAATGTCATTGACCGTATGTATTTACTTGGTTGGGATGAAAGAAATGCGGGGAACGTTTCGTTCATCCTAGATCAAGCTGAGCTATCCCTTTACTTAGACTTATCGAAACCAGGAAGATTGTACCCACTTCAAATCAATGCGAAAGCGTTGGCGGGGAAATACCTATTAGTCACCGGGTCAGGGAAGTATTTTAAAAATGTCAAAGAGCACCCTGAAGCGAACAGTTGTATCGTAAAAGTCACTGAAAATGGCGATCATGTGGAAATCCTTTGGGGATTAAAACCAACCGAAAGACCGACCTCTGAATTATCTACACACCTAGCTTCACACATCTCTAGACTTGAAATCGACCCAACACACCGCGTCATCATCCATACCCACACAACCTACACCAATATGATGAGTGCGATTACAGAGCTAGATGAAAAAACATTCTCAAAAGCGTTATGGGGTTTAAACACCGAAAACATCATCATATTCCCTGAGGGTATTGGTATTATTCCTTGGGAAATCCCCGGCAATGGCATCATTGGAAAAAACACAGCAGACAAATTTAAAACATTCAAAATCGTCTTATGGCCACTTCATGGTGTAGTCGCCTGTGGCGACACACTCGACTCAACCTTTGGTTTAGTTGAAACAGTGGAAAAAGCCGCTATGACCTATTTAACCATTAAACCATTTAGTAACCATAAACTCATTTCGGATGAAGATTTATTGAGACTTGCGAAAGCCTTTAACGTCAAACCAAATGAGGCATTTATCAAATGAAAAAGGTCTTAGGCATATTGATTTTATCCTTAGTGTTGTTATCCGGATGTAAAGAAAAAGATGAACCCATCATCGATGACACAGGTGCGATAGAACTTCTAGAAGACCCAACTTTTTCAACCGGCTTTCAGCTTCTAGGAATCAGCCCTGTGGAAGATGGTAGAACCATTCAAAGACATTTGGATTATAACGGAGAAGCCTTACCTTCAAGCAGAAATGTTTGGTACATGGCTCAGTGGTGGACACCTCATGATGTCACTGATTCAACCTATTCAAAAGTGAATGGTGTTCATACCTATCAAACAGAATCTAGAACATTACATATGAACCCTAGTGACAATGGTTACTTACGAATTGATCTACAAGCCTCTAAAGAATACTCAGAACCAAGACAAAGCGGTCAACCATGGACACACGCCCTCATTGAACAAAACTTCAATGAATCGGTGGGGATGTCTGAATTATCCGCACTCATCTTAAGACTTGAGGTCACCGTGAATTCGGTTGAAAACTTAACCGGTTCAGCCTATGACCCAGGAAAACATGCCGCACAGCTGTTATGGTATTTGACCTTACAAAACGTGGTACCTGAAGATAGTAATCCAAATGAAGTGGGTACCCGTGGCGATTTCTTATGGTTTGGCATTCCAATCTTTGATAATAGAACAGACTTTATTGCACAGTCCGCTCACCTTGACCAAGGTGGTCCAGGAACCACCAATAAACTCATCTACTCAATGTCATCAAGAAACTATTTTGATGAGAAAATCCAAATGGGTAAAACCTATCATATCGAAATCGATGTCTTACCTTACTTACAAGAAGCTTTCCTATACGCGATTAATAATAATGCGTTAGTCAATGCACAATATCAAAACATGCAAATTGGGTATATGAATTTAGGTTGGGAACTCCCAGGGACATTTGATGTATCCTCAACCTTTAGAGGTATCTCCATTAAAGCGATTAAAAAGTAGGTATCTATGAAAACAATCGAACTATTAACTGACCCACAGTTTAAAACAGGATTTCATGTGCTTGGGATTAATCCAACAATCAATCACAGAAAGATTTACAAACACTTAGATTATCAAGGCGAAGCCAATCCCACCAATAGGCCAATCTGGCAGATGGCCCAGTGGTGGACGCCATTTGATTTATGTGAATCTTCTAGCAAAAAAGTATTAGATAACTATATCTATGACACCCCTTCAAGACACATTGAAGTGAATCCCAAAACAGGGTATCTCAAGATGGATTTGAGCGGATCTAAAGAATACCCTAATGGGGTTAGAAAAAACGGTAGTGAACCATGGAGTCATTTGCTCATTGAACAAGACTTTGAACAAAGCGTCTCAGTAGATGAATTAAAATCACTCACCTTAAAACTCACTTTTAACATTGAATCTGTTAAAGATGAAAACCTCGGTTTATTTAACCCTAACCTACATGCTGCACAGCTTTTATGGTATTTCGTGATTCACGATACAGGGATTGAAGGTTCTAAGGGCTATGGCAACTTCAAAGAATTCTTTTGGTTTGGTATACCGCTTTATGATAACCGTTATCCATTCATTGAAGAGTCGATGCATGTCGACCAGGGAGGGATTGGTACAACCGGTAGACTCATCTACTCGATGTCCAATCGAAACTACTTAAAAGAACCCATTCAATTTGGAAAAACCTATCACATTGTAGTGGATATCTTACCGTTTGTCTTAAAAGCCAAACAGTATGCCTTAGACCACGGGTATTTAAAAAAACATGATCAAGCAAACTATCAAATAGGTTATATGAATTTTGGATGGGAACTGCCTGGACGATTTGATGTTAAATCATACATCCAAGGCGTTAGCGCATTAGCAGTATTAAAATAAGTCGATTCAACAACTGAGACAGTTGTAAAAAATATATGGAGGGAACCATGAAAAAAATCGTAGCATTCAGTTTAATCGTTGTTTTAGCATTTATGATGATGGCAAAGCAAGCTAAAGCAGCCGTATTACCAGAAAATCCACCAGTCGTTGGTGTAGAATCAACCACAACGGATTTCTATTCACATTGGCAACCAGGTAGTTTTGGTGCATCCCGTATTGGCGACCAAGGTGTCGCAATGGCGTTAACCACAGGGTTCGGCTTAAGAGCTGGATTTAGAACCCCATTTAACGCAACCGATTTTGAAATGCAACTGGATTTAACTTATATGGACCCAGGTACAGCAGCAATCACGTTCTTTGGACCACAAGGTTCATACATCAGTGGTAATGGTGCAGTCTTATCGATTGAATTTGTTAAGCACACCACAGTCGCTAATAAATACTTAGTCGCTATCCAAGTAGGTTCAGGCACACACCACATTTCCTTACCAGAATTCATTTTGGCTGAACAAGGGGATTGGGAAGATGCGAACTGGAAAGGCTATCAATTAGTCGCTTTAGAAGATGTGATCACCGTATCGATCAAAGAAGTAGGCACCAATGTGAATGTGACCATCAATGGTCAAGTATTCACCGTCGCTTCAGCCACTTTCTATCAAAACTTCGCAGATAAGACGAACTCTTATTTCCTAGTTGGTGGATTAAACATCGATGGTTCGATTCAAACCTTAATCGCGAATTATGTTGTGGATGCTAGCCGTAGAGCGTATTATGCAGAAGATGGTGCTTATGACACCTTCAAAACAAACTTAGTCGCTTTAGAAGCCGCATTATTAGAAGACTTATCCGTGATCGCGAATGTACAAGCTGCACAAGCCATCAACGCGAACATTAACTTTGATTCATTGAAATCATATGACAAGAATTATTACCAAGCACGCTATGACGCGGCTCAAGACACCCTTGAAGCAGCAATCACTGAACTTGGTGGCGACATCGTCTTAGATGAACTTGAAGCTTCCGTAGTCAACCTAGAAGGTAAAGTCAATTTAATTACCAACTTTGCTACAGCTAATCAAGCTATCACCCAATTAGAAACAGCCCAAACAAAAGAATTAGCCGTAGATTCAAGTGAATTTACCCCAGAACAACTTACAAGACTCACAGCATTATCCGGTAGAATTGAAGACGCCGATGCATTAATCATTTCTAAGGTTCACGATTTAGTTTCAACTCAAATCGATGCTTTCGAAGCCTCTGTATTAGACTTATCAGATATTTCAAAAGTCAACGCAGCCCTCGATGCGAAAGCAGGCGTTTCAAATAACTTAATCAGCTTATTAGCAGAAGTAGACCAAATTGAATTCAATGATGCGTTTGACGCTGCTGAAGCTGTATTGCTTGAAGCAACCCAAACCTTAGAAGGTTGGATTGTTGGCGATAACACCTATGTCATCGAAAACAACAATAAGATTGAAGCGACTTTCCTAGGCTCTGGTTTAGGTGAAGGCAACAATGGTTTATTCTATGAACTTGAAGCACTTGATGTCAGAAACTTCAAGATGACTTTAGACATTTCTGCCATTACAGTAGAAGCTGGTGGATGGATTAGCTTTGGTATTATGGAAAATCCAGAAATCTTCTCAACTGCCGATGATGCTTCTGTACAAAACAATAAAGGCTTATTCTTCTTGATTATCCCTGATGGCGCAAATCAAGCGAGAGTTGAAATTTATATGTTAAGCCTATATTCTAACCGTTTTTTTGATGCGAAACGTACAGCGACCCTAACGATAGATTTATCAAATGAAATAGTCATTGACTTCTCAACCGAAATGAAGACAGTCTCTGGGGTCACAGATGAATATCTAAAACTTTCCATAGGCGGCCAAGTGATGACTGGTGATACTATCACAACAAGATCCTTAAAAACATCTTTAGCCAATGGTACAGGTTATTTATACTTAGCGGCCACCGGTGGAACCAATGCTTCTAAGAATACCTTAAGCGTATCCTTAATCAATGGTAAAAACCCACTTTCTGAATCCTTAGCCGTTGCTTATGCACCAGCACCGCATGTATTAACAACAACGCTATCTTATGAACTTGAATCCTTAACCGATAAGAATATCGAATTCTATAACAGAGATTTAACCTACACTGTGAAAGTGAATGGTGTGGTTGTTGATGGTGCAAACTACACTTATGCAAACAACGTTCTTAAACTTAAATCAAGCTTCTTAGAAACACTTGAAGCTGGAGAACACGAAATTAAGATTGAAACAGCGGGTGGGTCAGCAAGCGTTGCTTTATCCATCACAGCAGCCCCTGCAGCGCCACAATCTTCTAACCGTGCTTTAGTCTTATCCTTAAGTATTGGTGGCGGGGTCATCCTCTTAGCCGCAGCTGCCTTCTTCGTATTTAAGAAAAAAGGTATCTAAATGAACAAAAGAGTAATCTATAAGCACTTAATCCTGTTTATCAGCTTACTCTTTACCAGTTTTATTCTGAGTGCTTGTCAAAAAGACTTAGGCTATCAGTATGGAGAAAAACAAATGTTAGTAAACGTATGGAAAGATAAAATCATCTATAATGAAACGGTTGTCTTAGAAGATAACGGTTCGGAAATATCCGGTAAGTTACTCTTTACACCCACTGAAATCATATCTGTAAGAGATTATACGCTTGATAAAGAATATGATCCAAAAGAATATGAAATTAGAGATAACACCCTCATTAGAACCGATGTTTCCACGATGCCCTATTTAACATCTGAACAGTTGGCTGGAAAAAACTTACCTGAAGAGTACGCTTTTAGTACCTATCAAGCGAAAGCCCCAGGCACACAAATTATCTTTACTGAAGGCATTGGGATTGTCATGCATCAAATCGCCGTAACGTATAAACACGCATCCACATGGGCAGGCATTACACCTGCCCATCAAGCGGATGCATTGGCGCGATTTACTAAAAAAATAAATGCTGGTGAAGCAGTAAATGTCGTATTATATGGAGACTCGATTTCCACCGGAGCGAACGCTTCAGGCATCTTAGGCATCAAACCCTATTTGGACGATTTTGGAACGCTATTTACCAATTACATCCAAGATAAATATGATTCAGAAGTCAGCTTAATCAACACCGCTAAGGGTGGTATGTTGGCTTCGTGGGGAAAAGACAATGTCGATACCCTCGTCAATGACTATAACCCTGATTTAGTCATCATTGGGTTTGGGATGAATGATGGGTCTTTAGGGGTTTCTCCATTAACCTATAGAGAACACATTGAATTTATGATTCGTTCAATTCAATCCAGACACCCGGTTGCGGATATTATTTTGATTCAAACTATTTATGCGAATCCGTTATCCATTCAAAACCAAGGTCAAAAGAATTACTTAGTTGAGTTAGAAGCGTTAAAAGACCAATACGGGGTGGCGTTACTCGATATGGGTAGTATTACTGAAGAGCTTTATAAAACCAAAAAGGGTGTAGATATTCTCGCGAATAATATCAACCACCCGAGTGACTTTTTAGTTAGAATCTATGCAGCAGGACTCATTCGAGTGTTGGAGGGATAAGAGATGTTAACTTATAGCGCAAATCACAACAGTTTAATTGAAGCTTCTTATGAAATGAAAGAAGAAGCGAGAAATGCTGCGCTATTTACCACAGGGAATGGGTACTTTGGCATCAGAGGATCATTTGAAGAATTCGGTTCTTTGAATGTTCAAGGCGCGTACATCCGAGGTTTAATCGATGAAATCATCGAGATTCCTCAAATTTATATCGATAATATGTATATGCGAAAATACTATATCAATGAGATCGAAGCGAAACAGTTCGAGACTCAAGATTCGTGTATTAATTTTGCGGATATTTTACTCTTAAGATTTACCATTGGGGGGCATACCTTTTACCCTTGGGAAGGTAAGATTGAATCGTGGGTTAGATACATTGATACCAACGATGGGTGTTTAATCAGAGAAGTGGTTTGGAATGACTTAGAAGGTCATTTAACCAAACTCTCCTTTAGACGGTTCGCCTCATTTAAAGACAACCACCACTATTTCATTCACGCAACCCTAGAAAAACTCAATCATAACCTCGATGTTGTGATTGATAGTGGGTTAGATACATTCATTAAAACAAACGGACAAAAGAAATCCAAACTAAAATCATTCGATTATGATCAAGGTCAGTTTTTGTTTGGTATTGGAGAGAAATATCATTTTGAAACAGCGATTTCCATTCACAATGAAGTAGAAAAAGAATCATCCGAATGGATGTATGATACCGGTTGTCATTTTGAACGTATACATCCGAAACAAGAAAAAGTAATCCACATCAAAAAAGCGATTGTGGTTCATATGACCCAAGATGTACTGTTGAAAAGCGAACTTGCAAGTGTTAATCATCAGGCAATGAGAGAAGTGAAAGAACAACCCCATAGTTCGCACTATCAAAAGCACCTAATCGCCTATGTTCAAGCATTCACACGAATGAATATTGAACTTGACCATAAAGAAGATGAAGCCTTACTTCAATATGCTAACTATCAAACTCTCATTTCACTAGACCGTTATGACCAAGTTCATAGCGTCAGTGCGAAAAACTTAACCGGTGAAAAATACAATCAATTTGTATGGTGGGACGCTGAAATATTCCAATTTCCTGTGTATTTAATGACACAACCAGAAGCGGCGAAATCGATCTTGATGTATCGGTATAACCGGTTAGAAGAAGCCGTTAAAAATGCGAAAAAAGAAGGCATTGATGGCGCACGTTATGCGTTTTGTTCATCGGTATTAGGGGATGAGAAAGTATGGGCTTATGCAAGACACCCGTTTATGCAAATCCATATCAACTCGGATATCGCCTACGCAATCCTCGCCTATTACCGCGTAACTAAAGACCATGAGTTTATGGTGAATTATGGGGTAGAGATGCTTTTAGAAATTTCCAAGTACTTTATCCAAAGAGTTCAGTATAATGAAAATGAGGATATCTACGATTTAAATAACGTCACAGGTACCGATGAACACCACCCTTATATCAACAACAATGCCTATACCAACTTTATGGTTTCCTATGTATTAGGAGAAACTGTTGAGTGGTTAAGAAACAAGGTTTTAAAGGATAAGTATGGTATTCAAAAACCGTTACTCGACAAAATAAAACAAGTCTCTTTAAAGATTAAAAAAAGCATTACCAAGGATGGCTATATTCCACAGTTTGATGGGTACTTCAATTTAAAAGAAACCCTCGAAGTGACTGGCAATGGGTCAGCCAAGAGTTTCCAAATGAAACAATCAGGCCTTTACCATGAATCTCAAGTCATCAAACAACCGGATGTCATCATGCTATTTACCTACATCGATTTACCATTAGGACCTGTCTCTTATGAACGAAACTGGCAATACTATGAAAAGATGTGTGAAGCCTCCTCTTCACTCACCTACCCAGTTCACGCCATCGCAGCGATAGACCATCAAGAGTGTGATAAGTTTTATGATTACTGGTATAAGAGTGTCGCTATTGACATCATCGACCACCACAAAGAAGCCCATTTAGGCTTACACGCTGCGTGTATGGCTGGTGGATGGTACTCAGTATTTAGAGGTTTATTTGGCTTTAAACCAGCCCTCAATTACTTAGAATTAAACCCAACGTATTTTGAGCGTTGGGGGAACGTTAAAATGGAATTCATGTATCAAGGTAAACTAGTCAAAGCGGAGTTGTCTAAAGAGTCTGTAACGATTTATTGTACATCCCCACTCCGATTGGTTTATAAACAACAAACATTCGAACACACAAAGAAAACCATCATACCACTAACCGGTATGAGAAAGGATCAAATATGAAAAAAGTCTTGACCCTAGTTGCTTTAATACTATCGCTAGTAATCGTGTCAGCTTGTAACGGTAATGGCGGTGTAGGTGAAGTAAAAACCATCGTGATTGATGGGGGTGGCGATATTGGTAACTTCAATACAACCCCACTCATGACCCCAAGTGAAGCCAATCCATTTCCTTATAATACATTAGAAGTATTGGCGAGAGAATGGGAAAAGTTAAATCCGAAATACAAAATTGAAATCAATAAAACATCTTCTAATGGCGATAGAGCCATCTTAGTGCCACAATTAAACAATAAGACCGCCCCAGATATTACCTATCAAAACGGAACGGTTGTCAACATGGATTTAGGTAAAGATTACTATGTCGTTTTAAATGAGTATTTAAATAAACCAAACAAATATGTTTCAGGGAATAAAGCCTGGAAGGATTTATATATTCCTGAGGAACTTGCCCAAAATATGGCAAGTGATGGCAATTATTACACCATCACGTTAGAAAAAGTACCGGTGGGCATTATGTATAATAAAGCCATCCTCGCAGAAGCGGGCATCACCAAAGTACCTGAAACCTATGCAGAGTTTTTACAGGCTTTAAGCGATATTAAGTCCAAGACTAATAAAGAAGCCTATACTACGACTTACACATGGTATGATATTGTTTTAGAATCTACGATGTTCTCTGATATTTTACCGCTTGCAGATGTGCTAACAGTCAATGGTAAAGTCGATACGGAAGAATTTGTCAGAGCCTTTGAAAAAGGCATCTGGAACCCAACTGTAAATGCGATAGGTTCAGGCGCATCTTTAGTGGATAATCGTTATTATGAATACATCAAAGTCACGAAGATGAAGACAGAGTTTTACCCACAAAATTGGCAAAGCTATGATGCTCATACGAATTTTGTCAACGGCAATTTGGCCATGGTTGAAGTAACAGGTAGGGAAATCCGTAAGTTATCCATCAATAAGAACATCAATTTTGAATGGGGTGTCATGCCGTATCCTGACCTAACTACAGCAACCACTCAACATGCGTATTCGCCGTCGATTCGAGGTGTTGCTGGACTTGCAACACCGTGGTTTATCACTAATTCGGCAGTAGAAAAAGGTACAGTTGAAGGCGCAGTTGATTTCTTAATGTTTTTAACAGCACCACAGAATAATAATCGTTTAATCGGTGATTTAAAAGGTGGTATTCCACTGAATCCAGATTCAGAGACTGCCATCGCACCATACCTTCAAGATTTATTAGAGATTTATACCCAAGATAAAGCAACCGTAAACACAGGTAGCCGTGTATATTGGGGTTCTGTAAATTCATGGGCTATGTTAGGTTATGCTTATAACACAGCATTCATCAAGAGCTTACAAGATATTGATAATAAGGTTAAAACCACCGAAGAAGTAGCTCGTTCTTTGGCACAAACAATTCGAAATACGATTCAAGCACTCAAAATAGAAAACGAGTACGACGAATCTAAATGGTGAGGATTATGAAGAAAAATCAGCGAAAACCCAAATTTCAATACAAAGCCTTTATATGGCTTTCGCCAGCGATTTTGTTATTGCTGATTTTTTCTTACTATCCACCGATTCGAACATTGATGTTTTCGTTTACGGATGCGAATGGTGCAGGGATTGGAAAATTCATTTTCCTTGATAATTTCATTGAACTATTCACATCCCCAGTTTTTTATCGAAGCTTGTTTAATGTGGTAATTTTTATTGTGGTAGGGATGTTTGTAGGTAATTTTGCTACAATCTTTCTAGCCGAGTTATTATATAATCTAAAAAGTCGATTTGCGAGTGCATTATACCGTTTCTTATTTATCATACCGGTATTAGTCCCTGCTGTCGTCGTCATTCTTATTTGGCAATATATCGTGTTTGCTGGTGGTGATTCGGGTATTGCGAATCGACTCATCAACTTCTTCGGTGGTGGCAATCAAAACTGGTATTTTGATCCTAAATTAGCGCCAGTAGCCATTATGTTAACTGCATTTCCATGGGTTGCCGGGACTTCATTTTTAATCTATTTAGCGGGACTACAAAACATATCCAGTGGGGTCATCGAAGCCTCTAAGCTTGATGGTGCAAACCTACTTCAACGAGTGATTCGAATCGACATGCCTTTATTGAAAGGTCAAATCAAATACTTTGTTGTGATGGGAATTATTGGGGGATTACAGAACATTAATCTACAGGTTTTAGTCACAGGTAGTGGGCCAGGAACAACGAACGCGACGAATGTCCCAGCCTTCATGTTATTCGAAGAAGCGTTCACGTATGACCGGTATGGCTATGCCTCTGCAATCGGGATTGTTATTTTTCTAATGACGTTAGGGGTTACCCTTTTCAATATGAAAAAACTGAAAGGAAATGACTAATATGCTGATCGTTAGATATTTAAAGAAACAATATGTCGAAGTCATCATAACTTTATTAGTAGTGACCTTATTGGTTTTATCATTCTACCCATTGTTCATGCTTGTCATTAAAAGTTTTAAAACCATTTCAGATGATCAGTCTAACCCATTCGGATTACCCAAAGTATGGAGTCTTGAAAATTATGAATATGCTTGGATTGTCATCAAACCGTATTTGTTTAATTCGTTGTTTGTTACGATCATTCAAACTTTTGGGATTGTTTCCATCGGTTCATTTACAGCGTTTGCTTTTGTGAGATTCAATTTTCCGTACAAAAACACCATCTTTTATATGATCATTGCTTTGTTGATGATGCCAGGAATAGTGACCATCACCAGTCAATATGAACTTGTTAATAAACTCGGGTTAGTGAATACACATTGGGGTGTTATTTTGCCCGCTATTGCAGGTTCGATTCCGTTTGCAACATTCTTACTCAGAACCTCATTTTCTGGTGTTTCTACAGAATTATTGGATGCTGCAACTATCGATGGTGCAACTGATTTTCAAGTCTACTATAATGTGATGTTACCCATCTCAAAACCCATTATTTGGACTTTGGTAATTACCTCATTTATTGGTGGTTGGAACGATTACTTATGGCCATCACTGGTCTTACTTGAAGAACGATTACACACGTTACCGATCGCACTAGTCAATTTCACCTCAGCTTATTATGGTATGACAGGTGGTTATGGGGCACCTTTTGCAGCGTATGTCATCAGCAGTTTACCACTACTCATCGTGTTTTTATTAGCATCTAAACAATTTATCGCTGGATTGACCAGTGGTAGCATTAAAATGTAAAGGAGAAACCTATGAAAAAAAGCCTGATACTGTTTTGTATGTTAGGATTATTTATGACGCTTACAGCCTGTAATCAAAAACCACCGAATCCAGAAAGTAAGGTCATTGAACTCATTCAAGATAATCATTTCCGTAATGGATTTGTGATATCTCCAGCAGATAATGAACCACAACCAGACAATCGTTATCCTTTAGATTATAATTTGACCTATGGGACACCAACGGGTCAGATTGCTTGGCTTTTAGGGCAAGCTGGCAATCGTTTTGGATTAGCGGATGATTATGCATTGAATGGTAAAAAAGTTGCCTATGTGGATGGTTTCTATACCATTGAAGATCCATCTAAAAAACTCATTATTAATCCAGATACTGGCGAAATCACATTTGTCTTGAATACCTCAAAAGAATACCTACGTCCAAGAGAATCTAAAGAAGCTTGGCCCCATTTATTAATCCAACAAGGCTTATCACAAAATGTATCAGTCAGTGATGTAGAAAGCATCGTATTGAGTCTTTCCATTCAATTGAATAGTTTAGTGAATCATATGTCAAATGCAGAGTATAACGCCTCATTACACACAGCACAGTTCTTGATGTACATTGTAGTAAGAAGTAATGCAGCTGCTGATGCAGGTGAATATATGTGGTTTGGTATCCCATTTTTTGATGCACGATATCCATTGATGCAAGAAAATGGCATGATTGATGCAGGTACTTCAGGTAATACGGGGAAGTTTATCTATCAAATGCCACAAATTGATTTTATGCCAAATGGGTTACAAGTAGGTGTTCATAATGACATTAACATCGATTTGATTCCATACTTTGCTCGCGCATTAATGCTTGCTAAACAACAAGGCGCATTACTCAATACCGAGGTAGAAGATTTATACTTAACGAACATGAATATTGGGTATGAAATACCAGGGACATATGACGTTTCAATAACCCTCCAAAATTTCTCATTAAAGGCGACCAAGAAATAATATGATAAAAGGTGTAATATTTGATTTAGATGGGGTCATCGTTTCAACCGATGACCTTCATTTTGAAGCATGGCAATTTATTGCAAATCAGGAAGGAATACCTTTTGATCGAACTATCAATCATCAGTTGAGGGGTGTTTCGAGAATGGAGTCTTTAGAGATTATTTTATCTAGAGCATCTAAGGTGTACTCTAATGATGAAAAGCAATCATTGGCTACTCAAAAAAATGAATTCTATGTAAGATTATTAGATCAACTATCAGAAGCAGATATATTACCCGGTGTAAAAGAGACTATTCGATTGCTAAAACAGCAAAATATTAAGATTGCTATTGGTTCATCTAGTAAAAATGCAAGGAAGATACTAAAAAAGATTGGATTACTGGATAGTTTTGACGCGATTATTGATGGTAATGACATCACATACAGTAAGCCTCATCCTGAGGTGTTTATTAAAGCGGGTCAAGCACTGGGGTTAAAACCTGAACAATGTGCTGTCGTTGAAGATGCAGAAGCTGGTATCTTAGCAGCAAAAAATGCTAAGATGTTTGCTATTGGCATAGGGCCAGCAAGTCTCTCAAAAATGGCGGATAAAACACTACTAGGAATTAACGAACTATTGGTTGGACAAGCATTCCTTGACAATAAATGATTAATGACTATATTGGTAACCCAAGTACAATATAATAACCAAAAAAGAGACCAAATGGTCTTTTTTTGGTATAAAATGAAAAATTCAGTATTTTTTTCTAAAATAAAGCGGACAAAAAATTAATAAAATTCGTTTTATTAGTATGAATGGGGTACTATCTAATACATTTTTCGATAAAAGTGGAGGTGAATATGAAATATGGATATTGAAATGTGTATAAGGAAGATGCATCATCGAAAGGGAGAAAAAATGAAAAAAATTGTTTTATTAGTGTTATTAGTATTATCATTAAGCGTAAAAGTTTATGCATTAGAAGACAATAGTCTAGTCGTACCTGATGTTCTTAATGTAGTAGAAAACACGAACTCATTATTGTTCACAGAGTTTGACGAAATTAAATTAACTACACTTAAGCGATTATATGGGCCATATTATGGCAACGATTATAATATTTATTATGAAGTTAATAATATTATAGGTACAGATTCAAAAGGTCTTTATGCACATAATTCTGGCTATGCAAGAGACATTTATAGATCAGTTAACGGTAGAACAAACTCAAGCAACACACCTATGCCGTCTGATGATGTATCAATACTTATTGGAGCGGAAAATGCCAATATAACCAACGATCCAATTTCCTTATCAATTATCTATGAAACGAGATACTACTTTGTACCAGTGGATTTTGATTACACAAGCAATAGCGGGGAATTCATACACTATGTTACATCGATAAGTGGAGTTACCGAAGTACCGGAAAGTGTCATTGAATATACACCAAATGATATGAAAATTCCTAAGACGAATGGAGTAAGTGACAGCATAACCTCTGGTGCAGTTGCCAAATTCAAACTAACTGATCTATACTCGTATATTAAGAATCTTCATTCCCTTGTAGATAGCACCAGTGATTTTCACGATTATGGTGCATATTGTAGCTCAATAGGAAATAATAGCTATCTTGGATTTTGCAATGTTGAACAAGGCTCGAACGTTCAAGTAAATATAATTCCACTAATAAAAATTAGAGAGATTCGAATGAACTACACAATAAGAGTAAATAGTCAATACAACGACAAGACTGGTGAAGAATCCGCTACCCAAGTATTTCATACATTGTTTGGAATGTTTTCTAGTGCAACCTATAATCAGACTACAGTAGATTTAAACTTTAATCATACTTACGGGTGTGGAATAGAGTTATCAAAAGATATTTTGGGATGCTTTGGACCAAGTTTTAGTCTTGATATAGGCAATGAAGTAGTAAATGATGTAATCAATAAGGAGCTTATGATTAATCGATACATACATGTGACGCAAACTATTAAATATCCAGGTGGTGCATATGCAAATAAAACACATGTAAAGTATAACGACGGCAGTATAATGAAGATAGATTCATTTGTTAAAGGTGATTGGTCAGAACAAAACCCAGGCATTTTAAGTAGGCCAACATTCACAATCTTGGGCGCAAATCAATCGGGGTATCAGTTACAACTTACAAATAATGCACCAATTCCTGTGTCAATTTCACTAACGAATGGGTTAACAGGCACACACTCAATCAATGGATTACAGTGGGTAATTTTAACGAAAAACTTTGGTTCTTATAACCAAACAAGCACAATTAATGCCCAAGCATTCAATCAACCACAAAATATAGAAACTCAATTCTATAATACAACATCGAGTGTTACCTCATATGCCGTGTCTGTTGCGCATAAAGTACCAATCGTAACCATTGATCAGCAAACACCCTATAGTTTTAGAATTCAAGTTAGAAATCAAAATAATTTTGCTGTGCCAATGTATTATAATTTGAATGGGATTAATTATTACTTAGGATATGCTTCTTCAGATCAAACATTAACAAAAACTATAAATAATTTACAGCCAAGCATGAAAATCAGTCTAACTGTCTATTCATTTGCTAATACGATGGTATCTGTAAGATATACATCAACATTTTTTACACCAGCCTATGGACTTGAACAATAAATGAACTTGAGCATAGTTGGCGTGAGTGAATCTTACGCCAGTTATGCTTTATAAATAAGGAGAGTATATGTTTAATTTTGGTAATCACGATGATATCACAAAAATAGTTAATGGTGTTTCGATAGAAGAAAGTGACTTTAAAGTTGCTTATAAGAAGTGGGCGATTTATTACTATGAATCTGCAATTAAAGCGGCCACATATGTCATTAATAATTCAGACATTAATTTAATAGTTGATACAAACACATTACCTACTTTTTATTTATTTCGACACGCAATTGAACTGTTGCTAAAATCTATACTTATTAAGAATAAATCCAAAACTGAGTGCATATCGATATTTGAAAGTAACAAGCACGATTTGAAAGCATTGTTTGATGTAGTTAGTACAATACGGATGATGCCTCAAGAAGAATATACTTGGATAAGTAAGTATTTTGATAACATCAACATATTTGATCAAAAATCTGATTTGTTTAGATACCCTTTTCCGAGTACATTCTTAGCTCAGTATAAAAACAAATATTTAGATATACTAATAATTTTAAACTGTTTAAATAGTGTATTTCTATTGGTTCACGACTTCTATTGTGATGATAAGTTAGCTAGTGATTCTTTACAAGAAAACATAGATTATATATATGAGAATTCACCCGACGCAACTTTTTTATGTCAAGCATCGAATGGTTACGGCAATTGCTACTTATGGCAAATGTACGAAATGGATAGTTTTAAACAAATTGAGGGTTATAAATCAATAGGTGATCTTCTTTATAGGGAATTTACAACATCAGGTGATGTCATGTATATCCCACCAATGATCTTTATGTATCGTAATCTCATTGAATTACTACTTAAGGATATAGGCATTAGTTTGCATCCTAATGTGATAAGCGAAATTAAAAGACGCTACGTTGTCAATATAACACAGGATTACTTGAAGTCACATGAACTGAGAAGAGGATTATGGAGTAAGTATAAGTTTGTTTTTGAATACTATGCAAATATCGAACACTGGCAGACAACAGAAATTCACATTCTTGAAAAATACATCAAAAGCATTGATAAACTAGATAGAAATGGTGATAAATTCAGATATCCTACCAATAAATCGTTAGAACTTTATCACAAAGGTTCCTTATATGATCCAAATAATATGTTTTATTTCTTTAATGAAGCTGCTATGTTTATCGAAGGAATGCTAATGCATATTGAGGCTACAAATGAATTTTTGAATGAATACTAGTATGAGCATCAGGATTTAAAGAATTGAAATCGGATTAAACTACCAGTTTATTGCTCCCATAAATAACAACCCCTATAATAAAGGTGTAAAGACACGAACAGCCAATTTACAGATTATAGATAAATAGGTTCTTCAATATTCACACAAACATGTGTCTTGTCGTATGAGGGTATCTTATATTAGATATCCTCATACCCCCTTATGATGGAGGTTTTTTTCATGGATGCCTATACCTATTTCACACAGGAACTCAACAACACCAAAACAGAGAATGGCGACAAAGCCTATGTTAGCACAGGCTCATACTGTTTAGATCTTTATGCATTAATTGGTGGCATGCGCTATCATGTAGAAGACTTATATACCTTATTCTTAAAGGCATATTATGAAGACTATAAGCTTGCAACTAAAATTTTGTTTTATGCACGTGACATCAAATCAGGTCTGGGTGAAAGAAGAATCTTTAGAGCACTCATCAATGGGTTAGGTCACTTTCACCCAGAAATTGTGAAAAACCTCATTCCTATCATCCAAGACTACGGTCGATATGATGATTATTTCGCCCTAATGGACACCCCGGTCGAACAAGACATGTTGGAATGGATTAAATTACAACTGTCAAAAGACATGAAGGCCAAAGAACAGAACGAACCAATTTCGTTATTAGCGAAGTGGATGCCCTCAATCAATACCTCATCCAAACAAACCAGAGACTTAGCACATAAAGTAATTAAAGCACTCGATTATACCAATCAAGATTATCGTATGATGTTAGCTTACTTAAGAAAGGGTCTCATTGTTGAAAATGTACTCAGAGAAAAAGGTTTGGTTGATGATTATCAAACATTACCCGTTAAAGCCTTATTCAAATACAAACAAGCCTGGATCAGAAATGACTTGACTAGATTTACTGAGTTCATTAGCAGTAAAGCACCCAAAAAAATGGATGCTTTACATCCTTATGAAATTGTAAGAGATGTCCTAGAACAATCTAAAGTGGATGAAACCACCAAACAGTTCTATCAAAAACTATGGGATAACTATCCAAGACAAGAATTAGATAGTTCAACCATTGTTGTGAGAGACGGCTCAGGTTCAATGTTTCAAGAAAATGCGATACATATCGCAACCAGTCTAGCCATACTAACCTCAGAAATGCTGAGTGGTCCATTTAAAAACTCATTCATCACCTTTGGAGCAACACCACAATTGGTTAAACTAGACAAAGGTGATATTTATGATAAAATAGTGACAGCGATGACCTACGCTGATTGTTCCAATACAGACATTAAGAAGGTTTTTGATTTAATTCTTAAGTATGCTAAAAAGACTGGAATTAGTCAGGAAAACCTACCCAAACGAATTCTCATCATATCCGATATGGAATTTGATCAGGGTGTCAAAGGGATGTCATCCTATGAGTATTTCGAAACTGAATATGCCAAAAATGGATACGCGTTGCCTACCGTCGTATTCTGGAATGTATGTGCAAGAAGCGTTCATGTACCTGTCCTAAAAGAGGATCAAGTTTTATTGGTTAGTGGAGCATCACCCAGAATTATAGAGAAAATTGCACAAAATAAAAGTATCAATCCATATGAATTTATGATGGAATCACTTAAGAAATATGAGGTGATTGATACCTTAATTTAGAGGAGGGTGAACAATTTTGGCAACAACATTCCCACGAATTAACATGAGGGCAACCGGCAAAAACATTGAATCGCTACGAAAACAAAAAAACCTGTCAGTCAAGGGCATCCAAGCATTCTTCGGATTTGATTCTCCCCAAGCCATATACAAATGGCAATGGGGAGATTCACTCCCCTCGATTGACAACTTAGTTGTGTTAGCGACAGTATTTGAAGTATCCATTATGAACATCCTAGTCATTGATTAGGATGTTTTTATATTAAAGAGTTTAGGCTTGCAGCTAAACTAGGATCAACTTTTGGAGCTGTTATTTCTAATACTGGAATCGATTCGATCAGTTTCTTATGAAGCGTCTTTTTAAAGTAATTCGTTTCATTCCCAAGCGTGCCGACAATGACAAGTTGTGAATGTTCAAACTGTAGTCTTCTGTGAACTGCACATACAGCTAAAACCAATTCATCCACTGCGTTATCACAAATCTTCATGGCATAAGCATCGCCTAAATCTGCATGCTTCGTCACGATAGGAGCGAGCGACGCGATGAAGGTTCTATTTTCACGATAGTGTTCCATAAAGTCGATAACGTCGTTCGGTTCTTTAAAGTTTAATACTTCAATAACCGCTTTAGTAAAGGCGGTTGTTTCATATCGATTATCCAGTGCTTTTGATGCTGCTTGGATGGCTTTCAAGCCCAAATCATAAGCACTGCCAAAGTCGTCTTCTTTGTATCCAAGTCCACCTGCTTTATGGGTTTCACCTTTTTTATTTTTACCATAAGCTACTGAACCAGTTCCTACAATCAAGACCATGCCTTCATCTTCAAATAAACCGCTTACTAGAGCGTTTTCCATGTCACTGCCTGCAGTGACATTTGTTTTATTAGTAACGCCTGGAATGAGCGAAAGGATGTTTTTAAGTTGTGTTTTATCAGACACTTTTGAAACGCCTCCAAGACCTGCGAAAACACCTTTAAAAACAGTATTTGGGTGTTTTTCAAAGAAAGGGATCAATGCGTCTTGAAACGCTCTTAAAGTAGTCTTTTGATTGACTGTATCAAGGCTTGAAGGTCCGGATAGACCTTCATAGACTAGTTGCTTGTTTGCGTCGATGATGGATACTTTGGTTTTGGTTCCACCACCATCAATACCTAAGAACAGTAAGTCAGGTTCTTTATCTAAAATGTGAGAAGCAATCACCAAAGTTGGCTCATTTGGATAAATATCAATCAATTTCATTAGTGAAGTCACAATACAAGAATCACCTTTTTTATAGGGATACCCATTAATCATACCCGAACCTTCAACGAATGTAATCAGTTTGAACAATGGATTAGTGAATGTCATATGTTCAGAGAGTACCCATTTATCCACAGTGAAGAAAGATGAATCAATCAGTCTTGTGATTTGATTTTGATCCACTTTGAATGTATGTGGCTTAGTATTTGAATTTGGACTTGGGATCAGGGTTGCTTCTATACCTGCTTCTAAATGAAGTTCTCGTTTGGTGCCATTGATATCGATACGATCATAGTCGTATAAACGATAAGTGATATCTGAAGACTGCTGTGTCTCTAATACTAAGATGCCTTTACCTAATGCATGTAGAATCCCTGCAGGAATATAGAAGAAGTCACCCTTTTTAACAGGCACTTTATAGAGCAATTCATCCCATTTGCCTCTATTCACATAATCAATAAATTCATCTTTGGTTAAAGCCTTATGACCAAAAATAATATAAGCGTCTTCGCTTGCGTCTAAAATATACCAACACTCGGTTTTACCCAGTGATTGGTATTTTTTTGCAAGTAAATCATCAGGATGAACCTGAACGGATAAATCATCATTCGCGTCAATGATTTTTATTAATAACGGAAATACATCACTCTCAATGTTACCGAAGAGTTCACGGTTGGTTTTATACAGTTCAGTTAAGGTTTTGCCTTGATGATCACCATTCAAAACTTTTGAAGGTCCATTTGGATGTGCACTGATGCACCAAGCTTCACCTGTTTTATCAAAAGGTAGCTTTTCAGAATAGATTTCTTCAAGTCGGCGTCCACCCCATATGCGATATTTAAACTCTGTGGATAAAAATAATACATCGTTTTTCATGGTGTATACCTCACTTGTAAAATTTGTCACTTTACATGACTTAGCACACATCATATCATTCACTTTGAAAATTGTCTATACACCAAAAATCGTATGTTTTATTATATAAAACATAGAATTTTTTTGAGTATCCATTTGAAACCGAAAGTTACAACTATTAAGCCAAAAACCATTATTTTAAGTATCCATTATTTCACATTAAATTATATTTAAATAGGCAGTTTTCCAACTAGCTGGAAATCGGTTGCCTAAAAAAAGTGGTGTGAAAGCGTTGACATTTGAAAATAAAGTCGGTATGATATAGTTACGAAAATAAATGTAAAGTTACGAAAGGACACAAAAACCTTATGAAAAAAATGCTAGGTATGTTACTGATGGTCTTAGTAACCGGTATACTTGCTGCTTGTACAGATAACACCCCGTCGAATGAGTTTACGATTGCGACATGGGCAGCTGGTACAGAATTATCCGAATTCAATGCGATTGTCAAACAAGTCAATGAACAAGCAGAAGGGAAATATACGATAAAGACGTTATCGATACCTTCGGATTACTATATTAAACTCTCGACACAAATCGCCGCGAGAAGAGCGCCATCTTTCTTTTGGATCACACAAGAACTCATCGCTAAGTATGCTGACTTAGGCGCTATTGTCGATCTAACAACGTATATGGCAAACAGTGAGTCACTCAATGAAGAAGACTACTATGAAGGTGTCATCCAAAGTGCACAGTTCCAAGATAAGACTTGGGGCTTACCTTGGATTGCGAACCCATTCATCGTCTATTACAACAAAACGATGTTCGAAGCCTTAGGCGTCGATATGCCAACACAAACCGACGACTGGACTTGGGCAGAGTTTATTGAAACTTCCAGACAAATCGCTGGTAAGACCTATCGAGATAAATCGGTATATGCGACAGTAATTGAAGGTAACCCAAACATCGAAACATTCATTTGGAGTGGCGGTGGTGATATCTTATCCTCTGACGGTAAAACTGTCTTACTCGATTCAGAAGGCACAAAAGCCGGTATCGGTAATTTAGTGACACTATTTAGAGAAAACCTCATTCCAAGATATAACAACATCTCTTACCCACGTAATGTCTATTTTGAAAGACAAGAAGTGGCGATGTATATGGGGGGCATTCAAGATGACTTTGAAAGAAAAATCACCTTAATGCCTGAAGCGGATCGATTTGAATTAGGCTACGCCCAAATTCCATCCGACCCAAGTGGTAAATCGAACCCATTTGACTGGACCGCATCTACCGTGATGTCATCAAGTGTTAAAGATAAAGATTTAGCCTATGAAGCTCTAGAAGCTTTGACACTAGCCTTCTTTACTTGGAAGATTGCGCCACCAATTAAAGGCACATTAGATAACATTAGTGTGATTGCTCCTGATAAGATTCCTGCTTTGCCTACGATTGAACATGCCTTAGCGAATGCAAGAAGTGCGAACTACACAGAACAGTGGACTGAACTATCAGATTTATATTTATGGAGAGGCTTATACTTACCAATTCTGCAAAATCCGAATGTCGACTACATCGATTTAATCGATAAAGCCGCAGCGAATATGCGCGCAAAGATTAAGGATTAGATGATGAGTAAAAAAGATAGAATAGGACTCTACTTTGTATTACCTTGGGTCATTGGATTTCTTTTGTTCACCATTTTACCAATGATTGCTGCGGTATTCATCAGCTTTACCGATTGGTCAATTGTAGGAACCAACATTCAATTTATCGGTTTACAAAACTATCAAGAAATATTTAATGCGGATCAATTTTGGCATTCATTATGGATTACGTTTAGATATGCTATTATTGCGATTCCATTAGTGGTATTTACCTCATTTACAATCTCAGTCATGCTATCAAAGAATCTACGAGGCGCTGGCGTTTACCGTATTTTATACTATATGCCTGCGATTGTCTCAGGGGTTGCCGTATCGATTGTATTTAGATGGATATTAGATCCAAACAATGGCTTAATCAACTATATATTAGAGTTGGTGGGAGTCAAAGGGTCTAACTGGCTTTATGACCCGGAATGGGTATTACCTTCCTATCTCATTATGGCAGTATGGGGTGCAGGCGGGGGGATTCTAACGTATCTCTCTGCTTTAAAAGACGTGCCAACCTCACTCTATGAATCTGCAGAGATTGATGGCGCGAATAGCTTACATAAGACTTGGTATATCACCTTACCAATGATGACACCGATTATCTTCTATAACTTAATAATTGGTATCATCTCTGCGTTCCGTAAGTTTACAGATGCCTACGTCTTGGGTGGAGCGGGCGGTGAGGGTGAATTCTACATGGTTTACCTTTACGAACAAGCCTTTGCGCATTATAAGATGGGTTACGCAACTGCGTTAGCTTGGATTTTGTTTATCATCATTATGTTCTTCACTGTCATTGTGAATGTGACCAAAAAATATTGGGTTCATACGGAATAGGGGGCACATCATGGAAAAAACAGTCAAGCAAGTCAGAAGTGCACACTTCCGTAAAAAAACCATTCAGAGCGTACTTATTCATACGGGTCTACTCTTAGGCTCAGTGGTCATGTTATTGCCATTTTTCTGGATGATTTCGACTTCACTTAAAACCGAATCGGAAATCATCAATGCGAATATCTCGTTTTTCCCGAAAGGCTTCTTTATTCAAAACTTTAAAAGAGCCTTCGAAATCATTCCCATATTCAGTTATATGTGGAATACCGTAGTAATCGCTATTCTTAAGATCTTTGGGGAAGTGTTTGTTTCCGCAGCGGTCGCTTTTGGCTTCGCACGATTCAAGTTTAAAGGTCGTAATCTCTTGTTCATGATATTATTAGCAACCATGATGTTGCCTTATGAAGTCACGATGATTCCAACCTTTATCATGTGGTCGATGTTAGGTCTTACCGACAACTATACCCCACTTATACTTCCTGCCTACTTCGGGAGTGCATCGTTTATATTCTTCCTAAAAATGTATTTTGAAACATGCCCCAAAGATTATGAAGAATCGGCTTATATCGACGGTGCAAACCATATGCAAATATTCACCCGTATCTTTATTCCGCTGGCTAAACCAGCGCTCATAACGATTGCGCTATGGGCCTTCATGGGCACATGGAATGACTTATTAGGTCAGTTGATTTATATCAATGACCCAGCGAAGTACACGATTCAACTGGGTTTGGCTTCATTCAACTCATTATCGGGTGAGATCCTCTGGGGTCCACTGATGGCAGCGAGCTTCATCGCCTTAGTCCCGATATTAGCCATTCTCTTATACGCCCAAAAGTATTTTGTGGAGGGCGTCAAAATGTCCGGTATCAAAGGTTAAAAAATATATAGAAAGAGGAGAAAAAAGAAATGAAAAAGTTTTTAACTTTGGCAGTAGTTTTATTAACAGCTCTCGCGCTTGTAGCGTGTGGCAATGAATCAGGAGATGGCTTAAAAATCGTTAAGCAATTCTCTGCACAAGATTTAGGTTCATGGACAGGTTCTGTAACTCCAGACGGTTCTGCATTAGGTACAGCAACGTATAACGCAGAAGGCGACTTCACTGTGATTCGTGTAGGTGCTGAATCTTGGGGTGGCGTTCAATCTCCAGTTTTAACATTAGATTTAACTAAACAAACTTATATCGCAATCCAAATCAAAGAAGTCAATGACGCTTTCAAATGGACTGTTAAGTTCGTGCCTGAAAACCCAGAAGAAGGTCACGATTGGGGTCTATATGTATTTGAAGACAACGGTATGAAATGGGGCAAATATGTCATGGTTGACGTGAACTCTCAATTCGGACAAGACATTATCGACGTATACAATGGTAAAATCGAAGGCAAATTCTGGATTTGGGCTGTCGGAGCTTCTGACGCGAATGTAGAAGTATTATCCTTCACCATTTTACAAGGCAACTTATAAGATCCCATGAGGGTCAAAAAGATCACATTGGTCATGCTACTGGTGCTTACAAGCGTAAGCACCTTTGCTTGCACCAATACTCAAAATAACAACTTAAAAGCCGTATATCAGAAATCGATTCAACGCGTGAATCAATTCGATTCTGAGCTACCTGAAAACTACGAAATCATCGATTTCAAATCAAAAGCACTCGCTTATGATCAATTGGTGTTTGATTTTGAAAAGACCGGTACGTTATTTCCGCTTATTTGGGCAGATTCGACAAATGACGCATATGGGATTTCCGCTTATGTAGGCGATTATCGTAATGGCGTGGATGGGTCTCAAGAAGCTGTAACTTCAGTTGCTGCTGTCTTAAGTGCTTCCTTACTCGGGATTGATAAATCCAATCAAAACGGACACAACTTTGTTACCCCACTGAATGTATACTTCAATGAAGAAGAACAAGTGGTCATCAATAACCCATCGGGCAATAGCCGTAATATTTCGATGTGGTATATGATCTACCCAGCGATTCTTTTTACCCAAGTATCGATACTCTATGAGGATGAAGTACTCTTAAGAACCAACACATTAAAGACAATTGAATCTTGGTATCAAGCGTATTTAGTAATGCATAACTTACAAGATTATGACTTTACTGGTTTTGATTTCAAATCCATGACCCCTTACCGTAACAACGTATGGCGTGAACCCGATAGTGCAGTAGGTATTTCGATGCTTATGTATTATGGATACAAACTCACTGGAGAAACCAAGTATAAAGACGCTGCGATTGAATCTTTGAAGTATATTGAAGAAAAATACTCAGGGTCACCCATGTATGAAATCCTTTTATACTTTGGACCTTACTTAGCTGCTAAATACAACCAAGAATTTGACACCAACTTTGATGTGAACCGTTTGTTTAACGCGGTGTTTAATGGGAACTCCATTCCGCGTGGTGGTTGGGGGATGCTGAATGATAACTATAATGGCTTCGCGGTATCGGGTTTAATGGGTTCTATTACCGATGGCGGTGGCTATCCATTCTCGATGAACTCTTTCGCCTCAGCATTCATTATGGCGAAAACCGCCAAATACGACACACGCTATGCGGCCAGTATCGGAAAATGGCTCAACCATTTGATTTCAAACTCAAGATACTTCTTCCCGAATTACGCTAAAGATGAAAATGAATCGATGAATAACAGCGAGTACGCAAGTGAAGCACAGGCCTTCAATACACTCGCGAATAACGTCTTCCCGTATGAAGGGATTCGTAAATCAGGTAACAATAAATCACCTTGGTTTGGTGGAGACCCAACGGTTTACAATTGGGCTAAAACAGACTTTTCAGTCTATTCAGGGGCCTCTATGGGAATGCTTGGTTCCCTCTATGAGAAGACGAATGTGGATGGCATCCTGAAGATAGACTTGAACTCAGGTGATTACTATAACCAAACCTATCCAACTTATTTACTCTATAATCCAAATTCAAAGACTGAAACAGTTAAATATACACCTGAATCGGGTACTGTACTTTATGACGCAGTCACAGAAAATGTACTTACGACTAACGCTAAAGGTGAATACGATTTGGTTTTAGAAAAAGAACAAGCAGTTGTAATCGTTGAACTTCCAAGTGGTGCGAACCCAACAAGAACTGAAAACCTCACTAAAGTAGGGGATATCATTCTTTCCAGTTCACAAGCCACATTAAATGTTCTCAACTATCAAAACAATGCAGAAGTACCTAAAAACTTCAAACTCATTGTGGATACATTCTTAAACAATCCAACAGATGAAGTGGATTACTATGAAGTCGTTTTCGAAGGGAAAACAACCCAATATACATCCAATAGTTTAAACTTAACAGGGACCTCAGGATCTAAGTCAATCATCATTCGTGTCTACACAAAACAAGGCGCTTATGATCAAATCACACTTAGAGTCCGAGTTCTATAAAGAAATGATCGGTGAATAGATGAATAGAGCTAAAGAAAATCCACTTATAACCACTAAAGATATTAAGCCCACCCATGAATCACTCAAAGTGGATGGTGTATTCAATTGTGGCGCAACCACTTACAATGGACAAACCGTCCTATTACTTAGAATCGCAGAGAGTGCGAAGAGTAGACCTGGGTTCATCGATGTACCTGTTTTAAATAAAGACAACGAAATTGAGATAAAGACCATCGATAAATCGAACCCAAATCTACTATTCCACGACTCTAGAACAATTAGTAATTTAAACAAAAAAGTGGAATACCTCACCTCGCTCTCTCATCTTAGAAGGGCCTTCTCTAATGACGGTATTCACTTTATAATCGACGAACAGCCTTGGATCTTTCCAGAAGGAATGATGGAATCCTGGGGTGTCGAAGACCCACGCATTACCCAAATCGAAGATACGTATTACATTACCTACACCGCGGTGTCCAAACACGGTGTATCTGTTGGACTCATTGAAACCAATGATTTTGATACATTTACACGTAAAGGGATCATTTTACCTGTAGATAATAAAGATGTTTCGCTATTCCCAGAAAAAGTAAATGGTAAATACTATATGTATCACCGCCCCGTGCCGAGTGATATTGGTTATCCAAACATGTGGGTGGCTTCATCCTTAGATTTAACCCACTGGGGTGACCATCACCTCTTGATGACTGTAAACAAAACAGGTTGGGATAATGGCCGTGTCGGTGGTGGAGCGCCTTCTGTGAAAACAGACAAAGGCTGGCTACACATTTACCACGCCGCGACTGCAGGTAAAGCCGTCTACAGTTTAGGGGCTTTCCTAACCCCACTAAATGATCCAACCAGAATCACACATAAAACCAAGCATCCGATCTTAAAACCGGAAACCATTTATGAAAAAGAAGGTTTCTTCGGAGATGTGGTATTTACCTGTGGGGTCATTTTGAAAAATGACTTACTAGATATTTATTATGGCGCAGCAGATGATAAAATATGTTTAGCTACGATATCATTAGATGAATTATTTGAAGCGCTAGAACCGTTTGAAGGAGCCCTATGAGACAACCCATTGAAGATTTATTAAAAGACTACCATCAAAATGAATTACCTAAAAATCCAAAGACCTTAGTATTTAAAGGTGTGGATGGTTATGATGTGTATAACCCGTCATCCCCATTTCTATTTGAAGGTAAAGAACTCATTCTCGCGAGAGTTGAAAAAAGAGACTCAGAAGTCTCCAAATCTGTTTATTTTGAAAACCAAAATGGTATTTATGTTAAAAGAGAAGATTTAACCCCACTAGACCTTCAAGACCCTTGTATTACAAAGATTGGATTAGACTTTGTTGTGGGTGGTACGTATGTATTCCATGAAAATGGCCAAGTACGTTGGTATACCCGCTTCTATAAGGGAGATCATCCAAATAATCTTAAAGTATCCTTAAACGCACCGATGGGCATGAAAGATGTTCGTTTAATTGAACTTCCAGATGGTCGTATCGGTGTATTTACAAGACCTCAAGGGGAAAAAGGTAAACGCGGACAAATTGGATTTGATATCGCGAATTCGTATGACGAAGTCACCACAGAATTCATCGATAAAGCGCCTTTATTCGAGCAGTTCATTCTAACTGAATGGGGTGGTGCGAACCACTTACTCATGTTAGATGACCACACGATTGGAGTACTAGGCCATATCGCGAACTTCTCAGGTAATGACATCAGACACTATTATTCAATGACATTTAAAGTGGATATCAGAACGAAACAAGCAAGCCCGATGAAACTCATCGCTGCGCGCGAACATTTCAATCCAGGTCCATCGAAACGCGATGACCTGATTGACGTTTTATTCTCAGCTGCATTGGTTCCACTAAACAAAAACACCTACACACTCTATGTTGGGGTGTCGGACGCAGAAGTCCAAACGATCGAAGTATCGAACCCATTCTAATAATTACGTTGAAACAATGCTTATTCATGATAAAATATGAATAATGAAAGTGGTATACTCATGAAAAAATCAAAGCTTCTACTCATACTGGGTGCATTCCTAATCTTCCTATTAAACTGTTTGGTATTCTTTGGAATGTCTGAGTATGTAGAAGAAAGTCAAACGTTTCTAAATCAAGTCATGTTATACCTAACAGTTATTATCATTGTGGGTTCTGGTATTATCGCTTTTATCGGTTATAAAGACTTATCCAAATTTACACTTAAACAAAAAATCACCGCGCATGTGATCTTTAGTATGCACATGCTCGGTTTAGCTTTATTTGTCGGAACCATTTGGTTCGTTAATCGCTAAGAAGGAGGTATACCCATGTCTAAGAAAATCTCAATGCAAGACATTGCTAACCGTTTGAATATCTCAAGAATGACCGTATCCAAGGCTTTTAAAAACGATACGGATATTTCCTCGGATATGAAAGAAAAAGTCCGCCTTGTCGCTCAGGAAATGGGTTATCAGTATACCAAGAACGAACAGTATGAACTGATTGTTTTAGTCCCTGAAATCTTTTTAGCGGAAACCGAAGACTTTTATACAACCCTTTATAAGCGATTAAACGAAAACGCCATTACAAAGAACATCAGTCTCGTTTTAAAAATCGTTTCGAAGAACGATGAAAAGAACTTACAAATCCATTTTTCCACCTCAAATAAGGATGGCATCATGATGTTAGGACAGTTTGAAAAATCGTTCGTGAGAGCCGTTGAAGCCTTAGAACTTCCACTCATCTGTGTCGACTTTTATTACGATGACCTCAATTTAGATAGTATCGTTTCCAATAACTTTAACGCGGGCTACATCGCCACGAAATACTTACTAAAACACGGCCACAGTTCGATTGGGTATGTGGGAAGAATCCCATCCACCAATTCGATTATTGACCGTTATTTAGGCTTTACCAAAGCGCTCATTGAAAAGGGGCTTGACTATAAAAACGCCCTCATTTTAGAAGACCGTAACGAACTTGGTGAAATGAAAGAAGTCGTTTTACCAGAATCCTTACCAAGTGCTTTTTTATGTAACAATGACCATAGCGCTTATTTACTCATTCAAAAATTAAACAAACAAGGCTTAAGAGTACCTGAAGATATTTCCATCATCGGATTTGACGATGTCATTTATTCCAAAATTTCAAACCCTCAAATTACCACGATGAAAGTATCCCGTAAATATATGGCTGAACAAGCGATTACCTTGATGCTCAGACGCATTCACAATAAGAAAGCGAAACTGATCAACATGACCCTTGAATGTTTAATGGTAGAAAGAGAATCCGTCAAAGAACATAAAGGAGCTTAAATGAAGAAATTCTTTCTTTTACTGACTGTATTAGGACTTGGATTATTAGTAGGCTGTACACAAAAAGAAGTCGATAACATAAAACCCATCATATTAGTAAATGGCGGCACCACCGCGATGATTGTCGGCGGTGAATTCACACCCCCGAGCGTGGTTGTATCCGATAATATAGATGAAGACATTGAAGTGGTGGTTTCAGGGGATACCTTAAACACCAATCGAACAGGGACATATACCCTGAAATACAACGCGACCGACAAAGCGGGCAATACCGCGAATGAAAAGACATTCACTGTTGTCGTATACGAATACGCCGCAAACATGGACATTCAAAATGGCGGTTTTGAAACAGGCGATTTAACCGGTTGGACGATTGAACAAATCAGTGGTTCTAGTGACGCATTCAAAAACGAATATGTCATTTCTACCAATAACCGTAAAGAAGGTACCTATTTCTTTGATGGGTCCAAAACCGATGACGATAAAGTCGGTGCGATCCGTTCTTCAAACTTTGTCTTAGGAGGGTCTGGTTGGATCAACTTTAGACTGGGTGGCGGTAATGATATCCAAAACCTATATTTAGGGGTTTATCGAGCATCCGATGATGTCATGATTGCGAAATTCGCGAATTCAAACCCACAAAAATATGGTGGGAATGAATTCCTAGTTGGCTACAAGTTTAACCTACTCACTATTTCTGGACTAACTAGAGGCGAAACGCTTTATATTAAGATTGTCGATACGAAGTTAGAAAACTGGGCAATCATCAAAATCGACGATGTGAAAACATTTAATATTGTAGAACCATCTGCAACAACCTACGAAACCATTATTAATCAATTACTATAATAGATTTATATCTCTCCAAAAAAACCCTATAGCCTCTATGCATATCATGCACTAGGTTATAGGGTTTTATACTAATGTGGATTAAAGGATTTATATTAATTGCTTGTTGTAGTAATAAAGTGCTAGTAACGCTGCAGCATAGGCTGGGTCAACTTTAGGTTCAATGATTTCAATTCCAGGAATGAATGTTTTTAAATAGCCATGAAGTGCTTCTTTAAAATAGCCACCTGAGTTGCCGAGTGAACCAACAACCACGAGTTTTGGAGTTGCTAAACTAATTGTATCTTGGACCGCTTTAACTGATAAAGCTAGTTCTCTAGATGCTTGATTACAAATATCAATTGCATACCTGTTACCAAGGTTTGCATGCTTGGTTACAAATGGTGCTAGGTTGGCAATCTTGGTTCTTTCGTTTTGCCATTTGTCCATTAGCGTTGCAATCTCACTTGCAGTGGATATCTCTAGTGCAGCTTGAAGGTCATCTGTAAAAGCTGTCTTTTGATAACGATTATCAAGCGCTCTTGCTAATGCTCTAATAGCGTTGATACCTAAATCATAGCTACTGCCAAGATCTCCTTCTTTATAGCCTAAACCACCAGCCTTATGGGTAATATTTTCTTTGTTTTTCCCATAAGCGACCATCCCGGTTCCCGCGATTAAAGCTAAACCTTCTTCAAAGTATAAACCGCTTGCTAGTGCGTTTTCCATATCGCTAGCAGAAAGTCTCAATGTCTCTTCTGAAACACCAATAACGTGTCTTAATAAATCTTTTAGACGTGCTTTATAATAATCATCAGATACGCCACCCAAACCAGCGAAAACAGCTGTAAATGATTCATTAACAGTATAATGAGATAAGGCTTCATTGATGTGTTTTATGGTTATAGATTCTTCTACTGTATCTAAACTAGAAGGACCGGATGTACCTTCATATAAGACTTTCCTTTCTTCATTTATGATGATGACTTTTGTTTTTGTCCCGCCACCATCGATACCTAAAAATAACATATTATCACCTGAAATCATTGTAGCATAAATAAAATGTTTTCAAAGGGTTATTAGAAATTTCTTATGGGTATAAATGATATAAAAGTATGCATCAAAACAAATGCATTTCGCCGTTTATTTATAATAAATAAAGGCTACACACAGAAAAAAAGCGTTTTCTTATAAGGCTTGAGATTCAAATTTTAATTTGTTAATATCATGAAGAGGAGTGATGAATTTGAAAAAATTATTTACAGGTCTTTTAGTCATCCTAGGTTTATTAATTTCAGGATGCACCAATAAACCAAAAGAGGAGGAAGAAGTGCCAACATACGATAATCAAAAAATTCTAGTGATTGGTAATAGTTTCAGTAATGATGCATTAACCTATTTTTATGACATCATTGAAGATAATCTTATAAAACCTGGATTTGTCTTAGGACATTTAGATATCGGTGGGTCAAGTCTAGAAGTTCATGACACCAACGCCAGAACAAACAATGCAGTTTACAATTATCAAAAGCGAACAGAAGCTGGTCTAGATACCAAACCGCTTCATACCATGGCTCAAGTACTACAAGATGAGTCATGGGATATTGTAACGGTTCAACAAGTCAGTGGTAAAAGTGGGGTTGCTAATACCTACCAACCTTACTTGGATAACTTGATCAACTTTATTAAAACCAATTCTAAAAATAAGCATGTGCGCATTGCGTTTCATATGACATGGGCATATGAAGCATCTAGTACACACCCAGATTTTGTGAATTATAGTAAAGATCAAGTGATGATGTATGACAGTATCATTTATGTTGCACAAAACATCATCGGTAAACATGACGATATTGACTTTATTATTCCTTCTGGGACAGTTATTCAAAATTTAAGGAATTCAGTCATCGAAGATAATTTAACAAGAGACGGGTATCATTTAAATAAGATAGGGCAATATGCAGCTGGATTAACCTGGATTAAGTATTTCTTTGATACGGATTTGGATACATTAACCTTAACCGATGAAGAAGTAACAACGGATGAGTTTGGCGCAATCAAAGAAGCAGTTGATGCAGCTATCTTAAATCCATATGCCGTTACATCAAGTGAGCTATACCCAAAACCAGACCCTTCAAAAGTATTAAGATATATGGACCAACTATATATGTTATCGATTGGTAATAGTTTTACAGCAGATGCCTATTCATTCCTAGATGAAATGGTTGTTGATATCGGTATTAAGGATTATGTGATTGCATATCTTTATATCGGTGGATCGTCCTTAGCTCAACATAATGGTAACTTATTACAAAATAATCCTGTATACGAATATCGTGTATGGAGCTCTAAAGACGGACATAGTATTACGAAAAACGTCACCATTAAAGAAGCAATCGAAATGATGAACTGGGATATCATCACAGTTCAACAAGTGAGCGGACTCAGTGGTATTGAATCGAGTTACGTTCCAACACTTAAAGATTTTATCTATAATATCGGCAAAGTGAATAACAATCCAAATACGAAGTTTGCATTCCAAATGACTTGGGCTTATCAACAAGACAGTACACACTGGGAATTCCCTAAATATGACAATGATCAAACTAAGATGTATGACATGATTGTATCGGCTACACAAAAGCAAGTAAAAACACTAAAAGAAATAAGTTATATCATTCCATCCGGTACAGCCATTCAAAATTTAAGAGTATCTGTCGGAGATACACTAACCAGAGATGGATATCACTTAAATGAAATGGGTCAATACACAGCTGGTCTTATGTGGATTAAAACCATTACCAACATCGATGTCACAAAAGTAACCTTCACAAAACCAGGGGTTGGAATCATCGCAAATCTTGATAATATTAGAAAAGCCGTTAACGATGCGAACGCTAGGCCATATAGCGTATCCTAATAAAAAAATACTTCAAATGTTATAAATGACATAAAAAAACCAATCAGGCTGTAAGAGATTGAAATCGGTTTCATCTTCACTTATAATGAGGATAAGGAACACAATTTCAATCTCTTTTTATTATATAATGTAATGATATATCATTTATTACATATACTAAAATTGAGCTTGAATAGGGAGTGTAAAGGTTCTAGTATAGCTAGAATATTAGGATAGTGAGACATAACATTTGTTTTGTCAACGGAGTGTAACGAATACTGTAGGATCATTTTTACAATAAAAGGAAAATGGAGGAAAAAATGAGAAAATTTCGTTTAATGCTTTCAGCAGCAATCATGCTACTAGCCGTTGTTGCATTTATTAAATCACCTACTCAGTTATCTGCAGCTGCAGATGCTAACACAGGTGTGATTGTAAGTGCAGAGGTTCCTGCTTGGGCAAAAGGTAAAGAATCATTCATTCAACAACAATTTGTGGATGCGTATGAATCAAGCGGTTTAACTAAACCATCTGTTGGTACAGTTAAAGTCATTAGTTTAGATAAAGCGCGTCACGGATTATATCAAACATTTGGTGATTCAGAAGCCGCACTAGAAGGGGCAATCTTCTTCAATGAAGTAGAAGGTAAACCAATTGTTGTTAAAGATTTAGCCGTTATTGCAAAACTAAATGAGCTAAATACAATTACCCCAGGTGTATTACTTGCCGTTACTGAAGTATCGGGTGAAAAATACATCGTTAGCGACCTAGCGGTTGTTAAGGTATCAGATTCAAGTAACCACACCTTTAATGTTGGTGTTGGTACAACACTAGATGCATTTATGGGTGCTGGTGCAAGCTTCACAGCTGAAGCTGTTAAGAATGACTTTGCAAAAGCATATAAATGGTCAGAAAACTTTGTTGCTTCATTAGGGTTACCTACAAGCGAAGTAGCGATGGCTAATTATAACCCACTTGCATTTACTGCAGAATCTGGCGAAATTGCAGAGCCTAGAGTAAATGTTGCTAAGAAACTTTATAAGCAATCATTTGAAAATGGTTATATTATGATGGGTAGCCACGCTGGTAGACCACAATACGGCGCAGCACCTATTACAAAAGCAATGTATGACTTAGTGGTTGCATTAACTGGTAATGCGGATTTCTCATTAACCGGGGCGCCAACCTCTATTCAATATGATTTCGAAGGTGTATTATATCAAAACTTTGAATATGGTCTTGTTAAGGTTGAAGCAGGTGTTGCAACTTTCTCTGAACAATTAGCAGTAGACTCAGTTGGTACAATTATGAACTTTAGAGTCGGTGCACCAAGAGAATTCATCAACTATCACTGGGGCACAACTAACAGAGACGTATACATGACCGGTTGGGAACGTATTCGTATCACTGAAAACATTAGAGATGTTGTCGGACAAATGATCCGTGACGATAGAGCACCATATAAGACAAGTGTAGATGATCCATTTGGTAACACACGTATTCATGCTTTGACATTTAGAGCAGATGACGTTGGTGTATGGCACATTATGAAAGATGGTACAGGTCAAAACATCGGTTGGGGTAACGTATTCATTACACAAGGTTACTGGTATAACGATGCATTTGAAATTGCACCAGAATTTAACCAACCTGCATTAGGTGAAAGAGTTGCATTAGGTCGTCCAAGTGACATCAGAAGAACACTTTATAATGCAACCTATCAATTATTCGAAAAAGGTATTGTTTACACATCAAACTTAAGAGATGTCAATAATAACTTGATTAAAGAATTTAAAGCAGGTGCTGAATTTACAACTTGGCTAAACGGTGAAACCGTTGAACAAGCATTAGTCACACATGGTATTGCAAATGCAAACCATACAGTCACATTCATAGACTGGGATGACACAGTTTTAGGCACTGTTTCTGTACCACATGGTACGGCTGCAACTGCACCAGTAACACCAACTAGAGCAGAATATGACTTTAATGGTTGGGATGGCGATATCACAAACGTTACGAATGCACTAACCGTAAGAGCAACTTATGTCATCGCTCGTGGTGTACCTGAAGTAGGCACATACAAGTTCATCAATTTTGATGTTGCTGAAAACTCAGGTAACTTCTGGTATGAAAACGAAGACAATAAGATTAGCATCACAGATGCACATCTATATAACGCATTCCGTTCTGGCAAAGATAATATGGCTGAGGCTATCGAAGTAAGTGGTTTCCCAATTTTCGCTGACTCAGTAAACTTAATTACAACTAAGTATCATTTCCAAATTGATTCATTAGATCCAACTAAAATTAATGTATTACCTAAGACTATTGGTCAATTAGGTGATGACGTTACTTCACTTAAGAATGTGACTTCTAACATTGCATTAGACGCAACTAAGAAATTAATCATTCAAGACTCATTTGGTGATGCATTTGTTTTCGCAAGAGACAGAGGCGGTCACGATTTAGGCTTACCAGTCGGTGATGCTGTTATCGTGAGATTATACCCAAATCCATCTATCACAACTGAATGGATCGATGTTATCGTTCAAGAATTTGAACATGGTAAGATCATGCAAGAAGTATATGACAACGCTGCTTATCCAATTTATGGCGACATGCTAACAATTTGGGAACGAGCTAATGCTGAAGGTGCACCAGGTGGTGACGGATTCGAAGGATTAGGTACACCTACAAGTAGAGAATTCACACACGAAGGCTCAACTTATCAAAACTTTAAATATGGTTATATGAAGGTAACTGAAGAAGTGGTTGAAATCACTTATTCAGAATCTGTTCAATTAGACTTTAAAGGTAGAGAAATTGACAAACGTGCCGGTAGAACTGAATCTAGAAGTAATATCGCCAAAGGTAACCATGTTGACTTTGAACACGAAGTATTAAGAGTGTATGAAGCTTATATGAATTACTTCACCGCAAAAGTGGATGAAGGCTTTATGTTCAATCATGCTATCGAATGGGTTCATGAATGGAATGGAAACGGTTTAACTCAAGGTTATAACCCAAGTAAGAGTACTGCAAGTGTTTGGGGACAATCTAACTTCACAGTTGTCCTCATGCAAACACCATACTCACCAGTTGTATTAGTTAAAGATGAAATGTTACAACAATACGCATTATTAAATGGTAACATCACATTTGGATTCCCAGTTGCTGATTCATTTAAAGTGAATGTTGATGTGACTTATGAAGGTCAAGCTAAGACACTAGAAGTAACGTATCAAAACTTTACAGCAGGTTACATTAGATCTTATATTACTGGCGATGTGATTGTGTATGAATACTTTAGAGATGCACAAATTACAGAAGACAATAAACATATGGTAGAAGGCGTTGAACAAGCCCTTCCAGAATGGAACTTAGATGGCTTTGAAGAACTACCAACTATTGATAAAGCAGAACTTCAAGCTAAGTTAACACAACTTAAGACTGAAAGAGCTAAAGTAGTTGAATTAGTTGGCGATATCAAAGATAAACCATCGACACAATTATATGCTTCTAAAGCACTATTAGCAGAAGTTGATGCTAAGATTGCCGCAGTTGAAGCGATGTTGTTAAGAGAAGATTTAACTGCAGAAGAAATTACAACTGAGTTAGTTGCATTAGACGCAACCATCACGAAGTTGAAAAATCAATCTCAAGCAGGTCAAAAGACGACAACTGGTGAAACACCATCTGAAAATGAAGGTTTATCTACAGGCGCAGTCGTTGGTATCGTATCAGGTTCAGTTGTGACACTTGCAGTTGTAATCTTCTTAGTATTCAAATTTGTTCTTAAGAAAAAATTCTAAAAAATAGTCTTCCCTATGAATGTTACTTAGGAGGGTATGTTACCCTCCTAAGTAACATTTTTATTAAGGGAAATATGGAGGAAAAATGAAGGAATATAGTAAAACCTACGAGTGGCTTGAAGCTAGACTCGAAAAATTAAGTAAATGGCCAGACCTACAAAAGATGTATAGAAACACCTTCCTAAGCACTCTTGAAACCACGACTAAAATACTAAACGATGGCACATCTTATGTATTTACAGGTGATATACCTGCCATGTGGCTAAGAGACTCGAGCGCACAAGTAAGACACTATATTGGTTTATGTAAAATTGATCCGGATATGGATAGACTTGTCAGCGGATTAATAGAAAGACAATTCAAATATATTTTAATTGACCCTTATGCAAATGCATTTAATGAAGCACCAGATGAAACTTTAGGTCATGTTGGTGACCTACCTAAAAAAGACCCATGGGTATGGGAAAGAAAGTTTGAATTAGACTCACTTTGTTACCCACTATGGATTCTAGATTTATATTATAAAGAAACTAATAACAAAACTATTTTTACAAAAACAGTTTTAAAAGGCATGGATGTTATTCTAGACACATTTAAAACTGAAATGAATCATCAAGAAAAATCGTCCTATTGGTTCGTAAGACCAGGCGCTAAAGTAGAAGAATCACCTCTAAATGGTGGTCATGGGCTAGCCGTAAATGAATCACTTGATTTAGTATGGAGTGCCTTTAGACCATCTGATGATGTTTGTACATATAATTACTTTATTCCAGGTAATCAATTTGTTGTCTTAGCATTAAAGATTATCGGAACATACCATCCAAATGAACAAGTTAGAACAGAAACTATCTTGTTAGCTAAAAAAATAGATGAAGCCATCCACACACACGGCGTGGTTGAACATGACACATTTGGGAAAATATTTGCTTATGAAATCGATGGCTTTGGACAGTATCATTTAATGGATGATGCAAACGTTCCAAGTTTGTTATCACTACCTTACTTAGATTATAAGACATTAGATGATCCACTCTATCAAAATACGAGAAAATTCATCTTAAGCAAACACAATCCATTTTACTATGAGGGTAAATTTGGTAGAGGTGTTGGTAGTCCACACACACCAGATCGTTACATTTGGCACATTTCTTTAGTCATTCAAGCCCTAACTACAACAGACTTAGATGAAAAGAAATATATGCTTAAAATGCTATTATCAACCCATGCAGATACATTCTTAATGCATGAAGGTTTTCATGTAGATAACCCAAGTGAATTTACCAGAGAATGGTTTTCTTGGGCAAACTCGTTATTCGCGTATTTTGTCGACGAACATATAGACCAAATCGATAGTTTAATGACCCCATAAGGAGGCAACATGAATAAGAAGATCATGGTATTATTATTACTAATTGGCAGCATATTTTTGTTAGCTGGATGTAATAATAAAAAACCACCAACAGAGGATGACACAGACACCCCAATCGAGGAGAACCCAAAAGTGAAATTAAACTATGAATATGTAATCAAAGGCAACCTAGGTGAAATAGCAACTAGCTATGCTGATTTGATTAATGAACACCTTAGATCGAACCAAGGTACACTTTACGACAATAACCATCAAACGGTTAAGCCAAGAGCAAACTTATGGAGCTATGGGGCATATTTCACGATGGCTAGTCAATTATATAATGTTGAAAGAACGAGCGTTAATAAGGCACGATATGATCAAGCTTTAGAAGAATTAGAATGGTACCGTTCTTTAAATAGACCAGATGACCACTTAGTGTATGCATCAAAAAATGGCGATGAAATCCCACCATTTTACGATGATAACGTTTGGTTAGTCATTGGGTTAATCAAAGGCTACACAACGACAGAAGATGAAAGCCAACTAGATAAAGCCAAAAAAATCATGGCTTATATCTATGATGGCTGGCAAGAAGATGAAGTGGGCGGCCTTTTTTGGCGAGAATATAACTATAACGAGATAACCGCTAAAGAGTTTGAAGGCAAGGATGACCGTAACACTTGTATCAACGGTCCTGCAGCCTGGGCATCCTTATTACTATATGAAATCACAGGTGATGCCACTTACTTAACATGGGGCATTAGATTATATAACTGGACCAAAGATAAACTTTATGACCGCATCACTCAAACGTATTCAGATAACATTAAGGCAAACGGTAGAGTCGATACCAAAAAGTGGACCTATAATACGGGCACGATGTTATCTTCTGCAGCGATTTTATACAAACTCACAGGTAGTGAGTTCTATAAAACCGACGTCGATAATTTAATGACAGGTTCAAAATCATTTATCGAACCATACAGCGTTGTACCTAATGGTGAGTTTTATCGTCCATCAGACGATAACCCTTGGTTTAGAGTGTATCTAGTTCAAGGCTATTTGGATGCCTTTAGATATGTCGATTATAACTATGGTGTTAGATTGGAACATATCAAAAACGCATTTACTTATGCAAACCAATACGTTAAAGATGATAAAGGCTTTATTAAAGCAGATTGGTCTGGTAGATACGCAAATGAATACCCAAATCAAAAGACATTAGATCAAGCTGGTAATGCTGAATTAATTTCGATTCTTGCAGAATATGAACAAATATTACTAAAGGTGGCCGAATGAGAAAAACATTAATCCTTAGTTTTCTAACCCTAGTAGCTTTGATTATTACAGGTTGTAAGAAAGAACCAAAAGTCGTGATTACGAATGCGTATTATGATCACGCCTTAGACCAAATGAATTTGATTTATGAACATTTCTATTATGAGAATGCGAATACATTCTCAGGGTTCAGTCCCCAAGACCCAGACCCAAATTCAAACTTTAAAGGTGGGGCTTCACTTTGGGGATATGGCGGGATGTTAACTGCGATATCTGCAGGTGCTTTAGTAGACCCGTCCAATGAAGTCATAAAAGGTTATGCAGACTTATTAGTTGAAGGACTTTCTAATTATAGATACCCAATTAAACAACTTTACTATACCTCTAATATTAGAGGCGGTGAACCATATTACGATGATAACGCTTGGATTGTCTTAGGTCTTTACGAATTAGGCAAAACCTATAATGATGAAACCTATATAAACCATTCAAGAGAATTACTTGATTATGTCATGAGCGGTGAATCACCAGATGGTGGTGTTTTCTGGAAAGAAACAGTTGTTTCAAGAAACACATGTAGTACAGCACCAGCAATCATTGCTGCTTTACTACATTACCAAAATAACCCAGAACAAGAATTATTAGAGTTTGCGATCAGAAACTACAACTGGACCGTGGCGACTCTAAAAGACCCAGTTGATCATGTTTATTGGGACAATACAACGATGGATGAGTTTGGTGTTGAACATATCGAAAAAACCAAATGGACTTATAATTCAGGCACCATGATTTGGGCGTCAGTATTGTTATATGAAATCACAGAAGAAGCGAAATATTTAACAGAAGCAGAAAGAACTGCTACTGGTGCACTAGCATTCTTCTATAGAGGTACTCAAGGTGTATATAACTACCCAACAAGCCCTTGGTTTAACATGTATTTATTAAGAGGCTTCATCGAACTAGCAAAATCAAAAGAAGATGGAACAGTTGATTATATGATTAACACATTTGTCACATCGATGAACAATGCGATTTTAAAAGGTAAAGACGATAGAGGTCTTATCCTCCGTTCTTGGGGTTCAGGCAATAGCGTTGCAACCGACAAATTCTTAGATTTACTCGATGCATCTGCGACAACTGAAATCTTATTCTTAATCGCTTACTACCAAATTAATTTAAAAGTGGAATCTTAGTATGAAAAAAATAGTACATATCGTTTTGGCCATCCTTTTAACGTTCACGTTATTTGGCTGTAACCAAACAAACAAGAATAAATCTATCACAGATGAACAAGCGAATAAGAAACTAGCAGCTTTAAATGATTATGGCTTAGATTTATTTAAAAAAATTGACTTCTTACCTCGTATATCTAATCACATCTACAGTGAACAACAATCCAGTTACTCTAGAAACGGAAATAACACAGACGGGTTTGGTTTACCAGGAAACGTAACAGGAGAAGTCAGTGATAACAACTTTATTAGACCACTCCTTGAGTTAAATCAACCAGGTGTTATTTACAGAATGTGGTTTACAAACTTTGGGGCAGTTCCAAGACTAGCCATTTATATCGATGGGGCATCATCACCAAGTTATAACCTGAATTTAGTAGATTTAACCAGTGGTGAACAAAGCCCATTTCTTAAACCACTCGTATTTGATTCAATCGAATCATCAGGTGGATTCGTATCATACGTACCAATTGTGTTTAAAGAATCCATTAGAATCGTTGGACAAGGGGATTTCTACTACAATATTAACTATCAAAAATACCCTTCAAACTATGATTTAGAGTACGACGATTTTGATGCAAAAATGACCGAAGTTGCAAGCATCTTAAATCAAAGTGGGGTAGATCCAAAAATTTACCAAAATGATACAAAGTTAAACCAAACTAAAAAGCTAGAAGCTAATCAAACGATTACGCTTTATGAGACTTCAGAAAAACAAACAGTTACGTCACTCGCAATTAACTTTAATGACTTTGATGTAACAAAGTTTGATAGAACTGAGACGAAGGGTCAAGGCATCAGGATATCTCGAAACGGCTCTATTAAGTTTGAGATGTCAGTTAATGATACCCAGTTTAACCAACTAAAGTTTAAAAGTGTGTTATTAGATTATAACCAAACAGCAACCATGAAAATCGATGGTGTTACGGTATCAAACTTTGAAGTAAGAGCTAGAAGGTTAAATGGGTTTGAATGGAAAGATAGCCCATATTTTGGCGATATTATCTATAATATTCCCCAAAGTCTTACAACAGGCAAAAATACCATTGAAGTCACATTAAATGTAACTTCTCAAGATTTAACTTTATATGATGTTGATACGATATCAGGTTCTAAAACAATAGATTCATTTGATTTATCGAATGAGTCAGAAAGAACAAGAAAGAACTTTACAGGGACACAAACAACACCTGTTGAGCACACGTATGAATATGATCCAAACACATTAATATCAGATGAAACTTGGACTCAAATTCATGAAAGTGAAGACATCATCAATCAAGTTTATCTTAAAATAACTTATAAAGATCAAACTGGGGATGCAGTATACGCACCTGTATCTAGTTTCTTTGGATTTGGGGCTTATGGTCTATTTGAAACCCTAGGGTTAATGGTAGGGCTAAAAGAAGATGGTACGATGTACTCATATTATCCAATGCCTTTTGAATCGGGTATTAAGATCGAGCTTGTGAATCAATCGAACTATACATTTAATGAAGTAGACTACGAGGTTAAACACGAAAATAATTACTTTGAAAAAGGTTCATACGGCTATTTTAAGAGTGCCTATGTGGAACGTTTAAACGGTACTGCATCTGCACTTAAAAACCAAGAACCAATTACCTTCTTAAAAACAAATGGTGAAGGCCATATCGTTGGTATTACACACTCGATGAGTGGGTCATACTTCGGACTTCACTCACGCTTTTATTTAGAAGGAGATGAACAAATCTATATCGATGGTAGTTTGTCTCATAGTTTTCACGGGACAGGTACAGAAGACTTCTATAACGGTGGATGGTATTTCAAAGCTGGGGTAAAAACAAATCCATTATTTGGACAATCCAACCATAACTATCGTGATTCAAGAGATCGAACCGTTATGATTAGAACCCTCATCACAGACCCAATTTATTTTAGAAGTAGTATTGATTTTAAAATGGAGCATGGTGGTTTAAATGACCGTCCAGATGCAGATGTGATAGCATCTGTGTATTACTACCATAAAGAATCAAAAACGATTAGAACAGATGGGTTCGCACTGAACAATGAAGAAAGTCTTACGAACCATAATTATGTGTTAGGGCCAACCTCAAGTATAGTTACAACACAAAGTAACTACTATGAAGGTATTTATAGTAAAACCACAACCAACTATAACAAAGTAGCCAATATCACAGATTATTCGACGTTTAATGTCCACATTTTAAAACAAAATGAAGGCGTCATACTTAGAAGAGAATACTTGTTAGCACCAATTGGACAAAAAGCAAAAGTATATGTGGATGGGCAATTAGTTGGAATCTGGCAATCATCCTTCAGAAACTCAATAGAAATGTTCATCAGACAAGATGATTTCTTTATTCCAAAAGAGTTTACAAACCAAAAAGAAGTACTCAACATAAAAATCGAGTTTATGGCAGGTTCTGCCAATAAGTGGACAGAAAGTTTTTATGAAATATACACAATAGAAAGTGAGTGAAACAATGAAAAAACTATATTCAATCATGGTAATCCTAGCATTATCAATTGTACTCGTTGCATGTGGAAACGGTAATGGCGGTACAACAGGCGATGGTGATGAAAATCCAGACAAACTAGTCGTATGGGCAGATAGCACATATTGGGGTGGTGAAAATGGTAAGTTAGTTGCCGAAATGGTTAAAAGATACACAGAAGAATCTGGTATTGAAGTGGTTTATGAAGCCCAACCAGACTTAGACAACAAATTAAGAGGTGCCTCATTAGGCGGCGAATCACCAGATTTAATTATTTGGGACCGTTGGCAAACAGTGACTTATATCCAAGATGGGTTACTAGTCAACCTAGATAAATATATCGCAGAAGATGGAATTGATACATCTGAATATCAACAAGAAGCTTTAAATGAAATGGTATTAGATGACAGTGTTTATGGTTTCCCACTAGACATTGATGCTTGGGGATATTGGGTGAATAAAACCGTTCTTAATGAAGCAGGTATCACTGAATTACCTAAGACATGGGATGAATTAAGAGCAGCTGCTATCGCAACAACGAAGTATGAAGGTTCAACCATGGTAAGAGCAGGGATGAATATGGATACTTCAGGTGCCTTTTATTCATACTTACAAACTGCAGGTGGTAAGTTATTAAATGATGACAACAAAACTGTCGCATTTAACTCAGATGCCGGTAAAGCAGTCTTAAAATATTGGTATAAATTAATTCATGAAGATAAAGTCTATGATAGATCCTTCGCATCCACCCAAGGTGGCGCGGATGACCCATTTGTTACACAACGTTTCGCTATCCAAGCAAACTCATTATTAAATGGTTCACAATTCTATAAGACTTACATTGGTGATAACTTTGAATATGAATTTATCCCATTCCCACAAGGACCATCATCAGAATATGCAACAGTAGATAATCCAGCTGGTTCAAACCACGGTGGATTAATGGGTGGATTTGGACTTGCAGTCCCACAATCCAGCAAATATAAAAAAGCTGCATGGAACTTAATTAAGTGGTGGATTACAGATACTGAAAACCAAGTTTTATGGAGTGAAATCTCAGGGTTAATTCCAGCTAAACTAGAAATCATTAATGACCCAAGAATGAGAGACATTCCAAACGTCAGAAACGTCATTGATTCACTACCATATATCAAAGCACGTCCAAAAGTTGCAGGTTACACAGCCGTTGAAACCAGTGTAATCATGAACAAGATTAGCTCTCTTTTATTCGAAGGTGGCTATGTAAGAGGTAACGACACCGTTGATAAACGTGTTCAAGCTGCCCTAAATGATATGGAAAAAACAGCGAACGATATCCTAGCGTTTGCTGCAGGCATGTAAATAAAATAGAGTCTAATTTAGAAAGGTGGTGGTTTTCTTGAATAAACCATCCATAATGAATCAAAATCAAACCCTGTTGGAAAGAATTAAAAAGTCGATTATTTCACTTTTCACGACAAGAAAAGGTAAACGTAATCTTTGGGGGTATGCATTTGTCTTACCTGCACTAATTCTTTTTACATCCTTCACGGTTATTCCAATCATTTTATCCTTAAGTCTAAGTGTCACCAACATGAGAGGCATCAATATGACAGACTTAACCGTGGTTGGATTAAGAAACTATAAATACATATTTGAAGTAGATCCTTACTTTTGGGTATCCATGAAAAATATCGCCATTTATACGGCAATTACAGTACCATTAACGCTATCTGGATCTATGATCCTGGCGTTAATCATTAAAAAACCAATTGCAGGTACCAAGTTCTTTAGAGGCTTATTCTATTTACCTGGTATCACAAGTGGGGTTGCTACAGCAATGGTATGGAGTTATTTATTAAATGGTAATGGCATCATTAATAATGCCATCATGAATTTTAATGAACTATTTAATACAGATTTCACAAAAATCTTGATGAATGATACTAGAACCGCTTTATGGGGATTAATTCTAATGACTTTATGGGGTGGTCTTGGTGGAAACATGGTCTTGTTCCTGGCGGGCATGAACGCGATTCCAACGTCGATTTATGAAGCGGCAGATATTGATGGTGCAAATAAGAGACAAAAATTCTTTAGAATTACAGTGCCAATGATGAAGCCATCCATCTATTTTGCCTTAACATTATCCTTAATAGGCTCACCACAAATGTTTGAACCAATCCTAATTATGGATGCAAGAACAACCACACCGGTTTATGAAATCTATAAGAACGCACTAAGAGGTGGACTAGGGGTAGGGTTAGCATCCGCTCAATCTGTATTACTATTTGTCTTTATCATGATGATTACGGTCATCATGCAAAAAGTCAATAAAGAAAGCAATATTTAGGAGGCCATATGGAAAAGAAAAAACTATCGATAAAACAAAAATTCGACTCCCCTAAATATCGAAGAGAATTCATCCAGAACACATTATTATGGATTATAAGAATTGTGTTAGGACTAATTTTTGCTTTCCCACTTTATTGGGCGATTACAACCTCATTTAAACCACTAGATGAAATCATATCACCAACCATTAACTTGTTGATCAAAAACCCAACATTCGAACACTATAGTTATGTCTTAACTTGGCGTGACTATAACACGAATAAGATCTTAATATTTAACGCATTAATCAATACACTCACACTAACTGTGTTAGGTGGCGTATTAAATATTACAGTATCTGCGATTGCGGGTTATTCATTTGCTAAACTGAAGTTTAAAGGTCATAAAGTCATTTTTAGAATTCTATTGTTATCGATGATGATTCCGGGGATTATTACAATGATGCCTACCTTCATCGTAATATCAAGATTGAAGTTATGGGGTAGTTTCATGGGGGTTATTTTACCAGGGATTGCCAGCGTATTTAACATATTCTTTATGAGACAATTCTTCATTACATTACCAGATGAACTTGGTGAAAGTGCTGAAATTGATGGGGCAGGCGAGATGAGAATATTTTTCCAAATTTACTTGCCTCAAGTTAAGCCAGCACTCGCAGCACTTGCAATCTTTAACTTCCAAGGTGGTTGGAACAACTTCTTAATGCCATATGTTGTATTACCAACCAATAAACTCGTATTATCCACATTTATAAGAAGTTTTCCAGCTGAAAACTATGGTCAAACCATGGCAGCTTCCATGTTAGCAACACTACCAGTGTTAATATTATTTATTGTTTTCCAAAAATATTTCATGCAAAGCGTGACACTAACTGGTTTAAAAGAATAGATAACTTAATTGATATAAATGATATATAATTAAGATGGGGCGATCATATGAAAAATATTCCACTATACCAAAAGATTTTCGAACATTACTATGAAAAGATCATGAATGGACAACTTAAAGAGGGACAACAAATACACACAGATAAAGAAATCATGGATATCTTTTTCGTGAGTAGAATCACAGCAAAGGCTGCGATTGAGATGTTGGTAGAACGCGGACTTGTTCAGCGTATTCCTGGTAAAGGTTCATTTGTTACCAAAACACCTGTGGTTCATCAAAGAACTCAAAGTACCTCAAAGTTAATTGGAGTTGTTTTGTGTGATATCGATCATTCATTTGGATTCGATTTACTCAAAGGGTTAGAAGAAGAAGCTTCAAGAAGAAACATTCATATGATTTTTAAAAGAACCTTCGAGTCTTCTAAAGTGGAAAATGAAGTTATTCAATCGATGGTTCAATTAGGTGTCAACGGGATTATCATTCAAATGGTACACGGTGAAACCTATAGTAATGAAATATTAAAATACTACTTGAATGGACTACCTATGGTTTTAATCGATAGACATATGGATAAAACCAGGGTGCCATTTGTAACAACAGACAATAAATTAAGTGCTGCTAAAATGACAAGGTATCTACTTGAAAATGGCTATAAGAACATTAGTTTCTTTTCCGCTAGTACAAGTGGGACATCAACTTTAAATTTTAGATATGAAGGCTTTAAGTCTGTTTATACAACACCTAGAAATATCGATTTACTAACACTTAAGACACCAGAAATTAGAGAACGCGATAAACAAACCATTGAAGGTGACTATCAAATAATTATAGATCACTTGATGAAATTCCCTGAAATTGATTGTATTTTCGCTGCGGAATTATACGTTGCTAAACTTGTGAAAAAAGTATTAGATGAATTAGGAAAAAGAATTCCTGAAGATATTGGCGTTGTTTGTTTTGACTCTGAAACGTCTGATTTAGATGAACCATTCTTCACGCATATTACTCAAAAACAATATGAAATGGGTAAAAAAGCAATTGAAAAAATGGATGACATCAATGAAGGCAGTTTTAAATATCCATTCGATTGTTATATCGAAGGCGATATCGTAAAAGGTAAATCAATAAAATATAAAAATAACGGAGAATAAATATATATGAGTAAGTTCAATGGATTAGTCACTGACTTAGGTAGTTTAACAAAATTATCGGATGCAAAAAGCCGTTCTTTAAGCCCAGAAAACTATAATGGTGAAAAGGGTAAAGGCGGTATGGCTAAGATTGGTGAAGGTAGCGCATCTGAACCAGCTAGAGAATTAGGCGTCGGATGGAAAGTGAATCCATTCCACGTGATTAAAGCAAAAACAACATTTGAATTAGGTAACATTGAAGGACCAGGGGCAATTCAACACATTTGGATGACGCCAACAGGTTCATGGCGTCATACAATTTTAAGAGTTTATTACGATGATCAAGATTACCCTTCAGTAGAAGTACCAATCGGGGATTTCTTCTGTAGTGGATGGGGCACTTATTCACCACTTAACTCTGCCACTATTACAGTAAACCCAGGTAGCGCATTTAACTCCTATTGGATTATGCCATTTAGAAAAAGATGCCGTATTACCTTAGAAAACGTTGATACTACAGATATGACAGTTTATTATCAAGTTGACTATACGTTAACTGAAATCGATGAAGACCAAGCTTATTTCCATGCTAGATTTAACCGCGTGAACCCATTACCATATAAAGATGTTTATACCATCATTGACGGCATTAGAGGTAAAGGTCACTATGTCGGTACTTACATGGCTTGGGGCGTAAATAATGCCGGCTGGTGGGGCGAAGGAGAAATCAAGTTCTATATGGACGGTGACAAAGACTATCCAACCATTTGTGGTACAGGTACTGAGGACTATTTCTGTGGTTCTTACAACTTTGAAAACAAGAAAACAAACCTTTATGAAACATATACCACGATGTATGCTGGATTAAACCAAGTCATCAGACCTGATGGACTTTATAACTCTCAACAAAGATTTTCAATGTACCGTTGGCACATTACAGACCCAGTTCGTTTTGATAAAGAATTAAAGGTTACAATGCAAGCACTTGGTTGGCGTAAAGGGTTTAGATATTTACCATTACAAGATGATATTTCATCTGTTGCATATTGGTATCAAACACTTCCAAGTCCTAAATTTGAATCCTTCTTTACACCGGATGAATTGGAAGTGATCTAATGAATCACATAGTATCTTTTAATACAGTGATGCAAAAAGAATCAAATGCCATCTTAAAAGCCATAGAAGCGATTAAACAAGACCAACTTGAGTTTATCGTGGATTCGCTTATAAGACTAGAAGGAAAACTTATCGTGATTGGTTTAGGTAAAGCAGGCCATATCGGTAAGAAACTTGCAGCAAGTTTTTCTTCAATGGGGACGTCTAGTTTCTTTGTGCATGCAACTGAATTATTTCATGGCGACTTTGGGATGATCACAAATCAAGATATGGCTATTTTGATTTCACATAGTGGTGAAACTGAAGAAGTGATTAAAGCAGCAGCAACATTAAAAGATCGCGGTATTAAAACCATCGCATTAACCAGATCACAAACTAGTAGCTTATCCAAACTAACAAGCTATCAATTGAATTATGATATCCAAGAAGAAGCTGATCATTTAAACTTAGCACCGACTAACTCATCTACTGTGATGTTAGCGATAGGCGATGCCTTAATGAGCACGGTAAGTGAAGCCAAAGGCTACACGAAAGAAGATTTTAAAAAGAATCATCCAGGTGGGAGTTTAGGGCAGAGGTTGACAAAGTGAGTATCCTTATTGTCGGTAGCTTCATGACTGACTTAGTCGTTAGAACACATCAAGCACCTAAACCTGGTGAAACAGTGATAGGGTTAGATTTTGATATATTTCTAGGTGGGAAAGGCGCAAATCAAGCCATTTCTGCATTTCGCCAAGGAAGTCACGTAAACTTACTTGGCGCGTTAGGAAAAGATTCATTTGGAGATAACTTTTTAAACTTTTTGAAAACTGAAAAGTTAGATATAAGCCACATCGAACAAAAGAACTTACCGAGCGGTGTTGGACAAATTGTTGTCAATGAATCCACTGGTCAAAATCAAATAATCATCATTCCGGGTGCTAACTTAGGGTATGATCAAACCGATTTAATCCGCAAGGAACATCTCTTTAAAGAAGCTAATTTAGTCATCAACCAACTGGAAATGACGGATGAAATTACTAGGCTTACCAAAGAACTTGCGAAAAAATATGGAAAACTCTACTTACTAAATCCTGCACCATACAAGTCACTTGAGGATTCATTTCTGGATGGTATTGACTACCTCACACCAAATGAATCAGAATTAGCAGGTTTAGTATCTAAATCATTAGTCACTTTAAATGATTATGAAGAAGCGGCTAAAGCATTGGTTAGTAAAGGCGTTAAAAATGTTATCGTCACGCTTGGTAGTCATGGTGCATTACACTGTGATCAATCTGGGTGTAACTTATACCCCTCTTTTAAAATCGATCAAGTTGTGGATACAACCGCCGCAGGTGATACGTTTAACGGTGCGTTCGCTAGTAAAATAGATCAAGGTTATAGCATTAAAGAAGCGATCATGTTTGCCAATGCAGCTGGTGCCTTAAGTGTAACAAAAAAGGGTGCGATTCCAAGCATTCCTAATAAAGAAACAGTCTTAAAGTTTATGAATAAAAATATATAAACACCTCTCAGCGAGGTGTTTTATCTAGGAAGGTGAAAAGATGTATTTAAACTATGTAAATCCAAAAATAGGGACACTGAATGACAACCGTTTTTCAAGTGGTAACTTATACCCAGTAGTTGGATTACCTCACGGTCTTTCAAGTTTCTCTATACAAACAAATGCTCATGGACAAAGATGGTGGTATCACCCATATGACCGCTCCTTTGAAGGTTTTCGTTTAACACACCAACCTTCACCATGGATTGCAGATTATGGTCATATCGTTTTTATGCCATCTTCAGGCAAACACGGGATGACTAACGATCAAAGATGGTCTTACTTTGATCAAGAAAAAGAGCTTTTAACACCATACGAAATGAGCTACTATTTAAGTAGGTATCAAGTAGATGTGAAGTTAACACCTACTAATAGTGGTGCTTATATAAAACTAGATTATAAGAAAAAGGATTTAAATCGATTCACCATATTCGGTCAAGATGGTTTTCTTTATTATGAAGTCATGGATGCGTATACCATTCACATTAAAACAAATGCTAAGGTAGAACACACCAATCCAGAGATTATCGAATATGTGCTAATTAAAACCAATCAGCCATTTACTTTCGAGAATATGAATAATGCACTATCTATTCTCTTTGAAGAAAGTTCAGTCGAGATTAAGATCGTAACATCATTCATTAGTCATGAACAAGCTTATATTAATTATAACCGTGAACTCAAATATAAAAACTATGACCAAATCAAACAATCAGCCATAGATATTTGGGAAAAAGCTTTAAGCAAAATAGAAGTAGAAGATCAAAATGAATCCTTAAAACAAGTCTTCTATACAGCCTTATACCGATCACTCATATTTCCAAGACAGTTTCATGAATTTGATGCATTAGATCGACCTCATCATCTAAATGCGAATCTTGCGAAAGTATTTGAAGGTTATAGTTATGTGGATAACGGGTTTTGGGATACATTTAGAACGTTATACCCATTCTTATCCTTTTATGATCCAACACTATATAAAAAAATGTTAACTGGTTATCACAATTATTTTAAAGAAAATGGATTCTATCCGAAATGGATTGCCCCAAATGAAATGAAAATCATGACTGGTACCTTATGTGAAGTCGTGATGTCAGAAGGTATTATGAAGGGGTTCTTCACAAATGAAGAAGCAGAAGAGATTGTTCATGCATTAGTTAAAAACGCCGAAACGGTTGACCCAAGTCAGCGATTTGGTAGAAAACATCCTAACCTATATCAAAAACTAGGGTATTTACCGAATGAGATTGGTTCATCTGTTTTATCTGAAAGTTTAGATTATTATTATGGAGATTATGCCATCGGTTTAGCCTCAAGAAAAGTCGGTCTCAATAGTATTTCAAACAAGTATTTGAATCAAAGTGAGAACTATAAAAAGTTATTTGACTCAAAACATGGCTTTTTAAGATCGAAAGATCAAGACGGTAACTTCAATACATACTTTGACCCATTTGACTGGGGTGGTGATTATATTGAAGGTAGTGCTTGGCAATGTGCCTTCTCTGTCTTCCATGATATTAAAGGGCTAGACACACTTTATAACCATAAACTCAGTGAAAAGATCGATGAGTTGTTAACAACTGAACCAAATTATAATGTCCATATGTATGGACAAGAAATCCATGAGATGTCAGAGATGGCGTCCCTAGGGTTTGGACAACTAGCGCTATCTAATCAACCATCATTCCATATTCCATTCATTTATGCAGAATTAGGTAACATTAAGAAAACCAATCAATTGGTTGAATCACTTGTGAAAAAGTTATTTAAACCAGGGTATGATGGCTATCCGGGAGACGAAGATAATGGATCAATGTCTACATGGCTTATATTCAGTTGTCTAGGCTTTTATCCAATGGACCCAGTTTCAACTAGATTTGTTGTGTCTGGGCCACTATTTGACAGAGTCACGATTCACTTGGAACAAGGAAATTTTGTAATAGAAAAATCTAAAATCAATCTAGATACATGTAAAACACACTTTGATTATGCAGACTTAATCAAAGGTGGACATTTAGCAGAGCTCATCAAATAAAAAAAACAACAACATCTCTAAAATTAGTAAAAAGAGGTGTTGTTGTTTTTCTTAAATATAGGAAGATATAAAAAGCGTAAAGTTTGAAGGGCTAATCAAGATATTATTAATGTCATTAGTGACAATACATGAATCGCCTTTTTTGTAAGTTTGTTCTCCTATTTTCCCACTACCTTCTAAGAAAGTGATGAGTCTATATTGTTTGTTTTCTAGTAGGTAAGGTTCTTGTAGCTCATATTTTTCAACCGAGAAGAACTCAGAATGAATGAGATGTGTCACTAGATTTTGACCAACTTTATGTTCAGACACATGAGTATTAACTACAGGTGATGGTATTTTTGTCGCTTCAACCCCTAAATCAAGGTGAAGTTCTCTTTTTTGATTGTCTTTATCAATACGATCATAGTCATACAAACGATATGTAATATCTGAAGATTGTTGTGTTTCTAAGATAACAATGCCTTTACCTAATGCGTGAACCATGCCTGCTGGAATAAAGAAGAAATCGCCTTTTTTAACAGGGACTTTATTGAGTAGGTTATCCCACTTATTATGCTCAACACATTCTAAAAAATCAGCTTTACTTAAAGCTTTATGACCATAAATGATATAAGCATCTTCTGAGGCGTCTAATATATACCAACATTCTGTTTTACCTAATGAATGATATTGTTTAGCCATTTGATCATCTGGATGAACTTGAACAGATAAATCATCATTGGCATCAATAATTTTAATTAGCAATGGAAACTCATTAGATTCTACATTGCCAAATAGATTTCTATGACGACTATATAAATGATCGAGTGTCATGCTTTTATATGGCCCATTCAAAACTGTTGAAGGTCCATTTTTATGGGCACTAATTGCCCATGCTTCACCTGTATTTTCAAAAGGTAAAGTCTGGTTATAGAATTCTTTTAGTCGAGTACCGCCCCAAATACGATATTTAAATTCAGGACTTAAAAATAAAACTTCTTTCATATAAATCACCACCTCTATTTTATAATATTTTACCCGAATAACCAATTGATTTGGTTATTTTATATCATTTATTCGACAATAAAAATATAGATTAATAAAAGTTTATGCTCGTTTACTTTCTTGATAACTTAAATATTGACTATTAACCTTGTATATATTGTGTTATGATTTTAATTAGAGGCTATTATTTATGACTGAATATAACAAAAGAACTTACAAAAAGTTAGTGAAGAATCCGAATCAAATCTATAACGCAAGCAGTCCGATCACTTATAACCTACAATACAGTAATTTTATGAAAGCTTGTAGGGAAATCATTTTAAAAGATGCTACAGGCAGTGGCTTTATTTTCGAGTATAAAAACAAAATATTTTTAATTACTGCTGCACATGTGGTCATTCATAAAAATCGAGTTAAAAAGAAACGCATTTCAATATCCACCCACGGGGGCGAAACTTATACATTCATGGGTCAAATCTTTTATCACCAAAATATCGAACTTGATCTCTGTGTCATTAAATTACCAGATGATTATATGAGTGAAACCGCCCTCTCCTATCGATATGGCTCTGTAGAAGTTGGTGAAGAACATCTTTTCTTTGGTTATCCAGGCACAATCAATAGCACCTATGGATTTGATTTAAAACACGGCACACCGATCCCTGTGATACGAAGAGGTATAATTTCCCACTTTGGTGAACAAGATGATATTAGCTATATGTGGATAGACACTCTAGCCGTTGGAGGGTTTTCAGGCAGTCCTCTCATATCATTTGATAAACAGCTTAGAGGTAGTGTAATTGGTGTCATCACCAATGGTAATTTGGATTTTGCTGAAGTTTATGATAAAGATGGCAATGAACTGGATTTGTATACAGTTCAACAAACTGGTTTTACAAAAGCAATTCATATACTCTATGTAATCGATATCATCGAGACGAACCACCTAGTATAAATCAAACTAAGTGAATATACCCATCATCGGTGTATTCATGCAACTGTATTTATTCTAAAAGACAAAATAATGTATAAGGCTAAGTCGAGCTTAATGAACTAAAAAAATACCGAATTATTTAGAGATAAATTACAAGCTGCGAGATTAGGCTCAAGTTTAGGTGAGAATACCTCTAGTTCAGGCATTGAAACCATTAATTTTGAAAACAGTGTGTTCCTAAAGTAATGTGTATCATTACCAAGTGTTCCAACAATGACGAGTTGGGGATGTTCAAACTGTAGTCTTCTCTGAACTGCACATACAGCTAACACTAATTCATCGACAGCGCTATCACAAATCTCTTTCGCATATTCATCACCTAAATCTCCGTGCTTAGTTACGATAGGTGCGAGAGATGCGATGAATGTTCTATTCTCACGATTTACTTCCATAAAGTCTATGACATCATTAGATATATTAAATCTCAATGTTTCAATAACCTCTTTTGTAAAAGGTGTCATATCATATCGATTATCGAGTGCTCTAGAGGCTGCTTGGATGGCTTTTAATCCAAGATCATAAGCACTACCGAGATCGCCCTCTTTATAACCAAGACCACCTGCTTTATGGGTTTCACTAAACTTGTTTTTACCGTATGCTACCATCCCAGTTCCAGAAATTAGAACAATTCCCTCATCTTCAAATAAACCGCTTGCTAGAGCGTTTTCCACGTCACTATCCGTAGTGACTTTTGTTTTTTATTAGGAAATTGTATTGATAAGACAAAAAATTACTAAAGTGAAAAAACCTCGATGAGGCTAAGCTTGGATTGAGTTATCTATATAGAATCGATGAGTTTGTTATAAATGTCTAAAGGCACAAATTGAAGCTTTCTACAGTGAGGACAAGTATCTAAAGGAAAAGGAGACTTTTCTAATTTCATATACTCTGCATAAAGAGCGAAATTGACTCTTAAAGCGAATTGACAATCCAAACATTTCATATCGACCATAACCTCAAGGTTAGGTTGATTAATGAAAGACATATAAGACATTTTAGGACCCATAATGAGATCCTGATCGATGTTATCTGAGTAAGCTCTGTAAAGATTTTGTTTTTGAGCAGACGTCATTTTAATTTGAATGGTATTAAAGAACTTAGGCATCTATGAGTAAACCACACTTTCTTGAAGGCAGATAAGAATAATCCAAATTGAGTTTCAAAACGAAACCATAAGGACAAAGTAAAGGGTCATAATGATAAGTAGATTTTATCATAGAACGGAACGTAAGTTTAGCCTTAGCGAAGTTAATGGCAGATTTTTGACGTAGTTTCTTAAATAAAGAAAGCTTAGACGTCGATTTATTGGCGTAAAAGCCATAATAACGAATGAGATGAAACCCTTTGTCAGGGATATGACGGATGAGTTTTTGAATGAAAGTAAAGACGTGTTCAGTCACGACTTGACGTCCTTGTTTTAAAGAGTCATCCTCAATATCGTCATCTTCATGAGGATGATAAAACCAAGTGACGGTATGATTGTCTAAATCTAAGGCTTGAATCCAAGACTCACTAATAGCAGGATGAGAAGCGTATCTAGCGATATAGTCAGAGACCCCTTTAGCGGAAGATAAACTAAAAGACTTAGATACCTGAGTACCATGGTGTAGAAACCCTTCTTATACTTGTTATTCAAGAATGTACATAGAATATTGAACTCACGATAAACGTCTTTAGGAGCGTGAACTTTAAGATAGGCAGACATATTCTGAAGCAGTAGATATTGATAGAACATACGAAGACGGTCAAAAGGGAAGTAAAAGAAGTTTTTGAGGTGATTAAGGTCATCTAGTGTTTTCTCAGCGATTAAAGCGTGGATATGAGGGTTAGGTTTCATATCACGGCCATAGGTATGAAGGAAACAAATGACACCGAGTTTAAGATTGAGTTTCCGTTTCAATTTAGATTGACGAATGGTTTTATGGAGGGCTTGATTGACCGTATTGAATAAGACATCAAACAAGCCGCGATAGTGAAAAAAATACTTTCTAAGTTCTTTCGCAATCGAGAACACGAAGTGACGGTGATTGGCTTCTAGCAATTTAGATTGAATCGCTAGCGTACGGGCATCACGGTACCTTTGGTTACACGAAGGACAGAAACGTGAATGACATGAGAGACCTTGGAGATGGTAGTTATTACAATTTGGGCACTCAAAGAAAAGATAACCATATTTAAGATTACGGCATTTAATCATCTTCTCGACGTAATCAATGATGGCTGGACGTGTAAGTTCATTCTCATAAACAGATGAACCGGTCATGGCAGCGATAGCTAAGATATACTTGAAGTTTTGTTTAATGGGCTCTATGTTCATAACAACAGTATAAAATTAAAAGCATAAAAGAAAAAGGCGCCGTTAATCGCCCTTAATAAGTTTACTCACTTTTGTTCAAAATACTCATGAATTCGCAACATTTACTTTGACAAATATTAGCAATTCACTTTATAATTGAACTTAAAATAAAGGTGAAATATGAACATTAATATAAAGAAAGCACAAAAAAAGAAATCAAAACCTGACCACACTATTCTAGGCTTTGGGAAGTACTTCACAGACCATATGTTTACCATGGAGTATACTGAACAAGCAGGTTGGATAAACCCTCAAACAATCCCATTTGATGATATGGCTATGAGTCCATCTACCACTGTTTTTCATTACGCACAAAGCGTATTTGAAGGACTGAAAGCTTATATTAATAATCAGAATGAAGTTGTTTTATTTAGACCCTATCAGAATGCGAGAAGATTCCAAAAATCGTGTTTAAGAATGGCGATGCCGACAATTCCAGAAGATGACTTTGTTAAAGCTATTTCAACATTAGTTAAAATCGATAAGGACTGGATTCCAACCCAAGAAGGCACTTCTTTGTATATTAGACCCTTTATGATTGCGAAAGATGAAATATTAGGTGTTCATCCAAGTAAGACCTATCAGTTCATTATTATTTTATCGCCAGTAGGACACTATTATCCAAAAGGTATTAAACCCATTTCCATCAGCATTAATCCAATATACTCAAGATCATTCTTTGGAGGTACTGGGGATGTGAAATGTGCAGCTAATTATTCCATATCGTTATTAGCTCAAAAAGAAGCCAAGGAAAAAGGATTCGATCAAGTCTTATGGTTGGGCGGGAAAGAACATAATATCATCACCGAAGTCGGTGCGATGAATATGATGTTTGTCATTAACAATGAGATTATTACGCCTAAATTGGATGGAACCATTCTCGCAGGTGTCACAAGAGATTCTGTAATTACCCTTTTAAGAGAATGGGGTTATACCGTTATCGAACGCGATATGACTGTGGATGAATTGATTCATCACCTTATGAATAAGTCAGTCCAAGAAGCGTTCGGTACAGGAACGGCCGCTACGATCTCTCCAGTTGGCATGATTGAGTATAAAGGTACTCATTATCTAATCTCAGAAAACATCGGAGTGCTTTCAAAACGAATCTATGATACACTCAATATGATAAAGCTGAAAACTGGTTCAGTACACCCTGATTGGGTCCATTTGGTTAAGTGAATATTAACAACGAAACGAATTGAAAACACAAAAATATGAACTCTATTTAGATGAACAACTTAAATGAAGGAAGGTTGAAATAAAATAAAATATTGATTAATATTCAACTGTATTGTATAATCATTTTGGTTAACCACCATACAGAGGTAATTATATGAGAATTCATCCAAAGGTACTTGTAATTCAAGGTGTACACCTCGTTTTGACAATTGCACTGATTGTTTTATTTGTTTTAAAAGATTGGTCCACCTTATGGTTAATACCAATCATCGTTACGACACTACTATTGTCAATTTTTATTTCAACCTATATTAATAGAACAGAATTACCTTATTGTAAATGTGGTAAAAAATTAAGTATTGCTCAAAAGACACTCTTATCACAAACAGAAATCGTTAGACATGGTCGATTCGTTTTTTACTATAAATACGAAATCGAATATCATTGTAAAGCGTGTAACCAACAGTTGAAACTGAATAAAGTGGTAACTAAATAACTCTTAAAACAATAAGACCTATCCAGAATGAATCCATTCGATAGGTCTATTTTTTTAGAGATTTAAAAGTACGAATCAAGTTTGACGTAAAATTAGTGAATTATATCAAATATTTTTATAATATAGTTAGAACACTGTGAGGTAAACAAATGAACATAACGATGGACCCCATTTTACTCATTTCAATTTTGAACACAAAGCTTCGAAACGAATACCCAACCCTGTACGATTTATGCGATGATTTAGATATAAATCAAGCAGACTTAGAACATATCTTAGGCAAGAATAGCTACGTATACGATGAAAAACTTAATCAGATTAAGAAAGGGTTGAAAGTTAAATCTACTTGGTAAAAAATGTTTTTTTATTAAAATATCGATATTTGGATGATTTACCGACAAAAACAATCCAATTACACGTCTTATTATTGAAGCACGCTTATGGAGGTGATCTAAATGCGTAAATTATTTATGATCTTAATCGTCATTGTTTTAAATTTACTAATGGTTTCATGTGAATATATCGGATCACGGGTCATAACAGAAGGCGATTTCGTATACACTGTATACCCGAAGAAGGTTATGATTAATGAACTATCTGAAGAAGGCAAAGAGAAAAGTTCCATTTACGTTCCGTTAACACTCAAAAGCAAACCTGTGATTGCACTCGGATTTACACAAATGGGTCAATATCACTTTATAAGAAGTAACACAGTTACACACTTAAATTTGTCCCACAACACACAAGGATACACGACACTAAGCGGAATGCCCAATCTAAAGTCGTTGGTTTTTTCAAGTGTGATACCATTTATGGTCGTAGAATCGGATAATCAACTTTTTCAGGGTGAAGATGGGGCTCGGATTTATATCCCAAAAGGCAGTCTTGAAGGTTACCAAACACTCAATAAAGATATTATAGATAGCTTTGTATTTATTGAAGCCAATATATCCTACATGTATAACTTTGAAGATAGCCCAAATGGCAGTTATTATATGGTTGATGCAAAAACGATAAATCAGTTAGTTTATGAACCAATTAATCCTGTAAGAGAAGGTTATACATTTAAAGGCTGGTATATTGATGATTCATACCAAGAAATGTGGGATTTTGGTTCCATTTTGGATGTAAACGAACTAACACTTTACGCAAAATGGGAAGTCAAATCTTAAATCCAATTTAATCCTCTTCATAGTGGATACACCGATTTGGATAGGAAGCCCCCATTTCTATTAAGCGGTGGGTAGTTCAGTACCAATAGAGAAACAAAATGAAGTCTAAAACAACAAAACGGACATATCAGTCCGTTTTCAGACTGTAGACAAAGTATCTCATTTTGAGGTACTTTTGTTTTATAAGGAAAAAAACTAAAAGAAAGTGAATAATATGAAAAAACATCTCTATTTATATGTGTCAATCATGACTTTTAGTGACGTATCTATTGAATATAATTCAAAATATAGTACAATAAAAAAGGCCATTCAGGATCGGGGGAAACTGAACAGCCTATCGAAGGACGAAGCGAAAGCTGAGTCCTTTTTAGTTATAATAGAACTTTTCAGAACGGATTAAACCAAACTCATCAGCGATGTTGAGTTCAACAGACTCACCAGCTAAAAGTTCATAGACATTAAATACAGGATTACCAAGGATGCTAATGGATTTCACTTTTACAAAGCTATAAATCGCGTCAGGATTGATGTTGAAGTTATTCATATTGAGAATGTTATTGATGTTAGTGGATTCAATCAATTGATGGTTTTGATCGTATTCAAAAACATCGATTTCAGTTATGGAACTCACTTCTTCAAAGTAAAGAGTATAAGTAAATTCATGTGAATGATATAGGAGTGGGGCATTTTCATTTTCGTAATCAATCTCGCCACTATACTCATATTTGTTATAGGTTTTTGTCACATATTCAATACCATCGTCATATACGATGCCAATTTTGATCGGATGGATTAATAAATCTTGATTATAAAACACAGTGAACTGCATGTCTGTATGGGTATAAATGACTTGATCACCATACAGTTCATAAGAAAACTCAGAAGCAAAACGGTTATTAATAGTATTTGATGAAGATCCTAAGGTGTTTGATGTAGCATGATTTAAATGGAAGATTATACCTTTATCATTTCTGTTTTCAATGATATCATCGTAACTTTGATACGTCTTTCCATTGGTGACGACGATAACACCTAAAAAGTCACGTTCAACTTTATCATCTACTAAAATAACTTTTGTAATCCATTTTGAACTGAGTTCTACAGCGTATTCAATAATCACAATATCCCCTGTAGAAAGCTTCGATGAATCGATCTTTCTACCATCATATTGGTAAACCTTATTTTGAATTGGACCAAAGTCGAGTGTTACCTCTATTGGGTCTTCATTAGTACTTATATTAGATGCTTTAACGGTGATTGTATTTTCTGTTAAATCCCTAGTCTCAATTTTCGCGTTTATGAATCTTGGTGTCATATCTAACTGTGAAGCATTTGAGCTTGTGGGTCTTAGAAATACAAGAATACCTAAAGTAAGTAAACCAATGAATGTGACACTGGTTAAAGCGATGATTAATTTTTTGAATATTTGGTTTGCTTTAGCGTTATCAATCGCGAGTTCCTTAACTGCGTTTTCTTCAAAGATATCGTTGATTGATACCTCAAATACTTTCGCTAATTTTTCCATACTTTCTAAATCTGGTACAGTGATACCTTGTTCCCATCTTGAGATACACTGACGCGTTACATATAGTTTTTCAGCAACCTCTTCTTGAGTTAAGTTATGCTCAGTTCTAAGCCTTTTGATATTTTCGTGGATCTTGTTCATGAAATCACCTCGACTTAATTTTAAAGAATAATCAATAACTTGTCACGCAATATTTTGTAAACAGAATGTTGCGTGAGGGTATTAATGAAATAGAATTTAGATAATCAGTAATTAGGGCTCATTTTGATGTATAATATCCTTAAAGCAACTACAGGAGGCAAACTCGATGAACCAAATCAAATGCCCACATTGTGGTAAGGAGTTTACCATCGATGAAGCAAGTTACGCAGAGATTTTAAACCAAGTTAGAAACAAGGAATTTCAAACAGAAATCCATGAAAGACTTGAACAATTGAAAACTCAAAGTCAAAAAGACATTGAACTAGAACGTGCCAAAGTAGAGCATGTATTTCAACTGAGAATATCTGAAAAAGAAAAAGAACTGCTCTCTTTAAAAGAAAAAATCAATCAAAATGAACAAGCCAAATCCATCGCTGTGATGAGTGCTGAAGAAAAACTCAAAGAACGTCTTCAACAACAAGAAAAACGCATTATGGAGCTACAATCCAAGCTTGAAGGCACAATAAAGGATAACAAGTTAGAAACCCAAGAAGCACTTGCGAAAAAAGAACAAGCTCTGATTGAACTCTCTAGTAAAATCGAACTAGACAAAAAGCAAGCCGAACTGGAAAAGGCCGCCATTAAAGCAAGATACGAAGAACAACTCAAACAAAAAGATGAAGCCATTGCCTTCTACAAAGACCTTAAAACAAGACTATCAACCAAGATGGTCGGTGAAACCCTTGAACAACACTGTGAGTACGAATTCAACCGTTTAAGAGCTTTAGCTTTCCCTAAAGCAACCTTCGGTAAAGATAACGACACCCAAACGGGTTCAAAAGGCGATTATATCTACCGTGAAGTTGATGAAGCAGGAACTGAGATTTTATCGATCATGTTTGAGATGAAAAACGAACAAGACGAAACCGCAACCAAAAAGAAAAACGAACAGTTCTTAAAGGAACTTGATAAAGACAGAAATGAAAAGAAATGCGAATACGCAATCCTAGTATCATTACTTGAAAGTGATAATGAACTATACAACAATGGCATAGTCGATGTATCTCATCTATACCCTAAAATGTATGTAATCAGACCTCAATTTTTCATCCCAATGATTACTTTACTCAGAAACGCTTCGATGAACGCATTAGTCTATAAACAAGAAGCTGCTTTGATGCGTAAACAAAACATCGACATCACAACTTTTGAAGAAGACCTAAACGCGTTTAAAACAGCATTCTCAAAAAACTATGAACTTGCGAGCCGTAAGTTTACAGACGCGATTGATGAAATTGATAAGACCATTCGTTCACTTCAAAAGACTAAGGAATATCTATTATCCAGTGAGAATAACTTAAGACTTGCGAACGATAAAGCAGATAACCTAACCGTTAAAAAGTTAGTCAAAAACAACCCAACCATGAAAGCAAAGTTTGACGCACTAGACAAAGAATAATAAATGAAAATCTCTAGAATGACATTTCAGTCTATCTAGAGATTTTTTGTTTTCAGTAATTCTTTTTACGACTCGTCATTAAGGTTTCAAAATCGAAACCAAAATCACCGACGATGATTTTATTGTATTTCTCAAAGGCACTCATATTAGGTTTAACCTTTAACGCGTAATACATTTTTTCTAAGTAGTGATGGGCTTTTTCCATATCTTTTAAGTGTTTATAACTTAAGGATAAGTAATAGTAGGCTAAATCTAAGTTGTAATAAGAGTTATAGTTCTCACAAGAGCGAACAACTTGTTCGCACATCGGAATCACTTTATCAAAATCTCTTAACATACCGTATTCTCTAGCGAGTTTAAGTCTTACGAAATTTAAAGTATAAAAATCTTTATTGATGAATTCAAATGCTTTTTTCGTAACGATTTCATCGAGTTTATCCATCACAGGACGACGGTCTGATTGAGGAAGAAAGTTTAACATCATCGATAAACCACCAATTTCCACCGCACTGAGCATGTCGTGGTTTAAGATTTCTGGGTATCCAATTAACTTTGCACAAGCATTGGCATAGTGGTGATCAGGGAATTCTTTCTTATAAAAACTCATCAATAGGATCAAAAGCTCGAAATAAGTTTCATTTGCTTTATCGAGTAGTGTTTCTTCTCTTAACTGCTTGATTAAAAGGTTAGCTTGAGTGTAATCATTGGTAATTACTGCTCGATTTAGATCATCTAAAGTGGTAAGCTGTTCGATGCGCTTGCGTTCTAGTTCGAAGATTAAGTACTGCGGGTCGATATGAATTCTCGCACATAGCTCAACAAACATTTTAAAAGGCATCTCAGAGGTACCATATAAGTAGCGTTTATATTGTCTTAACGAAACAATCTCATCGGTGAATTTAATCATCGAGAGTTTTTTCTTTTGTCTAAAATCATCTAATAAAACACACATTTCCCGAGAAATCATTGAGTTCACCTCCGAAAGTGTCACATGTGCACTCACGTACCCCTTAATAATCCTTGTAAACTTTGCATGTCGAGGGAGAAGACATGAAAAAGAAAATCATCAGCGTCGTTTTAATGGGCGTATTGATGACAGGTTATTTAATACACCTTGTATCAAAACCTGTAAAAAATACCCCTGAGATCGTCTTAGAGTTTGATGAAGGCGATCCAATATTTAAAGTCGGTGGCTAGAAAAACAAAGGAAGGCTAATAATCTCTATGGATTGGACAAAATACCAAATTGAATTAACAGGCATGACCAAAACAGTGGAAAACATCACTAAGGATCCCTATATTATAGGATACATGGAAATCCTTAAAAATTCAATCTACGATCAAGAGATAAAGCTTGTCAATCTAACCTCAAATAAGATGGTAGATTGGTACCAAAGTCACCTAAATGACATATTGTGTGATCAATTTGTTTATGACAAGGAGAATCACAAGAAAACTTTCGCGTTATTGGTAGAACTCAAGAATGAATCTTCAAAGTTAATCGCGAACGCACTATCGTAAGTAAGACTTCCCCACAGGTCTTATGAAATTATCCCCACATTCCCCCAAATGTGGGGATTTTATTATCTTAATAACGTATAATAGAAAGTAGGTGATCGGATGAAAAAGACAACTTATCTTAAGATAATGACATGTTTAGGCTTAATACCAGCGATTCTGGCAGCATTTTTCATTTTACCTGTGTCGATGATGGACGCTTGGATTGAAATTGGCAACATTAAAACTTATCTACTCATTGTCATCTTTAGCATATATATCATACTGATACCTTATGTTTATAGCCTGTATTTAACGTTTAGACTATTGATGTTAATAGATGAGAATAAATACTACAGTGATCAATCTAAGACCTACCTGAGTCATATTGGTACCTCTGGATATGTTATCGGAACGATTTTATTGTTTGATTTGCCATTCATCTTTGGGTATGGGGATTATAGTGATGCACCAGGTATTATAATAATATTCGGATTCTTAGCTTTATTTTCGTATGCGATTGCGATATTCGCGAACCTATTAAAAGACTTACAGACTAAAATATAATTTGTAGAAAGAAGAAACCCATGAACTATTCAAAAGAATTAGAACTCCTCAAAACCCACGTACCTAGAATTTACCGCGAAATCGATTCAAACTTAAAAGAAGTCTCCTTTAAATCTGGAGATGAAATTGTTACGACCACCGATTTACACATTGAATCAGAACTCATTAAAGTCATTAAAGCACACTTTCCAACAGACACTTTTTTAAGTGAAGAATTTCATAAAGATGGCAAGCTAGTCAATCGTGCTTGGTTGATAGACCCAATTGATGGTACCAGTAATTACGCTGTGAATCTTGACTTATTCGTTGTTCAAATCGCGTTATACGATCAAGATGATCTCGCTTTAGCGTTCATATATAACCCAACGAACCAAAAGATCCATTACGCGATTAAAGGTCAAGGGGCTTATTTAAACGACAAGCGCATCCATGTACTTGATAACAAAAAACCTTCAAACTCAATGATGTCTATCGTGGGTTATACGAATAAAAATACCGATAAATCCTATTATGATAAACTCATTAAGTTTGTTTTTGATAAGCAGATTAAAATGCGGATTATGGGCAGTATTGGATTAGAACTCTCGTTAACCGCTGAAGGGATCTTTGGGATGTTTTATACCTCCGTTAAAAACTTATGGGACCTAGGTCCGGGTATCTTGCTTTGTAAAGAAGCAGGCGCCCTATTGTTTAATGAAACAGGGGCACCCTATCAAATCGGCGATAACCACTTATTTGTTTCAAAAACTGAATCTGAAAAGAAGGCTTTATTAAAAGCCATTCAAGGATAAAGAACTCCGGTTCTTTTTCTTTCTGTAGTCTAGAAACTTCATAATTCCTTATTTTCATCATTTTCTGACATCCTAAGTGTCCTAAATCGTTTACAATAAGAGTAGATAAGCAATTCTAATGGAGGTAAGTATGGAACGACCTTATATGTCTTGGAACGAAGCGAAAGCATTCATGATGGCCGCCTTTATGAAAGTCGGTGTACCTGAAAAAGACGCAGCGATTTGTGTAGATGTCCTACTTGAAAGTGATCGTCGCGGGATAGAATCGCACGGTATCAATCGGTTTAAACCTTTTTATATTGACCGTATAATAAAACACATTCAAGAACCCATCACTCAGATTGAAATACTCAAAGATACCCCAACCACAGCCGTCATTGATGGCCATAATGGTATGGGGATGGTCATCGCGCATACCGCAATGAAAATGGCGATCACCAAAGCGAAACAATTGGGTTTAGGCATGGTCGTTGTCAGAAACAGTACCCATTTTGGGATAGCAGGTTACTACGCAACTATGGCAACAGAGCACGGTTTGATTGGGATGACAGGAACCAACGCGAGACCATCCATCGCACCAACCTTTGGTGTAGAAAACATGCTAGGGACAAACCCACTGACTTTCGCTATTCCAACAGATGAAGACTTTCCTTTTGTTTTGGATGCCGCAACCTCCATCACACAACGCGGTCGAATTGAATATTATGCACGAAATAACCAAGAAACCCCAGCAGGTTTAGTCATTGGCCGTGATGGTACCCCTCAAACGCATAGTAAGCAGATTCTAACTGACTTAGTTAGTGGGAAAGCTGCTCTTACGCCCCTTGGTGGTATAGGTGAGGAACTCGCTGGTTATAAAGGCTATGGTTACGCAACCGTGGTTGAAATATTATCGAGTGCATTACAGGCAGGGTCATTTCTTCATCAGCTCAGTGGTGTTGCTGAAGATGGCTCAAATAAGCCAATTCCAGTAGGTCATTTCTTTCTCGCCATCAACCCAGATTTCTTCATGGGTTTAGAAAACTTAAAACACACCACGGGTGAAATACTAAGACAACTGAGGGCTTCAAAAAAGGCTCCGAACCATGATAAAATTTATACCGCAGGTGAAAAAGAATACCTTACTTGGCTAGAGCGTAAAGATAAGGGTGTCCCCATTGGTGATGACCTTCAAAAAGAGTTTAAACAAGTCAGAGATCAATTAAAACTCGATTTTGTATTCTCATTTGAAAACCGTTCGATATAAGAACAAAGATTGTGTATAATAATAGTATGATAAAAAATATAGAGAGGTTAAATCATATGAGAATTTTAGTATCTGGTGGACTTGGTTTCATCGGTTCACACACCGTAGTTGAACTTATTAATCACCACCACGAAGTGGTCATTATCGATAATTTCTATAATAGTCAACTCAGTACTTTATATAAAATTGAACGCATCACTGGAAAAAAGCCAGCTTTCTACGAAGTGGACGCAACTAATTTAGAAACATTGGAAAATGTATTTCAACGTTATGATTTTGATGGTATCATTCACTTCGCCGGGTATAAAGCTGTTGGCGAATCGGTTAAAAAACCGTTAGACTATTATTTCAATAATTTAGTTTCAACCATGAATTTAGCCCGTCTAGCAATAGAAAATAAAGTTCCGAAATTCATCTTCAGTTCATCTGCAACCGTTTATGGAGATGGGGTATCTCCGTTTAATGAAACCATGGAATTGTTAGAACGTACGAACCCTTATGGTGAAACCAAAGCCATGAGTGAGCGCATTCTAACAGATACAGTCAAAGCTAATCCAAACTTTAATGTTGTTTTATTGAGATACTTTAATCCAATCGGTGCACACCCATCTGGTTTAATTGGAGAAGTACCTAATGGTACCCCAAATAACTTAATGCCTTATGTTACGCAAGTTGCGAAAGGCATTCGCGAAAAACTCTTTGTGTTTGGTAATGACTACGACACAATAGACGGTACAGGTGTCAGAGATTATATTCACGTAGTCGATTTGGCGAAAGGTCATGTTGCAGCACTTGAGGCGAAAATAGTAGGGGTTGAAGCAATCAACTTAGGTACCGGTAAAGGGACTTCAGTATTAGAAATCATTCAAGCCTTTGAACATGCAAATAATATCCGCATTCCATATGAAATCGTAGACCGAAGACCTGGTGATATTGCAACCTCTTTCGCTGACACAACCAAAGCGAAAAGACTACTTAACTGGGAAGCGAAACTATCCATCTTAGATATGGTTAGAGATGCTTGGAATTTTGAAAAGAACTTATAATTAGTATAAAAGCACATATCCTTGCTTTTTTCACAAATATATCCGTGCGAGGTCTATATGAAAAGAAGAACAGTTGTTTTAGTCCTAGGCATCCTATGGCAAATCTTTATCTTTACCCAATCGATGTTAACGGGTGAGATTTCATCCAATCAAAGTGGGTTTATCGTGGATATCCTTTATCCCTTTGTACATAATATCGGAATTCCAATCGATGTGGATAACTTTTCATTACTCATAAGAAAACTCGCACATTTCACAGAGTACGCTATTCTAGGATTACTTTGGTACTATATCTACACGCTATTCAATTTGAATAAATTCCTACCTTGGATTGTTGTTATTCACGGCGTTTTAGCAGCCACCCTAGATGAGACTATACAACGATTCACACCGAACCGAAGCGGCGAACTTAGAGATGTCTTAATTGATACATTAGGCGTACTTACCGCTGTGATCCTTATATTATTAATACAAAAAATAAGAAGAAAAGAAGTTTTGATATAAAGTAATAGATAAGCCAAAATCTGCGGATTTTGGCTTTGTTTTCGATTAAACATAAAAGGATGGTTATTCAGCCAAATTATCTTAAAAAATAGATAATCTAGAAATTTCTTTAGATAAGATGCTAATCAAGTATAATTAAATTACGATTGTAGGTGAAATTATGACACAAAGAGAACGACAAGCCTTAATTAAAGAACGTCTCTTACAACAAACTCTAACACCCAATGAGTTTATGAACATGCTTGGGATTTCTAAAGATGAGCTTAATCAATACGTTTCTGGAAAACCCTATTTTGATGATATGAAGTATTTGAGTTTTCTAGCTGCATTAGATCTAAATAAGTATGCATTAGGATATATTGAACCAAAACTAGAAAAACCACTTCAATCTCCGATGGACTTGTTGAGACCACAGGATTCTAATCAAAACAAACCAATCAGTGCATTTAAGAAATTGCTCTATAACATGCGTCAAAGAACAACTAAACACTATCGTGAAGAAACTTTGAAGAATCATTTATTCGAACTTAACTTTGGGTACACCATTCCTTTTATGTATAAGTACTTTTTCATTGGTGTATTATTGGTCTTTATCACAAACTTATTGTTAGCACAAATGGTTGTGATTGATAATGTCTTACTCAGTTTTTCAGTACCGTTTACACTGTTATTACTGGTTTATGAACTTGATCAACATGACCAATTGAATCTTAAGGATATCTTATTCTTGTTTGTTGCTGGTGGCATCCTATCCATCGGTGTCACTTTCTTTATACGAGATATCACGGGTTATCCAACTGGAATGGTTGGAGACATCGTGACAGGATTTGTAGAAGAGACTGCCAAACTTCTTACGTGTATGTTTCTAGTCCGAAAAGTTAAGTTTAGAAATGTTTACACAGCATTTGTTTTTGGATTCGCAGTAGGTGCTGGCTTTGATGTCTTCGAAACCATGGACTATGGCATCAATGCGATTCTAACAACAGGGGTAGCAGAAACAGGTACCATGACCTTGATTACACGCTCTTTATTCGCACTTGGGGTAGGACATCACTTTTGGACAGGGATTATTTTCCCTTCACTCGTCGGTTTATCTAAAACCAATCAAATTGACTTCCAAAAGGTATTACATCCGACATTCATCGTGGTTTTCCTATTCATATCGTTATACCACGCACTATTTAATTACAGTGTTTATGTAGTACAAATTGGACTCGCAATACTAGGAGCATTCCTCTTCAATTATATCGGGTATCAATTCTACTTAAGACGATTTACAGAATTACCAAAAGAAGAAAAAGAAGACCTCTATGTCGAAAGTTTCTCATACTTCAATTAAACTGCCAATAAAGCCAATCAATTATACGTATATTGGGTGAGTGCCAATTGGACTAAATAATGACGCTAAAATCAATCATAATTTACCAAAATCCCATAGTATTACATAGATAGACTTCAGGGTTGATTATTTAATTTGGCGTGATATAATTTAAAATGTCGTAAAAAGTAAGAAAGAGGTTTTTCCTATGAGACTTAATAATAAATCTACAAATACCATTATCGCTGGAACGATAGCGATTTTACTCCTCGGAGTACTCCATATTCTATTGGAGTTTCCCATATTCGTTTTACTAGGGTTATTGGTAATCATCGGAGTAATCACTTCATTCATGGTCACATATTTTCAAAAAACAGAACAACCCGTTTGTAAGAAATGTAAGAAGCACATGGATTGTACGGATAAGATGTTATTGAGTCAAGAAGAAGAAATCAGAAATCGTCAGTTTGTATTCTTATATAAATATGAGTATACCTATACTTGTAGTCATTGTAATGAAGTAGTATACATTAATAAAACACAAAAAAACAAGTCGTAAGCTGTAAAAGCAAACGACTTTTCTTTTGGATAAATTTAGTTACTAGAACGTCTAGAGTTTTCTGAATACATAATGGAATATAACATACCTAAACCAAGCATCACAAGCATGTCATGGTACTGTTCATCCATGATTTTTATTAAGGATAAGCCATGGACATAGGTTGTTTTAAGCACCTTAAACTCAAATGTACCAATCAGGATTTTTTCTTGTTCAAGATTAATGGTATAAGCTTTAAAGACACTACCATCCTGTTCAAGTGAATAGTTGTTGGTCATTTCTATCGGTTTATAACGATATTTTTTCATGAAATAATCCAAACTAAACTTCATGATTTTTTCGTCATATCGGTAAAGTTCAACTTGTCTAACAAAGGTTTTAAGTTTATAAGAATTAAAATCTTGTGTGAAGTAGGCTTTATCTTTATTAATACTGGTTACGCGATCATCTTGAGTTGAATATACTTGGAAGGTTTTGAGGATTCTAAATGCACCTGATAATGCATTGGTAACCACAACTTGGTCATAATTTTTGGTGTACTTGGTAAATGTTGGAGAAAATGAAGAAGGTTCGATAGAGAGCAAACGAGATAAGTACTTTGGGGTATTGTATACCTTTAATATTTTCTTCTCTCGGTTCTTCACATATCGATAACCAGACAATAAATCAGCAATCATTTCGATATCTGATCCATTGGGTAGAAGTTCAGTTACTAACCTGTCAATTATATCTGGATAATAACGATCCCCATAGGGGTAATCAATTTGCTTGAGAAATGTTCTTATTTTGGTTAAGAATCCAGTTGTTACAATCATCCTCATCACCTATTAACATCATATCACAAATAGACCATAATGACTTTTTTATTAATCGAAATAGTTTAGTGTTTATAACCTTGGGTTTTCTCTGGAAATAGTAATGCTCCAATGGTTGATATTGCCGTAGCAGCTTCACCTAAGCCAGTCGAAATCATCTTTTTCTTACCATGATAAATGACACTGTTTCCTACTGCGAAAATCCCTTTTCTAGTGGTTTCCATATTAGATGACACTTTGATTAATCCTTTGTCTAATTCAAATCCCCATTCTGATAGATTGTGTTTGGCTGGACTGGATCCATAAAATACGAATAATGCGTCACATTTCACATCCATAATAGACTCGTTTTCAACATGTTTAATGGTTAAATACTCAACACGATCATACCCTAAAAAACCAACAGGTATGTAAGGTGTCAATATAGACCCAATAGACTTCATTTTCTCAACACTGTATTCGTGAGCTCTAAAGTCATTACGTCTATGAATGAGGGTTACTTTTTTCGCAACCTCAGCAAGGGTTAGAGACCAATCGACAGCGGAATCTCCACCACCTAGGACAATCAGTTCTTGGTCCTTAAAGTCTGAAATATTTTTGACATTATAGTAAATATTGCTCATAGAATCTGCATTAGGTACTTCTAATAAACGGGGTTCAAATGTACCCCCACCGTTTGCGAGTAAAATGGTTTTGGTTTTGAAAATCCCACGCGTTGTTTCTAGAACATAATGATCATCTACATAATCAATTGAAATGGCTTTGGTATTAAGATATAGTGGTACAGATTCTTGGTACTCACTGTATTGATTGTAAAGGTTTTGAATGAGTTCACCAGCAGATATTTTACTGTATCCCGGCATATCGTAAACCATCTTTTGTTTATAGAGGTTTAAAGTACCACCATATTCAAAAGCGGATTCAATCAAACAAGCATTCAATTTGTGCATGCCCGCCAAGGTAGCTGCGTATAATCCAGCTGGACCGGCACCAATAATAATAGTATCTAACATAATAAGACCTCACATACGGATTAGTATAACACCAAATATTCAATAAGAGAATAGGTGAATGTATTGAATATCAAAGTAATTGTTTTCATCGTGTACATTTAATAAATCGGTAATCTTATTTAGAGTATTTTCAAACTACAACAAGAGTGATAACGTTATCATAACTAAGCCTTTTTCTCAAAAACGTTTTCATTATAGAAACGAATGCATTTCAGTTGAAATCTCGATATAATGGCCTTGTCGCAAACGATAATAAAAAAGAATACTTTTATAGGAGGAATCTCATGAAGAAATGGGAAGGTTTTAAACTCGGTAATTGGGCAGAAAGCGTCAATGTCCGTGACTTTATCGTCGAAAATTTCGACGAGTATTTAGGGGATGAATCATTTTTAGTAGGTCCTACAGAAGCATCCACCAAACTCAATAACATGTTCATTGATTTATTGAGACAAGAAAAAGAAAATGGTGGGGTATTAGAGTGTGATACCGATGTGGTATCAAGCATTGTATCTCATGGTCCTGGCTATATTGATAAGAGCTTAGAAAAGATTGTCGGTTTACAAACAGACAAACCTTTAAAACGTGCATTCTTCCCTTATGGTGGGATTCAAGTAGCAGCTAAAGCTGCGGAATCGTACGGTTTCCATATCAATCCAGAATTAGTTCACATCTTTAATGAATACCGTAAGACACATAACCAAGGCGTTTTCGACGTTTATAACGACGAAATCCGTGCTGTCCGCTCATCTGGTGTTGTTACGGGGTTACCAGATGCTTACGGTCGTGGCCGTATCATCGGTGATTACAGAAGAGTTGCTTTATACGGGATAGATTTCCTCATTGAAGAAAAACAAAAAGAAAAGAAAACTTGGGTTTATCCAATGACCGAAGAAACCATTCGTGCCATTGAAGAAACCACAGAACAAATCAACGCATTAGAAAGACTTAAAAAATTAGGCGAAATCTACGGATTCGATTTATCCCGTCCAGCAGAAACCGCTCAAGAAGCAATCCAATGGTTATACTTTGGATACCTTGGTGCGGTTAAAGAACAAAATGGTGCGGCGATGTCCTTAGGTAGAACCGCAACCTTCTTAGACATCTACATTGAAAGAGATATTAAGAACGGTGTATTAACTGAAGTCGAAGCCCAAGAATTAGTGGATCATTTCATCTTAAAACTCAGAATGGTTCGTTTCGCAAGAACTCCAGAATACAACGAATTATTCACAGGAGACCCAACCTGGGTAACTGAAGTTTTAGCCGGTATGTGCGATGACGGCAGAAGCTTCGTAACCAAAACCACATTTAGATACTTACAAACTTTATATAACCTAGGTACGTCTGCAGAACCGAACTTAACGGTATTATGGTCTGATAGACTCCCTGAAAACTTCAAAAAATTCGCTGCGAAAGTATCCATTGATACGTCCTCGATTCAATATGAAAACGATGAAATCATGCGTCCGGAACATACCGATGACTACGCGATTGCGTGCTGCGTATCGCCTATGACCATTGGTAAAGAAATGCAATTCTTCGGTGCGCGTGCGAACGTTGCGAAAGCCTTATTATACTCCTTAAATGGTGGTAAAGACGAAATCTCAGGTAAACAAGTAGCGCCTAAGACTCCAGTATATCAAGGTGAAGTCCTCGATTACGATACTGTTATGGCACAATACGACAAGACTTTAGACTGGTTAGCAGAAGTCTATGTGAATACATTAAATATCATTCACTACATGCACGATAAATATGCTTATGAAGCGTTCGAAATGGCATTACATGACAGAGATGTTGTTCGTAATTTCGCAACCGGTATGGCTGGATTATCTGTTGTAGCTGACTCCTTATCTGCTATTAAGTATGCGAAAGTTAAACCAATCTACGATGAAACCAATGGCTTAATCGTCGATTTCGAAACCGAAGGCGACTTCCCAATGTATGGCAACAACGACGACCGTGTCGATGACATCGCTGTTGAACTTGTCCATAACTTCATGAATAAAATCAGAAAACACCCTACATACCGTAAGAGTGTTCCTACAATGTCTGTATTAACCATTACCTCAAACGTTGTTTATGGTAAAAAGACCGGTAACACCCCAGATGGTAGAAGAAAAGGTACACCGTTCGCTCCAGGTGCGAACCCAATGCATGGTAGAGATAAATCAGGCGCGTTAAAATCCTTAATGAGTGTGGCTAAGATTCCATGTGAGTCTTGTGCTGATGGGATTTCTAACACCTTTACGATTGTCCCACAAGCCCTCGGAAAAGAAGAATCCTATGACTTCGAAAACGTCATGAGAACCGATATCAAGAGTGAAAACTTAGTTTCCATTCTAGATGGATACTTCCTATCCGGTGGATACCATTTAAATGTCAACGTTCTACTCAGAGAAAAGCTGATTGAAGCGATGAATAATCCAGCTTTATATCCGAACCTAACCATTCGTGTATCTGGATATGCTGTAAACTTCAGCTTACTCACGAAGGAACAAAAACTCGACGTTATTGCGAGAACGTTCCATGAAACCATCTAATTTAAACGTTCATTCGATTGAAACCATGGGCGCTTTTGATGGTCCTGGCATTCGTTATGTTTTGTTTCTTCAAGGTTGTCCATTTAAATGCCAATTTTGTCATAACCGAGATACCTGGGATACAGCAATCAACAAAATCAAAACGCCTGAAGAAATATTTGCTGATTTCAATCGATACAAGTCCTTTTATAAGCATGGTGGAATCACCGTTTCCGGTGGTGAACCCCTCTTACAAATTGACGTATTGATTGAACTGTTTAAATTATTCAAATCCCATAATATCCATACCGCAATCGATACTGCGGGGGGGACATTTAATCCAAATAACACGGAGAAAATGGATATCCTCATGCAGTATACAGACTTAGTGCTTTTAGATATCAAACACATGGATGAATCGGCTCACCAAACCTTAGTCGGTGCTTCTAATAAAAATATTTTAGCTTTCGCGAAGTATTTGAATGCGATTGATAAAACAGTCTATATCAGACATGTCTTATTACCTGGGATTACAGGTACACAAAAACAATTATTCGCTCTAAGGGAATTCTTAGATACCCTTTCAAATGTTAAACAAATTGATATACTACCTTACCACACCAAAGGGATATCGAAATGGAAAACCCTTGGGTTTGACTATGAACTCAAAGATTTGAAAGAACCGTCTAAAGAAGAAATCTATGAAGCACATGATATTCTAAAGACTGCGTACATTTACAAGAAATAATTAACTTACAAACGATATTGGACTAATCCAGTATCGTTTTTTTCACAAATCGAACTGAATATGGACCATCGAAACCAAAACTGATGTTATTTATATTGAAAACTGGCCTGTTTATATCAATAATTGACAAAAATCCCTTCATTTTGTTATAAATAGGAAAAATGTTCCTCCTAAAGGGTTTACTTAAAATGAACGATGATATAATGAAGGTGAAAACACCATTCCTTACAATCGAATAGGGAGAAAGAAGGCAATCCAGTGAGAAAATCATTGTATTTTGTAGTATTGATGATTTTTTTCGTGTTAGTAGGTTGTCAGCCAAATCAAAAAGTCGAAGTCACCTTTGAAACCAATAGTGGGTCGACCATTAAAGCTGTTACCTCAATCACACAACTAAGAGAGGGTATGCCTACCACCACCAAATCCGGTTACGAATTTGCTGGTTGGTATACAGATGAAACATTGACTCAAGCATTCGATCCACTTACGAATCGAACGAACTGGGTATTTACCATTTATGCGAAATGGACACCTAACGATGCCATCTATCACATTGAACACTATCACGAATCACTTACAGGATCCTTCGTTTTATTTGAAACTGAAGACAAAGATACCGTCGTAGGGGCTTCGGTTTCGATTGAAACGAAGAACTATACAGGCTTTACGTATCAAACAGGAAACGCTTCAAATGTGAGTTCTGGTGTCATCCCGACAACCGGTGAACTCACCTTAAAAGCGTATTATGAACGTAACACATACAGTGTCATCATTGATGAAAATGGTGGCGATACGGTGTCTGATCTAGCCGTAAAATATGAAGATACAATCACACTACCTACTCTCAGTAGAGTGGGGTATACCTTTTTGGGTTATGAGTCGAACCCAACCACGATGGGGAGTTCAAACATAACTGTAAAAGCGCTTTGGGAAGCGATTCCTCAATATACAATCACCTTTGATTCTAAAGGTGGTTCAAATATCTCGAACCAAACGATTTATAAGAATTCAAAAGTTACACTACCAACCCCGCCAACCAAAGTAGGCTATACCTTTAATGGTTGGAAGAAGCTGGGTGAATCTACAAACTATAATTTCGATACCTTAGTTCAAGGGGCGTTTACCCTTGAAGCGGTTTGGGTTCCAGCTATGGTCGATGTTAAAACCGAAATCTATACTGAAGGTTTAGATGGGTTATACGTACTAGCTCAGACAATCACCCATCAAGCCTTAACCGAATCGATAACGAACGCGTCTAATCCAACCCTAAATGGATTCATTGAAGACCAAACCCACACCAACCGTAACGTGAGTGGTACGAGTTTAGCGGATGGGTCTTTGGTGCTCAAACGTTACTATAGCCGTTCGTCTTTCACAATTTCTTTTGAATCGAACGCAGCCGTATCGATTGAATCGATCACAGCGAAATTTGAAAGTGTGATTTCTAAACCAACAGACCCAATCAAAATGGGTTACACATTTAATGGTTGGTTTACAGATACCTTTTTAACTGTCGCGTATACATTTTCAACCATGCCTTCTGAAAATAAGGTACTCTATGCGAAATGGACGCCAGAATCGATGTCCTTGCATTTCAACACACTAGGGGGATCAACGATCGAATCGATTGTTGCGCCATATCAAAGTAGTGTATCTAAACCAACAGATCCAACAAAATTAGGATACACGTTTGATGGTTGGTATTTAGAAGCCACTTATGAAACTGCGTATAACACATGGGTCATGCCTTTAGGTAATATCACAGTATATGCGAAGTGGACACCAAATGATTACACACTCGTATTTAACACAAATGGCGGGTCTACGTTAGCGGATTTGGTTGCGCCATATTTAAGTGAAATCAACCCACCAGCTAACCCAACGAAACCAGATTACATTTTCTTAGGTTGGTATAGCGATATTTTACTTGAAACAGAATTTGAATTTGACGTCATGCCACTCAATGGTACGACGATATATGCGAAATGGATTTCAGTTGAATCTGAATTATCGCTTGCACTTGTTAAGGGATTAGATGATTATACAGAAGTTAAAGTCCGTGGTGAAATTGTATTACTATCCGAAAACGTGGATGGGTTCTACATTTCAGATGGTACTATAACGATGTTTGTTCTTTATTATGATGAAACCTTGGTTATGGGGGATACGCTCGAATTTGACGCGATTTTAACAACCGTTAGAGGTATCAGAATGCTCGCGAGAGTTCAAAACCTCTTACTTACAGAAGATACATTTGATAGTCTAACCCCTGAAATTCTCACCATTGATGAAATCAGCACCTTAAACATTCAAAGTGAAGGTAAAGTGATTCAAACTACCGGTATCTTAGCTTCAGAAAATGGATTGATGCTAATCGACTTAGACAATTATCAATCACTCATCATTTCTAGAAACTACAACTACCCACTTTATGCACAAGCGATTGGTAAATACGTGGAAGTAACCGGTATTTTACACGCCTACTCAGACACTTGGGTAATTGCGTTAACAAGCGTTGAAATATTACCATTAGAACAGTCCACAGTTGAAACGATGATTATCGATTATTTAGATACTCTATTTACAGGGCCATTCTATTCTAAAGATGAATTTAGTTTTGTGGATACCGACCCATGGTTCTTAACCTGGATTGAATTTATGGAAACCGCATCTTTATTAGATTACTATGAGCCAGTTGAACAACGATTCAATTTATTGACAGAATCCGTTGAAATCATCCTTGAAGCCACCATTCATATGGGCGAAAACACAGTAAGTTATAACAAAACGATTACGGTTCATGCACACGACCCGCTTACCATTTTAGAGTTTAACAACTTAGAAGAATCTGGACGTGGTGTCGTTACAGGGCTCATCACACTGGCTGAACCGGATCACGACATTTATGTTATTTTTGATGGTACGAATTACCTTTATATCGAAGGTAATGCTCAAATGAACTATGGCGATACGGTCGAAATATTACTCACAAAAGATACCTATCAAGGTATGCCTTATGGGTATTATCATGAAGACGACTATCTCGTTATTTTAAGTGAAAATAACCCAGTTCCTGTAGTGGAAAGCTACGGTATGGATGAATTAGATCATGCCTCAATCGGTGAATTTATTGAACTCAGAGGCTTTATGACCAATACAGCACCGATTGAATTCCATGGTGAGTTCGCTTTATTTGATGGAACGCACACGGTAGTCATTCAACCGGCAAGCTATTCTGGCTTTGAAAGTTTATTCCAGTATCAGGGTCTTGAAGTCATTTTAAGAGGTTATTTAGCATCCAATGATGGCGCGTATTACATCTATTATGCAGGTGAACGAAACGAAGTTAGAATACCTGAATACAGCGATGAAGAACGTGTTCAAATGATTTATACCGTATTTAGTAATCTCTATGGAGAACATCAATTTGAAGCGTATGAACCATTTGAATTAACCCCTTATCACCCATACTTAGGCGGAGAGATTACGTACACATTCTTAGAAGGTGGTTCGTATTATGACTATGAGCATGAATACTTTACCTATGCACATACAGATCAAACGATTAAGATTTCTATGGAGATTACAATCGGTTCAGTAAGCTCAACGTTTACTTACGAAACACACTTAAAGAAACCTGAAATTACCACAGTAGAAGATTTTAAATCCAGTGATTATGGATTCTATTATGTGAGTGGTTTAGTTGTATACAGAACACCAAGTTTCGCCTTTCTTGAAGATGAAACTGGCTTACTCATGATTGAAGGTTACGACCTACCACTCTATAAAGGTGACCGTGTGGTTGTTTATGGAAACGTATCGAAAGCCTATCCAGATTATGTGAATACCACACTATACTTCGATTCGAGAGACCGCGATATTCCACTAGTCGTGTACCGTTTAGAACCTGAAACCAATGTCGAAATGACGTCTACTCTAATGACTTGGGAAGATATCTTGACTTGGCGTAGTAACATGGGTGTAGTCTACCACCGTTATTTTGAAATCAGTGGTTATTTAACCGCGAGTGGTGATGAATACTACTTAACCTTTGGTAATCAAGTCCTTACAATCTACGCAGTGGATTGGTATACACAAAATAAACTCATTCCACATCTCAATCAATATGTAACGATTAAATTATTAACAACAAGACACGATGGTTCTGGTTTCGAATACCTCTACTTAGGCAATGAGGGTGATATCGAAACCATGAACTACAGTGAATCTGAAATGAACCAACTCATTAATGAATGGATCGATGCTTTGTGGGCATTACCGTTAAATGGCAATCAACAATTAAGAACGATGAAACAACCACAGAGCACAACCATTACGTATGAAATGGCAGAAGGCTATGAAACCTATATCGACTTTGATTTCTCATTTGTTAAACCAGTGAATGAACCAACAGAAGTTCACGTTATCGCAACCTATACTTTAGGTGAAACGGTATATACGCATCCAGTTACTGTGTTGATTATACCGACATCGGGTGCGACCTATCTATCCATTATGGATGCGAAAGCATCTATTGGACAAAAGGTCACCATTGAGGGTAATGTGATGGTAAACTTCCCATACGATTCTAATTATTCAGGCTCTATTCTATTTGATGGGTCAGATTATGTACTGGTTAAATACCCTAAGGGAACCTATTTATATGGTACATCTAATATCGGCTATAAATTAACGGCGACAGGTATTATGCGGTATGAACAAGACCGCTATACCTTTGAAATTCAATCTTCGTTAGTTTCCTACCAAACCTTTGATTTTGGTTCATTAGATGTGTGGTTTAGTTTAGAAACACTTTACACAACCGACCATACCCTAGATACTTATTTAGGTAAGTTCGCTGAAATAGAAGGCTACTTAACCTATGACAACGCGTACTATTACCTCACTCGTGACGGTATGACCATTCGTTTAGAAACCTTCTACGATACCGATTATTTCTTATACCCATTAACGGGATTGAAAGTACGTGTAAAAGGCTTTGTTATTGGTAGAGCACAAGACGGCAGTGACAACATCAGCTTAGCGGTGAGCCATTATGCGTATATCTATTCTGAAAACAGCATCGAACTTGCGGAAACAGACATCCTTACTGTATTAGATAAGATTGCGGATCAAATGGTAGGTAATCGCTACGATGAACCGTATATACCAGGAGAATACATCAGTTTCACGACGTATCAAACCGTTTTACCGGACGCGACGATTACATATGAACCTGTAGTTGCACCAAAAGAATCCACAGTGGATATGTATGATTCTTACTGGATTTATATGGGCGATTATGAAGATCAAATCATTGATGTATTACTCACTGTTTCATATAATGGTGAATCGGTTTCGAGAATCTTTAGGATTGAGCTTATTGGCTTGACCCCGACCAGTCTAGATGCCTTATTCGATCCGACTCTACCATTTGAAGACATCACATTAATCGCTACAGTCTTGTATGAAGGCTTTGATTTCTCTTATTATGAAATTGATGGCGATGTGTACTATTACAATGGGTACATAGGTGGCTACTCTGAAATTGGCACCATCGTACTTATCAATGGTAAGAAATCGACTTTAGATGGTGTGACCAATTACAGCTACAATGTCATAACTTCAACACTATTTGATAATGAAATACCAAACTACTCTGTTATCCAACTTGATATCGAAGACATTCTTAATATCAATTTATCAACTCAAGATATTAGGAAAAATGCCATCTTGGTAATGGGTAAATTGGGTTATGACCCTTATTCAGACTACTTCACACTAACCGATGACTTAGGCCATATGATTTACATCAGACACCATATTGAAGACGAATATGAAACTAAGAATGATGATCGAGATGGCACGAACTTCTTGCATAGGTATTTGGATGACTATATCATCATCGAATTGTTCTATCCAAATATGTATACCCAATATGATCAAGTTCTCATGGATTTCTTAGGTGGTAAAGACGCAGTTATGTTACCAGAATGGACCATTGAAGAAGAACTAGATATCGTTGAAAGTATCATTAAGACTCGATACGATGGCAAAACGTATATGTCAGGCGAATCGCTTGATCTGCCGCACTACAATGAGATTCATGATATTGAACTTACCTACACTAAAAAGAATTCTTTAGACACGGGTATATATCTAGAAACCTATTATTCATGGGCTCTATGGGTCGAACAAGAAACCAGTGTCGATGTAACGGTAACGATGAAAATCTATAACCCATTGACACAATTAGATGAAACTAGAAGTTTTGACATTACCCTAGTCATTCAGCCAATCGAAATCAGTACGATTGTTGAAATCCTATATGGTGTGACAGGAGATACTTATGTATTTGAAGGTATCGTCGAAGCGATTGACCCGACAACATTCATGATTATCAAAGACGACACAGGTAGAATCTATATTGAGCTCAACAGCAATCGTGATTTACCAACCTTATCGATTGGTGATGAAGTACGTATCCTTGGTTTGAGAAATCTATACGATTATGAAGATTATATTCCAGTCATCAGTGAAATTTATGATCTCCAAATATTATCCACAGGACACATAGTTAATCCAGTATACATACCAACTACCATGGCAGATATTCTAGCCATCGATTACTTATTACCGGATGTCTATAATCAAACGGTATCGATCACAGGTACGGTCATTTTTACAGGAAATAGTTGGTATCCATCCTATGATTTAGTCATCGATGATGATTATTCATCGACTTATTCGATTCAATTGATCGGTCAAGATTACGACACATTTAACGCCTATATGGATCCACTCGTTGGACAAACCATGACGATTGAAGGCTATTTGATTGGATTTACTTACATTTATGATTTATTTGACTGGAAAGTCGTCGTCATAAACAGTACTGTAATCTCTTAAGGAACTAACTTAGATTTTGGGGGTGCCACTTGGCACCTTCTTTATTTTGGCTTTATCATAAAGGGATTAAACCCACACCTTCGGTATGTTATAATTAAATTAGAAAACTAAAAAAAGGATGGCGATACCATGAAAGACGACGTAACAATTTCTTTAGAAGCAGAAAAACTGCACGTCCGTGAGATTGCGAAAAAGTATGATATCTTTGAATCCGAATTAGAACCCTTCGGCAAATGGGTTGCGAAGATTGAATCTTCCGTTTATGACCGCTTAAAAGACAAACCAAATGGCAAACTCATATTAGTCACTGCGATTACACCGACTCCATTTGGTGAAGGTAAAACCACCATGACGGTTGGTTTAGTCGATTCCCTAGCCCGTATTGGGAAAAAAGTAATGGGGGCTTTAAGAGAACCTTCTTTAGGACCAGTCTTAGGGATGAAAGGTGGCGCAACCGGAGGCGGTTATGCTCAAGTTTTACCGAAAGAAAAAATCAACTTACACTTTACCGGCGATATTCACGCCATTACCACAACACATAACTTTTTATCCGCAGCGATCGATAACTCGATTCACTTCGGTAACCCACTAAAACTCGATTTAGAGAAAATCACATGGCCAAGAACCCTGGATATGAATGACCGTGCCATTCGTGAGATCGAAACGGAATATAGAAAAGACAAATTCATCATTACGGCCGCCTCAGAAATCATGGCGATTTTATGTTTGGCTAAAGACATCAAAGATTTAAGATCACGTTTAGGTGACATTCTCATTGGGTACGATACAGAAGGTAATGAAGTCCATGCGAGAGCATTGAACATCATCGATTCGATGATCATTCTATTACAAGATGCGTTAAAACCGAATCTTGTTCAAACCTTAGAACACAATGGTGTTTTAATTCATGGTGGACCTTTCGCAAACATCGCACATGGGTGTAACTCAATCATCGCTACACAAACGGCCCTTAAACTCGCCGATTATGTCGTTACAGAAGCTGGCTTCGGTGCGGATTTAGGTGCAGAAAAATTCATTGATATCAAAACCCGCTATTTGGGTGAAACCCCAAGTGCCGTGGTTGTGGTAGCGACGCTTCGCGCTTTAAAATACCACGGAATGGTGGAAGGCTTAAGTGATTTAGAAGCCCTTAAAATTGGGGTATCTAACCTAGAAAAACATACCCAAAACTTGAAGAACTTCAATCTACCTTATATCATCGCGTTGAATAAGTTTGAAAATGATTCCAAAGAAGAACTCGAATGGTTACTCAATTGGGCTAAAGATAATAATCACCCAATCAGTCTTGCAGAAGTATTCTTAAAAGGCTCTATAGGCGGTGAAGATTTAGCGAATCAAGTGGTAAAACTCGCGGAAACTAAACGTGAAGTAAATCGTGTTTATGATTTATCCGATGACTTATTTACCAAAGTAAGTAAGATTGCAACCAACATTTATGGTGCGACTCAAGTGGTGTATTCACCCAAAGCAGAACGTAAGTTAATAGCGTTAAATGAAATTTATAAAGACTATCCAGTCTGTATTGCTAAGACGCCATTATCCTTCTCAAATGACCCTAAACGAAAAGGTTTACCACATGTCTTTGATTTAGCGATTGAAGATGTCAGAATTTCACGTGGTGCTCGTTTTGTAGTTGTACTCACTAAAGGGATCATCACAATGCCGGGTCTTCCTGAAGTCCCGAACGCCACTAAGATGTTTATTGACGATTTAGGCAATATTTCAGGCAAATTATAACAAGGAGGGTTTACCCATGATTTTAGACGGAAAAGGCTTAGCCAAACAAAATGAAATAACCCTCAAAAATCGAGTCATAGAATTAAAAAAGAAGTTCGGAATTACCCCGAGTCTTCGGGTTATCTTAGTGGGTGAATCCCCTGCGAGTATCGCGTATGTGAACTCTAAGAAGAAAGCTTGTGACCGAGTGGGGATTGATGGGGAAATTATCCGATTACCTAGTGATATCTCTGAAGAAGTATTAATCGATAAAATCGAATCCTTAAACCATGATGATGCTGTCGATGGGATTTTAATCCAATTACCCCTACCCAAGCACATCAATGAAACTTTTGTTTTAAACAAAGTCTCGCCAAGTAAAGATGTCGATGGTTTACATACCATCAACGCTGGGAAACTGTTTACAAAACAGCCAGGTGTTGTACCTGCTACCCCACTCGGGGTGATAATGTTACTCAAACACTATCAAATCCCTCTAGAAGGAAAATACGCAGTGGTTGTCGGTAGATCGAATCTAGTCGGAATGCCGCTTGCGAAACTCTTAAATGATGCCGATGCAACCGTGACGGTTGTTCACCGTAAAACAGAAGATATTACCCGATTCACCAAAGAAGCGGACATCCTTTGTGTCGCGGTTGGTAAACCCAATTTCATCACGAAAGATATGGTCAAACCCGGTTCGGTTGTAGTTGATGTTGGAATTAACCGTGTCGGTGAAAGTCTAGTTGGCGATGTGGATTTTGAAGAGATTAAGGATATCGCTTCTTACATCACACCAGTTCCGGGTGGTGTGGGTCCGATGACCATCTCAGCCCTTCTATTTAATGTCTTATTTCAGTATGAGGTAAAGTATCATGATTGATCGCTATTCACGTAAAATAATGAAGGACTTATGGAGTGAAAAATCGCGCTATGATGCGTTATTACTGGTTGAACAAAAAGCATCTGAAGCTTGGTATAAACTAGGATTAATTACGCAAAGCGAACTCCATGATATCCTAAAAGCAACCTATGATTTAGAAGCCGTAAAAGCCCTTGAATTAGAAACCAAACACGACATCATCGCGTTTACGAGAAACCTATCCGAACGGATGGAAAGTGATGCGAAAAAGTGGATCCATTATGGGCTCACCTCAACCGATGTGGTCGATACAGCATATGGGGTTATTTTTAAACAAGTCAATGAAGTCCTCACTAAAGATATCGAAGCTTTTATGAGTGTTTTAAAACAAAAAGCTTATGAATATAAAGATACGATTTGTGTTGGTAGAACCCATGGCATTCATGCAGATTTAACATCATTTGGACTTAAATGGGCTTTGTGGTACGACGAGATGGCTCGTAATCTTAAACGATTTAAAGCTGCTTGTGAGGAGATTGAAGTGGGTAAAATTAGTGGTGCAGTAGGCAATTTCGCCAATGTGCCGCCGTTTATTCAAGATGACGTTTGTGCATCGTTAGGCTTACAATCCGCTGCGATTTCTACCCAAGTTTTACAAAGAGATTCCCACGCGCACTACATCCATGTTCTCGCTTTAATCGGTTCTACTTTAGAGAAGATTGCTGTCGAAATTAGACACTTATCCAGAACAGAAGTCGGAGAGGTCCGTGAACCGTTTGGTTTAAAACAAAAAGGATCTTCTGCAATGCCTCATAAAAAAAATCCAATCACTTCTGAGAATATTTCAGGGTGTGCAAGACTCCTTCGAGGCTATACCATTCCTGCATTTGAAAACATCGCTTTATGGCATGAACGAGATATCTCACACTCATCTGCTGAAAGGGTCATTTTCGCGGATTCCACAACACTTTTAGACTATATGCTTAATCGGTATGCAGACACGCTAAAGAACTTAAACGTGTATCCTGAAAAGATGTTACAAAATATCGAACTTACCCAAGGTGCCCTTTATGCCCAACGCTTTATGAATGTTTTGATTGAAAAATACCATTACCATCGTGAAGAAGCCTATGACTTCATTCAAGGGGTTGCGGCTTATGCGATTGAACACCATATTCATATGAAAGATTTGTTACTAAAACATGAAGATTTTAAATTGATTCATCCGATGTCCGAAGGCGATATCGAATCTGCAATGGACAACCCATATTATTTAAAACAGGTGGATACCATTTATGCAAGGGTCTTCCAATAGCATATCTTTTGACTATGTAGAGTCTAATTTATATAATGTATGCGAAGAGGTGAATAACGTATGAGTAATGTATTAGTAGTATATTGGACTGCAACAGGCAACACACAAGCTATGGCTGTTAAGGTTGCTGAAGGCGCTAACGCAGATTTAAAAGAAATTAGTGAAATTGCACCTGAAGATGCACTTAAATATGAAAAAATTGCATTCGGATGCCCTGCAATGGGAGACACATTTGAAGAAGCAGAAGAATTCCTAGAATGGTATCTTCAAGTTGAACCAGGCCTAGAAGGCAAGAAAATTGCAATTTTCGGTTCTTTCGGTTGGGGATCTGGGGAATGGATGGAAGACTGGTCTGAAAGAGTAAGCCAAACCACCTCAATTCTATTCGAACAACCATTAATGGCAAACGAAGCACCAAGTTCTGATGATGAAGAAGCTTGTGTCGCATTCGGTCAACGTTTCGCAAAATTCTAATTCAAATTGAACACCTTAGGGTGTTCTTTTTTTGTCGGTGTAAACGTAAAGTTAACCAATTCTTAAGATGATTGACTTTACATTCACTGAAAGCGTTTTAGGGGTTTACAACCGATTATGTATTGATATAATAGGGATGTATTCAATAGATATCGTATAATCGGCCTAATATGGTGGCCAAGTTTCTACCGAAAGACCTACTCTTTCGACTACGGTATGAAAACTCGTTTTTTATTTTTGTTTTCATATGTAGAAATGCCACCTTTAGCAATAGAGGTGGCTTTTTATATATACCGTTCGATGATATGAATACATCCATTTAAGAGGAGAAAAGGAGAACAAAAATGGAAAAGTTTTTCAATTTGAAAGGGAATAATACATCCATTTCGACAGAAGTGTTAGCTGGTCTAACTACATTCTTCGCGATGGTATATATTATTTTCGTCAACCCATCCATGCTCGAAATAGCAGGCATGCCATGGGGTGGTGTATTCTTAGCAACCATTTTCGCAACTGCAATTGGTACGCTTGTTATGGGATTATTTGCTAATGTCCCATACGCATTAGCACCTGGGATGGGACTTAATGCTCTATTCACTTTTACTGTCGTTGGTACATTCGGATTCACTTGGCAAGAAGCCCTCGCCATCGTCTTCATCTGTGGTATTATCAACATTGTAATTACTGTGACTAAAGTGCGTAAGTCTATCATTGTGTCTATTCCAAAATCGCTTCAAAATGCCATTTCCGGTGGTATCGGTCTATTCATCGCATACATCGGATTGAACAATGTTGGCTTCATTACATTTGGTAGTGTACCTGATTTAACAACTTTCAATAATTTACCAGCAGCTTTAACTTTAATCGGGATTGTTATGACCATTATATTGTTACTCATGAAGGTCAAAGGTGCGATTCTTATTGGGATCATCGCAACCACCATCATCGGTATTCCTATGGGAGTAACAAACCTTGAAGGGATCAACATCAGCTTCAGTGCAATCGGTGCACCATTCAATGATTTAAGTACTACTGTGTTCGCTGCATTTAAAGGCATGGGCACACTGTTCTCAGACATCAGCAGATTGCCACTTGCATTACTCGCAATCTTCGCATTCTCACTTTCCGATACTTTCGATACCATTGGTACATTCGTTGGTACAGGTAGACGTTCTGGCATCTTCACAGATGAAGATTTATCCACATTACAAGTTTCAAAAGGGTTCAAATCCAAAATGGAAAAAGCCTTATTCGCAGACGCCATCGCAACCTCGATGGGTGCCTTACTGGGTACCTCAAACACAACAACCTATGTAGAAAGTGCTTCAGGTATAGAAGAAGGCGGTAGAACCGGTCTAACTTCAGTTGTTGTTGCAGTATTATTCTTATTAATGATTTTAGTTTCACCTCTTGTGGGGATTGTTCCAGCAGCTGCAACCTCACCGGCTTTAGTCATCGTCGGAATCATGATGGTTTCAAGTTTTGGAGAAATCAACTGGCAGGATTTAGAAGAATCCATTCCAGCGTTCTTTACAGTCATGGTCATGACCGTTGCTTATAACATTTCTTATGGTATCGCATTTGGTTTTATCGCTTATGTGATTGTTAAATTAGCTAAAGGTAAAGCGAAAGACATTCATCCAATTCTATGGGGCGCAACCGGTCTATTCGCCATCTATTTCATTTTAACTGCATTTAATGCAGCGAATATCCTATAATCTGAATAAATATTCATATTTTCAGCGTAAATTATATAATTATAGAAAACACCTATCGATAATGGGTGTTTTTTTTAGATAATAATGATAAAATATCTAATGACAAGGAGGGCGTTTATGAATATTTGGCACGATATTGACGAAAAACGAATTTCAAAAGAACGCTTTGTTGCATGTATCGAAATATCTAAAGGTAGTAAGAAAAAATACGAACTCGATAAAGAGACGGGTATGATTATTCTAGATAGAGTTCTCTACACCTCCGCTCACTACCCCGCAAACTATGGATTCATACCGAGAACCTACGCAGGGGATAACGACCCCTTAGATGTCCTCGTTTTATGCCAAGAAGATATTGAACCATTAAGCTTAGTGAACTGTTACGCGATTGGTGTCATCAAGATGATTGACTCAGATCAAGTTGACGAGAAGATTATCGCCATCGCGATTGGAGACCCATCGCTGACCCAATATAAAGATATTTCAGAACTACCGGCCCATTTACTCAATGAAATGGGACACTTTTTTGAAATTTACAAGTCACTCGAAGGCAAAAAGACATACATATTAGATATAGGCGACAAATCTGTTGCTGAAGAAATTATTCAAGATTCCATGAAACGTTACGACGAAATTTTTAAAAAATAATAGAAGGGATTTAATACAATGGGAAGAGCATTTGAAGTAAGAAAAGCATCCATGGCGAAAACCGCGGCTGCGAGAAGTAAGGTATACGCAAAGTACGGTAGAGAAATCTACATGGCAGCGAAAGCAGGTGTACCTGACCCGGAAATGAACCAAGTTTTAAAACGCGTCATCGAAAGAGCGAAGAAAGACCAAGTCTCTGCCGATGTCATTCATAGAGCGATTGAAAAAGCGAAGGGCGGATCGGACGATAACTATATCGCTGTTCGTTACGAAGGCTTTGGACCAGGTACTTCACAATTGGTTGTAGAATGTCTAACAGACAACGTAAACCGTACAGTTTCTGAAGTTAGAACCTGTTTCAATAAAACAGGCGGTAAACTGGGGTCTGTATTACATATGTTTGAATCCAAATCGGTATTTACATTTAAAGGCACAGAAGATGAGGTCTTGATGATCTTATTAGATGCAGGCGTGGATGTCTCAAACTATGAAATTGATGAAGAATACATCACCCTTTATGCAGAACCTACTTCCTATAGTGAAGTTAGAAACGCATTAAAGAATGCGATGCCAGATTTAGAGTTTGAAGAAGACGGCGTTAAATGGTTGCCACTAGCAGCTACTGAACTTACCGATGAGAAAGAATCCGAACAATTCCAAAGATTGCTCGATATGTTAGACGAACTTGATGATGTTCAAGACGTTTATCACAACGTTAAATAAGGTTATGAAAACTTGCACACCCTAGCGGTGTGCTTTTTCTTTTAGATATCTTTTTTTCCTAATGTAAAGTAAAATGCACCAAAATATGAGAAAAATTATAAAAAGGTAGTGGTTTTAAATGAAAAAATCATGGTTTAGGTAGATTATTTGACAGACCTAATATATAATATTACAAGGTGATAATGTGAAAGAATTAATGGATTCAATCCAAGTATCCAAGACGCTTAAAAGAATCTCGCATGAAATCATTGAGCGACATAGTTCACTTGACCGTGTTGTATTGATGGGTATAAAAACCAAAGGTACACCGATTGCGAAAATGATTGGAGCTTATATCGAAGAGTTTACCGGCAAAGCAGTACCTATCTATGAAATCGACATCACGGCTTATCGTGATGACGATAAAAAACAAGCATCTGACAGATTACACGCCGAAGCTGAACAAAAAGAAGTGATCCTAGTGGATGACGTTCTATTTACAGGAAGAAGCGCGAGAGCCGCTTTAGATGCAGTCTTAGATATTGGAAGAGCGTCCCGTATTGAACTCGCCGTCTTGATTGACCGCGGTCATCGAGAATTGCCAATCCGTGCCGATTATGTGGGTAAGAACTTACCTACAGCCTTAGATGAAATAATCTACTTTGATACCCAAGCACTCAAAGTATACATCAAAAATAAGGGGTAGAATTGATGCCTTATTATGATATAATAGCCGTGCTTATGAGAGGAACGTTATGCTAAAAGATACTGCTGTATTAGAAGCCATTCGTCTTGAAAAACAAAGACAAGAAGAACACATCGAACTCATCGCCTCAGAAAATTTTGTCTCTGAAGCGATTCTCCTTTTACAAGGATCTGTCTTAACCAACAAGTATGCTGAGGGTTATCCAGGTAAAAGATATTACTCTGGTTGTGAATATGTCGATATCGTTGAGACACTCGCTATTGAACGCGTTAAACAGTTATTTGGGGCTAAATTCGCGAATGTTCAACCACACTCCGGTTCACAGGCCAATATGGCTGCGATTCGAGCGCTCATCAAACCAGGAGAAAAGATTTTAGGGTTAGGCCTCGCCGATGGCGGACACCTTACCCATGGGTATAAACTTTCTTTCTCAGGGATTGATTACGTCGGTGTTACTTATGGGGTAGACCCTAAAACAGAAACCCTCGATTACGATCAAGTCTTGGAGATTGCTAAAAAAGAACAACCAGCCTTAATCATTGCTGGAGCGAGCGCGTATCCTCGCACCCTCGATTTCAAAAGATTTAGAGAAATCGCCGATGCAGTAGGTGCGAAACTCTTAGTCGATATGGCACACATCGCAGGTTTAATCGCTGCGAGGGTTCATCCAAATCCAATGCCTTACGCCCATGCTGTAACCTCAACGACACACAAAACATTAAGGGGACCACGTGGTGGACTCATCTTAACCAATGACCCTGAACTTGCTAAGAAGATTGATAAAGAAGTCTTCCCAGGCATTCAAGGTGGACCACTCATGCATGTAATTGCTGCTAAAGCAACTGCATTCTATGAAGCACTAGATCCAAGTTTCATCACGTATCAACAGCAAGTCGTAAAAAACGCAATTACGATGGCGAATAAACTTCAAAGTTTAGGCTACCGTATCGTTTCCGGCGGTACCGATACCCACTTGATGCTCATTGATGTCAAAGCATCCATAGGTTTAACTGGTAAACAAGCTGCAGATATATTAAGTTCAGTAAACATCACATGTAATAAAAACAACATTCCATTTGACCCAGAAAAACCGATGGTTACCTCAGGCATTCGCTTAGGTACGCCTGCAGTAACTACTCGAGGGTTAAAGGAAGCAGACATCGAATTGGTTGCGATATTGATCGATAAAGCCTTACGCAACTATCAAGATTCAAATGTATTGAATGAAGTCAAAGAATCTGTCATTTCATTGATGAGTCGGTTTCCGATTTATCAGTCATTATAATGAAGGGGTGAACTAAATGATTGAGAAAACAAGACACATTCCCGATGGGAAAAAAGAACGCAAGAATCAACCAGTCAATCACTACCTAGAAGCAGAATACTTATATTTCCCGACCACAGACTTACGCTGCCCAGCTGGCGAGTCCTGTGTAATCGATGGACAATATGTTAAAGTAGGCGAACTTATTGGTACGAGACACGGTGGATTTTTCGATCAACCGATCCATTCAACAGTGAGTGGTTACGTGGTCGGATTTGAAAAGAAAGTGCACTCGTCAGGTCAAACTGTCGACTGCCTCATCGTTAAAAACGATAAGAAGTATGTATTACACGAATCCTGTGTTTCTAGAACAGATGAGGAGATTGCTGCATTAACTAAAGCAGATTATGTTCAAATCATTAAAGATTCAGGATTATCTGGTTTAGGTGGGTCTGGATTCCCAACCTACATCAAACTTGAAACCAAACACCCAATCGACGTGGTCGTAGGGAATGGTGTTGAGTGCGAACCACACTTGATTTCTGACTACAAGTTAATTCTTGAAAGATCACACCGCATCATCGAAGGCTTAACCTACGCTATGAGAGCAACTGGTGCGAAAAAAGGGATCATCGCAGTTAAGAAAAAATATCCTGAACTGTATGAAGTCTTAGAAAATGCTAGACACAGCTTCACTGAATTCGACATCGAAATCAAACGTGTTGGCAACCACTACCCACAAGGTTGGGAATTGGACACCATTAAACACGCTACCGGCATCAATGTACCAATTGGTAAATTACCTGCTGAATACGGTGTTACGGTTTTCAACGTCGCAACCCTTTACGGATTCTACCGTGCAGTAAAACGTAGAATGCCAATCACAGAACGCTTCGTGACCATCTCCGGTAACGGTATTAAGACCGAACGTAATTTCTCCGTTCGTATTGGTACCCCAATGAGAGACTTAATCGAAATGTGTGGTGGCTACAACGAAAACGGTAAGAATAAAGTCGTGATTTGTGGTGGACCTATGATGGGAACAAACCTTCAAAATGATGATTTAGTCATTACGAAGACTGTTACCTCACTCATCGTATTAGATGAAGAACCCATTCAAACTGAACCTTGTATTCACTGCGCATCCTGCGTTTACTCTTGCCCAGTTGAAATTCAACCTGTTCAAATCATGAATGCTTATAAAGATAGAGATAAAGACGCCATTGCAGCGCTCAATGTTAACAAATGTATCGAATGTGGCTTATGTTCATTCACTTGCCCATCCAAGATTCATTTAACTGAAACCATGAGACAAGCTAAGCGCTTTATCAGAAAATAGGTGACCATATGAACTACGCAAAACAAACCGCACCTTATGTGCGCAAGGAAGCAAGCACAAAACGCATGATGGTCGATGTCCTCATCGCCCTTACACCCGTTGTTGTGTTCGCTATTTATCAATTTGGTTTTGATGCAATAGCGCGTCTTTTGGTTTCAGCGATTGTGTTTGTTTTAGGGGAAGTTGTCACAACACTTTTCCGCACTAAACCACATCCATCCATTAAAGACAAGAAAGAACGTTTCAAAGTACGCTATAAAACACTAACTGTCAACAACTTCACAGCACCGCTTGTTTCTGCTGTCATCTTCGCGATGATTATTCCAAGCACATTACCACTTTACGCAACCGCTATTGGTGCCTTATTTGGAATCTTAGTAGCGAAAGCAGCCTTTGGTGGACTTGGATCAAACATCTTCAACCCAGCGGCTGCTGGCCGTATCTTCATTGGCTTATCTTTCACTAGTCAGTTCAACTATACGGGTATTGATGCGAATGTAGGTGCGACTCCACTAGGTGCAATCAAAGATGCTTTAGTGAACATTCCAGTAGTATTAAAAGACTACTCTGTTCTCGATTTATTCTTTGGTAATATTCCTGGCTCCATGGGTGAAATCTCAGCAATCCTAATCATCATCGGTGGTATTTACTTAATTGTGAGACGTGCCGCTGATTTCAGAGTGATCGTATCCACACTATTAACCTTTACTGTATTTATGTTTATTGCAGGACTTGCAGTTAAACCAAACGCAGTTTGGGATATCGTAACGTATCAATTATTATCTGGCGGTTTACTATTTGGTGCCATCTTCATGGTCACAGACCCAGTCACTTCACCGGTAACCAAACCTGGTCGTTGGATTTATGGTTTAGTGGTCGGTTCAATTGTAGCTCTCATTCGCTTATTCGGTTCTTACCCAGAAGGCATGGCTTTCGCGATTTTATTAGGTAACATCTTTGTGCCATTAATGGATTACTATAAATGGGCTAAAGTTCGCTACTCAGTTAAATTTGTCGTTGGCTACATTGTCGTATTAGCGATTTTAGGATTCATCGTATTAATTGGTTTAGGAGGGCTTAACTAATGAAAATATTTAAAACAGCCTTAGTACTAACCCTAATTGGTATTGTCTGTGGTATTTTGATCGGGTTATCCCATCAAATCACAGACCCAATCATTCAAGAAAACCTTAGAAAAAAAGAGTTAAAGGCATTCTCATCCTTGTATCCGGATTTAGATGAAGCGAATAAGATTGAGGACTTAACTCAAGGTTCAATCTTTGAAGCGTTTGAAATTGTCGAAAATGGCACAGTCGTTGGTTATGTTTACAAAGGCTTCCATAACAATTCCTACAGTTCATCCGTTGAAGCATTAGTAGGTATCAATGTAGATGGTACATTCGCAGGGGTTGAATTACTTGCGTTAGTCCAAACTACCGCAGCACATAGTAACGTTGTTATTGACAATGCGAAAGTATTCAAAGGCAAAAACGTCTCTGAAATCGATTTAGAGAAATTGATTGTGTTACAGAATGCAAGTAACATTTACGATACAGCTGCAGGGGCTTCTTACGGATCACAATCCATGAGAACCATCGTTAGAGATGCCATTTTATTATTTAACGAAAATACACCTCCTGTCGTATCCACACCGTATAGTAAGATTTTTGGACCAGATGTCACTAACACTTTAGATACCACATTCACAGCTACCGATAAAGTCATTAAAAAAGAAATCATTAAGAATGCTTCTGATGAAGTCATCGGTTATGCTTATACATTAAGTTCAATAAAGAACACAGGTTCAAGTGTAGATTATCATGAAAGTGAAGACTGGAAATTAACCTTACTCGTCGGTATCGATATGAGTAATAAGATTGTTGGTGTTGAAACTGTTGAATCAGATCATACGAACAACTTCTATAGCAACCACTTAGCTTACTTCACATCGTTAAAAGGTGTCGATTCCAAAACATTCCCTGTGGATGCAGTTACGGGTGCAAGTTTCTCAAGATCACACATTAACGAATTGTTAGACGCATTGAAAGGGGTATTGTAATCATGACACGCGAAAATCGTAATCTCATTATTAATGCCCTATCGGCTATCCTATTTGGGGTTGTATTCCTATTTGGATACAATGCCGTAATGGATTTACAAACTAAGAATCAAAATGTTAGTATGTTAAAAACAGTCTTCACAGCCGCAAACGGTTATGAAGTCGTGAAAGAAAATCAAACCGAATTAACCTCAAAATGGTTAGTTAAACAAGGGTCAACCACTATTGGGTATTATTATGAAGGTGAAGGCACTGCCATCATCACACCAATGGACCCAACCACACCAAAGAAATTGGTCATTCAAGTATTTGTCAGAAGTGACAAACAAGTGATCAATGTTTCTGTTAAGTATTCAGAACATACAGAAAGCTATATCAATGATAATTTGAAACCAGACTTAGCATTGATCAAGAATGTACAAATCCAAGACTACTTAAGTATCGATTTAGCTGGGGGAGCTTCTGCATTCTCCATGCCGATCGTTCATAACATCTTAGCAGCCGTTTCTAGAGACTTAACAGGTGCGAATCCAAATCCTGCGGTCACTGTGGATCCAATTGAAGAAATCTTTGGTGAATATGGTACAGCTACAGTAGATACAACCTTTGTAGCAACCGATAAAGTCATTAAGAAAGAAATTGTAAAAAATGCATCCGATGTGGTCATTGGTTATGCATACACTTTAAGTTCAACACGTAACACAGGCTCAAATGTTGATCATCACGAGGATGAAAACTGGAAACTAACCTTGATGGTTGGTGTTGACTTAGATGGTAAGATTGTCAGTGTATATACTGTAGAATCTGATCACACATCTAGTTTCTATAACAATCACCAAACATATTTCACATCCATAGAAGGCTTAGATGCCAAAACATTCCCTGTGGATACTGTTACAGGTGCAAGCTTCTCAAAAGCACACATTAATGAATTATTAGACGCGTTAAAGGGGGTACTCGCATGAACGAAGCTGTCGTATTAAAGAAAAAAGACATTTTCATGACGGGTGTCATTAAAGAAAATGCAACATTCAAAATGATGTTAGGGATGTGTCCAGCACTTGCTGTTACAGGTTCCTTCGAATCCGCATTTGGGATGGGTTTAATGGTTATATTAGTTTTAGGACTAACCAACGCAATCATCTCGGCACTTAGAAATTTAATACCGAACGATGTGCGTATTCCAGCCTTCATTGTCATCATCGCCTCTGTCGTTACAGCATTATCCATGTTTGTTAACGCATTTGCGGGTGAATTAGCAAATTCATTAGGGGTTTTCATCCCCTTAATCGCGGTTAACTGTATCGTTTTAGGACGTGCAGAAGCGTTTGCTGCGAAAAACTCAGTATTAAATTCATTTATTGATGGTTTAGGTTCTGCAACAGGATTCACCTTATCGATTTCCTTAATCGGTTTAATCCGTGAAGTACTTGGAAAAGGTTCACTATCATTAGGTGTTTTATTACCATTACCGTTCAAAACTACACTCAACATTTTCCCAAATGATTTCGCATTAGGTGTGCTTGTCTCACCTCCTGGTGCATTCTTGGTAATTGGATTGTTATTAGCATTATTCGCTGCCGTTGGTAATGCGAAACCTAAAAAGAAAGTGGTGGCTAAAAAATGACATTAGAAGTATTTTTCGTCTCATTGATTAGCTCCATGCTGATCAATAACATCATCGTTATTAAGTTCTTAGGGATTTGTTCATTCTTAGGGGTTTCTAAGGAGATGTCCAACGTATGGGGTATGAGTGCCGCAGTCATGTTCGTCATGATGGTCTCCACTGGGATTACTTACCCTCTATACTATTATGTACTTGACCCACTAGGGGTTGGTTACATCGATACCATCGCCTTCATCTTAGTCATCGCAGCCGTTGTTCAATTGGTTGAAATGTTACTCAAGAAATATGTCGAAAGCTTATATCGTGGTTTAGGGGTTTACCTACCACTGATCACCACAAACTGTGCTGTATTAGGGGTTGCACAAACCAATATTACTGAAGCTAAAAACTACGCAGACGCATTAACCATTACATTCGGTACGGTTTTAGGTTATACCCTAGTCATCGTTGCATTCTCTGCAATCCGTATTCGTTTAGATTCAGCTAACGTACCAAAAGCATTCAAAGGTATGCCAATCGCGTTAGTCACTGCAGGTTTAATGTCACTTGCATTCTTAGGTTTATCCGGGTTAATCTAATGAATTTATTGATTGGATTAGCGTTCTCGTTGGCCTTCATGGCTGTATTTGTGGTCATCTCTGTATTAAACAAGAAGACACCAATCCCAGAAAGTTGCCAACACGCCTATATGGAAGCACAAAGTTGCGAAACCTGTGCATTAAGTGGTGGATGCTCATTTAAAGAAGCGATCGAAATTATGAAGGAGACTACTAAAAAATGATACAAGCAATTCTCGTATTAGGTGGCCTTGGATTACTTTTAGGCGTCGGCTTAGCTGTCGCTGCTAAATATCTTGAAGTATTTGAAGATGAACGTATTGCCGCAGTTGAAAAAATGTTACCAAACTACAACTGTGGTGCTTGTGGAACGCCTGGCTGCCATGCTTTCGCAACTGAAATTGTTTCTGGTAGAGCCGGAAATGTCTCTCGTTGCAAACCTGGTAAACCAGATAAGAACTTCAACCCAATTCTTCAGTACCTCAAAGACCATCCAAATCCAGATGGAACACCTGTAAACATCAAGTTATAATTCTAAAACACGAGCCTGTCCGGTTCGTGTTTTTTTTTTGCGTTTTTTTTCCCACAATTGATCTATTTGAAAACACTTACTTCATAGATAACCTCTTACCATAAGACCCTCCACTTAAAAATACTTTTTTCTTAACCCAAAGCATGTTATAATAACGTGGAAAAAGGACGATTACATATGAAAAAAATACTAGGACTATTGTGCATCTTAAGCACTGTCGTTTTATACAACTCAAACTTATCATTAAAAGCGGAAACGTTCGTTTTAGAACAGGTCTTCAACTACATGAATACAGATATATTGGTAACCCTATATGAAGGAACACAAGAAGATATGGATGCGATTGAAGATATCTTAAAAACCTATAGTCATTTAGCTGATAACTATAAAGGACCTGATTTAGACCATGAAGATACACTTTATCACCAACCGAATGTCGTTTCAATCAATGAAGCTAGAGGACAAAATGCCGTGGTTGTAGATGAGAGACTTTACGATTTATTGAAACAATCGATTACATATTATGAACAATCTAATGGGTACTTTAATCCAGCGATTGGAAATGCTATTGACATATGGAAAAGTGCGATATTTAGCGATTATATGTACGATGAAATACCAGACTCTGAATTCCAAAGAGTCACAAATGAACTCGCATTAATCTCTGAGGATGTGGATCCGAATGACATCGTCTTTAATGATGAAGAGCACTCTGTATTTATTACCAATGAAAATTTAAAAATAGACTTAGGTGCGGTTGCGAAAGGCTACGCGAACCAACGCATTTATGAGTATCTTCAAAGTAAAAATATTACGAAGTTTAAAATCAACACAGGTAACTCAAGCTTAATCTTAGGTACACATCCAGATGATAGTGAAACTTTTGATAGACCTTTCCGTGTAGGATTAGAAGACCCACTTAGAAAATCCGATTCTGGCTATTTTGGTATTTTAGAAGTCCGTAATAAAGCGGTCGTTACTTCGGGGAATTATCTTCAATATGTGACTTATAAAGGTAAAGTCTATCACCACATCATCAGCCCATTTGATTTCGTACCTAAACAATACTATACCGTCATTACGATTATTGGGGATGATTCATCCTTATTAGATGCGATGTCAACAGCGATATTCTCGATGCCTCTAAATGAAGCGAAAGCGATGGTAGATGAACTCGGTATTGAAGCTATTTTCTATATGAATGATGGCTCAATTGAAACGGCGAATTTAACCCATAACCTCATTGTGGATGATAAACCAAAAGATTCAAAAGGTCTTTATTATATCTTAGGTGGCGTTGTCATAGTCGGTGGAGCTATTATCCTTGGCTTATCCATATATGACAAACGTAAAAAGGGGGATGACCGTGCAGACCAAGTCTAAATCGGATATCCTTGTGATAGGCATCTTACTTATTTTGTTTGGAGCCATTTTAATCATAACGATGGCGACTCGCAAAGCGGGCGAACAGGCGTTTGTGAAGTTTAAGAATGAAATACTATTTACGATTAATCTTGAAAATGGCCGCTTTACAAAAGCAGAAAGCCAAACCGTTTATGAAGTTGACAGCTTACCGGATATTAAAGGAGATGAACTCGTAATCGATGGGACACCATTTACCAATCTTGACTTGGGTAAAGGGATTGTTAAATACGAAGATCATTATTTCATTTTAGGGAATTTGGGATTCATCTGGATTGAATACAGTAATCATAAAGTGCGTGTTAAGGAAGAAACCAGCCCATATAACATTTGTAGTAGAGTAGGCTTTTCAGATGTGCAACCTATCATCTGCTTACCGAATTTTGTTACGATAGAATTTCGTGACTTAGGATTGGATGTGATTATCTAATGACTGTAAAAAAAATGGCGATGATCGCTATTTTCACCGGTGTCGCATCCATCATTAATATTCTAGAATCGTATGTACAATTGGTTCCAGGGACAGCCTTTAAAATTGGGTTTTCGAACATTGTGACCTTGATCATATTATACGTATACGGACCCAAAGAAGCAGTTATGGTTGTTTTATTAAGATTGGTTGTAACTGCATTGTTCGCGCCTGGCACATTCAATGGTGTTACCTTTACGCTTTCAATATCTGGAGCAATATTCTCGCTTTTAACTCTGATTATTCTAAAGAAAGTTAATATTTTAGGTATCCTTGCTGTTTCATCCGTCTCATCGGTCATGCATGTCATCGGCCAAATTGTAGCGGCGATGTATATTATTGCTGAAACGGCACTGTTCTACGCACCTATTATGTTATTTTTATCGGTACCAGCAGGCATTTTGACAGGCTTACTTGCTAAACGATTCTTAGATGGTACGAAAGATTTATTTATCGAGAAAAAATTTTAATAAATAGGACAAAACGGGATTATATCGTCATAAAGCGATAAAGTCCTTTTTTTTCTAAATCGTTTCAAAAAAAAGTGTAAGCCTTTCCATATTCTGTGTAAAATATGCTTTTATATGCAAAATATCTATGCTATAATGAGCATACGCAAAAAAATCGGAAGAAGGTATTTTTTAATGAAGTTTTCAAAGATTTTAGTTTTACTCTTCATCTTGATCTTGGCCGGATGTACCGAGTCAGACATCCCAAAAATCAAAGATGATATTCTGCTTCAATACACCAGTAACAGCACTCAAAACGCAGTTACCAGTGACATCATTCTCCCTAGTTTAGTGAACGATTTAGCAATCACGTGGGAAAGTGATAGCGAATTCGCAAAAATCGAAGGTTCAAGAGTGGTTATTAACCGTCAAGATTCTGACGTTAAAGCAACCCTTACCGCTTCATTTAAAGTGGGCGACAAAACCCATGAAAAAGCATTTGAAATCACAATTTCAAAGTCTACTTTTGACTTTAATAGTCTTTTCAATGCAATAAGTGTTCCACTAGAGACCAGCACATCTATCTTTTTACCTGCAAGTATCAATACCTATGATATCGTATGGGAAAGTTCAAATGAAGCTTTCTTAACCTCTACAGGTGTTGTCACCCCAGGTAGTACAAATCAAAATGTATCCCTATCAGCAACCATCAAGGCTGATAACGCAAAAAGAACACATACATTCCAAATTACGATTCTTTCACCAGAATCCTTTGATCTTAATGCATTTAGATCCTTTTTAAATATTCCAAGCTCGACTGAAGTAGACCTTACTTTACCGGTATCCTATGAAGGCAATACCATTACTTGGTCCTCATCATTGGTGAATGTCTTAAGTAATCAAGGTTTAATCACAAGACAATCAGTAGATACAACCGTCGAACTCAGTGCCAGCGTCACTGTCAACGGTCAAGTTCATCAAGTAAAATTTGATGTAGTTGTCTTAAAAGAAGACGTTGTTAAACCAGATTACCAAGCTATTTTAAACAAAATAACGATTCCATCTGTGACTTCAGTTAATTTAACATTACCAAGTGTGGTTGATGAGGTTGAAATTGTATGGGAAAGCAATAATGCAGCTATCTCGAATACGGGTATCGTAACCAGACAAAATAAAGACATTGTGGTTACGTTAATCGCCTCAATCAAAGACGAATCAACCATCACGAAGTCATTCTCAGTAACTGTACTACAAATCACAGATTTCCCAGTTAGCGGATACATGTCGATTGCTGATGTGAGACAAATGGCACAAGCTACAAAGGTCACTGTACAAGGGGTTATCACCAGTTTAATGACCAATGGTAACTTCACCATTCAAGATTCAACCGGCGCTATTCCTGTTTATATGAATAACAACACAGGTCTTAAAGTTGGTACAGAATATATTATTGAAGGTACACTAGGTGCCTTTAATGGCTTAATTCAAATTTCAGCACCAAAAATTATCGAAACTAAAGGAACCGTTACTCTAAGTGAAGGTATCGATTTAACAGGGTATTCACTTGATTTTGAAGACGTACTCGCTTATGAAGCACACGTGATTACATATAAAGGTTTAGAGGTTACATCGAAAACCACACCAAGCAACGCAACGGAATTATATTTAAAGAATGCTTCTGGTGAAACCACTTTTGTAAGACTAGATACACGTGTAAACGCGACAAACCCCTTCACCAATATTAACGTGGGTGAAATTGTCGACTTATTTAATGTGACTGTCGGACAATATAACAGTAAAGCCCAATTACTATTCTCAAGTAGAAGTACTGTTGTTGCTAGACCAAAGAATCCAGAAATTATTAGTATTTATGGTGCAGGCAATAGAAACTTTATTATCGGGGACCCAACACCAAATCTATTAGAAGGTATCACGGCTAAGAATGGCTATAATGTAGACTTTACATCTCAATTAGCATATGATGCTCCAAATTTAGATTTAAGTAAAGCCGGCGACTATGAGATTACAGTTTATCTAACAGGTCATTCAGATGTTTATACGACCTACACATTATTTGTTAGAAAAGAAATTGAAGTCGGTGTCTATGAAGGTTATTATGCAAGCCTAAGTAATTTAAGTGGTTCAAGCCTAGTTAACGCAATTAAAGCATTAATCGTAAATACAGGCCGTTCAACCGGTTCCACAGGGGAAGTTCAATCGGTAGACAAAGTCGGAAGTTCTTACTATCTAATTTACGATGGTATGGGTTCCTATGGAAACCGTGAACACGTTTGGCCAGATTCCAAATTAGGTTCGGTTAAGTATGACTTACACAATTTAAGAGCAGCGAACTCTGGTACGAATTCAAGTCGCGGTAATATGCCGTTTGTTGAAGATGGCAAGACTTTCACAGGTAGCCAACCTTATGGTAAATTCTCTGGCGGATGGTACCCAGGGGATGAACACATCGGTGATGTTGCGAGAATCGTACTATTTGTCGCCATTCGTTTCAACTTAGATCTTAAACTCGTAGGTGATCTCCAAATGTTCTTACAATGGCATCAAATGGACCCCGTCAATGAGTTTGAAATCAATCGTAATGATAAGATTTTTGGTATTCAAAATAACCGAAATCCATTCATTGACCACCCAGAACTAGTCAATGCTTACTATGGTGGTGGAGCTCAAAAACTTCAAGTATCGATTACAATGGTATCCCATACAATCGAGCTGTTAGTTGAAAATGATTTAGCTTTAATTACAGAAATTAAGAGATTCGAAACGCTATTACAATAAGTCTAATACCACCACATTTTGACTCAAAGTGGTGGTTTTTCTCTGAATTATTTGTATAAAGCCACAAATAAATGCATTGCGGATCGTCTCTAAAGAAGATTTGAAGAAAGTGTTTGTATATTTGATTTAACTATGTTATAATACCTACGCAAACTTACTATGGACGTATGTCTATGGCGGAAGGAGAATGGAAATGAAAGCTAAAATTCATCCAAAATACCAAGTGGCTAAAGTTCACTGTGTAACCTGTGGTAACGAATTTGAAGTTGGAACTACTGCGAAAGAAATTCGTGTGGATACTTGTTCAAATTGCCACCCATTTTACACTGGCGTTGAAACATTCAGTCAGGCAGCAGGCCGTGTTGAAAGATTCAATAAGCGCTATGGTGTTGAAAAAAACTCAAAATAATAGAGAAACCAAACACGGGAAACCGTGTTTTTTCTTTGTATAAGCAAAAAAGCCCACAGGGGCTTTTATTTTTTCATGATTTCAATTCCGGCTTCTAGACCAGTATCTTCATATATCAATTGATTCTTGTAGTATAACTTTACATTGACTCTACCGGACAAGCCTTCCTTAATGGTGTGAATCATCGCGCCGTTAATTGGGGAGGGGAGTTCAATTTGATCTTCTTGAATCGCTTCCATCTCGAGCATATATCGACCTTTTTTCAATTGATAGAAAGCCCGTTTTGGACTAATCTCTTCCTTTTTTACTTTAGTGAAGTTATAGGTTGCGAAACGATATTCTTTTTTGTTGTAGTAAAGGGTACAAATTAGTCCTTTAAAATAGAAACCTAAGAAAGGAATATCTGCGTATGAGAACATCAAACTCGTGTTATTGTCTTTAAAGTGATTGGTTTGCGTCCAGACATAAGCCCTAGGAAAACTTTTACCCCAGTCTTTTTCAATATAACCCTTACCACCCTCAAAGGATATGGTTTCACCATCAATCTCTAAACTACCTGATAACGATGAGGTCATTGTAATAACGCCATGGTAACATTCCATAAAGTTTAGATAGCCAAACGGACCCATGATGTTGGGTTGCCATAGACTTTTTTCTAGAGGAACAAGCCCATTAATCGTGATGTTGCCAGTCACAGATAGGTAAGCATCTTTTAAAGAAACATTTATCGAGGATTCACTGAAAATATTGTTTCCAATATGAACTTCAAACGGTGTATTCTCAAAACTAAAGTCTTTCGAATCATATCTAAAATAGAATGTTTTTAATGTTGGTGAAGGTTTTTTCTTTGAGAGGAAAACTTGTACAAATGTATGGGATTGATCACCAGCCATACTGATACCAGGAATGAACGCGATTTTCACTTGCTCATCTTTAGAGACCATCTTGTAATACCAACCTTCAAAATAGCGATTTTTCTTCTTATAACCTTGGAATAATACAGGATTTAAAATATGTTTCAAGCCCATCGTTGAGACCTCCATTTAAAATCAGTGTAATGATTCTTATTATATCATTAAGTAACAAGATATCACATTTTGATGCTAGGTTAAAAGTGTTAAAAATGTTACAATAAAAAAGAGGTGTTACTTATGAAAAAAGTGATTATCATCGGGGCCGGCGTAGCCGGTTTATCCGCAGCCATTCGATTGAAAACCTTAGGGTTTGATGTTGAAATATATGAAAAAAATGAAAAGGTTGGCGGTCGAATGTTCTCTATTGAAGAACGCGGGTTCAAGTTTGATGTTGGCCCGACTATCGTCATGATGCCTGACTTTTATAAAGAAGTGTTCTCTTTCTCAGGGGTTAATCCAGACGACTATATTAAAATGGTTCAAGTAGATCCTTTAAACGTCATCCACTTTCAGGATGGAACCTCAGTCAGAGTGTCCTCAAATTTACCTAAGTTGATGTCTGAACTCGAACAATTTGGTATGAAAGAAACCGATGGATACTTAGCGTACCTTGCAGATGTTTATGAACGTTACGCAATCGTTAAAGAAACTTTTTTAGATAAAAGTTATCGAAAACCTCGTGAGTTCTTTAATCCAAAGACACTTCACTCTGTATTAAAACTCAGAACATTAAATAGTGCCTACTCATCCATATCCAAGTTTGTTAAAGATGAAAAATTAAGACAAATTCTATCCTTCCAAACCCTATATATTGGTGTTTCCCCTTTTTCAGGACCTTCAATTTATACCATCATCCCTATGATTGAACTCTTATATGGTGTATGGTACATTCAAGGTGGGATGTATCAAATGGCGAAAGCCATGGAACGTCGTTTCATTGAAATGGGTGGAAAAATCCGATTGAATTCGCCTGTTGATGAAATTTTGACACTTTCTGGCAAGGTAACTGGAGTATTGGTGAACAATAAACCAATTTATTCGGACATCGTATTATGTAACGCAGACTTTCCGTGGGCTTTAAATAATCTCATTAAAGACGATAATATCAAGGGTAAATATGTACCTAAAAAACTGGATAAAATGGACTATGCAGCCTCATCGTTTGTCATTTATCTAGGTCTTAAGAAAAAGTACAAAACGTCGGTTCATGCGATACGCTTCGCGAAAAACTTCAAACAGAATATTGATGAACTTGACAAGGATATTCTCCCTGATGACCCATCCTTCTATATGTATAGCCCGTCTCAAATTGATTCAAGTGTCGCACCGGATAATAAAGAGTTGATCTACGTACTTGTACCAGTTCCAAACATGAAAAGTGGTCAGTTTGAATGGGATTTCGGGATGACAGAATCTTATAAAGATAAAATTATCGATCTAATCGAAAAGATACCAGGCTTTGAAGATATAAAAGCAAACATCGAAGTACTTAAAATATACACACCAAAGACCTATGGCTACAAGTTTAATCTTGAACATGGTGCAACCTTCGGATTGAAACCAACTTTATTACAAAGTGTCTATTTTAGACCTCAACCTAAATTTAAGACGATTGAAAACCTGTATTTCACAGGCTCATCGACCCACCCTGGTGCAGGGGTGCCTATTGTGATGGCTGGTGCTAAACTGGCTGTAAATGAAATATTAAAGGACCACACAACCCATGAATAATGTGATTTCGTTTCTATCAGAAAATATGTATTTGGTTTACATTTATATAGGTATCGTAATTCTCTTGATTTTATTACAAGCGACTAGACCCTACTTTGATGACCGTAAATGTAAAAAAATTATTCAAAAAAACTCATTAACATTTTATAAAGCATTTTCGAAAATTGGTGATAAGAAGAAGCGTAAAGCCATTTATGCAGTGTATGCATTTTGTCGATACGCAGACGATTTAGTCGATGAATATCAAGACGAAAATAGACTCAATCGACTTGAAAAAGAACTCACTATATACATTGAAAAAGGTCGTACACCGAACTTTATTTGGCGAGCACTCAAACGACATACAAAGGGTATCTACAAAGATCATCACTTTAAAGCATTTTACGATATGATTGAGGGTCAAAGAATGGACCTGCATTTTATTGGTTACGAGACCTTAGATGATTTATTGAAGTATTGTTATCATGTTGCGGGAACGGTTGGTTTGATGTTGAACCCTATCCTAGCCCCTGAAGACGATGAAAAACTATACTCCTTTGCAGTACATTTGGGTCACGCCATGCAAATCACCAACATTTTAAGAGACATTGGTGAAGATTATAAGCAAGGCCGTATCTATTTACCAAAAGCCATTCTTAGAGAAGCAAACTACTCACTATCTGAATTAGAAAATGGTAAAATCAACAATGAATTGGTTCTCGTTATTGAGACACTTTCTAAAGTAGCTGAGAACTATTTTGACCAAGCCCTCAAAGACTTACCAATTTACCCAAAAGATACCATGAAACCACTCGGTTTATCGATAGTATTCTACCGTGCTATATTGGACGCGATTAGAGATAACGGGTATGACGTATTTAAAAAACGTGCAGTGGTATCGAATGAAAAGAAAGAACATATCATGAAGGAATTTTTAAAGAAACTGTCATAGACGTTTTCCGTTAAAAATCAAATATTACAAAAGGAGATTCTATATGAACTATTGGGGTTTAGTATTGTCTTATGTTTTAGTATTCTTGATTATCGGGATTTCAACCGTTTTACAAAAAGCTAAACTGGTAGGCGATGAGGGTGCGCGTAAGTTTATCCACATTGGGGTATCCAATTGGTGGATCTTGGCGATGATTGTCTTCGAAGGTGAAATGGCGATTTGGTTCGCGATTGTTCCCCCGATCACCTTCATTTTATTAAACTATTATTCATATAAAACCAATTTGATTAAGTCGATGGAACGTAGCGGTAATGGTAATCTTGGTACTGTTTATTTTCCAATTTCATTACTGATATTGGTTATCTTAACCTTCGGTGTTATCAACAAACCAGAAGTTGGTGCAGTTGGGATTCTCGTCTTAGGTTATGGGGATGGACTCGCAGCCGTTGTCGGAAAAGCATTTGGCAAACACAAATTGGTAGATAATAAATCCTTAGAAGGCTCTCTAACCATGGTGGTTGTTAGCTTCGTTGTGGTCACCCTAATCTTGAGCTTTTCTGGTTATAACATTATAACAGCATTGTGGGTCGCAGTGGTCGTTTCGATTATATCTACTGTGATTGAATTATATACACCAAAAGGACTAGATAATCTCACGGTTCCGCTATTATCTAGTTTACTCGTCTATTTATTATTACTACTCTAAATCTAGGAGGTGCCTATGGCGATTCAATTTCTTTTAGGCTTCATATTCAGTTTTATCGTCGGGTTTGCAGCTTATAAAAAACACTCATTAAATCAATCAGGACTTATTGCAGCAACGCTATCGGGTACACTCATCTATGGTTTTGGGACATATATCGTATGGGGTTCGTTGATTCTATTTTTCATTTCATCTTCGTTGATTACCAAATTTGGTGAGAAGAAAATTAAGCATCATTCTGAAGGACGTAACTACATTCAAGTATTATCGAATAGTTTTATCGCGACCCTATTTTCGATTTTCTACTATTTTACAAAAAATGAATTATTTATGGTTGCAGCCGTTATTTCAATTGCATCCTGCAATTCAGACACCTGGGCAAGTGAACTTGGAGTGTTATCTAAAGGGAAAACCTATTCTATCTTAACCTTTAAAGAAGTGACAAGAGGTGTGTCAGGTGGGGTTTCACGATTGGGTACTCTAGCATCTGTTGGGGGTGCACTATTTATTGGATTCTCATTTATGGGCTTATATGCGTTCTCACCGATTTATAACCCAAATAAACTGTTCTTATACTTCAGTGTTGTTTCGTTTGGCGGTTTTGTGGGTTGTTTAGTGGATTCCTACATGGGGATTTTATTACAAGCCAAATACCGCGGGGAAAAATCTGGAAAGTATACTGAAAAACCATTTTTGGAAAATGAAAAAGCGATTTTGACCAGTGGGCTAGCATGGATTACAAACGACGCTGTGAACTTCATTAGCGGTTTTGTCTCCACAGCGGTTTCCATGTTAGTACTCGTTTTCTAATAACTTTTTAAGCAATAATCACGACTTTTTTAGTCGTGATTTTTCTTAATTAAGATGTAAGTGACTTTCATCTTTTTGGGGGTTGAATCGGTTGTTGTAAATCCGTATACTAGTTGTAGGGAGTGATACTATGCATCAACCGTTATTTGGTGGTTGGATTGAAGTGGTCTGTGGACCGATGTTCGCAGGTAAAACAGAAGAAATTATTCGTCGCATTCGTAGACTTGAATACGCGAAAAAAAATGTCTTGGTATTTAAACCAACGATTGACGACCGCTATTCTTCGTCGGAAATCGTATCACACAATAAAACAAAAGCAAAATCGATTAATATCAATAAAGCCATAGAAATTCTAGATTATATCAAAGAAGGCGTTGACGCAGTCGTCATCGATGAAGCACAATTTTTGGACAACGATGTCATTTGGGTCTCTGAAACCTTAGCTGACCGCGGTATCCGTGTCATCATTGGTGGACTTGATCGTGATTTTAGAGGTGAACCATTCGGTCCAATGCCACAACTCTTGGCGATCGCTGAATTTGTTCAAAAATTAACGGCAGTTTGCGTAGTTACAGGCCAGCCTGCTACAAGAACTCAACGCTTAATCAATGGTAAACCAGCCTCTTATAATGACCCAATCGTCCTAGTTGGTGCATCCGAAGCTTATGAGCCTCGTAGCCGTGATAGCCACGAAGTTAGAAATAAACCGAAACATGACGAATAAAGACGACATCTATTACATGGGCTTAGCCCTTAAAGAAGCGAAAAAAGCTGCTTTAAAAAATGAAGTTCCCGTAGGGGCAGTCATCGTTTTAGATGACAAAGTGATTGCGAAAGCTTATAATAGAAGAGTTGAAAAAGAACAAACCCATGCGCATGCTGAAATGCTTGCGATCATGAAAGCCAACAAAAAGGTCGGTTCTTGGATACTTGAAGAGTGTAAACTTTATGTGACACTCGAACCTTGTCCGATGTGTGCAGGTGCAATCATTCAATCTCGAATCAAAACAGTCTATTACGGAGCGAAGGACCCTAAGGGCGGCGTTGCGGGATCAACAATCAATTTATTTGATGTGAAATTTAATCACCAAGTTGAAGTAATTGGTGGTATACTAGAAGAAGCCTGTTCGACAGAGCTAAAACAATTTTTCAAAAATTTAAGACAGCCTAAGTAGTATCCCTATGAGGCACCGTCATCCAATGCTATCGTGTGAACCTGGTCAGGTCTTGATCGAAGCAGCCATAAGCATGGGTAGGATGTGGGTGGCGGTGCCTGATAGGGATACTTTTTTATTTTTTAAACTGGCATTAGAGGTTTTTCTAGTTTTTGTTCCATTTGTAGTATTTTTATTGATGTGCTTAACGGTTTATTAAGGCGATTTTTATCTCTTATATATAAATATATGTGGTATAATTATTATCGGAGGAATTATTCTATGAAACTACAATACGGCATTTTTAAACAACTCAATAATCCTAAAGAAACTTACCAACTCGAAGGTAAAACCGTCGAGATTCACTCTATGAATGATACCAAATTCTTATCTCGATTCGCTGGTAAAGGCCAATTCGCCGTTTGGACAAGCGACTCTAAGAGCTATAAATTATTAATCGAAGACGGTTACTATCAAGTCATGAAAGACCTGTATTCCAAACGCGTGAATCAAGTTTGGATTACATTCTATGAAAAAGCGGATAAAGTTCGTTTTGGATTAATGTATAAAATGGTATTCCCAATGATTGCGGTATCTATGGTATTAGCGATTTTATTCTCAACCCTTGAAGCGTTGAGAGATTATCAAAACTTCGCGTTAATCGGTATCTTAGGTGTTGTTTTGGTAACTAATATGTTACAAACCACCATTATGCGTAAGAAGGTTGAAGAAGCGAGAACAACCGCAGTTAAAGATATTCAAATGATTATTGGTGAAAATAAATTCAATGATTTACTCGAAAAACAAGGTAAATACTACGAAGACTATTTCAAGTTTGAAGAAAAAGTAGAACCTGCAGTCGAAGTTAGCGAAGAACCAAAAGCTGAAGAAGAAAATCCAAAATCAAAATAGAGAGGTAAATTATGGAAAAGATGGATCATTTAAGTATTCAAACATTACGTTTCCTTGGTGTTGACGCGATTAATCAAGCGAACTCAGGACACCCAGGTATTGTATTGGGTGCTGCTCCTATGGCACACGTGCTTTATACTCGTTTTTTAAAAGCATTCCCTAAAAAATCAAACTGGTTTAACCGTGACCGATTCATTTTATCCGCAGGTCATGGGTCCATGTTGTTATATGGACTAAACCACCTATCTGGTTATCAACTAACCATGGATGATCTAAAAAACTTTAGACAAATTGGCAAGACCCCAGGTCACCCTGAATATGGTCATACAGATGGCGTTGAAACGACTTCCGGTCCACTTGGCCAAGGGATTTCTAATGGGGTGGGGATGGCGTTAGCGGAATCTCATCTTGCTGCGAAATTCAATAAAGAAAATTATCCTATCATTGACCACTATACCTATGTACTTTGTGGTGATGGTGACCTTCAAGAAGGCGTTGCTTTAGAAGCGTTGTCCTTAGCAGGACACCTTGGATTAGGTAAACTCATTGTTCTTTTCGACTCTAACGATATCCAATTAGATGGTAAAACGTCATTGGCTTTCTCCGATGACCACAAGAAAAAGTTCGAATCCATGAACTGGCATTATCAAAAGGTTTCGGATGGTAATGACTTAAATGCAATCACCAAAGCGATTAAAAAAGCACAAAAAGAATCCGATAAACCAAGTGTCATTGAAGTTAAGACCATCATCGGTTATGGTACTTCCTTAGCGGGTACTTCAAACGTCCATGGTTCACCAATCGGATTAGAAAAAGCAGAAGAGCTCAGAAAAAATTTAGGTTGGGATTACAAACCATTTGAAGTCCCACAAGATGTCTATAAATACTACAAGACCAAAGTTTACAATAGAGGATCTCGTTATTACCGTAAATGGATTCAAATGATTACGGAGTATCAAGAAAAGTACCCTGTTGAAGCTGCATTACTCAAATCCTTTATCGTCGAAAGCCGTGAAGTTGATTTTAAAGACCTACCGAAGTTTGAAGTAGGATCACAAATCGCGACGCGCGCTGCTTCCGGTAAAGTCTTAGATGAATTATCTAAACTCATGCCTAATATCATCGGTGGATCCGCTGACCTTACCGCTTCAACTAAAGCGAAAGGCGCCGATGGACACTTCTCAAAAGAAAACCGTCTAGGACGTAACATCAACTTTGGTGTTCGTGAACACGCCATGGGTGCGATTACGAACGGTATGCAGTTACATGGCGGATTAAAGGCTTTTTCAGGTGCTTTCTTCGTCTTCTCAGATTACATGAAACCATCCATTCGTTTGGCTGCACTTATGCAAATCCCATCGATTTTCGTTTTCTCTCACGACTCAATTGCAGTCGGTGAAGATGGTCCGACCCATGAACCGATCGAGCAATTAGCCGGTTTACGTGTTATTCCGGGATTAAACGTGATGAGACCAGCAGATGCGAATGAAACCAAAGCGGCTTGGTATTGGGCAGTTAAGCAACACAAGACCCCATCCGCAATCATCTTAACGAGACAAAACGTGAAGACTTTACCAGCAGTTTCTATGGATGTCTTTGAAAAGGGTGCTTATGTGGTATCTCCTGAAAAAGGTCCTCTTGATGGTGTATTATTAGCTGCAGGTTCTGAAGTTGGATTAGCCATCGAAGCGCAACAACTTCTAGAAAGTCATAATACATTTGTTCGCGTCGTATCGATGCCTTCACATTACTTATTTGAAAGACAATCTGTAGCCTACAAGTTAGAAGTCTTACCTAAAGGTGTTAAGACTTTAGCCATCGAAATGGGTTCCTCACAATCTTGGTATAAATATACCCCACACGTTTATGGTATTGACCGTTATGGGTTATCCGCCCCACTTGAAGTGGTCATCAAAGCGTTTGGATTTACCAAAGAGAAAGTCGTACAAGCTTATCAAAACATCTAAGAGGCGAGCAATCGCTTCTTATTTCTTTAGAGCGTTTTATGTTGTAAACATAAGGGGTTCTTGGTAGAATAATACATCGGGAAGTGATATTTATGTTAGATGTAATCGTGGTTGGCGGCGGTCATGCCGGAATCGAAGCAGCCCTCGCAGCGGCTCGTATGGGCGCGAAAACCCTTCTTGTCACAGGTAAACTTGATAGAGTAGGGACCATGAGTTGTAACCCTTCAATTGGGGGACCAGCCAAAGGTATCGTCGTTCGTGAAATTGACGCTTTAGGAGGTCAAATGGCACGAAGCGCTGATAAAGGACAAATTCAAATGAAAATGCTGAACCTTTCCAAGGGTCCAGCTGTTTGGGCTTTAAGAGCTCAAATTGATAAATTAGAATACCCAAAAATCATGTTAGAGGTACTACAAAACACCCCTAATTTAACCTTATTAGAAGCTTTAGTGGATTGTCTTCATGTTGAAAACAATGTAGCTAAAGGAATTATTTTAGAATCCGGTGAAAAAATTGAATCCAAGACGGTTATTATTACCACCGGGACCTATTTACACTCCCGTATTCTCATTGGTCACCAAACTAAAGAAAGTGGACCAGATAATCAACCAACAACCAAAGGCATCAGTGCACAACTAGCAGCATTGGGATTTGAAATCGTCAGACTAAAAACAGGGACACCACCCCGTATTTTGAAGAATTCAATTCACTATGAACTTACCACACCTCAATACGCGGATGACAAATTCCAAACCTTCTCCTATGATCCAGAAATTACGACCATGGGACATCAAGAACCATGTTATTTAACCCACACAAACTTAATCACCCATGGCATTATCAATATGCATTTAGGTGATTCCGCCATGTATGGGGGTATCGTCGAAGGGGTCGGTCCAAGATACTGTCCTTCAATTGAAGATAAAGTCGTTCGTTTTAGTGATAAAGAACGCCATCAAATCTTCCTTGAACCTGAAAGCATGAGCCTAGATGAAATCTATGTTCAAGGGCTCTCATCCTCGATGCCACGGGATGTTCAAGAACGTATCGTACACTCTATAAAAGGGCTTGAAGACGCGGTTATCGTGAAACATGCCTATGCGATTGAGTACGACGCTATCAATCCGACACAACTCTATCAATCCTTAGAAACACGGTTAGTCGAAAACCTCTTTTGTGCCGGCCAAATCAATGGTACAAGTGGCTATGAAGAAGCTGCCGGACAAGGCATTATGGCAGGGATTAATGCTGTACTAAAAGTACGCGGTAAAGCCCCTTTTGTACTTAAACGTAACGAGGCTTACATTGGTGTTTTGATTGATGACTTAATTACGAAAGGTACCAAAGAACCCTATCGCTTATTAACATCAAGAGCTGAACACAGACTATTACTCAGACACGATAATGCGGACCTCCGTTTACGCGATTATGGGTATCAATATGGCTTGGTGGATGAACAACGTTATCAACGCTTTTTACAAAAGAAAGCGGATATCGCCAAACTCATTGAAGAAATCAAAACCGTATACATTATGCCAAGTGAATCAAACAACCAAATTATCCGCAGTACAGGCTCATCAAGAATTAGCGACCGTACTTCATTATATGAACTACTCAAACGACCAGAAATTCGGTATAATATAATCAACGAGTTTTATAAGAATGACTATGCTGAAGCCGTCCTTGAACAAGTTGAAATTCAGGTAAAGTATGCTGGGTATATCGATAAAGCAGCTAAAGAAGCCGATAAAATGATAAAAGTCGATGAAAAACCAATCCCAAACGATATCAACTATGACTTAATCAAGAATCTCGCAAACGAAGCACGTGTCAAACTTAAAAAAATCAGACCAACTACACTCGGACAAGCCTCACGCATCAGTGGAGTCAATCCAGCTGACATTTCGATTTTATTGGTCTACTTAGAATCCTTGAGGTAATATGGATATATTTAAACCCCTTGGGCTCACACTTAGTGAGGCTCAACTTAAAAAACTCAACACATATTATGAATTTTTGGTCAAAGAAAACGCCGTTATGAATTTGACCGCGATTACTGACCTAGAAGGGGTTTATTATAAACACTTTTACGATTCATTAACGCTTTCTAAAGCCATTGACCTTAACCAGGTATCCACACTATTAGATATTGGTTCTGGGGCTGGTTTTCCAGGTATTGTTTTAAAGATTGTTTATCCGCACATCCGTTTAACCATCGTGGACTCACTCAACAAACGCATTCTCTTTTTGGGTCGCCTTTTAAAGGCACTTGATATCGAAGGGGTTGAATTGATCTGTGATCGTGCCGAAGTTTACGCCCTCAAAAAGCGTAATTACTTTGATTTGGTCACTGCTAGAGCCGTTGCTCCAATTGATATATTGGACGAACTCGCACTGCCTTTAGTTAAAGTAGGCGGGTACTTAATCGCGATGAAAGCTCAAAATTTTCAAGCAGAACTTGAAAAAGCAAACAAAGGCATCACCATTTTGGGTGGTGTAGTCGAAGACATCATTTCGTTAGAACTACCCAATGATTTAGGCGAACGCCATTTACTAAAGATTAAAAAGGTTAAAGAAAATAACGCCTATCCAAGGCCATTTAAAGATATAAAGAATAAACCATTATAAGGAGCTCACATGGGAAAAGTCATTTCGATCGCCAACCAAAAAGGTGGCGTGGGAAAAACAACTACATCCGTCAATCTCGCAGCTTCACTCGCTTTTTACAATAAGCGTGTATTGTTGATTGATTTTGACGCACAAGGCTCCGCAACGACCAGTTTAGGGATTAACCGCAGCCAATTAAAAGGAAACCTATATGACGCACTGATGGGGGATAAGAACCTCGAAGAAGTCATGTTAAGTATTCCTGTATTAGATAAGTATCATATGCACATGGTACCCGCTACCATCGATTTAGCTGGGATTGATATGAAATTAATCGGTTTAGATGACCACGTATACATCCTAGATAAACTCATTCGAAAAGTTAAAGACAGTTATGATTATGTATTGATCGATTGTGCACCAGCACTTGGCATCTCGACATTGAATGCTTTATATGCATCAGACTCGGTTTTAATCCCGATTCAATGTCAGTTTCTCGCAATTGACGGTTTAACTCAATTGTTGAATACCGTTAGAGTCGTCCAAAAGAATTTAAAGATTAACCACCGCGAACTCACCATTGAAGGTGTCTTACTAACGATGTTGGATAAGCGCACCAAAGCAGGATGGGCAATCGTAAACGAAGTTAAAGAGTATTTTCAAGAAGGCGTATTTAAAACGTTTATTACCAGCAATGTGGCAGCTCAGGTTGCACCGACGTATGGCGTACCCATTTTAACGTACGCACCGAAGTCGAGTGCGGCTTCGCTATATAAGTCATTGGCAAAGGAGTTAATCGAGAATAATGAAAACAAACACTAAAGTATTAGGGCGCGGATTAAGAGATTTACTCGTTGAAAACACCATCGATGAAATTCAAGAAGGGGAAAAGATTGTTGAAATTCCACTATCGGAAGTCACCCCGAACCCCTTCCAACCTAGACGTATTTTTGATCCAGAAAAAATCAATGATTTAGCCGCATCCATCAGCGAACATGGGATATTCCAACCTATCATCGTTAAACAAGTCAAAGATGGGTATATGATTGTATCCGGTGAACGTCGTTTTAGAGCGGCCAAACAAGTCGGATTAAAGACCATCCCTTCCATCATTCGTTCTTACGATCCTGCTAAAGTAGCAGAAATTTCATTGGTTGAAAACCTTCAACGTGAAAATTTAAGTCCAATTGAAGAAGCCGAAGCGTACGCCAATATCATGCGTACAATGGAGATTACTCAAAAGACACTTGCAGAAAGAATTGGGAAATCTAGAAGTTACGTAACCAATATCATCGGTTTGTTAAACTTACCAGATGAAGTTCAAAGCATGTTACTTACAAATGAAATCTCTATGGCGCACGCACGCGTATTATCTAAACTAGATGATCCACTTCGTATAAAGACCTTAGCAAAAAAGATTGTCAGTGAACAACTCTCTGTGCGTCAAATCGAAGCATTAGCTGAAAAAGAAGAAAAGACTAATAAGCAAAAACGTGAGCCAAAACCAAAGACCTTTGTCGTCTACGAGCAAAGTCTCAATCAAAAGTTTGGATTAAAGACCGTTGTCACAGCGAACAAACTCACGATTAAAGTGAAATCGGAAGCTGAATTGAAACAACTGGTAGAAAAACTACTACAATGACCACTTATGAAGTCGGGATGCAAATCCAAACTAAGAAGCCTCACGTATGCGGGAGTAACGCCTGGACTGTCATACGCACAGGCGCAGACATTAAAATAAAGTGTAACGGGTGCGCACGCGAAGTAATGATCCCAAAATTTGAGTTAGATAAGAAAATAAAGGCCGAAAAACAGCCATAAAAAAGAAAATGAAAAAAATGTAACAATAAGGGTTGCATTTTTTTATTGGTTAGGTTAGAATAAAAAAGCACACGGCAAACCGGAGGGGTAGCGAAGAGGCTAAACGCGGCAGACTGTAAATCTGCTCCCTAAGGGTTCGGCGGTTCGAAACCGTCCCCCTCCACCACTTTTCAACAGCCTTAAAACGAGGGTTAAAAAAAGTTAAACAAATACTTGACAACCCTGTTTTAGAGTGTTAAAATGAATGAGCACGAAATCCGTGTGAAGCAAAAAAATAGGTCTTTGAAAACTGAATGATGATGAGTGTATAAAGAATAAACAAAAGCAATTCTAATGAAAGCTTAGAAAAAAAAGATAAGAGCTAATTCTTACAATTCAAATATATTTTGGAGAGTTTGATCCTGGCTCAGGATGAACGCTGGCGGCGTGCCTAATACATGCAAGTCGAACGCACTAGCAATAGTGAGTGGCG
>NZ_JAOEGN010000019.1 GCF_025446935.1 Paracholeplasma vituli | reverse complement strand
TCCCACTCCACGCTTCTTGTATCGTTAAAGATGACGAAGCCTATTTGTTTAGTGCCCCTTCTGGTACAGGCAAATCTACCCATGCAGGCTTATATAAAGAAAAGTTTAACGCCTTTAACCTCAATGACGATAAACCCATCATCAAAGATAACCTTGTTTATGGGACCCCATTTTCGGGTAAAACCTCAGAAAATCGAAATGAGGTCTACCCGGTTAAAGCCATTTACTTCTTAGAACAAAGTAGTATTGACCATATTCATAAACTCACAATCGATGAAGCGTCTAAAAAACTCTTAAGAAATATTGCTAGACCCGCAACCCAAGCGATGTGGGAAGCAGTACTGCCTAACCTCAATGGATTACTCTTTCAAATCCCGTTTTATCAAGCCCAGTTAACACTCAATAAAAATAGTGTCTATATGACGTATTATGAACCCAATAAGGAGAAATGTATGAAAATTAAACCCGGATTCATCATTAAAACCATCGGTTTACGCTATATGGTGTTACCTATCGATGCACAAGCCTTACACTTTAACGGTATCATGACTTTAAACAAATCAGGAAAACTTTTATTTGAAGCATTAGAAACCGAACAAACCTTAGAATCTTTAACAGAAGTCTTAATGAGCCATTATGAAGTATCCTTAGAGGATGCGAGAAAAGACGTCATCATCTTTATCGATAAGTTGAAAGAAAAAGACCTCTTATGTTAAAAGTAGTGGTTGAAAATGATGCCTTTTTTGATGTGATGAAAATAGAACTCCAAAACGGGATAAAAGAAGTCATGTTTAAAGTAAAAGGGACATCAATGTGGCCCTTTTACTTAGATAATAAAACTGTGGTATATGTAGCTTCACCTAAACAACTCAGAAAATATGATGTGGTTCTAGCAGATTATGATAATCAAGTTCTCCTTCATCGAATTATTAAAATTGAAGGGTCTACCTATACCCTGCGTGGAGACGCGACTTACCGAAAAGAAGTTGTGGATTTTAAAGATATTTTTGCGAAAGTCACACATCATCAAACGAATAAGAAGCGATCCGAACAGTCTAAGTGGTATCGATTAACAGTCATCCTTTGGGTTAATAATCCGTTTAGAAAAATACTCTTGAAATTGAGGTCCAAATGAACACTATAGACCAATTACTAGAAGCCAGTAAGCAAGCACTTAACAATCAAATGATTGAATTAAAAATCGCAGATGAACCTGCGTTTTTTAAATTGATGGTTTCTTCGGGCTTATCCGGAGTCATCATACCAGCGTTAAATCTAAGTCATTATAGTGAACGCTTTAATCAAAAAGCTCAGGGTGTGATTTATCAGTTTATGGATAAGGATTTAAAACAACAAAGACTCATTCAAAAACTGAGAGCTCTTTTTATGAAAAATGAAATAGATTTTATATTCTTAAAAGGCACTAAACTCAAGTCATTATATAAAGAAACCTACATGCGAGGCATGGGTGACGTCGATGTTTTGGTAAGGTCTGATTTAGATGTTATTCAAGACTTGTTTAAAAAGGAAAATATCCACTTAGAAACAAGATCATTAGCACATGACCATTACCATACGGATGATGGACTCATCATCGAAATCCATCCAAGCATTCATAATGACTTTAATCCGAAGTATCAAGGGTATTTCAAAGGGGCTTGGGAACACGTAACTAAAGTAAGTGATTATGAATATACCCTAACACCAAACTTTGAATTAGTCTATTTGTTATATCATCTTGCTAAACATGTGGAATCTTCAGGAATAGGACTTAGAAGCTTACTTGACATCGGTATCTATCGATTGCATTATGAAAAAGAGATCGATGATGTTTTATTATTTAAAACACTCGAAAATATCAACATGACGCGTTTTTACAATACCGTGATGTTGTTAAATCAAAAGTACTTTGGACTAGAGACAAAACCCATTAAAGAAGACTTCATACTATCAGATGATGACTATACGGTTATGACAAACTACTTTGTGACCTCTGGGATTCACGGTCAAGGTGAAACCTTTAATCCAATGGCCCCTAGACTCGCGGCTTCTACTAATAAAGGGAAGTCTAAATTTAGAGTTTTAATGCGTATTATATTCCCGAAAATGAGGGATGCGAGAGGGTTATTTCCAGTCTTAAACAAGCATCCGTACTTATATCCTTTTATGATAGTTTACCGTAACTTTAAACTGCTTTTTTTAAAAAGAAAATCATCTATTTACAAATTGAAAGCTCTCAATGAAAGTGACCGTAATCGTGAAGAAATCATCAATCTCTTTGACAAAATGGGCATTTATTGAATAATTTTTACACAATTCTTTCATTAGGTTACAAAACTTTGAATTGCGTAGTATATATACTAATGTTATAATGATTACAAATATTAATACTGTGGGAGGTATATGAATGTTTGAAAAAGAAGTTTATGAAGCACCGTCAATCGAAATTACGGAGTTTGAATTAGAAGAAGCAATTTCTGCGAGTTCAGATCCTGTAGGAATCGGCGGATTGGGAGAGGATTGGTAATACTATGATTAAGAAGCTCATAGCGTTACTCATTCTGGTTTCATCTTTTTACTTTGTAGGCGCCACGGGCGTACTAGCATCAAACAATATTAGTGTTTCAGTGAAAACCTATAATGGTAGTGGCACACCAATTGTGACTACACCACACACAGGTAAATCCAGAGGCGATCAGATTTCATTTACTCATGGTGATGGCCAAACTCTTGGATTTGCTTTTTATGCTGTCAACGACACAATTAGACCAGAACTACCTGGAACTCATGAGTTTAAAGTCATGTCCAGAATGAGTGTCTCAGTCATTTATGACGTCAGAGAATCTGGTGAAGTTACACATCACGCAGTTGTGTTCGTAGACTCAAATAGAAAAATTCTTAAGGTTCAATATGTTGCAAAAGATGGTTTTGCTAATACAGATGGCATTACGATCACACCTCCACCTAACATGGAATGGAAAGCAACACCATGGCTTACACTTGATAATAAAGGTTTAGACGTTGCTGTTAATGAAAACCGCGTTTATTATGCACAGTATCAAGTAGAGACTGAAGCCGCATCCTAGCAACTAACCGTAAATGGCGGTACTGGTACAGGGTCTTATAAGTATAACTCTGTAGCAACCGTAACACCAAATACACCAGCAGAAGGTAAAGTATTCAGCCACTGGGCAGATGCTCTAGGTAATAAACTTTCATATAAATCTACTTATGCATTCTCAATCTTAGGCGCTACAACAGTAGAAGCTGTATTTGTTGATGGGGTATCCTCACCAGCTGAACTACCAGTTGTAAGCATGTCTAATGATTTAGGTATTAAAGGTACAGACTTTGTTACTTATAAAGGACAAATGCAATTACCAGCAGGCTATACAGTTGTTGAATATGGGTTCATCTTCTCAAGAAGCTCGGATGTCTTAACACTAGAATCTGCAGGAGCAACCATAGTGCCATCTAATATTAATTATGGTCCTACTGGTGAGTTCATGAGATCATTCCCTAATACAACATTCAATAGCTTAAGAGCTTATTTGATTGTTTTAAATGGTTCATCAGTTGAAGAAACTTATTATAGTGAGAACTATTATAGAAGTATTAGTGAATTGGGTGAACCGGGTACTTATAGTGCATCCTTTGATAGTTCCACTAAAGGTTCATATAATTTAGGTGATGTAACTGTATCAGGAGTAGTTTGGTCACTTAACGATGCATTAATAGGTGCTGATAGTAACAAAGTTGGAGATAAATCGGTTAGATTAAGAAATTCTATGTGGACAAAATCAGGATTTGCTAATATATCAACGATTTCATTCAAAGCGGCACTATGGAGTGGTGATGATGTTAACACTTTAAAGATTTCTCTTTCTAGTGATGGAAGTAATTGGATTGATGTTTCAGATGGTTTGAATCAAACTGAAGTGTCGTCACTAACGTTAGTAGATTATACTTTCAACTTAGCAAATTCAGCAAATTTCAATTCTTCAGGTTTAAAATCGAGTGATTTATTGTTGGTTAAAATCCAAGTAGAACTAATTGGTGAAAGAATCAACATAGATGAAATATCAATTAATTATGGTGCATTTAATGGTGCTATTCATGAAGTCGAACTTGTAAGTGGTACTACATCAAAAGACTTTTATGCTGATGGTACAATATTTACGAATCCAACACCAAGTACAGGATACAAATTTGATGGATGGTTTAAGGATAGCAACTTTGCAACACCTTATAATAACACTGGTATTAAAGAATCATTATCTTTATACGCTAAGTTCATCAAAGAAACCTATACAATAACATTTAATTACAATGGTGCTGATGCAGGTAACACTGTTGCATCAATTCAAGCAGAATACGAAGATGAAATTGATTTACCAGTTCCATCTAAGTCAGGATATGATTTCGCTGGTTGGGAAAGTTCAACAGGTGCAACTCAATATAGTTCTCCTTACATTGTTGAAGCAGCTAATAGGGATATGTATGCTAAATGGATATTAAATGATTCTGGTAAAGTATCTTTGGATAAAGCATCTTTATCACTTCCTTTAAATGTCACTAATACAACCCCTTTAACTTTACCTTTAGTAGGCGATAATGGGACTACAATAAGTTGGGTGTCATCAAATACTGACTATATAACAAACAATGGAACAGTCACATTGCCAACTGAAAGTGCAGTTGAAGTTACTTTAACTGCAACAATATCATTGAATAGTGCAAGTGAAACTAGAATCTTTACAATCACAGTCAAACCTGAAGAAACAAGTATCCCTGAAGTTTTGCGACAAAGTGATTTTGGTACAACTAACCTAACAAACACAGATTATACAGCTGTGAAAACTACTAGTGTTTTGAATGGGGCAGCAGATCCTACTCCATCTGGTAACAGTAGCTGGATTACTAAAGGAAGTAATTATAATGGAACAGGGTGGGATTATGTAAGAATGGGCGGTAAACCTGCAGCAACAATTGAAAACCCAACTGTTTATATGTCCACAAATTACATACTTTCTGGAACCGTAACAAGTATTGTCATTAAGATAGTTGGTCTTGATTCAGCAGCAGGAAATGAAACAATCTATTTGCAAACCTCAGATAACAACTCGACTTGGACTAATGTAACTAGTTTATCGGTAACGGCTATTGGAGATTTAAAATTTGAGGGATTAAACCTTTCGAATGTTTATTATAGATTTGTATTTGTACGAGCAAGTTCAGGTAACGATAATAGGGGAACTGACATTAAATCAATCACATTTTACGGAAACCCGTAACAGACCCTACAGATACACAACCCCCAGTAATCTCACTGAGTTCCTCAGCTGATTTTACTTATACTGTAGGGGATACCTGGAATTACACAAACGCGTTAAACTGGTGTCAAGCACTAGATAATGTTGATTCATCAGTAAGTTGTACTCTAGACGATTCTAGTCTATATATCATCCTTGACGGAACTACCTTTAACGCAACAGGAACAAAAACAATTATATATCGAGCCGAAGATGAAGCCGGTAACGTGGCGACCAAAAATCAAACTGTTACCATTACATCCTCCGGCGGTGGCGGTACACCAGACCCAGGTATTCCAGCAGGTTACTACGATAGTATTACAGTAGGTTTAACCGGCAGTGCATTACGCCAAGCTTTAACCACACGAGTCAGCAACCACACCATTATCAGTTATTCAAATGCCCAGTATACACTGGACGAAGCGGATGCTGATCCAAATGCTGCTGGTAAGATTTTAACCATCTATGACCGCAAATCTGTTAGTAGTACTTGGGATTCCGGTAGTACATGGAATAAGGAACACGTTTGGCCTCAGTCATCGTATGATGAAGCCAGTCCAATGGTTTCCGATTTACATCATTTAAGAGCGGCAGTACCGACAACAAACTCCACTAGAGGAAACAACTATTTCAACATCATCAGTGGTCATACATTAGGCACATGGAAGTATTTTGATTCAAGATTCTTCCCAGGCGATGTAGACAAAGGTGATGTTGCGAGAATGTTACTTTATATGGCAGTAAGATACTATAACGATAACCTAAGATTGGTTAAATCAGATTTTGGTACGACAGCTCGGAATGCTCGAACATTAGGTGATATTGATATCTTGCTTACTTGGCATCAAGAAGATCCAGTGGATGCGTTTGAAGTCAATCGAAACAATGTGATTTATGGGGTTCAAAACAACCGTAATCCATTCATCGATAGACCAGATTTGTTTGAACCGGTATGGACTTACTTAGTATCGGTTGCACAAACCCTTCAAGCGTCAATTCAACTTTATGAAAAAGCGATTGAGGATTATGCAACCCTAATGGTTACGTACACACCCACTTCAACATCTACTAAAGGGATTTTGATTTAAAACTTTAAAATTGGTAGGCACATTCCAAAAAGGATTGTGCCTTCTTATTTAAAAATGTTATGATATAAAACAAAGAGGTGATTCCTTTGATTAAGAAACTATGGCTATTCTCTTTTTTACTTATTGTATTGGTAGGATGTAGCACAACCAATACATTAAAAACACCTGAAAACCTCCGTTATGAAAACGGCTTTTTAAAGTGGTCACTCGTCGATAACGCTGAACACTATGTACTTGATATCAATACACAAACACGCCTAGTCTATAACGATTCATTCAATTTAAAGGATTATCCATCTGGAAACTATACCGTAAGGATTGCGAGTTTCGTGAATGGAAAATTATCAGATTACTCTGAACCCATTAATTTTCAACTGATTCAAAATGAAGTGATATCTGAGATTCATATGAACGATAAATACCTCATTTTAAGGGTATATTTTGGTTTAAAATATAGAGTTCATGTAAAAGAAATAGAAACTGGAACACTGATTAAAACAGAAGACCTTGAATTAAATCATTTTGACTATAGTACTTTAGCTGATGGTTTATATGATATTGAAATCATTTTATTATTAGAAGAAACCCAAGTTTCAACAAAAACAATTCGAATCCTTAAAGGGGATTTCACTTATGTTAAAGATGTCGGGATTGTACTGGATATCGAAGTACCAACATCTATTTATTATAAGGATAAAGAACTTGAAGCGAATATCGATTATGAAATCGATGAGTATGGGTTTATCTTAGATGCTGAAGTGATTAACAGTTTAGCAGATACAGTCGATGGATTCTTGATTACTTTTAAGTATGACGTTGATGTTCTCGTTTATATGGATTTAGTTATCATTGGTAAACCAGAGATGGTTTCAAGTAACTCAGCTACCTACAAAGGCGAAGACTTAAGTTTTGAATTTGACTTAAAAGGTGGTTTATTCGAAAGTTTAAACGGAACCGATTTACAAACAGACGATTATACGTTTACAGGTAATGTGCTAACTATTAAAGCTTCTTACATCGAAAGAATGATTCAAAAAGACCCCTCCGCGACCGCGGTGTTCTTAACATTCTTAATGACAAATAGTCCACATGTTGTGTTCGGATTCATTTCAATAAAACTCAGTTAAATCAATCTCACCATAGATTGATTTTTCTTTTATAAGGGAATTATCTTCAATAAGTAATCGAAATCTTTTAAAAAAGTATGATTTAAAGGTATAATGAAGGTAAAGGTAGGCAGTAATTATGGAAAATAAAAACAACCTCAAAAACGAAATCGAACGCTTTGACGCTGCTTTTAAAGTGACCCCTTTACGCAATGCTCTAGAACTGATTGGGCTGTATATTGTCATCGGGGTATTGTGGATTTTCTTTTCAGATATGGCCTTAAACTTCTTGATTGGTGATCCCGCAAAAGTAGAAGGGTTTCAACTTTTTAAGGGATTGTTTTATGTCGCGATTACGGGGTATGTGTTTTATATCATCATTAAGAAGCGTATGGAAAGTTATTACAACGTTATGTCTCAACTCAATACGACTTTAGTTAAACTCCATGAAACCAATGATTCTTTACGAAAACTTGAGAATGAATTAGAACAAATTGCGTATTATGATTCCCTAACGGGTTTATATACTAGAAACATGATTACGAGACTAATCGATGAGCATATCGAAAAAAATCCGAATGAATTACTTGGCTTAGTTTACATTGATATCGATGATTTTTCTAACATCAACGAAATCAAAGGGCATACGGTCGGTGATGAATTGATATTGCTATTATCAAATGAACTCAAGCGCATTGCCGGGCAACCTCATCAAATCGGTCGAATTGGTGGCGATGGTTTTATCATCCTTCTTAAGGAATTTCATAATAAAGACCAAATGCTTGAAATCATTAGAAGAAACGCTACCTCATTAAAGAAATCCTTTATGTTAGACCATGAAGAGTTCTATATCACTGTATCGATTGGGGTTTGTATCTACCCAGATGACGGGATAACCACACAAGCCTTATTATCTAACGTTGATTTATCCTTAGGGAGAGCGAAAGAACTCGGTAAAAATCAAATCGTTGTGTATCATGAAAAATACCACGCTGAGATGAAACGCCAAATTGAGATATCAAATATGCTTTATCAAGCGGTTAGAAACCGTGAATTTAAAGTGTTCTATCAACCAATTGTAAACTCAAAATTAGGGAAAGCCACCAAAGTAGAAGCCTTGATACGTTGGCACCACCCTGTCAAAGGCAATATCCCACCACTCGATTTTATCGGGATTGCTGAAAAGACAGGACACATTAAAGAGATTACTTATTTCGTGATTAAAGAATCGATTAAGCAAATTAAGATCTGGCAAGAACAAAACATCGAGCTATCGGTTTCGGTGAACCTTTCTGCGCGTGTCCTGAATGACCCTTCGTTCTTAAACGATATCCAAGTTTTACTAAAGAAGTTTGAGGGTAATCCTAAGATGCTCATTCTAGAAATTACGGAATCCGCTGTCTTGACTCAAATTGATGAATCGATTATGACTTTATTAGCCTTAAAACGAATGGGCTTCCAAATTGCTTTAGATGATTTCGGTACTGGCTATTCTTCATTAACCTATCTTCAAAGGTTACCGATTGATATCATTAAAATCGATCGAAGCTTCGTTAGAAACATTAAATCCAAAGACCACGTTGTACCATTACTTAAATTCATGATTGATGTTGCACATGAACTTAAAATGAAAGTCGTCTGTGAAGGTATTGAAGAACTCTACGAAAAAGAAGCGACCATTGCTCATGGTTCAGATTATCTACAAGGGTTTTATTATTCTAGACCCAATACCGCTGAACTATTAGACAACGACTTATTAAACAAAAAAGCACAGTAATTGTGCTTTTATTCATTAAAATAGAGGTGTTCTTGTGGGACTTCTAAGATGGTTGAAAATACCAAATAAGAAAATCGTACAGAAACCGTATCGTACACCATAAGTTCACTCACTGGGGTAGTAATAATTAGACGTGCACGGATATAGCCATAAGCATAATCTACTTCCCAAGGGTTTTCTTTAGAGGCTTTGATTTCGAGTGTGTTATCGTCATTCGATAGGATAATCGAGTTCAAGTCTAATTTGGTTTTATTTAAATCCACCCCATCAAACTCGATTTCAATATAGGTTTTGTCATCCACTGTTTTAATGGTTACATAAGACAGATAATCCTCTGGTTGAATATCTCGCATGATGCCATAGAAACTATTGACTAAGATGATTGAAAATACAACCACCAGTGTAATCGATGTAAAGATCCAAAACTTACGAACGCGTTTCTTATGTAGCACTTCATGACGGTATTTGATTTCAGAATGAATCGCTTCTTTAGGTGTCATTTTGGGCTGTATATCGTGCCCACAGTTCCAACAGACTACCGCATCCGCTTTATTCAATTTACCACATTTTTTACATTCAATGGGTTTACTCATCATTTATGCACCCCCATTTATTTTATCATGAAAACGACTTAACGGTTTAATGATTTTTTTACACTATCTAATAAAAGTTGAGCGAAGCCTTCTTTACGACTATCGTAATGTTTTTTAAAACGTTCATCGTCTAAATACATTTGACAAACACCTAAATGTGCCTCTTCATTATAATAACCCCAAGCAAGCGTAATCCACGCTTTATGGGTTAAATAGATTTCCTGCATGTAGGTATCCTTTAATGCCCCTGTAGCTTTTGATGCTTTTTCTAGTGCTTCAAATAAGGATTCCTCAAGTGTCTTGAATCGATTAAAATCGGATTCACTCATATTGAGAAATGCTTTTTTACTGGATTCATAAGCTTCTTGACCATACTTCTCAATAACTTCCTTTTTATAGAGTTTTTCGTTCTTATAGACTAAATCTTGTTTAAATCCTTTGAATTTGTCGGTGTCTTTCATGGGTTCGTTTCTCCTTTTCGCGTCCATCGTGAGTGTGAGGTTTGAGATGATTAAATCGAGTTGTTGTCTTTTTTCATATAAAGAGCCTAAATGAGTTTCATATAAAGAGAGTAAATCAAAGTCAGGGTCATTTAGAATAACCTTTATGGTTGCTAAATCGATTTCAAACGCAGTTAAGAATAAAATCGTTTGAATTCGGTCCAAATCGAATGAATCATAGACTCGATAATTTGCCTGATTACGTTTGGATTTAATCAACCCTTTTTCTTCATAAAAGCGTAAAGCCCTTTTGGACAGGCCAGTCAATTTTGAAACATCATCAATTGTATATAGCATCATTTCACCTCAAATAAGAGTATAAACCTTTACGTTACGTTAATGTCAACTATATTTTAACACAATATTCACTTTTCTTTTAATTATGTTATAATTAGCAACAAGGAGAGAATAAATATGCCAAAATTATCGTTATTACAAAAATATGCAAAACTCGCATGTAAAGTCGGCGTGAACGTTCAAAAAGGCCAATTGGTCGTTGTCCGTGCAACCACTGAAACCAAAGAGTTAACCTGTTTAATTGTTAAGGAAGCCTACGAATGTGGCGCTAGTAAAGTCATTGTCCAATGGTCTGATGAACAAATCACTCGTTATGCTTATGACTACCAAAGCGTTGAAACCTTAGAAGAAGTGCCAAACTACATCATCGAAACCAATAAGTATTATGTAGAACAAGGCGCTTGTTTCTTAAATGTCATTTCCCCAGTCATTGGTGTGAATGAAGGCGTTGACGCAACCAAGATGGCGAAAGCATTAACCTCAAGCCAAAAAGCTTTACCATTCTTAAGAGAATACACCATGGGCAACAAAGGTCAATGGACCATTGTTGCAGCCTCTAACCCAGTATGGGCTGAAGCTGTATTCCCGAACTTAAAAGGCGAAGCAGCAACCGAAGCGTTATGGGACGCGATTTTCAATGCGTGCCGTGTGTATGAAGATTCCGACCCAATTGAAAATTGGAATTTACACAACGCAAACCTATCCAAACACAACAAGATTTTAAATGACTTCAACTTTAAAGAACTACGCTTCAAAAATAGCCTTGGAACTGACTTAGTTGTAGGCTTAGTGGAAGACCATGTATGGTCTGGTGGCGGCGAACACGCAACCACAGGCGTCTACTTTAATCCAAATATCCCAACTGAAGAATCCTTCACCATGCCACTAAAATGGGCAACCTCTGGTAAAGTGGTTGCGACAAAACCTTTAAACTATCAGGGCACTTTAATTGAAGATTTCTACTTAATCTTCAAAGATGGTAAAGTCGTCGAATTCGAAGCGAAGAAGGAAATGAAAGCTCTAGAAGAATTACTCAATACCGATGAAAACGCAAGATACATTGGTGAGATTGCGTTAATCAGCCACGATTCTCCAATTTCTAATACAAACCTATTATTCTTAAACACATTATATGATGAAAATGCGAGCTGCCATATGGCTTTAGGTAGAGCATATCCAATGAACATCAAGAATGGTTTAAATACCCCAATTGAAGAACTTGAAAAGAAAGGCTATAACAAGTCTTTAATCCATGTTGACTTCATGTTTGGTTCAAAAGACATGTCCATTGTGGGTGTGAAGCACGACGGTTCAGAAGTCGTTGTGTTCAAAGACGGAAACTTTGTAATTTAGTGAGAAACCCTTCGGGGTTTTTCTTTATTTTTGGGGATTCATGGTATACTTTAGATAATGGAGGACACTTTATGTTAGCCTATAAACGAATGAATATTGTTGTATCCAAATTAGATCTTATCAATAAAAATGTGACGGGGACTTATCAACTCAATCACCACATCACCAGAAATACTGGGAAAATTGCTGAAAATGTATATTTCACAGAACTCATCTTTATGGTCAAGGATACCTTAGATGTCCAATTACCAGTCAATATCACCATCGCGTTAAGAGGTATTTTTGAATTCGAAAACGCCTTAGAAATCGATGTCATTGAATTCTTAAAGAAAGACGCGGTTCATATTTTATACCCTTATTTAAGATCGACTGTAACCAATTTAACGAACGCAGCCTTCTTACCACCCCTATTCATCCCATTTGTGGATGCGTATCATTTATTTAAAGAGGATCAGGCGAATTAGTTCTAGTTTTTTCCATTATGAAAATGAGAGACAACCAACTAAAAAAGGTTGTCATCTTTTTTTGACAAAATGAATCAAATGAGTATAATGAAAATGAGGTAATTGTTTATGCAAAAATTAAGAAGTTATTTAGATATATTTTTAACTTTTTTCAAGATTGGTTTATTCACCTTTGGGGGTGGATACGCGATGATTGGGGTTATGCAAAAAGATATCGTTGAAAAGAAAAAATGGATTGATGAGGATACCATGTTAGAACTCATCACCATCAGTGAAGCGACCCCAGGGCCATTCGCAATCAATGGTGCAACTTACATTGGATATCACAAAGCGAAATTCTTAGGTTCCCTACTTGCGACCCTCGGTGTTGTTTTACCAAGTTTCATAGTCATTTTATTGGTTTCTTTATTCTTAGAAGCCTTCAATGATAGTGTGATTTTACAAAATGCGCTAAGAGGCATTTCTGCAGGGGTACCAGTGTTGATTTTCCATGCGTTGTTCAAACTTTCAAAAAAAGTCTCAATAAACATCCTGAATGGTTTGTTGATAGGTATCGCTTTTGTAGTTGCGTTCTTTACCAATTTCAGTGTGGTATTCTTACTTTTACTGACTGCGGTTTTCGCGCTCATATACACCGCGATTAAGCGAGGTAAACAAGCATGATGGAACTATTAGAACTTTTCGTTGTATTCTTTAAAATTGGTTTATTCACCTTTGGTGGTGGGTACGCAATGATTCCACTCATTCGTCAGGAAATGGTCATTGGTGGCTATTTAACGGTAGACCAAATCAATCAATTTATTGGCATAGCAGAATCTACACCAGGGCCGTTCGCGGTCAATATGGCGACCTTCGCAGGGTATCATACTTACGGATTCTGGGGTTCTGTATTCGCGACCTTAGGGGTTGTTTTACCAAGTTTTATCATCATTTTATTGATCGCGTATTTTAGCAGTAAGTTCATTAAAACCAAACCGGTTCAAACGGTCTTGTCCTTCTTAAAACCAGTCATCTTAGGTCTGATCTTAGCGGCGGGATTATCGGTTTTATTGCACAGTATCTTAGGCGATTATTTTGTTGAAATTAACTTTGACTCTATCGCTTTAATCATTTTCGGAGTAGTATTAGGGTTATCCTTCTATAAGAAACTCACCCCGATTCATTTGGTCATCATCAGTGCAGTTTTAGGTATATTTTTCTATTGGTTATAGTATAAAACCCCTCATTTAGGAGAAATTCAAACTCCATAAAGTAGGGGTTTTCTTGTATAATAAGGCTAGTGAGGACTATTTTATGTTAAAACCCTATATTGTGCATTCTATTAAGTTTGTATTACTTTTAGTCACGTTCGCTTTTTCGATGGTTGGCACCTTTTATAGCTATGTTGAGTTTGGGATTGGGAATATCCATTACTTCACGAATCAAAGTAACTTGTTGGTCTTTGTTGTTTCCTTCATGATGGTTTTTGGGTTCGATAAATCCAAATGGTTTAAGGCGCTTTCAAGCATTGCTTTATTAGACATTTTACTGACAGGTGTCGTATATAATCTCTTGTTACGCGAGTATGACAGAGATTTCAATGAGATTAAGCAGTTCTTGATGCTCGTGACACACACTATCGTACCGATATTATTTACGACTTTATACTTTGGATTCATTCAAACAGAACCCCTATTCAAAGATATTAAACTCTTATGGATCCATCCGACTTTGTATTTTTTGGTGGCTCAAATTGCAGGGTTATTTACGGGGTATTATCCTTATCCATTCATCAGTCCTGAACAAGGGGTTTTCCAAATGCTGATAGTCAATTTCTTCATTGTTTTTCCGATTTTGACACTCACTGGATTGGGTCTGATTGGACTAAAACAATGGTTGAATGAGCATTTTAATTTGGTTTAATTAGTGAACCTGTATCCCGTTTTAGAGAAGTGAAATTATCAAAATCATGCATATGATGGTATAATACAAAACCGAAAGCAGGTGTATTTATGAGAAAACCTTGGCTATACGACGAACGTCTTAAAAATCCAAACATGGGGCGAATTGTTTATCAAGTCATTCTAGACCGGTTCGTACCGAGTCAAAAACTTAAAGAGAAGGAAGCCTTATACGCATATCCACGTAAACTCAAATCTTGGACAGAAACACCAAAAGGTGGCGTCTTTTTAGAAGATGTCAAATACTGGAGTCATGAGCTTGATTTTTACGGTGGCGACTTAGAAAGTTTAATGACTAAGTTAGATTACTTAAAGGAACTCGACATCGACATGCTTTATTTAAATCCGATTTTCGAATCCTTATCGAACCATAAATATGACGCGACTGAGTATTTAAAAATCTCAGAAGAATATGGTACACAAGAAGATTTGAAGCGATTAGCTCAAAGTCTTCATGAATCCAATATGCGTTTGATCTTAGATGGTGTATTTAACCATATGGGTGTAGGGTCAACCTATTTCCAAAATGCGTTAGATCCAAACTCGCCTTACCGTAATTGGTTTGACTTTAATGAGGCTTACCCGGAAGGGGTTCGTTTGTGGGCGGATGCGAAAAGCTTACCTGAACTCAATTTGGAAAATGAGGCTGTAAAGGATTATATCTATCAAAAAGATACTTCAGTGATTAAAAGCTATTTAAAAGCAGGGGTTGATGGCTTTAGATTGGATGTCGCTTTTGATATTGGATATGACATCTTAAAAGAATTAACAACCCATGCCCATCAAGAAAAATCAACCGCCTTAATTGTGGGTGAAACATGGAACTATCCTAAACGGTGGTTAAACTCGATGGATGGTGTGATGAACTTTACTTTAAGAGAAATCACTTTTGGTATGGTTGAAGGTACTTTTGAACCGAAGACAGTGAATACTTTATTAGAGAAGATGGTTACAGACTGTGGGATTGATGGTTTACTAAGATCGTGGAATATTTTAGATAACCACGATACCGTAAGACTCAATCACCGTCTGAATAAAGAAAATCAAGCATTAGCTGAAGTGTTACAATTTACCTTCCCTGGGTCTCCAAACCTATACTATGGTTCTGAACTCGGTATGACAGGTGGAAACGACCCTGAAAACCGTGCACCGATGCGTTGGGATCTTAATACAGTAGAGAATGAACGCCTACAATGGGTAAAAAAACTCATTCAAATCCATAAACAAGAAACAGCTTTAATGGTTGGGGATTACTTGCCTATTTCAGCAACCAAATTGGTCGCGTTCGAACGCTACACAGATAATGTTTCAGATACAGTTTTAGTGATTCTAAATCCGACAGAAGCATCCGTAACTGAACGCATGATGGTTCAAGACTCATCCTTAATGAACTACTCTAAGTTTGATACATTACTTGGTGAAGCTAAACAGGTGTCCTTGATTGCTGGATTACTTGAAGTAACACTCCCTAAAAAAGGATTTGTTATTTTAAAACCAAGAACCCAAATTGAGAAGAGTTATACCCCCTACAAGAGAGTATAAATATAATGCCCTAGACGCTAAAATCTAGGGCATTTTGTTATTCAAATTGTAAAGTGTCATCCTTAACAGTTAAAGTATAAGCTTTATGTGGTTCAATGAAGCCTTCAATCATCTTTATAGCGATAAAGGTTTCGAGTTCTTTTTGAATATAACGCTTAATTGGTCTCGCACCATATTCCATCGAATAACCATTTTTGAGGATGTGTTTCTTTAAGTCTTCTGTGAATAGAATCTTAATGTCTTTATCCGCTAAACGGGTTTGTAAATCGAGTAACATCTTTTCAACAATCTTGACTTGAACGTTGAATCCAAGTGGGTTAAAGATGATGATTTCATCGATGCGGTTTAAAAATTCCGGTTTAAAGGTATCCTTTACTAAATTCATCACTTCGACTTTACCCTTTTCCGTATCTTTGAGTAAGTATTCACTACCTAAATTAGAAGTCATGATGATGATGGTATTTTTAAAGTCTACAGTACGACCTTGGTTATCGGTCAAACGGCCATCATCTAAGATCTGCAAGAGAATATTGAATACTTCTGGATGGGCTTTTTCGATTTCATCAAATAACACAATCGAATACGGTTTACGTCTAACCGCTTCGGTGAGTTGTCCACCTTCATCGTAACCAACGTATCCAGGAGGCGCACCGACAAGTCTAGAAACACTATGGCGTTCCATATACTCGGACATATCGATTCTGACAATATGTGACTCATCATCAAAGAGGTTTTCCGCCAAACTTCTCGCAACCTCAGTCTTACCGACACCAGTAGGACCTAAGAACATAAATGAACCAATCGGTTTATTCGCGTCTTTGATCCCAGCACGCTGTCTGATGATCGCGTCACTGATGAGTTTAAGCGCGTGGTCTTGTCCAATGACGCGTAAGGCCATATGGTCTTTTAAACCTAAGAGCTTATCACGGTCAGCTTGAACGAGTTTTTCCACAGGTATGTGTGTCCACTTCGAAATGATTTCAGCGATGTTATCTTCACTAACGACTTCAGCAATCATGCGTTCTTTGTTGTTATGTGTCTTTTCTTCAATTAGTTTTTCTAGTTTTGGAATCTTTGAGTATTGTAACTCAGCTGCTGTGCTGTAATCCGATTGGTTAAATGCGTTTTGAAGTTGAGTCTTTAAACTTTCTAAGTCACTCTTAAGCTTCTTGACGGCTTCGAGTTCTTTCTTTTCGGATTCCCATTGGGATTTATACTTTTCTTCAATCGCACGTTGTTCAATGAGTTCATCTTGAATCTTTTTCAAACGTTCTTTGGACAAGGCATCCGATTCTTTGGATAACGCACTCTTTTCGATTTCTAGTTGCATAATCTTACGCATCACAGAGTCGAGTTCTACCGGCATTGAGTCGATTTCCATACGAATCGAAGCGCAGGCTTCATCGATGAGGTCAATCGCCTTATCCGGTAAGAAACGGTCAGTGATGTATCGATTAGAAAGTGTAGCTGCAGAAACAATCGCGTTATCAGAAATGTGAACGCCGTGGTGGGCTTCAAAGCGGTCTTTTAAACCACGTAATATCGATATAGTATCCATCACAGTCGGTTCATCGATTTGAATCTTTTGAAACCGACGTTCGAGAGCGGTGTCTTTTTCGATATACTTACGGTATTCATTTAAAGTAGTCGCACCAATACAGTGTAATTCCCCTCTCGCTAGCATCGGTTTTAACATGTTCGAAGCGTCCATCGCACCATCGGCCCGACCGGCTCCGACAATCGTATGGATTTCATCGATGAATAAGATGATGTCGCCTTCAGAGGATTTAATCTTATTCAAGACAGCCTTTAGACGTTCCTCGAATTCACCCCTAAATTTTGCACCAGCGACAAGCGAGGCTAAATCGAGTTCATAAATCATTTTGTTTTGTAAACCCAGTGGGACGTCTTTATCGACAATACGGCGGGCTAAGCCTTCGACAATGGCCGTTTTACCGACCCCTGGTTCACCAATTAATACAGGGTTATTTTTAGTCTTACGCGATAGTATTTTGATCATTCGACGGATTTCATCTTCACGACCAATGACCGGATCGATTTTACCTTTTTTGACTTCTTCAACGATGTTTCGGCCGAATTTTTCAAGAATGTTTTCGTCTTTGTCATAGTTTTCCATTTGTGGCATCATAGGTGTATCAACTCCTTAATATTGGCACTCGATGCTTTAGAGTGCTAATTCACCCTTATTATAATCTCTTTAGGTTGCCTTGTCAACAGGGTTACATCAAAAGAAAACACTTACTTTAGACTCCAAAATGTGCTATAATGAAGTGCTTATAGAATAAGGAGTTTGTTTAATGAAAAAATTACTAACCATCGTTTCATTGGTATTACTCAGTTTAGGGCTTTGGGGCTGTGTTGAAGATACATTCGATGTGAACGCATTTTTAAAAGAAGCTGTCTCACAAATTGTCATCCCTGAAACCACCATTGAAAATGTTGAATTACCCAATACACTTTCATACAAAGATAAGTTGATTAAACTGTCTTGGACCACGGATGAGCCTGAAGTGATTAAACTTTCTGGTGAAGTAATTAGACCTAGTTTTGAAACGGGTGATGTTGAAGTCACCCTAACCGTTTTTTTAGACTTAGAAGGTAAATCCATATCGAAATCCTTTAAGGTTTTAGTAACCAAATTACCAGAACCGGATTATATTACCATTACCTTTAACTCATTAGGTGGATCATTGGTTCAGCCCATTCAAGTGAAGATAAACACAATCGTGTCCGCACCTGTCGCACCGACACGTCCAGGGTATACCTTTGTTTCGTGGCATAAAGAGACCACAGCGAGTGAAGCATTCAACTTTAATAATCCAGTCACCGAAAGCATGACTTTGTACGCTACTTGGTCTAAAGTAACTACACCTGTTGACTACTTAGATATCTTTTATTTGAATGATTTACATGGTTCGATTGAACCACAAAACGACGATTTAGGTTTAGCCTATATCGCGAACTATATAAACTTCCACCGTAACTCCAACCCAAATGGTGTCATATTACTTGCAGGTGGAGATATGTTCCAAGGCTCAGCGCTTTCAAACTACTATATGGGATTATCCACTTTAAACATCATGAACGCCATGAACTTTGACGCGATGGCGTTAGGTAACCACGAGTTTGACTGGGGTATTGACCAAGTCACCAATTACTTTGATGGCAATTATGGAAATGGCGAAGCTACCTTCCCATTACTCGCAGCGAATGCATTTTATTCCAACACGACCACGATTATCGAACACATGGAACCGTATACCATTATCGAACGTGGTGATGTTAAAATCGGTATCATCGGTACAATCGGTGAAGGTTTAGAGTCTTCGATTGCACAAAGTCGTATCAATGGTTATTATTTCGCTTCACCAGCAAATTATATTGGACAGTACGCAGAACACTTAAGAACTGTAGAAAAGGTTGATTATGTATTAGCCATCGCCCATGACTCTGGTGAAGATTTAAATTCGGCAGTAGCCCGTTTTACAGGAAATAAAAAAGTCGATATTCTATTTAACGCGCATACACACAGACGTTACATCGAAACCAATAACGGTATGCAAATCATCCAAAGTGGATCTAATGGTAAGTTCATCGGTAAAATCCGTATCGATTTGAGTAATGGTCAAACGACACTAAGTAATGTTAATGACCACTCAACCTTAACAACAGAAGACCCAGGTATTCAAAGCATTATTGATAAGTATAAAACTGAAACCGATGTGTTATTTAATACCCCAATCATTAAAACAGCTCGATCGATTTCATCGACAACCTTATCCGATTGGTTAGCGGATCTCATGCGTAAGACTACAAACGCAGACATCGCATTCCACAATTATGGTGGGACTAGAGATGGATTACTCGCAAATGAAGACATTACCTTAGGAAAACTTTATAAGATCTTCCCGTTTGATAACACCATTAAAACAGTTTATCTAGACGGTGCACAAGTGCGTAGCTTCATGCGTGTGGGCGGTAACACCTACAGCTCTACCATTACCAACTTTGAAACAGGTAAACTCTATAAGGTCGCAACCAACGACTATCTATTCGATAAGACCGAATACCCGTTCGTAAACGGAGTTAATCCTGAATTTGATGGCACACTATTAAGAGATATGGTGGTTGAAGAATTAACGCGTCAAAGTCAAGTTTATTCGACTTTTGATACAACCAACGCAATCCTCGTTCCCCTCACATTTCTATACAATAGAAGCTTTCTATCTTTACACATCTAACAACTAATTGACAAACGTGCTATTCCTCGTTTATAATGTAATAGCACGTTTTAAATGGCCCTGTAGCCAAGTGGTAAGGCACGGCACTGCAACTGCCTGATCGTCGGTTCAAATCCGGTCGGGGCCTCCAAAATAATCTTGAATTGGTTCGATAAAACGAGCTAATTACACAAATTTATGCCCTAATTGGGCATTTTTTTGTATAAAAAGAACCTATCATAAGATTTGTGTGTCTCTCATGATAGGTCGAGTGATTGAATAGATGAGTCGTAAATAAATCCATTACAAGTGATTGAACCGATTATTTTAAAGTCCGTTACAAGTGATTGAACCCTATACATAAAGTGTATACTTGACATTCTTATGTACGTTTCCAATCTTTAAGCTGATGTTCGAAGAAATGAGGTTCATGTTAAGTTGTCCATTTTTGATCAATGAAAGTTTGATGTGAAAATGATAATCACCGTCAATATTAACAAAGTCTATTATATTCCGTATCTTCTCAATGTCTTCAAGGTTTTGTATTGACTTAATCCTTTTAATAAAATTCGGCAATGCTTTCTTTGATTGAGTATACATCAATCTCTTTGATATCAGTAACAGTTTGTCTACAGAATCATCAGTAAAATTGTTAATGCTTTGGATTCTTGAGTCTATGATTTGGCTAATGACAGAAGACATATTTAAATCAGACTTCTTTAAATTGACTAATGCATGATTGATGATTGAAAAAAGATTAGACACTTTTACCATAACTCGATTAGTTCTTTCTGAGTTATAACAGTAAAGTGTTGGAATTTCGTATTTACCCTTTGGACGTTCAACGACGTATCTTAGGTAATTGCAGTTTTCAATAGAATAGACAAATTGATAGTAAGGAGTAACTCTTTCTGATAATGGAACATAACCTTCAATTTTATTTCTGGTTCTACTTTCTCTTAGAGCCATTGCCTTGTCATATAGTTCAGGTGGCACTATTGGCGCATGATGGTTTCTAATCATATTCTCCTGTTTAGAAAGTCGTCCGGAACGCAGAGAACTACCATTGAATGTATAACTTTTACATAGTGCCATATGACCTGCATACTTTTCATTTAAAAGCATTTGTTCAATCGTTCCAGGATTCCACCGATCCTTACCAGTTACAGACTTAATACCCATTCGATAAAGTTTTTCAATCATTGATTTGTAAGTATCCCCATTGATATACATACTAAATAGCATTCTAACGATTTTTGCTTCTGATTCGAGAACAGTCCATTTTTCACCATTTATCTTGTACCCATATAACTGAGTAGTGAAGTTGCCTTTATTACGGATTTTCTTCTTAATATTCCATAACGTGTTCTCGGAAATATTTTTTGATTCCTCTTCAGCATGCATAGCCAATACAGATAAAACAAATTCCATTTGTGGATCTAAAGAAGATATGTTTTCCTTTTGAAAGATTATCTCAACGTTATTCTGTTTCAAACTTCTAACGAGTGATATGGTATCGAGAATATTACGTGCAAACCTGGTAATTGATTTTGTTATGATTACATCAATTTCCCCAGCCATTGCTAAATCAATCATGGTATTAAATTCGCTTCGATGCTTAGTGCTAGTTCCGCTTTTCCTATCTTTGAACACACCAATGAATTCATATGAAGGATTACATTTTATGGATTCTTCAAGTTCTGTAAGTTGAACTCTATAAGAACTGTCTTGATGTTCATCTGAAGTTGAAACTCTTGCATAACCTACGGTTCTCTTTTTAACTCCTGGTTTATGTATAACCTTGATTACATCAACCCTATTCATAAATTTTAACCTCATAAAAGATTCCACTTTGCTCATCTTTAGAAATATACATTTTACTCAGAATGGACTCAATTTCTATAACTGAAGGTATATCTTCAACGAGTGAGGTTAGACTTTTTGTTGGTGAAATGATGAAAATGATTTTATGTTCATCCGCTAAAACCAGGGAAAAGATATCCTTGAAATTTACGGTATCAAGTTTCATTTGTTCCTCTTTTACGAGTGATTTAATGTAATCAAGTCGAACTGAAGTAGATAAGTTACTGCTTAGCTCTTGTTGAAGAGTTTCTATCTGTGAGTCGTTATATAAAATCTGTTTGACGATGTCATTATTGTCTGGATATTCATGATGTAGGGAGTGAAGATGCTTGTTAGAATCTTTTAAAGTAGACAACTGATTTCTAAGTTCGTTAAGAGCAACATTATTATCAAAAACTTCAAAGAGACTTGATAGAACTCTGTCATTAGCATATATCTCTTGAATTGAATCGACTGCAGCATTTACGACCAAATCATATTTAGGAGAACCACTCTTACAAATATGGTCATTCCCATAGGAATGATTACAGTTTAAGACTACCGTCATATTCGCCCCACGATTGACTTGTTGTCTTTTTAATGTTCTACCACACTTAGGACAGTAAAGAATGCCTGTAAGGGGATATTTAGTGGTCTTGTTCAAGTTTCTTACAGTATCTGACTTATCTTTAAGCAACAACTGAACAGAGTCGAAAGTTTCTTTATCTATGATAGCCTCATGGTTGTTAGACACATAATACTTATCCGCAATGTTGTTGTTTTTGACGGTCCTCCTTGTCAAGTAATCAATACATACAGTTTTTCTTAAAAGTGCATCACCACAGTATTTCTCGTTTTGTAAAATGCTTCGAATTGATCCATATTTCCATGTCGTTCCATTAAGTGTTTTTATACCTGCAACGTTAAGTGTTTTGACAATGTCATTGATGTTATATCGCTTCAAAGCCAATGTAAAAATCTGTTTAACAACTACAGCTTCGTCTTCATTGATGACTTGTTTCCCATCGATTACTTCATAACCATAAAATCTTCTTGGATCCACGATTCCATTCTTAAATTTCTTGTCATATGACCACTTGACATTTGTTGATATCGCACGTGATTCCTCTTGTGCAATCGAAGATAAAATCGTCAACATAAAATCTATTTTAGGATCAAGAGAAGAGATGTTTTCTTTTTCAAAAAATATCTCTACATTAATTTCTCTAAGTTCCCTAATATACGTTATAACATCCACTGTATTACGTCCAAATCTAGAGATTGACTTTGTTAAGATTAAATCGATTTCACCATTTTTGGCACACGCAATCATTTTCATAAATTCAGGTCTTTTCTTAGCTTGAGTTCCTGATAAACCCTGATCTGCAAATAAACCTGCAAAAGTATAGTTAGGGTTAGATGTGATGATTTGCGTGTATTCATCGCATTGAGCCTTATATGAGTTTAGTTGGTCTTCATAGTCTGTTGAAACCCTAGCATATGCAGCGACTCTCTTACGTTTGATGACTCCGATTTCACTAGATTTTTGAGTCTGAATTGGTTTAATAACTTCAATAAATTTATCCATGATTACTGTCCTCCAAATCTGACTTACCAGTTCTATAATTGGTAAGTCCTTTTTGTTTTACCATAATCGTTTCTTTATTCAAGTCTTTGTCGGTCTTATTATCTTTATCAATTTCATCAAGGCAACCGATGGCTTCATTAAGCGAAATAATATTTCTTTTCAAGAGAGATAAGATGATTGATTCATATAGCGCTGATTTTAACACTTTGTAACTGTTCATATAAAAAAACTCCTAAATTTAGATTTAGGAATGTAATTCTAACGTGTAACTAACCCAGTCATATTCTATCAAAAAAAAGTGAGCCAATAGGGTGGCTCACAGCATACAACATTAAGACTTTATTTCAAAGAAGAACTCTTCAGTTTTTGCTAGATGATTGATTCTAGCAATCAAGTATCCGTAATAGATGAACATCGCCTTGTTCTTCATAATCATATTCTTACCGGAATGATCAGTGAATGTGTAAATAGGTTCTTTTCCATCTTGTCGATCAAAAGTGGAAATTGTTGTTAGGAACAACCTTTTGTTTTTTAACTCATCAATATCTATTCTTTCGAGTCTACTTAGAATCTGACTTTCAGACACGAGCATTAGTCCTTCAGTAACTTCTGTAGAACGAAGAAAAATCAATGTGTCACCGTTGGAATCTTCTAATGTGAAGTACATTGAATGAGGATTAGAAATTCTCGTTTCACCATAAGTATAAATTGTCGATGAACCAATCTTAAAATGCTCGAAATAGACTTCACTTTCCTGGTGCATTTCATAAGTGGATACTGTACATAACTCATCAATTTTCACATTAAAAACTCTGGATATTGTAAGTAAATGTTCAAGTGAAACGGATCTTTCCCCTTTTTCGAAGAGTGATATTGTTGCAGTTGAGACATTAAGTAAATCGGCTAATTTTGATTGAGTAATATTAGCGTACATACGTAATGATTTAATATTCTTACCTACGATTTGATTCAGCGGAATATTCATGAGCTCACCTCTTTTTCCTTTATTATATCATAACAGCAACTTTACAATAAGTAAACATGCATTCCTATAAATAAAAAATTATTAAAGCAAAAATAACGACAAAAATATATAATAAATATACTGTACATTTGTTTTTGGGCAAATTCTAGTATATAGATTTTACAAATAGTAAATGTTAAAAGTTGTATTTACCAGAGATAAAAGTTTTTGTTAATTGATTGCTAGAATTATCACAACCAGGAGGAGATGCGTTGTGAATGAATGCAATACCAAGAAACAAAGACCCCACTTAAGGATGTATCTTTATGAGCTTAGAAAAAATGCTCAATTATCGATTTATGAGGTGACGAATAATATGTTACTATCAAAACCATATTATTACCAAATTGAGCAAGGGATAAAAGGACATCGAATGGATGTAGTATTTCTAAATGATCTAGCAACAGTTTTAAAAACAGATTTCGAAACACTCTGTAAGGGAGAACTAGAGTATCAAAAAGAACGTAGATCCTTAGGCATAAGAAGAGAAGGCAGATGGGTGATGGACGATGAAATATGATATAAATGACAAAGTTAATGAATACATTTCATTTCTTGATTTAAAGGAGATTTCTAAAGAATCATATAAGAAGTCACTATTATCTTACATTGAGTATCTTAATGCGTATAACATAACTAACCCAAACAGGAATGTAATTCTAGCATATAAAGATTACCTTGTTAAAAGAAAATTATCATCATCATCTATCCAAAAATCTTTGGTTGTTTTAAGAGGATTCTATAGATATTTGAAACTGAATGGTATTGATGAAGATATAACATATGCCGTTAAAGGAGTTAAGGTTGCAACGACTTATAAAAGACAACCGCTAACTGAAGAAGATATTAGAAAAGTTATCTATAATGCAAGAAAGAAGATAAACACGATAAAGGGGAAACGAAATTTAGCAATACTTGCATTATTGTTTACCACTGGTCTAAGAGCTATAGAAGTTGAACGAGCAGATATAGAAGACATTGATGTTGTCGGAAATGGTTATGTTCTTTACATCCAAGGAAAAGGTAGAGATGATAAAGATAACTTTGTCAAACTAACTGAAGATGTTTATGAGATTATCCTTAGATACTTAGAAACCAGGGATAACAATAGTTTTCAAGAACGCAATAATCCCTTGTTCACAACGTATCTTAGAAACGGAACAGAAATAAGAATGAAGACAGCTGTCATTAGAAATATGGTCAAAGATGCATTTCGCTCAATAGGTTTAGATAGTCGAGCATTTTCTGCACACTCAACAAGACATTCATTTGCAACACTGTCACTTATACAGGGAGCATCAATATTAGAAGTTAAAGAATCACTTAGACATTCAAGCATTACCAGCACACAAATTTACTCACACTTAGTCGAAAAAATGAAATCAGGGACGAATGAATTAGTCTCAAATGCAATACTTAAGACCAAAAAGGAAGGTAGACATGAAAAATAAAGTATTCACGGTAACGGTTTATAATGGCAAAACCGTACGAATCATATTTAGCGAAAAACTACATTGTTATTTTATAGAACTTAACGACATGAAAAAATTATTTGATTTAGAAGTCAAGAATTTACCAGAAAAATATAGAGGCAATTTAAACTACTTTGATGTCAAAATAGGTTCAAGTGTGAAAAAAATTGCTGGTGTTGCAGAAGAGGATATCGAAATCATCAAGAACTTCTCAAAATTAAAAGATGCTGAGTATTATGCAAGATCAATTCTAACTATTATAAGTGACTTAAAAACTTCATACACTGGATATACAAAGGGAATGATTCTACCTCAAGAAGAACAAGATGAACTCATTTCAAGTTTCGAGAAGAAAACAAGGAAGATCAATGTGCTTGAAGGGCAACTGGAAGAATTAAAAGAGGGAGCAAAACTCTATTTTGAATTTACAGATAATACGTCGATGGTGCCTTTAAGAAGAGTGCATGAAAAACTTAAATATAAAACATCATATACACAATTGTTGGGTCATTTGAGACAAAGTGGTGCAATTGATGAGTACTGTCGACCTACTCCAAGTTTAGTAGAAAATGGCTGTTTTAGATTCTTCACATGGATAAGTCAAATTGGAGATAAAGAGAAGAAAACGACACAAATCGTTGTTTCGGATAAAGGTATTCGATATATCAACGAAATTCTTGAGAAAGCAAATGGGAAGTTGAAAAGATCATGAAAATATATAGCGTATTTGAAGTGTGTGAGATGTTAGCCGTCTCACGAAAAACAATAAATAAGTATATAGCTTTAGGTGAATTAAAAGCAATTCGCCTGGGAAATCAGCTTAGAGTAACTGAAGAATCTCTAGAAAAATTTCTAACACTGAAAGAAATTAAAGTTAAAGAAAAACTAATCGATACATTAAAAAATAAATAGGGGAGAAACCATCATGAATATAGAATTAAAAGGTGATTTTTCACCTGTTTTTAAACGAACCCAAAAACTGGCTGTCGTTGAACTTTTTTCTGGCATAGGTGGATATGCTGAAGCGTTGAGAAGAAACAAAATGGAGCATGAGTTAAAAGGTATCTCAGAAATAAACAAGTACGCAATTGAAGCATACAAAATGTTACATGGAGATGTTATGAACCTTGGAGACATAACTACAGTTGATAAGTTACCCAAAGTAGATTTACTATGCTATTCAGCTCCATGCACAGATATTTCGTTAGCAGGCTCAATGAAAGGAATGGATCGTAATTCAAACACAGCATCATCACTTTTATGGGAAGTTGAAAGATTGTTAATCACATCTAAGGAATCAGAAGAATTGCCTAAATTGTCTGTCAGCAACAGGTTTAAGATAATAGAATAAACCTAAACTGATGGCACCCATAAGAGAACCCATAATGAAAAGCGCGAGATTCATATCTAGAATTTGATTTAAACCATAATACCC
>NZ_JAOEGN010000018.1 GCF_025446935.1 Paracholeplasma vituli | reverse complement strand
AACGAATCGCTAAACTAGCTAGTACTAGACCCAATCAAACTATCTTAACCAAACAAATGATTCGTCTAATGGATAAGAGAAACCATCAAATGGATTATGGGATATATAAAGCAGCTAAACTCATTATCCATCACGCGATAGATAATAAAGTGAAACAAATCATCATTGGTTATAACGATACGTTTAAAGATGAACGGTTATCGGATACATATAATCAGTGGACAAAGAGTATTCCAATCGCGAGACTTAGAGACCGTATCATATACTTAGCTGAACAGATAGGTATTGAAACCAAAGTGATTAATGAAGCATATACTTCCAAAGCGTCCTATCTGGATCAAGATGAATTCGTAAAAGGTGATTTCTCAGGTGTTAGAGTCAAAAGAGGTTTATATAGAAGTAAAAAAGGCACTTTGATAAACGCTGATCAAAATGCCTCATTAAATATGATTGGAAAAGGTAATCCCGATGCCTTATGGATAGGAAGGGTGAATCACGATTCACCTCTAGTGAACACTCCTAAGCGTACATACCTATTTGGTGTGTAGTCGTTTTTAAATAAGACGAGTTAAATCGTTAAGTGGAAATGAATCATTCTTTAAAGGGTGATTTATTCACCTCTTTGTTCTTTGAACTATTCGATTTAGTCTTTACGGGTATAAGCTACCGCGACTGTACCAATGCCAGAATTCATCGCGATGATGGTTGAGATATCGGAAGTATATAAGGGTTTGATACCGGTCATTTTAGTTAAAACGGATTCATAGTAAATCGCTCTTTCTGGCGCATTCACATGAACCAATGAATAGGATTTAATACCAAACTTTGAGACGACTTCTTGGATGTGTTTAAATATCTTTTGGTCGCTCTTCTTTTGACTGAAGGCTTTATCAAAGATGATACCATTACCTTCGCCATCAATCGAAATAACTGGTTTTAAGTTAAGAATCTTTCCAGCGATTCCAACAGCTTTCTTAATACGACCAGAACGAACCATGTATTTAAGTGTTTTTACACTCACTAAAATCTTGGTTTTGTGTTTCAAATCTTCTAATTTAGAAACAACATCCGTCGCAGAAACGCCAGCTTTAATCAGTTCGTTAGCTTCATAAACCAAGAGACCTTGTGCAGCGCTATTTTGAATGGAATCTACAACATAAATGTTTTTATTTGGGAAGGCTGATTTCGCCTGTACAAAGGTGTTATGAGTCCCACTCATCTTAGACGAAACCGTGAGTACGATGATGTCCTCATAATAAGTTGACAAGAAGGAATATAGATTCTCAACAGACTTCGGATTAGGTGCAGCCGATTTAGGGTATGTTTGTAGGGTATCCATCATACCGTAGAAACGGTCGTTCTTGATGGTAAGCTTATCAAAGTGCGTAACCTCATTGATGACTACGGACAAATTGAACACATGAATTTGATTGTCTTCAATATAGCGCATTGGCAAGTCCGCTATTGAATCGGTTACCAATGCAATCTTACTCTTTTGGTGATTAGCTACTTCAAATTGACGCTTCATATCATCGACTTTTTGATCAACAATCGTACCAATCGGTTCAATTTGTTCAAATACCTTTTCAGGTGAATTGGAGTGGATATGAATGCGAATTAAAGATTCATGACCCGCAACGACCATCGAATCCCCGAGTGGGTGTAGACGTTTTCTGACTTCATCGAGGCTCATATTTTTACCCTCGATCAAAACTTCTGTACAATAACGTGTTTGATCTGGGCTGAACGATTCCACATGGATGTGCGCTTCTGGAACATCTTGCGTGGTAATATCGATATCTTCACCTAAGAAGGCGTTCGTGAAACCAGTGATGAAATGGTAATACCCTTTCGCCCCAGCATCGACGACATCAGAATCCTTTAGAACATTCAGTTGTTCTTTGGTTTTGAGTAAATCTGTTTTTAAGGACTCGACAGCCTTTTGTAATACACTTAGGATGTCTTTAGACCCTTGATAGACAGATTCTAACACTTCAGAAAAGCGTCTCATCAAGGTAATCATCGTACCTTCGACTGGTTTTTCTATGGATGCGTAAGCCTTTGAGGTCGCAACACGCATTGATTTCACAAAGTCAGATAAGGTTAATGGGTCGTTATCAATGCTAGAAGTAAAACCATGAATGTATTCAGCAAAAATAATACCTGAGTTTCCGCGCGCTCCAAAAAGCGCTGCGTTTGAAATCGAAGTCAGCGTTTCATGGATGTTCTTACCTAACTTAGACTTTAATAAGATGCTTTTCATTAAAGAAGCGAGGTTACTACCAGTGTCTCCATCCGCAACAGGAAATACATTAATCGCATTCAATTGGTCTTTTTCACGAATCACGTACTTAGCCCCTAAGATAAAGGACTTATAAATATGTTCATTGGTTATTTGATAGTTCATAAAAACCCCTTAGAATAGCCAGTCGTTGATTAAATATGTTAAAGTAGAAGTAAGGAATCCAAGCGCAGTACCCCAAGTTAAATCGATTAGGGTAATTTTGAGTGTGAAGTCTTTCATGGTTGCGAGATTGGTTAAATCGTAGGTTGCGTAAGTGACTAAACCGAAGAACGCACCAAGCAACATCGCTTTACCTAGTGAACTAGATGCTACGGAAGGTTCGATGACAAATACAACCAAGCCTAAGATGAATAGTAAATAGAAAATGATTGCAGCTACCCAATTGACATCCGGTTTAAGCAAAGACCCAATTTCTTTATTGTATAAGTCTTTCGCTACTAAACTTAGCCAAACGATATCTACAATGAAAAACACAACAAATGCAATGCCGTAAAGCTTTAGATAATCTAACATAAAATACACCTCCTGTATGGAATGGATTTCTTTCACATTTAGAAAACCTCTAATCAAATTATAGCACTTTACCCAAGTAAACTGTTACTAATTTACAACAAACGAAACGAAGTAAGAAAAAAGACATATAATAGATGATACGAGGGCTTAATTTATGAATACTGAACGAGTACAAACACTTTATGCATCAAAATCTAATCTTAATGCTAAGTATGTTCTTTATTGGATGCAACAATCTCAACGTATCCATTATAACCACGCATTAGAACGAGCAGTAGAAATTGCTAACAAAAAGAACTTACCTGTTCTTGTTTTATTTGTTTTAGATCCTAATTTTAAAGAGGCTAATCAAAGACATTATCAGTTTATGTTAGAAGGTCTAAAGGATGTCTTTGTTTGGGGAAATAAACTTGGTTTTAATATGGTATCACGAGTTGGAAATCCAGTCGAAATCGTAATAAGTTATTTGAGTGAAGCGGATACACTTATTTTTGATCAAGCCTATCTAAAATACCCACTAAAATGGCGTTATGATATTGTTCAATCGATTCAAGATAAACAACTTCCAATTACAGTTGAAATGGTTGATACGGACTTGATTGTACCTGTTCGAATCGCCTCAAATAAAGTTGAGTATGGTGCCTATACACTTAGACCTAAACTACATAAACTAATGGATATTTTTATAGACTTTAAGAAATTATCCATCTTGATCAATCAGTCTCAATTGAGTATCACTTCTGATTTTGATTTTAATAATATAGAAGTCTTATTAAACTGTTTGAATATTGATGATTCTGTTAAACCCTTTGAAGGGTTCATAGGTGGATACCTTGAGGCTATGAAACGGTTAAACGATTTTATAACAAACAAAATCGCATATTATCCAGAATCCTCCGACCCAAGTACAGAGTATACCTCACTGCTTTCACCTTACTTACACTTTGGACAAATCTCTTCATTAGAAATCGTGATGCACCTCAATCTCTTTTTACAACAAGAACGGATTTCAAAAGAACTCTACGATGCTTATGTTGAACAATTATTTGTAAGAAGAGAACTCGCTTTCAACTATTGTTACTATAACCCAGGCTACGATGACTTTAATCAAATGACCGAACCGTGGGCTTATGAGACCATGAGGGATCATGAGATGGATATCCGCACATACATTTATACAAAAGAAGATTATTTAGCATACAAAACCCATGACCCGTATTTTAATGCTGCGATGAAGGAAATGGTTGAGACTGGATTCATGCACAACTACATGAGAATGTATTGGGCGAAGAAGATTATTGAGTGGAGTAAGACCTACAAAGAAGCTTACGAAACCACACTCTATTTAAATAACAAATACTTTCTTGACGGTAGAGATCCAAACTCCTATACAGGTGTCGCTTGGTGCTTTGGTAAGCATGACCGGGCTTGGACAGAACGTAGTATATTCGGAAAACTCAGATATATGAACGATAAAGGGCTTGAACGCAAATTTGATATGCAAGGTTACATCAATAAAGTTGAATTTCGATAGAAAAAAACGTCTTTGGCAAGAATATGCCTTAGACGTTTTCATTTGGGATTGTTTTGAGTCGTAAAAATCGTAGGGTTAATAGGGTTAAGATTATACTAGATGAAAGTAAAACATAAGGATAAAATGCGATCGTAGTCTGTCCAAACATAAAACCAGCAAGTGGCGTCAATATGCCAAAACCCATATACCCGATCACCATTTGAAGAGAAATAATTTTAGATAACTCCTTCGGTTTAAAGTGGGTATTATTCGCAAACATCATGTTTGGATAGATTGGACCAGACCCAATTCCAAGTAGAACTACAACAACGAAGTAATATGCTTCAAATTTTACATTAAATAAGAATAATATAGCCCCTAACAGGATCAAACTGACGCCCATTAAGATTAATTGGTGTGGGTTAAACTTTTTCGCTAAAAATCCGGAAAGCAATCTACCTACAGTAAGACCTAAGTAGTAAGTGGTTGCGAAGAGTGCAGCAACCGGAGCGGTGACTCCACGTTCAGCGTAAACAAATGAAGCGATCCATACACCAAGTAACGATTCAATATGAACATAGAACAAGAATATAAACATCGAGTTCAATGCACCTTTAATTCTAAAAGCGACTTTAAGGGGAATATGTTCGTGAGATTCTTTTTCATCTTCAGTTTCTTTTTGCCAGAGCTTAAATGATAGAAGAACAATCATAGCGATGACTAACAAGATGGTACCCACAATGATATAACCCAAGCGCCAGGAATTTAAGTTTAATGTATAGGCCATAATCGAAGGGCCAGCAGTTACACCGATACCATAGAAGGAGTGTAGGTAACTCATATGGGAAGCCTTATAGTTTTTTGCTAAATAATGATTTAATGAAACGTCAATCGCACCGGCACCCATACCTAAAGGAATTGCGAAGAACAACATTTGATAGAACTCACTGACTTGGCTTAAGAGAATTAGTGCAACCCCTGTGAATGTAATGGAGATGAATGTAATCCATTTGGTTTGAAACAACCTTAATAATCTAGGTGCGTTATAAGTTGAGATGATCGACATAATGTAGATGACAACAGTCATCATCCCTAAGGATCCTAGCGGGACATTCAGATCACTTCTAACCAGATTCCACGCAGAACCTAATAAAGCATCTGGTAATCCCAGTGCGATGAATGCGATATAAATTACGAATAAGAGTAACAAAGATAATAATACTTGTTTTTTAGATTTTGTCATAAATAATCACCTTCTCCATGATAGCATACACAAAACAAAAAAGCACCCAAAGGGGTGCCATAAAACGGGTTTTAGAAAAAAAAGACGCTGGTTTTTGGTCAGCGTCTTCATCTTTAATTATTTGCGAGGATTTCTAATTTGAGCTTGTGCAGCCGCTAAACGTGCTAGAGGCACTCTAAATGGTGAACAAGATACATAAGTTAATCCTGTGTTATGGCAGAATTCAACAGATTGTGGGTCTCCACCGTGTTCACCACAAATACCAGTCTTGATATTTGGACGAACTTCGTTACCTAAGTTTACAGCCATCTTCATGAGTTTACCAACGCCTCTTTGGTCGATATGAGCAAATGGGTCAGATTCAAAAATCTTGGTCTTGTAGTAATCAGGTAAGAACTTACCAGCGTCATCACGGCTGAAGCCGAATGTCATTTGAGTTAAGTCGTTTGTACCGAAGGAGAAGAATTCAGCTTCTTTAGCAATTTCGTCAGCTAATAAAGCAGCTCTTGGAATTTCGATCATAGTACCGACTAGATACTTGATGTTTAATCCAGACTTCTTGATGAGTTCATCCGCAGTCTTCACAACGATGTCTTTAACGAACTTGAATTCTTTCAATTCGCCGATTAAAGGAATCATGATTTCAGGTTCCACATGTAAACCTTCTTTGGTTACGTGGATAGCCGCTTCGATAACAGCCTTAGTTTGCATTACGGCAATTTCAGGGTAAGTAATCGAAAGTCTAACCCCACGGTGACCTAACATTGGGTTTGTTTCATGTAAGTCTTCGATGGTTCTCTTTAATTCTTCAAATTCTAAGCCCATATCTTTCGCTAATTCTTTGATTTCAGCGTCTGTATGAGGTACGAATTCGTGTAGAGGTGGGTCTAAGTATCTAACGGTAACGGCATAGCCTTCCATTTCCTTATAAAGTTTGATAAAGTCTTCTCTTTGCATCGGTAACAACTTAGCAAGGGCAACTTCTCTTTCTTTTAAGTTCTTAGCCACGATCATTTCACGCATTGCTTTAATACGTGAAGCTTCGAAGAACATATGTTCAGTACGGCATAGACCAATACCTTCAGCACCGAATACACGCGCTTGATGAGCGTCTCTTGGAGTATCCGCGTTGGTTCTAACTTTTAATACACGGATTTCGTCAGCCCAGGACATAAGGGTTGCAAAGTCACCAGAAACAACAGCTTCTGTAGTTGCAATCTTTTCGCCATAAACATAACCAGTCGATCCGTCGATGGAAATATAGTCACCTTCATTATAACGTTTACCGTTAATGGTGAAGAACTTACCAGCTTCGTTAACTTTGACTTCACCAGCACCAGCTACACAGCATGTACCCATACCACGCGCAACAACGGCAGCGTGTGATGTCATACCACCACGAGCGGTTAAGATACCTGCAGATACAACCATACCTTCGATATCTTCAGGAGAAGTTTCTTGTCTAACTAGAACCACAGGAAGTTTGTCTTTCTTGACTAATTCAGCAGCTCTTTCAGCGGTGAATACCACTCTACCATATGCAGCACCTGGAGATGCAGCGAGACCTTGAGTGATTGGCTTAGCAGCCTTTAATGCTTTAGGGTCAAATGTAGGGTGTAATAATGCATCTAATTGAGAAGGTTCTACTTTTAATAGAGCTTCTTCCTTAGTTAATACACCTTCATTGACTAAATCGATAGCAATCTTGACAGCGGCTTGAGCAGTTCTCTTACCGTTACGAGTTTGTAACATGTAAAGTTTACCTTTTTCGATGGTAAATTCCATGTCTTGCATATCTCTGTAGTGTGCTTCAAGTTTTTTTGCAATACGATCGAATTCATCGTAAAGTGCTTCGTTTTCAGCTTTTAGTTCAGCAATTGGTTTTGGTGTACGGATACCCGCAACAACGTCTTCACCTTGGGCGTTAAATAGGTATTCACCATATAAAACGTTATCCCCATTTGCTGGGTTTCTGGAGAACGCAACCCCTGTACCGGAGTCTTGACCCATGTTACCGAAGACCATGCCTTGAACGTTAACCGCTGTACCCCATTCGTATGGAATGTGGTTTAACATACGGTAAGTATTCGCTCTTGGGTTATCCCAAGATCTGAATACCGCTTGAACGGCTTCAATTAATTGGACTTTTGGATCTTGTGGGAAAGGTTCGCCCTTTAATTCTTGGTATTTAACCTTGAATTGTCCAACAAGTTTCTTTAAGTCGTTCGCATCTAGATCAGTATCTAAATGAACGCCTTTTGCTTCTTTCATTGCTTCTAATAAATGTTCGAAATTCGCTTTGTCAATTTCCATGACAACGTCAGCAAACATTTGGATGAATCTTCTATAAGAGTCATAAGCAAAACGTGGGTTATCGGTAAGTTTTGCTAACCCCTCCACAGCTTCATCGGTTAAACCTAGATTTAAGATGGTATCCATCATACCTGGCATAGATGCTCTAGCACCAGAACGAACAGATACTAAGAATGGGTTTTTTGAATCTCCAAATTTCTTGCCGAATTCAGCTTCAGTTTTTTCTAAAGCGGCAAAAATTTGTTCTACAACTTCTGGAGCAATCTTTTTACCGTCTTTGTAGTATTGGATGCAGGCTTCAGTCGTAACTGTAAACCCTTGAGGAACAGGTAGACCTAAATTGGTCATTTCCGCAAGGTTTGCACCTTTACCACCAAGTAGGTTTTTCATGCTTGCTTGTCCTTCTTTGAACAAATAAACGTACTTAGTCATTGTATCTTCCTTTCATAACGATTTTCATACAGTTAAATTATAACACAAGATAATAAAAAGACAACGATTTTCATGCGTGTGTCCGCACATGCACACGATATTACGCTTTATTATCATTCGATTTAGTGGTATACTAATATAAGGCCCCGAAGGCATAAAATGGCTGTTTGACCCTAGAAAGGACTCAAAAACCTTATGTATAAAGACATTTTAGACAAAGTGATGGCTTACGAAACCATCATCATTCATAGACACTCCAAACCGGATTTTGATGCGATTGGATCGCAGGTTGGTTTAATGGAAATCATTAAGGAAAACTTCCCTGAAAAAGCAGTTTACGTTGTGGGAGACCAAAACCGTTTTGACATGGATAAAGATATGCAAAATATCCTAGATGAAACCTATCAAAACGCCCTTGTTTTCATCCTCGATGTGGCAGTGAAACACATGGTTTCGGATGAAAGATATAAACTTGCTAAAGAAGTCATCGTCATCGACCATCATAAAAACGATTGTGACATCGAGAATGTTTCATTGGTATTATCGGACTCAACATTTAGTGCTTGTGCAGAACTTATTACTGATTGGGCACTTGAACTAGAATTGATTATTAATAAACGTGCGGCTTCGTTCCTATATGCTGGAATCGTAACCGACACAGGTCGTTTCCAATGGATGCATAAACCAGAACGCGTATTCTTAATCGCTTCAATGTTAACAGCTCATGGTGCTAAAACCACTGAACTCTATGATTTCTTATATGTGGAAACACTAGAATCTAAACAGATGAAGAACTATTTCGCAAGTCGCTTTGTGTTTGAAGATGGCGTTGCTTATTTAAAAAATGATCAAGACGTTTTTGAAAAGTTTAATGTGGATGTCTTCACAGTTTCGAGAGGTATGATTAATCTCGCAGCGGGTATTGAAGACATCAAGATTTGGCTTAACTTCACGTTTGATAAAGAGAAAAATGCCATTTTAGGTGAATTTAGAGCCAGAGGTCTTAAGATTGTCGATATTGCTAAAAAGTACGGTGGCGGTGGACACGAACAAGCTTGTGGTGCAGTTCTTAAGACTTGGGATGAAGTCGATCAAGTCATCCAAGATTTTAAACAACTATTAAAGGAGAGTAACTAATATGATTAACCCAATTATTATTAAGAAAATTAAGGAATATAACCGCATCATCATCCATGGTCATCAAAGACCTGATGGCGACTGTTATGGTGCTCAGTTCGGATTGAAAAGCATTATTCAAAACTCATTTCCAGAAAAAGAAGTCTATGTGGTTGGTGAAACCTCAGATTTCGTCAGTTTTGTAGGCACACCAGATATCATCGAAGACAGCTTATATGAAGGGGCTTTATCGATTGTAGTGGATACCGCAACCGAAGAACGTATTTCGGATAAGCGCTACAGTTTAGGTAAAGAAATCATCAAGATTGACCACCACATTCCTGTGAATGATTATGGTAAATACAAATGGGTTGATACCAATTACCCATCCTGTGCTCAAATGATTGCTCATTTTTATAAGACCTATAAAAAGGAATTAAAGTTAGGGTACGAAGGCGCATTAGCCATGTATGTAGGGATCTTAACAGATACCGGCAGATTCCGCTTTAGAGGGGTATCTAAACAAACCCACGAAATCGCAGGTATGTTATTAGAATATGGTGTCGATGTCGAATTTGTCGACAGCAAACTCTCCATTGAAACCCTCAATATGATTCGTCTTAAAGGCTATGTGTTATCGAATTTTAAGATGACTGATGCAGGATTTATCTATGTGACATTAGACCGTAAAACCATTGAATCCTTTGGTGTTACAGATGAACAAGCCGCTTCGATGGTTTCCGTGATTGGTGGTATCGAAGGTTACCCAGTATGGGCGATTATCTTAGAATACCCAGGTTCGGAAATTCGCATTAGATTGCGCTCTAACGGTCCTGTGATTGCACCTCTTGCAAATGAATTTAATGGCGGTGGACATGCGAAAGCATCCGGTTGCAAAATCGATTCATGGGCAGACTTAGACCGATTCATTTCAAGAACGAATGAATACATTAACGACTTAAAGAAGTAGGTATCTTATGGAAATTAGAGAGGTATGTGAACGCATTGTCGTCACAGAACCATTACAATCACTAGAACAAATTGAACGTAGCTTGATTAAGTCTTACCGCAAAGAAATTTGGGCTAAGTTCATCAAAGCCATCAAAGACTACAAGTTAGTCGAAGAAGGTGATAAAGTCGCAGTTGGTATCTCAGGTGGTAAAGACTCTTTATTGATGGCGAAACTATTCCAAGAGTTACATAAACACTCGGATGTTAAGTTCGATGTGGTTTATCTAGCGATGGACCCAGGGTTCGCTCCAATCAACTTAGCATTATTAGAGTCAAACTGTAAGTATTTAAATATTCCACTTGTAATAAAAAAATCCAACGTATTCGCTGTTGCAGGTAAAATTGCCTCTGACAATCCTTGCTACATGTGTGCGAGAATGCGTCGGGGGTTCTTATACAACGCAGCCCAAGAATTGGGTTGTAATAAACTAGCATTAGGTCACCACTTTGATGATGTTATTGAAACCACCATGTTAAATGTATTATATGGAGGTCAATTTAAAACGATGGTACCGAAGATCTCAGCAGATAACTTTGAGGACATCGAACTTATCCGTCCACTCTTTTACATCAAAGAGTCGGATATCATTCGCTTTACCAAAACGAACGGTATTCAATCGATGAACTGTGGCTGTACTGTGGTAGCAAGTAAAACTTCTTCAAAAAGAAGAGAAATCAAGAATATGATTGCAGAAATGCGTAAGATTCACCCAGAAGTCGATATATCCATCTTCAAAGCGGCAGAAAATGTGAATTTAAATGCTGTACTTGGTTACCAATACGAAGAAGAAAAATATGATTTTAATACAATTTATGACGAAAGGAACAAGAAGAAATGAATCCATTTGAACTAGAATTAGAAATCTATCGAAGCGGTGAATTTTTCATGATGGTTGTCGTACCATTGTTGATTTCACTGGTATTTAGCTTCCTAATTGGGTTAGAGAGACAAAACATCGGTAAATCAGCCGGAATCTCTGCGCATATTCTAATCGGGATGGCAACCGCAACGATTGGGATTGTGCAACTATTCATGTACCAAGCACAAGGTGCAGACTCCTCTGCAGATAACCAAAGATTGATTGCTCAAGTCTTACCAGGTGTTGGTTTCATCGGTGCTGGTGTCATCATGAAAGGTGGAAAACCATCATCGGATTAACCACGGCAGCTACCATCTGGGCAACTGCCATTATGGGATTAGTTGCAGGGTCAGGGTACTTAATTACAGCTTCCATTTTTGGAACATTCCTAGTATTGTTCATTTATCTAAGAGATATCAAACGTGGGATTAATCCATTTATTCCACACGTTCATCATGATTTCTTAGAAAGTGAAATTGATATTGAAGACGACGACAAACGCCGTCACGCTTAAAGAATAAAGACGCAATCCTGCGTTTTTTTCTTCTTTTTCGAGTATAATGAGGACGAGGACGTGATGTTATGATTTACGATACAATCGCAGCGATATCCACCCCATATGGGACAGCAGGGATTGCCGTTATTAGAGTCTCTGGAAGTGATGCTATTTCACTAACCAGCCAAGTCTTTAAAGGTAAAAATTTAAACAAAATGAAAAGCCACACGATAGCTTACGGGCATATCGTTGATAACAAAGGAATAGTCATTGATGAAGTCATGGTTTCGGTGATGCGTGCACCGAAAACATTTACTGCTGAAGACACTGTTGAAATATCCTGTCACGGGGGAATTTTAGTGACTCAAAAAGTGCTAGAAATAGTCCTTGAAACGGGGATTAAACTTGCTGAACCAGGTGAGTTTTCTAAACGTGCTTATGTCAACGGACGTATCGATTTGACTCAAGCAGAAGCCATCATGGATCTTATTCACGCAAAAAACGAAAACGCGATTAAATTGGCATTATCCGGTCTTCGAGGCGATATTAAAACAGGTATTCAAAACCTCAGAGATGAACTTTTAAACATCGTTGCTCAAATTGAAGTAAATATAGATTATCCTGAGTACGATGACGCTACGACAATGGGTAATGACCTCATCAAACCCGAGGTCATCAAAATCCGTGAAAAGTTAATCCAATTGCTCGATGATTCTAATAAAGGTAAGATTATTCGAGAAGGCGTTAAAACAGCTATCGTTGGTAAACCCAATGTAGGAAAAAGCTCACTACTAAATGCACTATTAAAAGAAGAACGCGCCATTGTTACAGATATTGCAGGAACAACAAGAGATACCATTGAAGCTTCAATCAACATAGGAAATATTACGTTAAATCTTATAGATACTGCAGGGATACGTGAAACCACCGATTTGGTTGAAAAAATCGGTGTGACCCGTTCTAAAAAAGCGATTGAAGAAGCGGAACTGGTCATTTTAGTTTTAGATCAGAGTAGAAAAATATCTTCTGAAGACATTGAATTATTAGAAGCTACACAAACGAAGAAACGCATCATCGTGGGTAACAAAAATGACCTTCAAAAGGCAATCGATCTAGATATCCATATGTTAAAATTATCAACATTAACCAAAGAAGGTTTGTCTGACCTTGAAAAAGAAATCGTTAAAGTATTGGGTATGGATGATATCCAAGAAAAAGACTTTAACGTGATCTCAAACATGCGTCATATTGGTAAAATTAAAGAAACGATTCAATCTCTAAATGACGTTTTAAACGCCATCGCGATTGATATGCCAATTGATATGACCGAGATTGATTTGAAGAGAGCTTGGCAGACTTTAGGTGAAATTACAGGAGATTATCATCCTGAAGATTTAATCAGCGAATTATTCTCTAAATTTTGTTTAGGCAAGTAACAATTCATATCATATATGATATAATACAAAAGCAAAGGAGTGTGCACTATGTCCTATCAAGCTTTATATAGAACTTATCGACCGAAAACGTTTAAAGAAGTAGCCGGCCAAGAAGTCATAGTTAAGACCTTACAAAATGCGCTCTTACATGATAAAATTGCACACGCCTATTTATTCAGTGGACCCCGCGGTACTGGTAAAACAAGTATCGCTAAAATTTTGGCTAAAGCAGTCAACTGTGAAAATGGTCCAACAAAAGATGCCTGTGGACAGTGTCCGACTTGTAAAGCAATCCAATCGAATACAATTGGAGACGTCGTTGAAATCGACGCCGCAAGCAACAACGGTGTGGACGAAATTAGAGACCTTAGAGAAAAGGTTAAATACTTACCAAGTATGGCCAAGTATAAAGTCTACATCATCGATGAAGTTCACATGTTATCTCAAGGTGCATTTAACGCCCTTTTAAAAACCTTAGAAGAACCACCAAAACACGTTATTTTCATTCTCGCAACCACAGAACCCAATAAGATTCCATCAACGATTCTATCGAGATGCCAACGATTTGATTTTAGAGGGATTTCACCAACAGATATTGAGAAGAAACTTAAAGATATCCGTGACATGGAAAATATTCAAATTACAGATGACGCAATTCGTGAAATTGCTAGATACGCTGAAGGGGGTCTTCGTGACGCCTTAAGCTTACTCGATCAAGCCATTTCATTTTCAGATGAAACGGTTACTGTAGAAGATATATATGCGGTATCTGGGAGTGTATCGAAGTCGAACCTAATTCAACTCTTAGATTTGATTTACCATAAAAAAACAACTGAGGCATTCTCACTTCTAAACGATATGATTGAAGACGGTAAAGAAGTGAACAAGATTGTCTCGGATATGATTGCAACACTCCGTGATTTATTGATTGAGAAAAATGTTGTGTTTGATGCCGTAAGACCCACAAAGTACGTTGAAGCGTTATCCAAACAGTACTCAAATGATCGAATTTATTTTTATCTAGATGTATTGAACGGGACTCAAAATGATATTAAGTGGAGCAATCAAAAACGCGCATATCTCGAATTAGCCATTGTTAAGATGATTGACCATCAAAACATTGACCGTATCGATTTTCAAGAACAAGTTAAAATGCTTCAAGACCGTATTAAGGGACTTGAATTTGATATATCTAAACTGAAAACAACCCCACGTGAAGTAAAACGTATTCCTACCGAAGACGGTATTCCATCTAAAGAAGTGGAAGTGCCTAAATCAAGTGAACATAAAAAACCACTCGTTACAGTAGAGGATGTCGAACGTCTCTTACAAAACGGCAACATTCAAAAGAAAGAATTGTTGTTAAAAGGTTGGGATCGTCTACCTCAAATAAGAGATGCAAAACTACAAGCTGCAGCTACTCTGCTTCACGAAGGTAAGCTGGTTGCAGCCAGTGAAAAAGAGTTGCTATTGGTTTATCCAGACCGAATCAACTGTCAAATGATGTTAAAACCCAATACCAAAAAGTTGATTTTTGAAATTCTCAATGCAAAAACCAAATTGATTGAAGATTTCATCTGTATCGATGAAGCGTCCTGGCAAGTGTTATCGTCCAGTTTCGCCAAACAATGGCGTGAAGGTAACAAAAAGCCAACACTTCCAGCAATGGATTTGGGATTATATGAAGAAAACGAAGAGTCCTGGCAACCCGGATCCGTATCCCTTGCAATTGATTTCTTCGGTAAAGACAAAGTCATGATAAAGGAGTAAAAAATATGAATGCAGGCATGATTAAAAAATTACAAAAATTACAAAAAGAGATGCAAGAAACCCAAGAAAGATTACAAATGACCGAATTCACTGGCACAGCGAGTGGTGTTCGTGTCGTAATGTTGGGTTCACACCAAGTTGTTGACATTAAGATTTCTGAAGAATTACTTGAAGATGTTGAAATGTTACAAGATGCCATTTTAGCAGCACTCAATAACGCAGTTGAGGTTGTGGATAAAACTACCAACCAAGAAATGAGCAAGTTTACTGCAGGTATGGGGTTTGGCGGGTTCTAATGAAATACCCTGAAAGTTTTTTAAAACTTGTCGAAGATTTTAAAAAATTTCCTGGCATTGGAAAGAAAACAGCTGAACGGTTAGCCTTGTTTACCATATCTACATTGGATAAAGAACAAGTCTCGTCATTCAGTGAGCATTTAAATGAAGCCAAAGAAAACATCACACATTGTCCGATTTGTGGTACGCTTATGGAACACCACTGTCCGATTTGTGAAGATCCTAACCGCGATAAAAACACCATCATGGTTGTCTCAGATGACAAAGATGTGTTTGTCCTAGAAAGGACGCCTATTTACCATGGTCTCTATCATGTATTAGGTGGCGCTATTGATTTTTCAAGAGGCATAGGTCCAGAAGACCTTAATATTGAATCGTTATTCCAAAGACTAAACGATGTAGATGAAATTATTTTATCCTTAGCAGGAACCGTTGAAGGTGAGTTGACTGCTCAGTATTTAAAAGAACTGCTAAAGCATAAAGGCATTAAAGTGTCACGAATCGCTTACGGTATCCCTGTAGGTGCAGATTTGAGCTTTGCGGATGACCACACGCTCGAACTTGCCCTCAACAATAGACAAAAGTACGAATAAGGAGAACCTCTATATGGAAATATTGGATCAAATTTGGGCTTTCTTAATGGGCATCTTTGGTGACTTAGATGGTATGTTAGAAGAATTGGTGAACTTTGACCAGCTCGCCTTAAACTTCTACAATGATATCATTATGCCACTACCGGAATGGATTAAAATCTTAGGTACCCTTGGATTGGCTGTAGTCTTCATCTTTGGTATATTCGCAATCGCGAAGAAAATGATGAAACTCCTCATCTTTGTGGTCGTTATTTTAGCCATCTTGGTGCTAGCTAGAATATTGATGTCATGATTATAAGCATTACAACTGACCAGCAAACCGAAACATATCAAGTGGAATCCACTTTTGAACCCGGTAAAATTACATATCAGGATCCAACCAGTGATAGCCTCGTGACCGTTTATTTCAAATTAAACGAGGTTTTAATAAGACGTACTGGCGAAGTCACTTTTCAAGAGTCGTATATCCTTAATCAAACTACGATGGGATATTATCGTCAACAAGGGATTCTATTTAAGTCTATTGTCGAAACGAAATCGTTGATTGTACAACCCGATTTGATTGATATTACGTATCGCCATCATATCGAAGGGATCACAACTGAGAAAAGCGTTCAATTTCGATTATTCAAATAAAAGTCTTGCAAAAACATAGCACATCGTATACAATAATATAGTATTTTAGGAGGAAACTATGGCTAAACAAACGTATGTAAACAAATCCATGGTTGAAATTGCAGAAGAAATTTTACGTTCTGAAGGCAAAAAGAATATCTACGATTTATTAGAAACAGTAGCAACTTTAAAGGACGTCTCTAAAGAAGACACTGAAAAATTAACACAACTTTATATCGACATGACCTTGTCTGCAAAATTCGTATTTTGTGGCAATGATGAATGGGATTTAAAAGAAAATAACTTAGAACTTTGGGATAAAGATGGTTCTTATTTCAATACTGCTGATGAAGTGGTTGAGGAAGAAGAAGACGACACATTAACGGTTGATGACTACTATATTCCTGAAGAAGATGATCTTGAACTCAAAGATGAAGAAGACGAAGAAGATGAAGATGAAGAAGACGGTATCTTACCTGATGAGGAAGAAGACAATCTCTTACTTGAAGAAGACGACGACTTGATTATTGAGGAAGAAGACGACGTAGACTTTGATGATGACGATTATAATGAAATCATGGATGACTACGAAGACATGTACGACAAGTAAGAATCCCGTTGATTCATCGATTCTTATTTGATATAATTAAAAAGGGCAACTCATATAAGGTCTCCTGTAAAGGGAGACCTTTTTATTTTTAAAATTTTTGAGGTGGAAAGATGAAAACAAAGTTTATTTTCGTAACTGGCGGTGTCGTTTCATCGCTTGGTAAAGGGATTATGGCCTCAACTGTTGGCCAGCTTTTAAAGAGTCGGGGATTGAAAGTATTTATGCAAAAGTTCGATCCATATATCAACGTAGACCCAGGGACACTGTCTCCGTATCAGCACGGTGAAGTGTTCGTAACGGATGACGGTTGTGAAACAGACCTCGATTTGGGTCACTATGAACGTTTCATCGATGAGAACCTTTCGAAGGATTCTTCAGTTACGACTGGAAAAATCTATCAAACTGTAATTGATAAAGAACGTAAAGGCGCTTATTTAGGAGCGACTATTCAAGTCATTCCGCACATTACAAACGAAATCAAAGATCGTTTAAAGAGAGTTGCTGCATCGTCTAAAGCCGATGTAGTGATTACAGAAATTGGTGGTACCGTTGGGGATATTGAATCACTCCCTTTTTTGGAAGCCATTAGACAAGCAAGACGTGATTTTGGCCACAAAAACACGCTTTACATTCACACCACCTTATTGCCATACTTAAGAGCAGCCAATGAAATCAAAACCAAACCGACTCAACACTCGGTTAAAGAACTTCGTTCCTTAGGAATCTCGCCAGATATGATTGTTTTAAGAAGTGAAGTGCCGGTTGCGAAATCCACAAAAGAAAAGATCGCATTATTTTGTGACGTCGAGGCTACACATGTTTTTGAATCGGTTGACGTTGATGTTTTATACAAAACCATTCCAAATCTAAAAGCTCAAAAGATTGATGATTACATCTTAGAGCACTTTGAATTGGAACCCAAACAAGAAGCCGACTTAACACCGTGGCAAGACCTCATCAAGCGTATTGAAAACGCCAAAGATACCATCAATATCGCTTTAGTTGGAAAGTATGTAAGTTTACACGATGCTTACCTATCGGTATCTGAATCCTTAAAGCATGCAGGCTATCACTTTGGAAAAAATATTCAAATAAAATATTTAAACGCTGAAAAAATCAATTCTGATAATGTCAAAGACGTACTTTCTGGTGCGGACGGTATTTTGGTTCCTGGTGGATTCGGCGAACGCGCAACTGAAGGTAAAATGGCGGCGATCACCTACGCAAGAACAAACAACGTCCCATTCTTTGGAATCTGTTATGGACTACAGCTCGCCTCGATTGAGTTTGCGAGAAATGTGATGGGGATTGGATTAGCTACCACCACTGAAATTGACCCGAATACAAAATATCCAATTATCGATTTGATGTCAAGTCAAGATTTATCTAAAGATTTAGGTGGCACTCAAAGATTAGGACTCTATGATTGTGGAATTAAGAAAGATACCTTAGCGTATCGCTTATATGGTAAAGAAATGATTGAAGAAAGACACCGTCATCGTTACGAGTTCAATAATGCTTATCGCGAAGCCTTTGAATCGTATGGTATGGTATTCTCAGGCATTAACCCAAAGCTCAACTTAGTTGAGATGATTGAGCTTCCGGAACATCCATTTTTCATTGCTTGTCAGTTCCATCCAGAGTTCTTATCCAGACCACTACGCCCTCATCCGATTTTCAAAGGATTTATTGAGGCAGCAATTATGAATAAAAAACAAAAATGATTATCGTTTTCACGCATTAGTTATTTGTAAAATAACGTAATTAAGCGTATAATAAACAATGGACATTACATATATCTAGGAGGACATAAAAATGGCATTAGTTTCTGCAAAAGAAATGTTAATTAAGGCTAGAGATAATGGTTATGGCGTCGCTCAAATCAATATCAACAACCTTGAATGGACAAAGGCAACACTACAAGTTGCACAAGAATTAAACTCCCCAATCATTTTAGGTGTATCTGAAGGTGCAGCTAAATATATGGGCGGATATCGTTTAGTGATGGCGATGGTTAGAGAATTAGTCGCTTCATTAAACATTACAGTACCGGTTGCGGTTCACCTTGACCATGGTACTTATGAAGGCGCTTATAAAGCATTAGAAGCGGGCTTCACATCCATCATGTTTGACGGTTCACACTATCCAATCGCTGAAAACGTTGAAAAGACAAGAGAAATTGTTGCAGCATGCCACGCTAAAGGCGTATCTGTTGAAGCAGAAGTCGGTTCAATCGGCGGTGAAGAAGACGGCGTTATCGGCGCTGGTGAATTAGCTGATCCAAAAGAATGTGCATTAATTGCGTCACTGGGCGTTGATTTATTCGCAGCAGGTATCGGTAACATTCATGGTAAATACCCTGCAAACTGGAAAGGTTTAGACTTTGACGTTCTACAAGAAGTACAAAGAGTAACCAACAAAGTGCCTCTAGTATTACACGGTGGTACAGGTATTCCTGAACACATGATCAAAAAAGCCATCTCTTTAGGCGTTACTAAGATCAACGTTAATACTGAATTACAACTTGCATTCGCTGAAGCAACTCGCAAATACATCGAAGCAGGTAAGGACTTAGAATCTAAAGGATTCGATCCACGCAAACTCTTAGCGCCAGGTGTTGAAGCTATCAAGACTGTTGTTAGAGAAAAACTAACAATGTTCGGTTCTGTCAACAAAGCTTAATTATTAACCTAAACATAACGACCTAGTCACTCTGACTAGGTCGTTTTCATTTAGCGCTTATTGGAATTTAGATGAACCACTGAATAACAAATGAGTGATAACGCAAGTATATATGTGAACCAAACGCCTTGACTAGCAATCAGTTCAGGAACATCCCAACCCTTAATCGCTTTGATGGCGATTAACCAATCAGAGAAGATGAATATACCATACCCAACGGCGAGATACTTATAAATCGGGTTGTCTTTCATCGATAGACCAATTGTTAAGCCAATGCTTAAAGCGACTGCGTATACAATTGCGAGGACCGATAACAGTATCTTATCGAAATTAAATACTGTAAGAACGAAGAGCACAACAATGATAGAAAAGACAACGATAAAGTGCTTTCGGAAGTCCTTAAGCTTAGGTTTTCTAAAGGACAAAATACCGATGATGAAACTAAGATGACCGATAAAGAATAATCCCATACCAATTGGTAAACGATAGCCGGATGGTGTCTCGAAAGCGCTTGATAAAGCCATATCCCCGATAAGACAAAAAAGTATGCCTGAAATCAATGCGACTTTTTGAGAAGGTTTAATCGGTTTATAAAACGTAAGGAAAAATACATATAACACAAGAATCATCTGATAGACCATACCAGCGTTGGTATTGATACCTGAAAGCTTAAATAATTGAATCCAAACGTATGATATGACCACCATTAGTGGCGTCAAAAAGCGTGCGTCATACACTTTGTTTTTTAACATGCGTAAACCCTCTTTTCTATTGATTATCTTTATGATAACAAATACCAAAGCCTTTTAGAAATAAAGTGATTTGTGAGAAATCACACAAGCAATACGTGTTTTATCTCGTCGAAATATTAATTTTGTAAAAGTATTGATAAGTTGGTAATTATTTGTATAATTATATTAAGTCGGAGGTGTGAATGATGATTGATGCACTATATCACGATTATGCGAATTGGCTTTTAGAGTCAAGCGATTTGGTCGAAGAGCTAAAGGGTCTAAATTCTACTATCTATGAACGTTTTAAGTACGTCATTGAAGTGCTAGAGTTCCTTTATAACAAAAAAATTGAAGAGAAGCAGCTATCTACGGATGAAGGTAACATTTTTGAAACGGGCTTCTATTACTTATTTGATGCGTTTGAAAATATCAAACTGCTATTAGAACACGATTATAACGGTGATGTCCAATTGTTAAATCAACACGCAAACACGGTGATTTTATTAATGGATACCTTAGATTTCCAAAATGAACTCATTGGTGCGATTGAAGAACCCAATGAACAACATATGCAATCCTTAATCGATATTGAACATGAAATTCTCGCAATCCTTGAAAAACAAGGTGATGCACCTAAAGAATTACACGAGAAATTAGATAATGTCACAGAAGGCATTTATAAAGAGTTGTCCATGGATTACTATCCAATCAACAATATCTTCTTTGATATCGCAGATGAATTAGGACTCATATAATTAACGACAGGCGAAAGCCTGTTTTTATTTTATTTGGTATAAAAAAAGCCCCAAACCGAGGTTTGGAGCGATACCGATTAAGGTTTATGTTTCATGTGTGGGAACAAAATGACGTCTCTAATGTTGTTGACATTGCAAATCAACATAATGAAACGGTCAATCCCGATTCCAAGACCACCAGCGGGTGGCATACCATATTCTAAAGCTTCTACGAAATCGACATCCATTTCAGTTGCTTCGTCGTTACCCAACTCTTTTTCTTTAAGTTGGTCTTCGAAACGGCCTCTTTGGTCGACTGGGTCGTTTAGTTCAGAGAAGGCATTCGCGTATTCACGACCATCAATGAATAATTCAAAACGGTCAGTGAAGCGAGGGTTTGCTGCATTTTTCTTCGCTAGTGGAGACACTTCAATTGGGTGTCCATAGACGAAGGTAGGTTGTGTAATGGTATCTTCTACATATTCATCGAAGAAGGATTGGATGATGTGTCCTACACCATAGTGCTTTTCCACTTTTATATGGTGTTCTTTGGCCACTTTAGTTGCAGTTTCAAGATCTTCAATTTGGAAGAAGTCTACGCCTGTAACTTGCTTAATCGCATCCACCATATGAACTCTTGCCCATTTTGGTGCCATGTTGATTTGTTTTTCACCATAAGTGATTTCATAATGGCCTAAGATGTTATAAACCACAGTTGACATAGCGTCTTCAACCAAATCCATCATACCTTCCATGTCGGAGTAGGCTAAATACGCTTCAATGGTAGTGAATTCAGGGTTATGCTTCGCATCCATCCCTTCGTTACGGAATAGACGTCCGATTTCATAAACCGCCTCTAAGCCCCCAACGATTAAACGTTTTAAAGGTAATTCAGTTGCGATACGTAGGTAGAATGGCATATCTAGAGTATTATGGTGTGTCACGAACGGACGTGCTGCGGCACCCCCTAAAATTGGGTGTAGTACAGGGGTTTCAACTTCAATGAAGCCTTTACCATCAAAGTACTTTTGGATTTCACGGATGATTCTTGGACGAAGCATCGCGATACGTCTGGATTCTTCATTAACGATTAAGTCAACATAGCGTCTACGTCTCGCTTCTTCAACGTCTTGAAGTCCGTGGAATTTGTCTGGTAGTGGTCTTAAAGCTTTGGTTAAATGGGTGTATTCACTTGCTTTAACAGTTAGTTCATTGGTCTTTGTTCTAAAGACCAAACCCTTGATACCGACGATATCACCTAAGTCTGCGCTTAAGAATAGCTCGAATGCTTCATCACCAATCGCGTCTTTTCTTACGTAGACTTGGATATTGGAATCTCTGTCTTGGAGTTGTAGGAAACCAGCTTTACCTTGGTCTCTCTTACGGATGATACGGCCTGCGATGATGACTTCGACATGCATGCTTTCGAGTTCATCGTGGCTGTATTGTTCATATTGATTTCTAATCGCTTGAGTTGTTGTAGTACGGTCAAATCTAGAACCAAATGGATCAACACCCTTAGCTCTTAATTCTTCCATTTTCTCGCGTCTTATACGTTCTTGTTCGGTTAATTCAGTATAATCCATGTGGTTACCTCCTAAAAATAGCATATTCATTATACATGATACCCAATAAAAAAGCCATAACTACGTTACGACTTTTTGGTTTCACTGATGAGTTCAAATAGGACATCCTCGGATTTTGGTTTCGGAATGTCAATCGATGTGACCTTGACTGTCAATATTTTAAGTCCGAAATGGAGGGTTAAAATATCGCCAGGTTTGACAGTAGAAGCAGGTTTCGCGACTTTATCATTTATTAAAATTAAGTCTGCCAGTGCGGCATCTTTCGCTACCGTACGGCGCTTGATTAAGCGCGATACTTTTAAATATTTATCAAGCCTCATGGCCAGTTTCCAAAGGATTCTGATCCTTCTGGTCTAGTGGATTTTCAGTAACTTCAGGTTCGGATGCTTTTTGAAGTTTACGATCTTCCCACCAGCCAAGACGACCGGTCTTCACGATTTCATCGATATCTTGTTTGTTTAAGGTTTCAACTTCTAATAAGTAGTTGGTGATGGTATCGAGTAAAGTACGGTGTTCGATGATGATTTGTTTGGCTTGTTCATAACATGAAGTAATGATTTCACGAACTTCTTTATCGATTTCTAAAGCGACTTGGTCCGAGAAGTTTCTTTCTTTTAGGTAATCTCTACCTAAGAAGACAGAGCCTTGTTGAGATTCGTATTGGATTGGACCTAAGTTACTCATACCAAATTCGGTAACCATTGCACGGGCAATTTTGGTTGCGGATTGGAAGTCTTGGTAAGCACCAGTGGTAACATCACCAAAGATGAGTTCTTCAGCAACACGTCCACCGAGTAACCCAGTAATACGAGCTAATAAGCCTTTCTTACTTTCTAGGTAACCTTCCTCTTCAGGTAACATGAGGTTGTATCCACCGGCGCGACCTCTCGCAATGATGGTGACTTTTTGGACAATATTCGCATTCTCTAGTTTTAAACCAATGACGGCGTGACCTGCTTCATGGTAAGAGATGATTTTACGTTCTTTTTCAGTGACTTTACGAGATTTCTTCGCAGGTCCCATGAGTACACGGTCGACGGCTTCGTCGATATCTGTGAGTTCAATCATCTTACGATTGGCTCTCGCAGCGAGTAATGCAGCTTCGTTTAATAGGTTTTCAATATCCGCACCTGAGAAACCAGGGATACGGTGAGAGATGTCTTCAAACTTAACATCTGGAGAAATCTTCTTATTACGAGCATGGACTTTAAGAATCGCTTCTCTACCGACCACGTCTGGTAAGTTAATGGTGATTTGACGGTCAAAACGACCTGGTCTTAATAATGCAGGGTCTAATACGTCAGGACGGTTGGTTGCAGCCATGATGATGATTCCAGCATTTGGATTAAATCCATCCATTTCAACTAATAATTGGTTAAGGGTTTGTTCACGTTCATCGTGACCGCCACCCATACCAGCACCTCTTTGACGGCCGACTGCGTCGATTTCGTCAATAAAGATGATACACGGTGCATTTTCTTTCGCTACTTTAAATAGATCACGAACACGGGATGCCCCAACCCCTACGAACATTTCTACGAAGTCAGACCCAGAGATGGAGAAGAATGGCACACTGGCTTCACCTGCAACAGCTTTCGCAAGTAAGGTTTTACCTGTACCTGGAGAACCTACTAATAGGATACCCTTTGGAATACGAGCACCCATTTCTCTGTATTTACGAGGAAACTTTAAGAAGTCGATGACTTCAACCAATTCGGTTTTTTCTTCGTCACAACCTGCAACATCTTTGAATGTTACTGCTTTAGAACTGGATAATCTCGCACGAGACTTGGAGAATTCAAAAGCCTTGTTGTTACCACCACCACTCATGGTGCGGTATAAAATGATGATTAAACCAATGACTAATACAACTGGAATGACGATGTTTACAAGTACACCCCAAATGGTAACTGTAGATTTTTCAACATAGTCAAGTTTTATGTTATCAGCTGGATCAATTTTATTTAATGCGTCATTCAATGCTGGCATGAGCATTTCAAATACATACTCTGCGCCTTCTGCATCTAAGATGGTTACGCGGTAAGTATTTGTATCTTCGCCACCAATTGGACTATATTTGATGGTCATTCCAGCAAATTCCCCTGCTTCAAGCTTGGTGACGAACTCTGACGGTGTTAAGGACTTTGGTGCGTCTGGTTTGAATAAATTTTGGATGAAAAAGAAAGAACCCAACAGTACGATGAATGCGATAATGTAAATCCCGTAATTCATCGGGGCTTTTTTCATATTCTTTGGATTTTTAGGATCTTGCATCTGCGTGCCTCACTATTTCTTATATATTTCTGGTTTTAGAACCCCAACAAATGGGATGTTTCGATACAATTCATTGTAATCTAAACCGTAACCTACAACGAACTCTTTTGGAATGACGGTGCCGACATACTTCGGTGTGAATGGGATGACACGACCAGCTGGTTTGTCCAATAACGTGACGACTTCAACAGAACGAGCCCCGCGGTGTGTCAATAACTTTACAATGGTATCTAATGTTTTACCAGTATCGACAATATCCTCAGCGATGAGAATATCTCTACCCATGACTGAAGTATTCATGTCCTTACGGATTTTTACATCGCCTGAGGAAGTGATGTTTCCATGATATGAGGATACATCCATGTATTCAACTTCAATCGGAAGTTGGATATGCTTGGATAAATCCGCCATAAATGGAACACAACCTTTGAGTAGGCCTAGTAAAATAGGTCTTTCTTTATCAGCGTAGTCTTCTGTAATTTGTTTGCCAAGTCTTTGACAAATGGCTTCGATTTCGGTTTCACTCACCAAAACTCTTTCAATATCATTCAAAATGCTCATGTCAATACCCCCTCTTATAACGTAAGACAATGGTGCTATCTAAATCAGTAGATGCGTTATAATACCGACCTAAAATACTTAAAATTCGTCCGGTTTGATCCACTATCAGGATGTCCCGATTTCGTACTTCAAGTGGAATTTTATGGTCAATATAGTAATCTTTAAGCTTTTTTCTGCCATATGGAAACTCTAAAGTATCTCCAGGTAGACGGCTCCTCGCTACCAAAGGTAACGCTAATTTATTATAACATAGTTTTATTTCATAAAAAGATGAATTGCTAGGTCTATCCAAAAATGTGACAAAGCCCATAGTTTCTAGGACGTTAAACGCAGTCAAGTCTAGTTCTTGGTGAAATGCATGTGTTTTGGACTTTTTTGTGATACTCGCTTTTTGATAAACACGCTTTAAAATGTAGTGTTCATTGAGAGGATAAGTCTGATTCGGTCCACTATCCTTTAAAAAAGATAAAATACTTTCAATTTTTAACTGGTTAAAATCAATCGAATGATATTCCATCATACAAGCGAGAATATCTTTCTGAATAACGATGTCTTCTGAAAAGAAGCTTGTAATTTGAATATCATTTTTATGCTTAACCAAATAGCTTTTTGATTGACTTCGGATATAGGAAAAGGCTTCATAGAGATGATTACTGAATTGGTTAATCTTCGCAAGGAACTGCGGATTTTCATCCATCAACAAAGGAACAATTGAATTTCGATATCGATTTCTAGTGTAGTGATTTTCTAGGTTAGAAGCGTCTTCAAAAAAATGAACTTCGTGGGTTTTAGCGTAATCGTACAACATGTCTTTAGAAAAATTCAATAAAGGTTTAAGATAAATGAATTCATTACGCTTGCTCACCATTTGAAAGCCAGAATAACCAAGGAGATTAGATCCCCTTGAGAGTTTCATTAAAATGGTTTCTGCCAAATCGTTTGAGTGGTGTGCAGTGAGAATATAAGGTGTATTGTACTTGTGTGCTATCTTTTCTAAGTGCATTTTACGCAAGTGGTGTGCCTCGTCTTGAAAGTTGTTACCTTCAATATGCAAAACGATATATTCAAATGGGATATGTTTTTTCTCACAATAGGATTTTAAATAAGCAGCTTCTATTACAGATGCGTCGCGTTTTTGGTGATTGAAATGAGCAACTATTACAGGATGATTCATTTTTAAAGCCATGTCTAAAAGAACCATGGAATCAACCCCTGTTGAAACAGAGATGACCCAAGGATGATCCATAAAGGGTTTTAAGTTTTCTATGAGTTTAGCTTGCATATTAACCCTCTTTTCAACTCATCATTATATCATAGGTAGATTCAAAAAAATTGGCTTTGTCGTTTTCGATTTTGTGCTATAATGAATTAACTGGAGGGTTGTTATGTATATATTAGCCAGTAATTCACCCCGTAGAAAGAAATTATTAGAAGATGCAGGACTCACATTTAAGTCAGTATCTCCGGATGTGGATGAGTATTTAGCAGAAAAAACAAAGCCTGAAAAGTTTGTTCAAATCATCGCTAAGCGAAAAGCCGATGCGGTTTTAGCTTTATACCCTGAAGATATTATCATTGCTGCAGATACCATTGTTGTAAAAGATGGTGAAGTATATGGTAAACCTAAGGATGAAGCGGATGCATATCGGATGTTAAAACAACTTTCGGATGATAAACATGAAGTTTATACAGGTGTATGTATCTTAAATAAAGATAAAGAAGTTTGTTTCTATACAATGTCGGAAGTGTGGATGAAGAATTACAATGATCTTCAAATATATGATTATATTAAAACTGGTGAACCCATGGATAAAGCAGGTGCATATGCGATCCAAGGTTTAGGTGAACAGTTTGTGGATCACTACAACGGGGACTTCTTCACCATAGTCGGATTACCACTTAAAACGCTTTTACAAGAACTCAATAAATTCGAAGAGGCTGAGTAAGCCTCTTTTTCTATGAAAAAAGCCACTCTATTATTGTGACTTTTTCTTAACACCCCAATCAAGAAGTCCACACCCTCTTTATGTAGTGGGATGAATTGATTTTTATATTTACAAATCATTATAAATAATGTTATAATAATGGTGTACTTATACACGATTTTGTATTCTACTGAAAGCGAAGGTGAACCAGATGAATAAAGCCTTTAAGTTTAGGATCTATCCCACTGAATCTCAAAAGACTTTGATTCATATGACCTTAGGCCATAATCGCTTTTTATGGAATAAGATGTTAGAAGACAAACAGAAACACTAT
>NZ_JAOEGN010000017.1 GCF_025446935.1 Paracholeplasma vituli | reverse complement strand
TCCGATACTTTTTTACCAGGTCTAGCCTTTCTCGATCGGTTAGTGTTTTTCTCATATTCGTTCTCCTTTTCCTTAAGGATACAAAAAAACACTCCGTTTGATTAGAGTGTTATTATTTGACGTCTACAGTTTACTTTGTATGAGTGTATAGAATTATTGATAACGTGAAAGAACACTGCTTTTAAAAATCAAATACGTATAGAAATTAGTTTTATAAAAATATTGTAATGGTATAATTATTTAGGAAAGATTTATTTGTATATTTTTTTACAAGTTTACAATTAATAGCATTTAACAATAAAAAAACTCTGGATACACATTTTATTGTGAGATTCCACCAAAGCGTAGATAGATTTCACCATTAAATGGGTTTAGTATTTGTCGCTTTACAGATAGAATTGACTTAAGAGGTGATTGAAATGAATAGTACAGGTGAGTTTTTAAAATCATTACGAGTTTCAAAAGGGTTGACTCAAATTGAATTAGCAGAGTATCTAAATGTATCTAATAAAACGATCAGTAAATGGGAAAATGATTTGGGTATGCCTGAGGTTTCGACACTGATCATATTGGCGGATTACTACGAAGTTACTGTGGATGATATCTTAAGAGGAACTAAGCGGATATCAAGAGATAACCTAAAGGAGACAAACCTAACCAAATATGTAGTGAATAGAATTTCCAATCAATATGTTCAATACTTTATTATTTCAGTAGGTATTTGGATATTGAGTAATGTATCGATGATTGTATTAGGTCAAATTACAACCAATTCAAACCTAGGTATGGGGATTGGCTTAATTGTGATCTTAATTGGTTTAATCATTCAAAGCATCAATGTTAATTATCTTAGATTACAAGTTAAAGATATCTCTATTCAAGAAAAAAGAAGTCTATTGAACTTTGTCTTCCATACGAGCTACATCCTCCTCTACCTATCTTTAGCCTCTATTTTTTTTGCATTGTTATACGCAGTGGGTTCTAACAGTGTACTAACTGCAGAAGCGATTTTAAATAGAATGGGATATGCTTTCGGTTTGATGGGTGTAAGTGCAATCTTCTTGTATTACATCATGAGAGCCTTAAGAATTTCATTTCTTAAAAAGTTAACACTTGGAAGACATGTTTTAAATGGGATCATGGTTTTGATTTTACTCATACCAATCTTGGTTATTTCGATCCTAGGTCCTTATCAATTAGCGATTAAGATTGAACATTCTAGTGTAGGTTATTCTGAATATTATAAAGAAGATAATATAGACAGATATTATACCCTTAAGTATTTGCAAATTAAAAGCAGTACCGGGATTTCAAATATTGACTACACGTATAACAGCGAAGAAAATACGAAAACATATACATTTGAGGATGGCTATGAGCTCATCATGACTCAACAAACTGAAGCATTTTTGGAAACTTTAGACTATCAAGTTTTTGATATTAATGAAACATTTGGAAGAGGTTACTGGATTCTACTATCCGAATTCGAAATGGAAATGTCATTGTATACGATGCTAGTTCCCCCACTCATTTCTCTATATAGCATAGCCGTTATCATTTACTATTACATTAGAAAAGTTAGAAAACCAAATGAGTCACTTAAATCCATATAACCTAATTCCTAATTATTTAGTTAGAAAAAGCCCATTGTCAGCGACAATGGGCTTTATTATGAGTGTAAAGCGTCAGTTATTAATTTTAAAACTTGAACTCTGTCAGCTTCATTCCTAACGTCATATTGATCCATATCAATGGTCACAACCTTAGAAGCACTGTAATGATGCATGACCCAATCATCGTAGCTTTCCCATAAAAACTTGTAGTAAGTAATAAGCGATTCATCAAGTTCATAAGAACGTCCTCTTAATTGAATGCGTTTTAATACCGTTTCAAATGAACCTTTCAAATAGATCATCAAATCAGGGGCTTTTTTAGGCAAATCACCTAACTCCTCAAGCATGTTATTAAGCAAATTCTCATACATTTGAAATTCCAAATCTGAAATTCTTCCGAGATCACGGTTTCGTTTAGCGAAATACCAATCCTCATAAATTGAACGATCGATGATGTTATTCGGGTGTCTAAGCGCATCCTTAATCGTCTTAAAACGAGAGTTCAAGAAGTAAAGTTGTAATAAGAAGGGATATCTCTTAGCTTCAATCTCTTCTTGAGAAGCCGTATAGAATAACGGTAAAATCGGGTTATCATCCACCGATTCATAAAATACTTGGCTGCCTAATTTTTCACTCAACATTTCAGCCACTGTGGTCTTCCCTAGACCAATCATACCACCAATAACAATCACCATTTTGTCTCCTTATTAATAAAAAATGGCTCCTAAGAAAGTGTAAAAATCTTTCTAAGAAGTCTACAACAGAGGTATTATCTCCGTTTGCGTAAGTACATTTTAAGCAAAGACAATCGATATGTCAATCACTGTAATTGTAAATTATAAATAAGGTTACAATTGAGTAGTTATACTAGAAACACAATTCTTAAATCGTTATTAATCACTTTACAAGTATCCTATATAGGTGTATGATATAAGTATAAACAAATGTTTTAAATTAAACATATGTAAGTTGGTGACCTATGAAATTAAATGAAAATGAACAAAAAGTGCTCTCAATTTTAAAAGAAGATCCCTATGTCAATCAACAATTTATTGCGGATCAGTTGAATTTATCTAGACCAGCGATAGCGAACTTGATTTCAGGTCTTCAGGACAAAGGATACATATTAGGTAAACCCTATGTACTTAAAACCGAAGAGTTTGTGACCTGTATTGGTAGTGCGAACATGGATTACACCTTTAAATTGGAAGAGAAGATGGTCCTTGGTACTTCTAATCCTGTGAACTCGACCATTTCATATGGTGGAGTTATTCGAAATGTCGCTGATAATCTTTCAAGACTCAACCATTCAGTTTCTCTAATGACTGTTCTCGGTGATGACCGTGCAGGCGATGAGTTACTGAGTTATTCAAAAAAGATAATGGCAGTGTTTGCTTGTGATCGAATCAAACATGAAAATACAGGGGGCTATTACGCAGTCATCAATCAAAAAGGCAATATGGATGTCGGATTTGCCGATATGTCAATCAACAACCACATGAATCGCAGTTGGATTTTAGAACACAAGCGTCATCTCAGCATGAGTCAGTGGTTAATCGCAGATATGAACATCACGAAAGATGCTATGGAAGCGTTGATTGAATATGCCTTAGATGAACAAAAGAAACTGGCTATTATCGGAGTTTCTGGACCGAAGATGAAGCATTTGCCAGAAGATTTAAACGGCGTTGAAATCTTGATTTGTAACTTGGATGAAAGCCAAGCTTACTTCAAAACAGACCTCGAGGACCCCTATCAACTTATCCCAAAGTGGTTAGAAAAAGGTCTAAATAAAATCGTGATTACAGCTGGTAAAAAGGGATCATATTATTTTGATGGCACAGAAATTAAACATAAGCCTGCCTATCTTGTAGATGATGAACAGGTTGTTGATGTGACAGGTGCAGGTGACAGTTTTAGCAGTGCATTATTACACGGATTAATGACCAATGAATCGATGACACAAAGTATCCGCTATGGCGCTATGAGTGCGAGCCTAACCATCCAATCACCTTATGCAGTCAACCCCAAATTATCCATAAACTTATTAAAAAAGGAGCTTAAAAAACATGAAATCATTTGAAGCGTATTTAGATATTAAAGCAGAAGTAAAAAAAGCACTTGCCAACAACTTGCCAGTTGTTGCCCTCGAATCGACCATCATTTCCCATGGTATGCCATACCCAGATAATGTTATCATGGCAAAGAAAGTAGAACAAATTATTAGAGAACAAGGCGCGATTCCAGCTACCATCGCAATCTTAGACGGCAGAATCAAAGTTGGTTTAACGGATGAGGATTTGGAAACGCTTGCAAAATCCAAGCATGTCGTCAAAGTTTCAAGACGTGATTTAGCATCGGTCATCGCGATGAAACAAATTGGCGCGACCACTGTCGCATCCACCATGATTTGTGCGGAAATGGCCAACATCAAATTCTTTGTTACAGGCGGTATTGGTGGGGTTCACAAAGGCTATGAATCGACTCTAGATGTATCTGCAGACTTAGAAGAACTTGCACAAACCAATGTAACAGTCATTTGTGCAGGTGCCAAAGCGATCCTAGACTTACCAAGAACGATGGAATACTTAGAAACCAAAGGGGTATCTGTTATTGGTTATAAGACCAAGGTTTTACCAGCGTTTTATACAAGAACATCCGATATTAAGTTACATCTACATGTTGAAAAAATCAATGACTTGGCGAAAATAGTATTAACCAAAGAACACCTCAATCTCAAAGGTGGGATTTTGGTAGCTAACCCAATTCCTGAAGCGGATTCTATTGATGGCGATTATATGAATGAGATCATTGATAAAGCTGTAAAACAGAGTGTAGTAGATCACGTTGAAGGCAAGGATGTTACCCCATATTTACTTAAAAAGATTGTTGAAGAAACAAAAGGTAAGAGTCTTCAAGCGAACCTCGCTTTGGTTTACAATAATGCATGTATAGGCGGTCAACTAGCGAAAGCCTATCAAGATTTGAAAAAATAAATCATCCTAACAATAAATAATGTTCACATTTTGTGGACATTTTTACTTAAATAAGTGCATTTCTACTGATAATAATGGATTGGTTACACTTAAAATTACGATAAAAATTGACAAGTTTATAAAATTCTTATATAGTATTATTTGGACGATTCAATACGATTGTTCCTAGGGGGAGACATGAACAATCCATACCTAAAATCGGTATCTAAAACTTTACAGGATGAGTTTAAAGTAGATGTCATTGAAGACATTCTTTTGGTGCGCAAAGATAGAATTATCCTATACAGTGCGAATGGCTTGAATGAAGATACGGTGTTACATGTTATTACTGGGTCACTCACATTAATTGGACTAGATGAAACACCTGTCATTACTTTAAAGGATATTTTGTATCATTTTGAGTATAATAATGCCTATGCAGATGTTTCAGGTAGATCAACTTATTACAAGTACGTACACAATGAACTATTTACTACCAGAAATTATAGTATGGTTACTTTCCCAATTCAAAGGAATAATGAGAAAATTTGGATTTCGATTTCTCGAAATATTGTCGACGCGAACCCGAGTTTAAATGTTTATTTTATTACAAATATGACAGATGTCATGAGTAAAGAAGAAGATAATTATAAAAAAACTCACCGCGATGCCTTAACGGGACTATTCAATAAATATACGCTAGATTACCATTATGGAAAAAAATACAAACACCCAGATTTTCATGTCATGTATCTAGATATTGACAATTTTAAGGAAATCAACGACAGTGAAGGTCACGCATCAGGCGATACGACACTCATTCAATTTTCAGATATCTTAAAAGAATATATTACAGAAGATAACCGATTTTATCGAAACGGTGGCGATGAATTCATAGGTTTATTGTTTGGTTCTGAGGAAGAAATCAAAGCGATTGGACAAGCCATCATTGAGAAAGTACGACTATTGCGTACTCCAATTTATCAAAAACCACTCACGGTATCGATTGGAATTGTCCAAGCGAATATTCGTGAAGATGTCATTCGAAAAGCCGATGTATTGTTATATAAAGCCAAACAAATGGGTAAGAACCGAATGATTTATGAGCACGAGAAAATACGTCAACAAGAAGAGGGAAATTAATCCTCTTTTTTATTATAACTGTGTTCAAGATAAATATTGATATGCTTTAAAAATATCCACAGGAAATGGTTTGTTGTGAATATCTTCATTATTTAGAATTATTTTCATTAATATTGAAAAGTGTTTTTGAATCTATTATCATAGCTAAATCCTGACTTATGGTTGGAAATTGTCTTAACCACTAATACTATGATATAATTAAGAAAGTAAATAACTTAAGCAGTTATGTTATAAATAAGAAAAAAATCAGGACTTTTCAGTCTGCATGTGCAGATAGATGTCTATAATTATTTTAGAAAGAAAAGGTGAGGCTTATCAAAACCTATAAACCATACATCATCTTATTGGTAGTTACAATCATTTTCCTATCTCTATTTTGGATTGGATACGATAGTTTAAGAATTTCAATCGATACGCCACAAAAACTGACTGCTGAGTGGGTTTTTGAGAATGAATCGATTTCAGTGCCTACTAAATTGAATGTTTCGACAAATACACCCTACCGTATTTATCGAACATTGGATCAAAATTTCAATGAATCTCAAGTCATCATGATTCGAACATCACTCCAAAATATAACCGTATATTTGGATGATGTGCTTATTTATGAAAAGCAATTTGGAACTTCACAATTTAAACCTTATGCCTCATCATGGCATTTTATTACTTTACCGGGTCAAAATGAAGGTCATGAGCTGTCGATTGAACTATCCTCACCCTACAGATCAATGTCTGGTGAAATCAATGATGTGTTTTATGGGTCTGAAGTGATGCATTACCGCTATTTGATGAATACTTATGGCATCAGACTGATCATTGGTGTGATTCTATTTCTAATCGGATTGATTGTTATGATTTTTGATTTCTTAGTGAAACAGGTCAGAGACAAAGGCTATGTTTATATTGGATTATTCGCCATCATTTTATCTTTATGGGTGATTGCGGAATCTCGAATGCTCCAGTTTTTTACTGGTAGTGAACTCCTGATGGGAACACTCGCATATATGTCATTGCCGGCTTTTGCAATTCCAATGATTGTATTTTTAACTGAATTTCTCCTTAAAGACTATAAAAAAGTATTGAGTTGGATGAAGTATTTATTCATAATTCATCTGGTTATCATCACAGTATTACATTATCTAAATATAGCTGACTACTTTGAAACAGTGTTACTTTCACAAATATGGATTGCAGTTGGTATTGTATTAGCGATTATTGCACTCATTTTAGATAATAAGAAGAACAATCAAAATGAAACCATTAAAGCTTTATATGCATTTATTGTACTCATGGTGTTTGCCATTTTAGAATTCATTAATTTTCAAGTTGGTTTTTTTGAAAACGTGTCTTTATATCTCTCTTTAGGGATCGTCTTGATTATGACCTATGTTATCATCAATTACTTTAGATATATCATTCAACGACTAAAAATCAGTTTTCAGACTGAACTATATCAAAAACTAGCCTATATGGATCATGTGATTCAGGGTAAAAATAGATTGGCGTTTGAACGGGATTTCGATGCCATTATGCGTGATGAAAAGCAAAGTAAAGATTTGCGATTAATCCTCTTTGATCTAGATAACCTAAAGAAAATTAACGATGTACATGGTCATATCGCGGGCGATGAAGCCATCAAAACAGCTTATGATATGATCAGTGCAGTGTTTAAAGATTATGGTGAATGTTATCGCATTGGTGGCGATGAGTTTGCCTGTCTTTACCTAAATAAAAGTCATGACCTGTATTCAGATAAGTTAAGCATTTTAGAATCTTTAGAAACTGAGTATAATACAAAATCTGTCTATCGCTTTGGCATATCTTTAGGGTCAGCCGTGATGGACAACGATGGTATGGGGTATACAGAACTATATGAGCAAGCAGACCACATGATGTATGACTATCGAAAACAGAAGCATTTAAAGTAAATACTTTGAATTATAAAATCAAAAACAATATCAATACTCAGTATTTCAATGAGTGCATTTTGGATTTGATACACATACATAACCAAGAGGAGCGTAAAAATATGCATCTTCAGTGCACAAAAGCCATGATTACTTATGCTAAGCCAGAAATTCAGGAGAAAATACCGACCACGACATGTATGCTTGGCATGCACATATCGTCAAACGAAGCAGAAAAAACTTGCTTATCTTGATGCATGATCTTTCAAGATTCACTTTGGTTTTTTATGGGTTCAAAAACAGTATCTAAATGAACTATATCCCTTGACTACAATAGCTTTGATGAATACCTTAACGGCTATTGGGTTCACGCTGGATCGGATCAGAAACTATTTTGATCTTCAACCTAACGACCTGACTTTTGGTTATACTAAGGATCGATCTTTGGTTGCTAGACTCAATAAAGCAGTCGAAACAGCGGATATTTTTCTAAGTGAAGAAGGGTATTATGAATATAGTATCGAGCAAACGCACGCTAGTATTTTTTGTGATGAGTTTTTGGTTTCTCAAAACAACTACTAAACCTGTTATGAACCGAAAGAAAAGTTCAAAGCTTACTTAGATTTGATGAACGAGGGTTTCACAGCACAGAAGGTGTGATACTGTGAGTCGGTAGTGGATTGAAACACGATTATAAAATACCGTCATTTTATTATAAACAAATTAATTATTTAGAATTATTTTCATTAATATTGATATTTTTCTAGAATTATTTTATCATGAATTATATAAAATAATTTTAAATAAGGAGCAACCTATGACTGTATTTCAAGCATTTTTACTGACCTTATTTGCTGGGTTATCCACCGGTATTGGGTCGTTATTGGCATTTAATAAAAAAGCAACTTCAAAAACATTTTTGTCATTCGCCTTAGGTCTATCAGCAGGGGTTATGATCTATGTGTCATTCGTTGAAATATTTGTAAAAGCAAGAGTCGCACTAACGGATGTATATGGGATCAAACAAGGGTATATTTTGACAACTTTAGCTTTTTTTCTGGGCGTCTTATTGATTGGAACCATTGATAAGCTAGTACCAGATAAAGAAAATCCCCATGAAATCAGAGATGAAAATGATTTAAAACAAAAGGAACATAAATTGTTAAGGATGGGGTTGTTTTCAGCGCTTGCAATCGCGATTCATAACTTTCCTGAAGGACTCGCTACATTCATCGCTGCACTGGATAATCCAACTTTAGGGATTGGGATTGCGGTTGCAATCGCAATCCACAATATCCCAGAAGGCATTGCAGTATCTGTCCCGATTTATCAGGCAACCAATTCTCGTAAAAAGGCATTTTTATATTCGTTTGCTTCTGGATTATCAGAACCCATCGGTGCTTTAATAGGGTATTTCTTACTTCGTGAACTCCTATCGGATGCGATGTTTGGGTTTGTCTTTGGTTTGGTTGCAGGAATTATGGTATATATATCATTGGATGAATTGTTACCAACCGCCGAAAAGTATGGTAAACACCATATTGCAATCTACGGTTTAATCACTGGTATGGCGATTATGGCTATTAGCTTAATATTATTCATTTAAGTAATTATGGGGAAAGACTGATAATCTTTCCTTTTTTTGTCATTTTATACGTAAAACTGTGTGTAAATGTGTGTAAATCTGAAATGAATGTGTGACCTTTGGCAAATTTAGAAATATATTAAGTAATTATTACCATCGATTTGACGGGTTTTTTCTAAAGATGGTATAATTAAAACATCTTATAAAGTCTTAACTGTAGTTAAGTCACAAGCGGAAAGGAGCCACGTTATGAACCATAAATCGACCAGTGTTTCAATTATCATGTTCATTTTGTCATTATTGGTTTTTTCTGCGTCCTCTTTTGCTTGGTTCGCTTTGTCTGATTCAGCAAGGGTCAATGAGTTTGTTGTACCTGTAAATGAGTATGCTGCAAAAATCACATTCCAAGTGTCGAAAAATGGCGGCTCACCGCAAACAATCACTACCGAAGCGCAAATGACTGCTTTTCTGAATAATGCATTACCAGGAGACTTGTTTTCTTTTACAGTGACTATAGAAAATCTATCCACCTCCGAAGTAAATGCGAGCATCAATTTTAAGGATATTACTAGTGCGAATGCGAATTCTGGCTATGACATGCGCAATGTCTTTTATTTAGTCAATGGCACTGTAACAGTACAAGGGTCAGCAATAACGTTACCATTGAACTCTACTACACCAACTACATTTGAAGGACAAACTTTCTCAAATTATCGTTTATCCAATTTGATCAATGGTAGTCAAGACATGACCATCATCACCGGTCTTGAAATACCCATCAGTCAAACTGTTTTCATCCAGTTTTCGATTCAGTTTGATTCGAATACAACCAAATCCGAATATCAAGCAGGCATTCTAAGGATTGCTTCCCTGCTTGCGATATTCGATACTTAGGAGGGATTACATGACTAAACGATTACTTGTGTTATCCCTAAGTATGATATTGACACTCATCTTATTGGGCACTACCATTTATGCTTATTATTTTGATCAAAAAGAAACAGGTTCAGTTGATTTTACACTTGGTGAGGTTTCATTCACTTGGTCAGGTAATTTAACTTCTGGCTTTGTGATGCCATCACAAGAATTGATTGGTACCACTTTTCAACTAACCAATACCTCATCGGTTGAGACAGAACTTAGATTCAGCATTGAAGCTTCGACTTCATTGTTAGGCACTGTTTCAGTGAATGATTTATTCTCAGTGTACACGATTTCATCAGGCTGGGTATTTGATAATGGCTATTATTACAGAGGGTCGAATACAGATTCTACTTCCGAACCGGGTAAGTTTAAGATTCCTACCACAGTATCACAAATCACAGTACTTGAGTCACTTAAATTAGACGGTTATTTCATTCGAAATGAACATGTCGGTGAAACGGTTTCAATCACATTAACCTTTCAAGCTAAGCAAGGCCCTTTTGTAACCTGGGCAACACTAGGCACAGCTAACTACAATTTTTCAACAGGTCAATAAAACCATAAACAAGGAGGTGAGCCTATGAAGAAAATCAGATTAATCGAAAGCATCGTTATTTTAGTCATGGTGCTCGCACTACTAACAACCGGGATTTTCGCTTGGATCATTGCTAGATTTGCTTCTGAACCAATCATTTTCACAAGTGGTTCGATTAAGATGGAAGCATCCTTTTACCAAGCCAATGATGCTAACTTAGATGGTATTTTAGACGGCGGTTATACACAAATTACCACAGGAGGGTTACCACTTGACGATTTGATGCCAGGACAAACCTATACGTTTAGATTAGTGATTGTGAATCAAAGTACCACAGATGGACATTTAACCGTTACATTAAAGGACATCATACCGACCAATGTGACTTTATACAATTTATTAACATTGAATTATATAAATCCTATAACAACAAGTCCAGCTTCAATGGCTTTAGATACTGCAAATGAGACAGTATTTACGAATTATGAACTCACATTTGGTGAAACTTTAACTTTTGATTTTACCATTTATGTCGAGCCTACAATCAATAACACGTTACATAACGAATCTATTGAAATTGGTTATATCGAAATTCGACTAGATCAAATCGTCAATCCTTAGGAGGTCAATGCCCAAATGACAAAAATCATTAAAATCGCAATTTCATTCGTATTGTTGACCACGATTGCTGTCATCAGTATAGCTGGCTGGCTATCAAGTCAAGGTATTGAAGAGGAAGAAGTCACACTTGGAGCTGTTTCTGTTAATGTCGAGGCATACTTCAGTTATTTAGACGAATTTGGGATGCCACAAGAAAAAAGAACAGATATCTTCTACATCGCTGATCCTGTCGATGAAACGCCATTTACTAAAGTAGGCATTTATAAGATTAATGTATCCTTGCCAACTGATCCTCAATTCATCGAAAATTTTCGAGTCAATGTAGAGGTATTTAGCAGTGTCGAAACTTATTTCAGAATTGCGATATACGAACAAATGACCCTCACGTATATCTCAAATGGCAAAAAAGTAGAAGTTGCTACGACACAACCTTCATTATCTCAGTTTGCGTATAACACAACAGAATTCTATGACAATAGAGATAACGATGGCTATTTTTACTTTAAGAACAAAATTTTAAGACAGGGTCCTGGTGTTGCAACCAAGAAAACACTGATTTCGGGATATATCGGTAATTATAATGCGATTAGTGAACGATACTCACTACAAATGGGATTTATCATTGATGCAGTTCAAGCCATCGATGGCCCTCAAATCAATTGGGGACTTCCAAATAGACCTTGGGATGACGGAGCGTGGTAAAAATGAGATCAATCATAAAACGAACAATTTCATTCACATTAATGGCTCTAGTTACAACACTAGGTATTTTTGCTTTAATCCAAAAGCCAATTACTAAACCAGGTTTTGATGATGATAACTTCATCAAAACAAGTGCATTTACGAATAACTTCTTTTCAGCAAATTTAACATCATCGGGTAGAGATGCAGCTGATACATTCATCAGTTTTCAAGCTATTTACGACATTATAAACCCTCAAATTGAAGCAGTTGTGGCACAAATTGAGTTAGACGATGAAATTACCAAGGAACAAATTGAAACATTAGTTAATTCAGCTGACGCGACGATATCGAGTCAAATTAACGCGCTAGTCGGATCTAGTCGAGTTAATATATCAACAGCAGAAGAACTCTATTATTTTTCAGTATCGGCTGCTTTCAACTTTAAGTATGAGGCTACAGAAAACTGGGTACCTTTTATATTAACCATTCAAAAGATTTTAGACCTTGATTATGTTTTAACCAGTGACATTGATTACAATACGGAACGTGCGAGAAAGTTTGTCCCGATTGGGATCGATATCAATATTAATAATGGTGGTATTGTTTATCCGTATCCATTTACTGGAACATTCGACGGACAAGGTTTCACCATATCAAATTTGTATGTAGCAGACTATAACTACATCATCATGCTTTATGGGGATACGACATTTGTGGATATTCCGCTTGCCCGTTATTATGCCATGTTTGCGCATGTTGGCACTTCTGGTGCAATCATGAATTTGGTCCTCAGAAATCCAGATTATGAGTTGGTAGATTTACCGGATGGACTCAATAGTGCGGCAATGCTTGTTGGTGAAAACAAAGGTTTAATATACAATACGGCTGTCATTGACTTCAAAACCAGTTCAACGGGCGCTGATTTGTCGGGGATGAGAATCAATGTCCAAGCAGCAACTGCAGATAATTATAATGCAGCTGGTTTTGTCCATACCAATATCGGAATTATTAGAAACAGCTATCTAGCTACTCCAAATGTTCTATCAGCATCTTCATACTTCCGTTTTGAAGATAGACCATTTGTTTATTTTAATACAGCAACCATCAATGATGTTGTTTACAACGGTACTTTGCAAGGGATAGGTTATGACAGCGTATTAAATCCTAATGTATCCAGTACTGTTCAACCGGCAGGTGTGGTTAGTTATACCACTGCAACCTTACGAAATGGAACTGGCGTTAATATCAATTCACAAACCTTGACGAATCCATACACCAATGCATTGGAAAAGAATCGTTGGTATTTCTATGCGGATGATGGTTATCCAACGATGGTTGGTTTGACTTACAATACCAACAATCCAGCAAATCCATACTTCGAAATCAGCAACGAGTATGATTTTTATAACTTTAGTAAAATGATTGATTTCAACACCAAAAAAGATACTAAAGGCTATAATGAATTTAAATATGTCTTAACTAAAGATATTGATATGAAAAATATCAAGTCCTATAAAACACCTTCCAAGCCATTTTTAGGTATCTTAACAGGTGGCGATTTAGATTTTAGCGATGTTTCTGTCAATATCAATCAAAATAAATATGTTTATAACTTGAGAATTATTCGACCAGCAATTGTCAATACAGAGTATTTCTTAGGTGTTTTAAGTGTAGTTAATGGACAAGTCAATAACATTAATTTCTACAACAATGAACTTGTCGCAACCAATACCAAAGAACATTATGGTAAAACGTTCAATATTGGTATGGTAGCTGGCAGAACAACCCAGACAGCGATCATCAAAAATATTATTGTTGGTAACGATAGTTCAGCACCAACACCAAGAAAAACCATCGATTTAGGGACTGCTTTAATAGGTAGAACTTATGCTGGTGGAGTCATTGGTAGAGCGGGTGGTAATATCACATATGTAGCACATACCGGCATTGTAGATGGTGGTTTGCACAGTTTCGAAGATATTACCATTGATGGGACATTTTCAATAGGTGGGATCATCGGTGGAACTGCAACTTCAAATATGATTTTAAGGAATAGTTATAATTCAGGGCAAATTTATGGCGTAGGTTCAATCGATAATGAATACGCAGGTACAATCAGACATCGTATTGGTGGTGTTATTGGTGAAATCAATAATTTAAATTCAACGGGTAATGAGCTTTATTATGTGTTAAATACGGGAGACATACATGGGCCAGATTTTTTAGGTAAAGATGGTAATATCGTTACTTATAACATTGGCGGTATTTTTGGCACGGTCTTAGGTCAAAAAAATCGAATTAACCAGGGAACAAATTTAATAAATGGTCGTTGGGAAAATCGCGGTGATGTGATTGTTGAATCGTATAACGCATTCAACAGAGTCTACACGGCTGGCATCGGGATTGCTGAAACAACACAAAGCGATGCTGAATTTTCAGTAATGAATAATAAAGGAAATTATTCCATCACTGGTCTCAATAGTGATAATTACAATGTGTATGTATTTTATGCAGCAACAATACTTGATAATACAACAACAGGAATCAAACTATCTCGTGCTTATAATGATGCAGATTATGTTTTTGAATCGAGTTTTTTCACTACCACCGTATCAACTAATCCGATTCTGATTTCACCATTTTATACGTCAGTAAACAACAATCAAACAACTCTACTCTATGTTAAAAATAGTGGTGACTTACGTGTTGGAACTGTTAATCAATCAATAGCCTTAGTACGGGAATTAAGAGTTTCGAACATTACTCAAAATTATTTTACATATTATAAAAACGTTATTAATTCTGGTAATATTCATGTTACTGATTTTGCTCAAGATAAGGATGTTTATGTATCAGGATTAACTTGGATTTTACCTTATTCTGATGCGCCATACACAATGTATAATGTTTTAAATGAAGGTAACATTATAGTCTCTAGGCTAAGTGGCCATACTGTTATCAGTGGTAACACATATACTGACACATCATTTAGAGTAACTACTTTTGTAAGACGCAATATTTATATCTCTGGAATAGTGAATATAAATGCAGGTGTTATTCAAAATGCCATGAATAATGGAAATTTGAGTTCAGATGATGGACTCGCTTTAACTAATATCACGGGACGCTCAAACTTATTTGCTGGTGGCATAACGACATTCAACTATAACTTAATACAAGATACCGGAAATGTTGGAGATTTAACATTTACGAACGAGACTTTAGCGACTGATACAAGTGCTGTTGTTCATGCAGTTATTTCTACTGGAAATGCTTATTATGGGGGTCTTGTATTTTCATATAATTCAGGGATAACATTAGGCGGTATAACAGCAATCATAGGTGACAGAAACGCATTAGTCTTAACTGGTTATGGATATGGAAATTCTAACATTCTTGCAAGAGTATATGATTCAGCTAATAATGGGAAAATTTATGCTAAAGCACCAGAATATGTTAGAGTCGGAGGTATTCTTGGTACTGCACTGGGGACGGAAATTACAGCAGGTAATAACGTTACAAATAGTACTGATAGTGGTTCAACCGCATTAAAAACATTTTCTACAAATACTCTCGGTGATCAGGACCCTGTTGGCCAGAGTGAACTATCAAACGGTTTAAATTTTGGCGATATTTATGGTATCACAAGTCAAGTTGTCGAATATAATGGCAGTAATTCTACAGCAAACTCTGAGAGAATTCCTATTCATGCATCTGTTGGAGGTGTCATTGGTTACGGTCTGGCTAAATTAACCAAAATGGTTAACCATGGATTGATTGCATCAACTGATGTCGCCGGTGGTGTTATTGGAGCTACTTTTATTTTGGGAGCTGCAAACGGTTTAACAACTACAGTAAACATTGATACAGCTATCCATTACGGGAAAGTTAGGGCATTGAAAAAAGCTGCCTACTCCAATTTTACAATTGAGAAAGCTGATCCTACAATTGGAGATGCTGCAAATTTCTTTTATCCAATTAATGATACAGTTTGGGTAACCCCAAGTGGAACTACAGCTATTGCTCAAAATAGAAAACGTGGATTTGGTGGCATTTTTGGGAGATTACAAAGAGGATTTTCAGGAACGATGTTAGCCACTAGCTTCAAGAATATTCTCAATATGGATAGAGAAATTGATATGCTAGGTAGAGTCGATCAAGTTAGTTTAACTGGTAGTTATTATACTTATCGTTTCACATCAATCAATAATCCTGATACATATTACACTGCGAAGCCATATGATATTACACCATCAGTTTTTACCGGATTTACAAATATTGCGGATGCATATGTGATTACACAAAGCACTAGTGTTACATTTAGGAAATCTACTAATAATTCAACAACTTTATCAAGTGTAACTTTTAATGGCGCTACAGTAAGTTATGGTAGAGGACTATTAAGATATGTAGGGGTACACGATGACTCAAAAAGAAGAACTTTCACTTTTACTGGGACTCAAACTCCACAAAATGGGAGCGCTACATACAATGTCTCAGCACGTGTAGAAGATATTCCATTTATTTCAACAACTTCATGGACAACCCTTACGATTACTAATTACAAAGGGTTTATTCCAATACGTGTGACGACAACGAATGTAGCTTATCCAGTACCAGTTGTTAGAGATAGAGCACTAGACCCATCTGATCCAATTCCACCTAAGTTTGTGTTTGATGAGGATTTTCCGTTAATGCTTCCAGAACAGTCTGATTATATTTACCCAGTTGAAACAGATTCATTAGCTCCAAGATTTACCAATAGTGGAGACACTACCAACTTTAAACCAAATGGTATGTATGTACTAGCTACTCGACTTGGTAAGTTAATTGGTGCTGTTATGCCATCAAATATTGATGTATCTAATTTTTACACAATTGACGAAGTAAATCAGTCAGGTTATATTGATTTGAATAATGTTAATTCAGCTCAAACGAAAATGCCTTCAATTGGTGATTTGGGACTAGATCCACTGTATCAAAAGTATAGCGCCATGTTCCAGGTTAGTTATAATAACCAATCGAACATTGATACAACAACCTATTCTGGACAAACTGTGGCGAGATTAGCTTTGAAAAACACCAATGGAACAGGACCGCAATTAGATGGTGGTGTTATTAGTGGGACAACCATAACATATACATTACCATCTCAAGCCTTTTCAGGTAACAATCATACTTATGAGATTGATTCAGCAACACTTTCCAAGAATGCAGTCTTAGCGAACTATAATCGGGAAACAAATCCAAATTTCACAGCATTCAACAACGCTTATTTATCGAGAACATCCAATGTGTTGGGAGGTACATTTAAGCCTATTATCAATGGTGTATTTAACGCGGATGGGATTGCTGGCAATGCAGATGATAATGTAATTACAGTAAAATTAAATGTGTTTTCGGAAATTTCAAGCAATATTTCTGGTTTAGTTGAAAAGTATAGTACTGAATATACGATAAAAATAGTAAGAACAACCAATACACCTAGTGTAGCGACGACTCAAGTATTTGTCGATGGAGCAGCCAGTACCCGCACAGTAAGCGGAAATGTCACAACTGTTACATCGCCGCAACTACTACCAAATGGTACCATTCAAGCCGTATTTACGGATACTGGAACACACGCTAATGGTACAATCATGCCGTTAGGTCATCAAATGGTGGTTCGAAGTTTATATCAAGGGGCAACTTTAATTGATCCAAGTTTATATACTGTAACCATTAATCCAAAAGCATCCAATAATCAATTTGGGTTTAATATTACATTAAGTTCAGAACTCATTAATGGTAGTTATTCAATCCGATATAGCTATTTCCCTAATTCGACTGAACTCAGTTTGAGTTTTACCAAACAAGCTTCAAATTTATATGAAGTAACCAATGTAGATTATGACACGTTCAGTGTAGATAACGAAAATACCTCTGTTCAGTTTGTCCCAACCAATACGAATTTCACAACTTTTATGGAATTTGGTTATCAAATTGCAGGGATTCCGTACAGAACATCTACTCAAAGTGTTTCAATTACTTACACGCCAACAACTTATACAAATACAGGTGTCAATATCGTTAGAAAGTATACATTATCTTTAGGTGGAACTTACATTATGGATGTATCGTTCTCACCATATGCAACTTTATACGGCGTAACCGCTTGGTACACCTATGATAATGGGATTAGGCAGTATCACTTCCAGTATACACTCAGAAGTCAAGTGAACTCGCCAAGTGGTGCTACCAATATCATTACGCATACGATTCGCGAACGAACTTTAGACATTCCAATAATTTATAAAAACGGCAACCAACAGTTCACAACAGCACTGGATGTTGACCGTCAGTCTTCAGTAACCGAGTTTGAATTTGATTTCAATTTTGCTGGCTATAGCGAGTTTTATGGGAATGTGATTACCCAAATATTAAAAGCAGGTTCACCATATTCACCAAGTAGTAACGATATTCAATTCGGTTTTGGTAGTATGTATGAAGTATTTATTTACAGTTCGCTCGAAACAGGCGTTAAAACATACAATTTTTATCTCCAACGTGAAGGCGGTTCAGTGAACTATCTACTATATACCGTTACCATCGATAAGCTAATTGGGACAGATGCGTATTTGAAAGATATCCGATTCCAAATTGATGAAGGCTCGATCTTATATTATCCAACCATATTTGAATCAGACACAAATGGAAACATTATTATGAACAGTGATTATGACGCTAGAGTGTTCTTTGACGGTATCTCTTACGATGGCGCAGATGAAGCGAATAAAAAATCCTTTAGAATCAATGGTATTGTTTCAAACATCGATATCACAAGTTATTATCCAAACTTTACCTTACCAATTGGCGCAACCATCCAGCGATTTAACGAAACGACTGGTTCATTCACTAACGACTTATATGGCAATTACATTCCTGAAGATGACAGTGAATTTCGAATTGTCCAGTATCGTGTATGGGCTGAAAATGGCACCAATTTTGTAGATTACTTTATTACGGTTGAAGATAAGAACTTCACAGTCACTATTAAGTTCAATATTTACTTTAGAACTACTAGTGGTGTGATTGAAGCCAGTGATGCTGCATCACCAATTAAGCAATCGGTGATTTTGATTAACGTTAGAAATTACAAATTAAACTATGATTTAGGCGCTCCAATCGTGCCGACTGCGGGGAACGTCATCAACGAAACTAACGGTATTAATACCCGTACGACGCTATTCATAGTTCCAGCACCTGAAGGTATAAACAACTACTTGTACACGTTAGGCCGAAATATGACAGGGGCATATGGTTTTAATATTGTAGCTCCAAAATACTTAGGAACAACAAACCTAACCGACCCTAGCAAACCGCTAGTAAATGGCTTAAGATATGACTATAATATTTACTTCATTGAAAGCCAGTTCATCGGAACCACCTCATGGAATGACAATCAGTACAAATTACCTAATCTAGATTCAACCGGTGAAACACTTGGTAAGTATTATTACACACCACCAGGGTCACTCAGACAAATTAAAATTGAATTCGCGATTGTAATCGAAAACTATACAGTCATAGGGAACCAATGGGGTCTCTACGACGATTACACCAGCTGGGATGGTAATTAACTCAATTAAGAAGGCATACTTTGCAAAAAGTGTGTCTTTTTCTTTAAATACCTCTTGACACGATATACTATGTAATGTATAGTATTGTGTGAAGGGAGGTATGAACGATGGATCCCCAATTAAAAAAAGGTTTTCTAGAAATATTGGTTCTCGCTTCACTAAAAGAAGAACCGTCTTATGGTTATAAGATCATTCAAGATGTATCATCCATCCTTGATATCTCAGAGTCTACGCTGTATCCTATACTTAAGAGACTTGAACAACAAGCATTCGTTAAAACCTATACAGAACAGCATCAATCACGCCTGCGTAAGTATTATATGATTACGGCACTTGGCAAACACGAAATTGAAAAAGCACGTGATGATTTTAATGAAATATCGAAAATCTATCGTTACATTTTGAGGTGACCTATGACAAAATTTACATTTTTACAAGCATTAAAAGATGGATTAGCCGGATACACAGATAGCTCAGAAATCCTCAATTATTATGAAGAACTGATCGATGAAGCGGTTGCGAACGGTGAAGTCGAATCTGAGTTCATTCAAAAACTTGGAAGTATTGAGCAAATCATCCGGACATTAAAGAAGGATTCAAGCTTCAAACTCAAAGTGAAAAATAAAGAGAACTACATGCTTTCTGAAGTCATCTCACAAACCTCTAAAGGGATAGCTATTTTCTTTACAGTTATCGGCGTGATAGTTGCTGGTAGCGTTAGTATCTCATTCATTTCGAGTGGCGGGATTTCCTTTGTTACATATTTAGTGTTCTTATTGACTAAGGATGTTTCTAGACTTGAAGTTCTTATTTATTATGTGAGTTCGATGGTTTTAGGCCTCGGTTTGGTTCTTGTAGGTGTCGTTATTATTACGACCTTGATTCGTAAAACGAAAATTTGGCTCGATCTAGCCATTCTTAAAATTGATCAAATCATCAAGAGGAGACAAAAATGAAAACCATTCTTAAAGTCGGTATCGTCTTCATCATTTTAGGGGCTATTTCCGTAACAGTCTTTGGTTTACTTGCCCAACCTTATCTAGAAGAACAGCTAGACTATACCGATATGTCTTATGAATATGATGGAGCCCAATTCACCCGAATTGAACTCTCATTTTATAATAACCCTGTGGAAATCAAACCTTCTACAGACGATAAAATCCATATTGATTTTAAAGTCGACCAATACGAAGAAATTGTATTATCGGATGAAAGCAATGTCTTATCCATCGTGGTTACAAGCGATTGGTGGGACTATATGAGAAACCCACTACTTTGGTTCAATTTTTCCAACATTACTGTCAATCGTACTGTGACCGTTTTATTACCAGATAGCCTCTATGAACTTCAAGTAAAGACCTCGAATGGAGCCATCACACTCAACGATTTAACTCTAAAAAGTGCACATTTAAATACATCCAACGGTAAAGTCGATGTCCGAAATACAACCGTAAACGATTTGACTTTGGGTTCTTCAAATGGAAAAGTCTATTTGAATACCGTAACTTCAGAAAATGTCGAACTCAGTACTTCCAATGGTGAAATTGAATGTATCAATCTAGTCGCGACTTCGGTAGACGCAGAAACTTCCAACGGTCCGATCAATGGTAGTGGGATTGTATCTAATGACTTTAGAGTTCAAACCTCTAACGGTAGAATTAATATCACTGTTCAAGGCCGCTTCGATGACTATAAAGTTAAAACGAGAACCTCCAACGGAGACGTTAAAATCGATGGTGCAACCTATGGTAATGATACGTATCATTCCAGCAAAACCCCATATGTTGAAGCCATCACATCGAATGGCGATATTAGAATTAACTTTGAAGACTAGGTCAACTAGTCTTTTTTGTTGTATAATGAGGTTGAGGTAAACGTATGAATACACTAGTTATCGACACCGCATTTGGACATGTCAAAATTAAATCAGACGGCAGTAGTATCACCCATTTGGATTTGACCAATGAGGCTTTAACACCACCAAGTAACGACCCTTTACTAGAGACGTGTGCAAAAGAAATCACACGTTATTTTAACGGTGAAAAAGTTAACTTTAGTGTACCATTAAAACCAATTGGGACACCCTTTCAACAATGTGTTTGGGACGCCTTGACGCGAATTCCCTATGGTGAAACCAGGAGCTATCAAGATATCGCCATAGCGATTGGAAATCAGGATGCAGTGCGTGCAGTTGGGGGCGCGGTGAACAAAAATCCCATCATGATTATCATACCTTGTCACCGTGTTATTGGTAAGGATGGTTCATTGGTTGGTTTTTACGGCGGACTTGAACTTAAAACAAGATTACTGAATTTAGAAGGACATCATTATGGACTTTAAGTACGACGAAAAAGCCCTCGAATACCTAAAGAAAAAAGATAAAAAACTCGGTGAAGTGATTGAACGGATAGGTCCGATTAAACGCCGTATTGATGACAATTTATTTGAATCGTTGATTGGATCGATTGTCGCACAACAAATCTCAGGTAAAGCCTATGAAACCGTCTTTAAAAGGCTCAAAGCAAAAACTTCAATCACACCAGAAGGCTTATTAGAATTAACAAATCTAGACATTCAATCCTGTGGCATGAGTCTTAAAAAAGCGCCCTACATTCACAGCGTGGCACAGTATTTTCAAACGGTAGACATCGAAGTTTTGAAAACCGAACCCGATGAAGTAATTATCGAAAAACTGATTCAGCTCAAAGGCGTTGGACGGTGGACTGCTGAAATGTTACTCATTTTCTCACTCAATCGAATGAACGTTTTATCTAAAAATGATCTCGCGATCAGAAGAGGGATTTCGATGTTATATCACCATAAGAAAATTACGACAGAACTGCTCGAGCGTTACCATAAACGCTACAGTCCATACGCGAGTCTCGCCTCCTTGTATCTTTGGGAAATCTCGTCCGGACGCTATGGGCACGTAGATTATCAAAAATAATGCATAAAAATCACCCGAAAGCGGTGATTTTTCTCTTCAATTCCGCTTAAATGAATGAAAATCCCCTACCTAAAACCTCGATCAAAACCGATGAAAAATCACTGTTTAGTTTCATTTTAAACAAGATATTTTCATCTTTTTTACATAAAAAGGATTGATATAATGGGTACACAAAAGGGAGGTGAGACCATGGAAGAGTATCGATTACATCGAAATATACTGTGTATAGATTTAAAGAGTTTTTACGCATCGGTTGAGTGTAGTCTAAGAGGCTTTGACCCATTTAAAACCCCACTTGTTGTGGCGGACAAGTCTCGTGGTAAAGGTGCCATCACTTTGGCCGTCACCCCTTTCTTGAAAAAGCTCGGCATCCCAAGTCGTTGTCGTATTTACGACATCCCTGAAAATCTTCGTGATAAAATTATTTTCGCGAGACCTCAAATGAAGACCTATATGGAGTACTCAATGAAGATTGTAGAAATCTATTTGTCATTCATCTCTGAGGAAGACCTCTATGTATACTCAGTCGACGAGGCATTCTTGGACGTAACCTCCTACCTCAACTTTTATCAAATGACAGATGTTGAACTCGCGAAGAAAATCGTCGACAAGATCTCAAGCGAACTTCACTTACCCTCAAGTTGTGGCATCGGTCCAAATATGATTATGGCCAAAATGGCACTCGATATCGATTCTAAAAAAGCAAAGGATTCGATTGCGAAATGGACGTATGAAGATATCCCAACTAAACTATGGCCAGTCAAACCTATCTCTGAAATGTGGGGAATTGGAAACCGAATGGAACACCATTTAAACCTCTTAGGTTTAGAGACAATTGGTGATATTGCCAATTATGACAAAGCCTTATTAAAACGAAAATTTGGTGTGATTGGCGAAGAACTATGGTACCACACCCACGGTATCGATATGAGTATTCTACAGGATAAAAATAAACTTAGAGCTCAAAACAAGAGTTATGGCCATTCACAAATCCTCTTTAGAAATTATTACGCCCCAGAGATTTATACCATCATCTTAGAAATGGCCGATGAAGTTACGAGACGGTTGCGTATCGGACGTAAAAAATGCCGTGTTATCCACTTTGGTGCGGGCTATTCTAAAGATACCCATGGCGGCTTACATAAACAGGTCACGTTAGATCGTCCAACTTCGAGTTTTAAGTTAATTTATGACACGTGCATCGATATCTTTAATGAACAATACGATGGTAGCCCAGTACGCTCGATTGGTATTTCGTTAGGTGGCTTAACGGAAAACGATACCCACCAGTTCAGCCTATTTGAGGACTTAGAACGGGATGAAAATGAGTATCAACTTCTTGCCTCTGTCGATGAAATTAAAATGCGCTATGGCAAGAACGCAGTGAATCGAGGGTCATCCTTGAACAAAGAATCAACCATTCGTGAACGCAATGGATTCGTAGGTGGTCACCATGAGTAAGTATGTAGACCGTGGGATCATCAAATGGTCACCTTTTGATGGGTTAGCGGGGTTTAACGATTTATTCACAGAACTTCGTAACCGCCTAACAAAGATGGATAAACCGACTTTACTAGAAGACCGTCTTGAAGAATTAGATCAGAAACTGAAGACAGCCTTAGAACACAATGCTTATACGCTATTCGAATACTTTAACGATGGTCATATTCGCTATGTTGAAGGATACATCCTAAAAATCGATACCATTCACCATTTAGTATGGCTTTACGACAAACAAAAAATCGCGATTACCGATATTTTAGATATTCATGAAATACAAACTTAACGGTTTGTATTTTTTGATTCAATGAAGAGTTTTTTTTGAGGTAGTTACATGATATGATATGCATAGGTGATAACATGATAACAGCTATTTTATTGGGTGCCGGTAATCGCGGTGAACACGCATACGGACGCTTCGCATTAGAAAATAAATCAGATATTCGATTTGTTGGTGTCGCAGAGTCTAATCCACAAAGACGAGCATCGTTTTCGAGGTTCCATCAAATTCCAGTAACACATCAATTTGAAGACTATAACGACATTTTAAACCAACCGCGGATGGCAGACGCTTGTTTTATTTGTCTACAAGACCAAATGCATTTTGAACCCACATTAAAAGCACTTGAATTAGGCTATCATGTGTTTCTAGAAAAGCCGATGGCACTTGAAGCGAAAGCGGTGATGGCAATTTACGAAGCAGCCAAAAAAGCGAAACGCAATGTTGTGGTTGGTCATGTATTGCGTTATACGCCTTTTTTTAACGCGATTAAAGATGTCATCGACCGAAAAGAAATCGGTGAAATCATGACCATTCAACATAACGAAAATGTCTCTTATTGGCACCAAGCACATAGCTATGTCCGTGGAAATTGGCGAAATACACAAATCGCTTCGCCGATGATTTTAGCGAAATCATGTCACGATATGGATATCCTTGCGTGGTTAATTGGTGTTAAGCCTAAGTATGTTGCTTCCTTCGGGTCTCTAACGCATTTTAAATCAACCACAGAAGACTATGTACCTGATTACTGCATGTCAGGCTGTAAAAAACAAGATACCTGTCCTTATTACGCACCTAAGGTTTACTTAAATGCACCCGATTGGATGAAGTTTCCAGTATCTGATGATATTTCAGATGGTGGATTATTAAAAGCACTAGAAAAAGGACCTTATGGCCGTTGTGTATATAGAAGTGACAATGATGTTGTTGACCACCAAGTGGTCTCAATTGAATTTGAAAATGAAACTACAGCGAGTTTTACCATGACGGCGTTTACCCATGAAAATACGCGTACACTGAAAGTAATGGGGACGAAGGGTGAGATTCGTGGTCATATGGATTTGAATGAAATTGAAATCCATATTTTCGGTAATCTAGATAAACAAGTCATTCGGTTATCTGAAAGCAACTACGGTCATGGTGGCGGTGATTACGGGATCATGAAACGTTTTATCGATTTGATTGAAAGTGATACCCTCGATTTAGAAGGACTCGATGTTTCAATTCGAGGCCATTTACTCGCATTCATGGCTGAAACAGCACGACTTGAAAAACAAGTCATCGATTATGATGCGTTCATAAAGAGGTATTTATGATTCGATATCAAACAGCCAACTCCAAAACTAGAACTCAAGCCATTCAATTATCAATCGATACATTTAAATCCAACATGGGGGACCAATTCACCTTATTATTTAGTCAAAAAAACCAAAAACACATGTTTTTAGGACTAGATGATCAGAAAGTCGTTTCTATGGTGAACTATTATCCATCAAGAATTTCTATAGATGGGGTATCCTTTTTAGCAGCTTCGATTGGGTCGGTTTGTACAAATAAAGCGTATCGTGGACAAAATATCGCAAGCACGCTACTTCATCGGGCAGAAAAACAAATGCTAAAAGAATCTGTGGATTTTACCATCATTTCTGGATCAGGTGGTATTTACGAACGATTCGGTGCTTTAGATGTCGGGTATATGCATGAGTATCATCTAGCTATTGATAAACTACAATCCAGTCAAAGTCTTAAATTGAGAGACTATCAGGTACAGGATTTTGATTCTGTGTATTCAATTTATCAAAAAGAGAAGAGACGCTATATTCGAAGTAAAAATGAATTCAAACAATTACTCATCTCACAGCGCGTACCAGATGAAGATTGTGATTATCCTATGGTGGTTTTAACAGAACAAGACAAAATTATCGGATACTATATCATGAACCGATACCCTAAAGCGGACGACATCTGGATTAAGGAACTGTCTGGAAATCGGAATAAACTCTATCATGGATTTCATCTACTCCTAAAATACTATAAGAAAACAGAACTGCGTTTCATTATAGGACCAGAAGATCGATTAAATGGGTTAATTAAAGTTAAACCATTTAAAAAAATTACACAAGAAGCAAGTATAAGAATCATCCACCCAACTTCATTTGTCACGAAATTAAACATGTATCTTGATAAGAAACATGAAACATGCCGTGTCTTTTACAACGGAAATTATCAAATATTCAAGGATGAAAAAACGTATATTATGGATGATAAGACGTTTACACTGTGGGTTTTTGGACACCCTAAAAAGTCAGTTAATAATCCTAATGAACCTCAAAAAGTTGTGGGAATACCTTTACCATTACCGTGGTCTCACAATCTAAACTATCAATAAGATTTTATATACATAGTATATAGTAATCACTATTTTTAGAATAGTGCATATAATATCATTTAATATCAAATAAATTAAGCAGATTATTCAGGATATCAAATAGCAAAAAAAGAGTCGTTTAGATCACATCAAAACGTCTCTTTTACTATTTATATACCACGGCCACCACTTCGGCCACCGCCACCTTTAAATCGGATGAAGGTGAAACCGCCACCAAATCCTAAAAGAACTAAGATGATGACAACACCCCAACTGCCTCCAAAACTAGATCCTAAGAAGTTGAGAGATAAGATACTTAGTAACATACCGAGTAAGCTGGTGTTACCTGTATCTTCTTGAACATATGGTGCACTCATTAGGTCATCATAAAATTCTTCCATATCATAATCGATGGGTGGTTCACCATAGACTTTTTCATATAGCATATTAGATAATTCATACTGAAACTGCATGAGTTTCATATCGATGATGCCATAATGCGTATCAGATAGTAAATATTCATCACGCATGATGTTCATTTCAGTCGGTGTTAAATATTCTTCAAGGCCATAACCAGGTTCCATTTGGACCTCAAGAATTTCTTGAAAAGTAATACCATCTTCCTCATACTCATGAATGAAGAGAATGACTAGAAAACCCATATCAGTTTCTTTATTACCAGGTGCCCATTGTTCGAAAAGTTCGACACGGTCGTATTTATCAATCTCACTCGCATCTTCGACTAAGAAGGTGGCATAGACAATTTGAATGTCTCCGTATTCTTCGTATAAGTATGCATTTTGAGCGGTGATTAAACGTTCTGTGTATTGCATCAACGCGTCTGCGTAGTCGTTAACATAGTATCTAAAGGTTGGATCAGGATATTTGTTTTGTTTACAGGCGAAGAGAAAAAAGCTAATCAAACCAATGAAAAGCCATTTCCAAAGACGACTCATCCTCATTCACCAAAGTTGATATCCGGAACCTCGGTTGCACCATCGTCAATCTTCCAATAGGTTTTGGTTGTCTCAAAGTTGAACAGATTTACGAAAATTACTCGTGGAAATTGACGAGCAGAACTATTATAAGAAGCCACAGATTCATTGTAACGTAAGCGCGCAGTACTCAAAGCAGACTCCATGGAGCTGATTTCAATCATTAATGAAATATAAACTTGACTGGATTTAATTTCTGGGTTATCTTCAGCAATCGCCAATAATGCATTCACTGCTTGGACTTCTAGAGCCTCCGCTTCAGCCATATCATCTGGGTTACCAGAAAGTTTAGCAGCAGCATAAGCGGTACGTGCATTGGTAATCATGGTGTAAATCGATTGTTCTACGGTAGTGTAGCCTTCAACTACATCGACGAGTTGGTCAATTTTGTCTTTACGTTCCTGTAATCGACTATCCACTGTTGCCATTTTTAAGTTGATGGATTCTTCAAGTTTAACCAAACTGTTATATCCAGCGATCAATGAAATACCCGTAATGAGTACAAGCGCTCCAATAACCGCAGATACAATCAAACCAATACTTTTAGAATTCATAATATCCCTCCCGCAAGACTATAAATTTTGATACATTATACATCGCAAAGAATACATAATCAAACAATTGAGATGGATTTCTCAGATAAAAATAAAAAAACATTAAAAAATCATTAGAATGAGAACAAAGAGGTGAATAAATCACCCTTTAAAGAATGATTCATTTCCACTTAACGATTTAACTCGTCTTATTTAAAACGACTACAGTCCAAATAGTACTGTACGCTTAGGAGTGTTCGCTAGAGGTGAATCGTGATTCACCCTTCCTATCCATAAGGCATCGGGATTACCTTTTCGAATCATATTCAATGAGGCATTTTGGTCAGGACTTAAAACATGGGTTTTAAGCTTATTGATCAAAGTGCCTTTTTGACTCTTATACAAACCTCTTTTGATTCTAACACCTGAAAACTCACCCTTAACGAATTCATCTTGGTCTAGATATGACGCTTTTGATGTGTAAGCCTCATTAATGACCTTTGTCTCTATACCAATTTGTTCAGCTAAGTATATGATACGGTCTCTAAGTCTCGCGATTGGAATACTCTTTGTCCACTGATTATATGTATCCGATAACCGTTCATCTTTAAAAGTATCGTTATAACCAATGATGATTTGTTTCACTTTATTATCTATTGCGTGATGGATAATGAGTTTAGCTGCTTTATAGATGCCATAATCCATTTGATGGTTCCGTTTATCCATCAGACGAATCATTTGTTTGGTTAAGATAGTTTGATTGGGTCTACTACTCGCTAGTTTCGCGATTCGTT
>NZ_JAOEGN010000016.1 GCF_025446935.1 Paracholeplasma vituli | reverse complement strand
TGTTCTTTAAACGTAAACAAGACTTACCTAAGTTCCATTCTAAGAAACAAGACTATGGGTACACAACCAACCTTGTTAACCATAACATCGTTCTATTAAAAGGCTACATCAAACTCCCTAAACTGGGTGAAGTGAAGATCAAACAACACAGAGTGATTCCTAATGAGATGACTTTAAAGAGTGTGACCGTATCGAAGAGTAGTACAAATAAGTATTATGTCTCAATACTCTATGAATACCAAAAAGAGATTCAGAAACAAGTAGTCAAAGATGCCATAGGACTAGATTTCTCAATGACTCATTTTTACGTCGATGATCAAGGATTAAAGATGGACTATCCTAAAGACATACAAACAGACTTTAACAAACTTAGAGTCCTTCAAAGAAGTTTATCCAGAAGAATCAAAGGGTCTAGTAACTATGATAAGAAGGCATTAGAAATCGCTTTGTTATATGAAAGAATCAAACATAAAAGAGATGACTTTTTACATAAACAATCACACGCGATAGCCAAGCGTTATGATTTGGTGAGTGTAGAAGGAATAAATCTCATCGAGATGTCTCAAGATAATCCATATTACGCCAAACAGATATCTAGATTTGGTTGGACTAGATTTGTATCCTTCTTAAAGTACAAGTTAGAAACACAGGGTAAAACACTGATGGTGATGGATAAGTGGTATCCATCCTCAAAGACCTGTAGTACCTGTGGTGAGATTCATAGTGAACTCAAACTCTCTAATCGCGTGTTTGAGTGTCCAAAGTGTGAGTTACACTTAGATCGAGACCACAACGCAGCGATCAATATCAATAAAGAAGGGTTTAGAAAGTATAAGTTAGCTTTTTAGCTATAAATGAATAAGAACCGTAGGGACTACGGGGATAGCCTATTGAGTCACTGGTGGGTACACTGGTTTGGATAGGAAGCCCCCACTTCTATTTAAGTGGTGGGTAGTTCACGAAATAATATTTAACCAAAGACGTCAACTCGACGTTTTTATTTTTATGACGTTGATCAAAGTTATTTTTTTGTAAAAGTGCTTTCGTTTAATTATAATTAGTGATATCATAATATCTACAGCAGTATTTTCAAGTACTAGAAAGAGGTTTGTAAATGAAAAGAATATTGGCCGTTTTCGCATTATTTTTACTCTCATTTGGGCTATTTGCATGTGATACACCAAGTGTAACTAAAATCACATTCGAAACCAATCAAGGGACTCCAATTGATGCGATTGAGTTTTCTAATTTATATGAGATAAATAAGCTGAATCAATTCAGCACAACTAAAGAAGGCTATAGCTTTGCTGGATGGTATACGGCAGCTTCTTTAGATAAAAGTACTAAACTTATAAATGATATTACAGAATCCGTAACACTGTATGCAAAATGGAGTTTAGTGAACTACAGCATCACTTACCACTTAGATGGTGGCGAAAATGCAGAAGCTAACCCAAATTCGATAACCATTGAAGATACCATAACCTTACAAAATCCAACCAAATCGGGATTTGTTTTTAGTGGTTGGTATTTAGATAGCGCCTTTACACAACTTGTAACAGCGTTACCTAAAGGTATTAAAAACAATATTGACCTTTACGCAAAATGGTCTTTAGATACCAGTATTACTTATGTGATTACTTGGCAAAATGAAGATGGGTCTGTTTTAAAGACCGAATCCTTAGTTCAAGGTTCGATGCCTGCCTATGTTGGGTCCCCTACTAAAGCAGATACCGAAACCCATACATTTACCTTTAAAGGATGGACACCTGCACTCACTGTTGTTTCTGCAAACCAAACCTATGTCGCAACTTATGAAATGACTTCAAAATTTGCGGGTAAAGCCTATGATAAAACTGAAATCAACACCATTTTTGGGTTTGATATTTCCGCTTTACTGCCAACGGTTGTTTCAAGTGATTATGTCGTCATCGATTTAAGTGATGACACGATGTTTGAAGTGTATGTCGATCTATTTGACTGGACAAACACTGAGTATGAAGCCTATAGTGATTTATTAGATCAAACCTTAGCGTGGGATGAAGTCGAAGAATCCTGGGTTGTTGGTGATTACTTTGTATATTCCTATGAAGATACCGAAACTTACCCTGGAGAAACTGTGTATGGTATCGGTATATATGGGGTAGAAGGTGAAATTGTTGACCCTGTTGAAGGTGTTTACTTCGCATTCAATATTCAAAATACAACTACCACATTAACCAACAGTTATAAGAATACCGTTAATCAAGTGTTAGTTTTCCCTGGCAGTGACTCCAAAGTTACAGTTAAGGTTAGTCATTTGGCATTCATTTCTGGGTCTGATACAGCTCCTGGTGGATTAACACAAGGCTACGTATTCGCCTCTGATATCAAGGGTCTAGCAAATACTCAAACTTATATTGAAATCGATACATTAGGCACGATTATTCCAAGTTTCTCATTCGAAATCGAAGCGAGAGATAGCTACTCAACCCGTTTAGTTGGAGCGAAAGTCCAAGTTTGGGATGGTTCGAACTGGGTTGATTTGGCTGGTAGTAATTTCTATAGCCAATTATCAACCGACATGGTAACTATTACAATCAATAACCTCTACGCATCGAAGTTTAGATTATTATTTGTAGGGTCTGGTGACACCTCAGGCAATGGCGGTCAATTCAAAGTATCGAATATCCAACTATTTGGTTCAAACACAGCCCCAGTTTTAGAATCTTGGGCAGATATGATCGCTCAACTAGGCTTGAATTTAAACGAACCAACTTTAAATAATTTATTACCTGAATTAGAAGGCCTCAGTGGCTTATCATTAGTGAAGGTTAATAATTCTGAATACACCATCCGCGGGGCATTTGCTTACGCTGATCATCAAACTAGAGTCAATGCATATATTCAAAGTTTAATTACAAAAGGGTATGTCCTAGACTCCGCTTTATCCGCGATTAAAGGACAAAACGTATACAGTTTAATGATCAACAACGATATCGCTTATGCACTCTATATCTTAAGCGATGGTACCACCTTAGACTTACGCATTTGGAAGTATGACCCAGTTGTTGAACCTGCCAATCTATCGACATTATCAACACGTCAAACCATCAATGAATTTGAAAAGGCCACATTTGGCAAATCGGGCTTACCATCAACAGGTAAATATAACGTGTTAGTAGTTCCAGTTGAAATCAGCGGTTCCTTATTCCCAAGCAATTATCAAGCTAACCTAAACCTTGTTTTCAATGGGACATCCAACCAAACTGGTTGGGAAAGTGTCAGTAGTTATTATTACAAGAGCAGCTATGGCAAACTCGATTTAACTTTTGATATCGCACCGAAGTTTACAACTGCGAATGCGAAATCTTATTATGAAGTTTATAAGGATGAAGGTGATCAATACGCGATTATGGAAGCTTTAGTTGGATTAAATCCAGAAATTGATTTCTCTAAATATGACTTCAACTCCGATGGCCTCATCGATTCGATTATTTTCATTTATTCCGTGGATTATAGCGATAACGATCCATGGTGGGCATGGGTATACGCTGCACAATATGGTGTAGCTGATGATTTATCCTTACTCGATGGCAAACGTTTCGAATATTATTTCTGGGCAAGTTATGATTTCATCAATGATGCTTTACCAGGTGTAACTGGATTAGTTGTGAATGCAGAAACCTTTGTTCATGAACTTGGACACTTGATGGGTATGCCAGACTTATATCCTTACAACGAAGACCTAGCATATGGTCCTGTAGGTGGCATGGATATGATGGATAATAACGCAGGTGACCACGGACCATTCAATAAATTGGTCTTTGGTTGGTTACAACCCTTACTCGGAACTCAAGGTTCTTATCAAGTTACTTTAGATGCATATTCCACCGATACCGATGGTTTAAATAATACCTTATTAATTCCTTTCAATTCTAATGATTTAAATGATGGTAATGCGTTTGATGAATATCTCCTCATTATGTTTTATACACCAAACGGTTTATATAACGGCCATGTCGGCTTACCTCACGTCTTAGATAACGCTGGGATTATGATTTATCATGTCGATGCGCGTATGAAATCATCCACCTCATTCTGGGGCGAATATTTCTTAAGAAACAACAACTCGACATCTAATTTCTTTGTACAACTCCTTGAAGCAGACTTCAATAATTCGATTCCAAGTCCAACTTCATATATTTCACAATCCGATATTTTATCATCCGGATCGATGAATTTATCCGTTTATAAATGGAGCAATGGTACGAACATCAATGTCATGATTGAGGTTGCTCAAAGCTTTACAAATAGTAGTTCACAAGCTGTAATTAACGTTACCGTATCCTAAAAATAGTAAAGTCAGTAAGTGCCTTTAAACTAGGCGAATACTGACTTTTTATTTTATCAAAAATATTTTTAAAAAAAGAGCGAAATATGTAGCGTTTTTGATCAAAAAGGCGTAGAATAGAAACGGATTATTTTACATAAATGAATCCCCGAAATAAAGGAGACTAATCATGCAAGTTCATGGCAAAGATTCACGTGGTACACACCTCAAGAAAAATGCGATCAGAAATGCTAAAAAAGCCGGTAAAAAAATCGTCAAAAATACCATTCTGAAATAACAAAAACAGGGTCACTTAAGCGTGAGCCCTGTTTTTTTATGAACTGTATTTGTGTGCGATTGAACTTGCAGCAGCGCTCGCAATCGCGCCGACGATATCGTCTAGGAATGTATTGCATCTGCCTTCCTCTTTACCAGCTTCATCGATTTCTCCAATGATGCCAGGTTTGAGTTTGTCGACATAACCAAAATTGGTTAAGCCAATCGACCCATAAACGTTTACAATCGATAATGCCAAGATTTCATCGATGCCGAATAGCCCATAGTCTCCCAACATCATGGACAATAATGGTTCACTGATCACTTTTTGTTCAGCGAGCATATCTAACTCAATACCGACTAATACAGCATGTTGGACTTCGCGTTTAAGGACAACGCGGTCAACGTGTTCTAAACAAAGTTCAATGGTCAAAGTAGGGACATAGGGTTTTTGTAATTCATAGGTTAATTTCGCAATGTCAATCAGCTCAACACCACGGTCTTTTAGGCGTTGTTTGATGATGTCATATTTCTTTGTATCATTCAAACGGTTGTATTCTTTCTTACTTAACGTAGTTTCACTCATGATTATCTCCTTTCTTTATTTTTGTGAGGGAAGTTTATTATAACACGTCTCTACCAATTGTCAATGGTTTTAACTACAAAATATTTAATAACTTTGATATTTTCTTAGAAAATAAAACTCACAATAATGGATTTTTATTTTGCGCATTTGATTGAATTAATGGTAAGATAGAAGTGGTCCATTTTGTGAGGTTTTTATGTCAAATATCGAGTTTATTGAATCAAAACTAAAAGAAAACTACCCGAATGATTATCAAAACATCCTATTTGGATTATATTCAAAAAAACGGGTCACTTTTCGTGTGAATACCTTAAAATCTACCATAGTCTCTGTGATGCAGGAACTCAATTCGATCGGTTTAATGGTTGAAAAAGTAGGATTTAGTGAGGTCGCATTGATCCTTAAAGAGGGTAGTGAATTAGACCTTCAAAATTTATCTATATATAAAGAAGGCCACATATACCTTCAAAGTTTGTCCTCGATGTTGCCACCCATTGTATTAAACGCCTTAAAAGGGGATGTTTTAGATATGGCTGCAGCACCTGGTGGAAAAACAACCCAAATGGCTGCTTTAGCCCAAAATCAAATTCAAATCATGGCTTGTGAACAAAACCCAATTCGTGCTCAAAAGCTTGAGTTTAATTTGAAACGTCAAGGGGCGAACAAAGTGAATGTAGTCGTCAAGGATGCCAGACAGCTCGATGATTTTTATAGATTCGATCACATCCTTTTAGATGCTCCATGTAGCGGTTCAGGAACCTTAGATTTGAACCGGTTGGATAGCTATAAAACCTTCACCCCGCAATTGATTGAAAAATCGATTCAAACTCAAAAAGCCCTCATCTTAAAAGCGATACAATTACTAAAACCCAATCAAACCATGGTTTACTCAACGTGTTCGTTATTAAAAAGCGAAAATGAAGCCATTGTTAAATACGCATTAGCAACGAAACAAGTAGAAATCATCCCAATCGAACTCAAAGACATCGAAACGCTCCCTTCAAATCTAGAAGGGGTCGTCACGGTGATGCCAAGTGCACTCTATGAAGGTTTCTTCATTGCTTTATTAAGGAAAATACCCCATGCCAAGACTAAATTATAGAATCACAAAAGAAGAACCCACAAAGACCGTTAAGGCATTTTTAGACTTTCACCATGTGGGTCGTAAAAATCAATATAAATGGATGCTTGCAGGTATCTATAGAAACGATCAAAAAGTAACCCTAGACGAACCTTTAGAACCAAACGACTTCATCTCATTCGAATTAGAATCAGACATGCATTATAAACGTGTCGATAAGCCGATTGTGGTTTTATATGAAGATGAGGATTTACTCATTGTCGATAAACCGATTGGTTTACTGGTTCATACCGATGGCATTCAAAGTGATGACCTCAATGCGAGAGTCACGTCTTACGCCATTACAAATAAACTTGATTGGACCCCTTTACCAGCCCACAGACTCGATAAAGAAACCTCAGGGATGGTCATCTACGCGAAACACCCGATTGCGCTCAGCTATTTATCGCATTTGTTTGAATCTCACCAAATTAAAAAGACTTATATCGCACTAACACAACCTGGGTATAAACAAAAACAAGGCTCAATCAATGTCGCGATCTCAAGCAGTCGTCACGAGGATAAACAAATCGTGAATCGCAGTGGTCAAAGTGCGCATACGACTTATAAAGTATTAGAAGAATCTGAGTTTGCGAGAGTTTTAGTCAATATCCTGGGGGGGAGAAAACATCAAATTCGTGTCCATCTAGCCTTCATTGGTACCCCAATATTAGGGGATACATTATATGGTGGTAAACCTTACACCCGGTTAGCACTGCATTTTCATGAAGTGAGTTTTATTCACCCACGAACCCATCAAGCAGTCGTTTTTACATCAAAGGTTCCTTTTTAGTGATAGAATAAAAATGGGATGGTAAATTAAAATGAAAAAAATCATCAAATGGTTCTTAAAAATAGTACTCCTTATCGTATTGATTGCAGGTGGTTTTGTAGGCTATTTAACGCTCACAGAATATAAACCAAAACCGATTGAAGAGATTCAAATTGAACAAAATCCAACGCTTAAAGTAACTCAAAATCAAACGATTAGCCTCATGACATTCAATACCGGTTATGCTGGATTGGGTGAAGATGAAGATTTCGTCATGGATGGTGGGAAAAAAGGTAGACCTGATTCTAAATCTGTTGTTGAAGATTATTTAGATGGCATCGAAGGTCTCATAACAACCCATGACGCCGACATCTATTTACTTCAAGAAGTTGATTTGAAAGCGAGAAGAAGCTATGAAATCAACCAAGTTGACCATTATAAAGCATTACTGCCAACGTATCACTCGACATTCGCTTATAACTTTAACGCCGTGTTTGTCCCATTTCCGGTGTCCTTAACGGATTATATTGGACCAGTCAAGAGTGGGATTCAAACACTTGCGAAATACCAAATCGAATCCTCAGAACGTCACCAATTTCCAGGAGAATTCAGTTGGCCACTCCGTGTCGCGAATCTAAAGCGTGCGATGTTAGTCAATACTTATAGCATTGAAGGCTCGACCAAGAAATTGGTGGTTGTGAACTTGCATATGTCTGCTTACGATGGCGATGGGTCTTTACGTGCTCAAGAAATGAATTACTTGAAAACATTTATGGAAACCCAAACCAGTTTAGGTAATTATGTCATCATCGGGGGCGATTTCAATCAAACCTTCCCGACTGCAGTCGATATTTATCCGCCTAAACCAGGGTTATATCAAGCCTATCCGATAGAAGCGAATTTCTTGCCAAGTGGGTATATCTTTGGCATTGATATCACAGACCCGACGTGTCGATTACTCAATCAACCGTATAATCCAAATAGTGAACTAACACAGTATTACATCATCGATGGCTTCATTGTTTCAGACAATATTACCATCGATAGTGTCGATGTCATTCAAGACGATTTTAAATATAGCGACCACAATCCGGTTTACATGACCATCACATTAAACTAAAAAAAAATCCACCGCTAGGGTGGATTTTTGCATTATAGTAGACAAGCTAAGGCAATCGAACGGTATTTGGTTTCATCGCTGTCAGCGCGTGAAGTTAAGACAATTGGATGGGTTGCGCCACAAACGACACTGGCACTTTTCGCATCCGATAAGAACATCAAGGCTTTATAAAGGATGTTTCCAGCTTCAATCGTTGGCATGAGTAGAAAGTCGACATTGCCCGCCATTGAATCGGTAACCCCTTTATGGAGGGCTGCCTCTTTGTTTATCGCGTTATCAAGCCCAAAAGGGCCACCGATATTGTAGGAAGGGTCGATATGATCTTCAATGAGAATTTGGGCATCTAAGGTGGCCTGCATCTTCGGGTTGACTTTTTCAACCGCTGCAATCACACCGACATTCGGTTTTTCAATCCCAATTTTGTGTAATACAGAAACCCCATTCAAAATGATTTCTTTCTTAAGTTCGGCATCTGGAGCAATATTCATAGCCGCATCTGATAACAGAAGGAGTTTATGGTAATGTTTGAGTTCTAGCAATGTGACATGTGATAAGCGTCTCGGACCGCGAATGCCGTAGATTTTATCTAAAACGGCTTTTAATAAAATTGAGGTATCGATTAAACCTTTCATCAAAATATCGCCTTCACCCTTTCTTAAACAGTAGGTTGCTTTTAAACACGCCTCTATAGGATTATCTTCATGGATGATGGAATAGTTTTTCGGGTCATAACCGAGTAGTGTCAATTCATTTAAAATCGCGGGTTCATCACCAACCAAAGTCGGTGCAATCAATCCATCTTTTCGAGCATGTTCAACGGCTTTTAACACATAAGGGTCATTCGCAACTGCAACCACCAAGCGTTTAACGGGTTGAGACTTTGAGAGTGTTATCAATTCAGACATCGTTTTAAGCATAGACTTTGACCTCCTCTTCGTGGTGAATCACACGGAGTGCACCTTCCGCTAAAGCAAGCATCTCATCCTCACCAGGATAAATGAGAACAGGCGCGATGAAATCCACACGCGACTTAATTAAGTCAGTTGTTAGGGTATTATAGGCGAAACCTCCTGTTAGGATAATGGCGTCCACTTGACCTTTCAGTACAGTTGAAGCAGCCCCGATTTCTTTAGAGATCTGATAGCACATCACCTCATGGATTTTGGAGGCGAGTTCGTCCCCAGACTTGATCTTTTTCATAATTTCTATGCCATCATTCGTACCTAAATAGGCCACCATACCACCTTCACCATAGTTCATACGCTTGATTTGGTCTAGAGTGTATTGTCCGGAGAAACACATCCTATATAGGGGACCAAGGGGCACGGATCCACTGCGTTCAGGTGACATCGGACCATCGCCATCTAATGCATTATTGACATCGATGACTTTGCCTTTTTGATGTGAACCCACAGAAATACCGCCACCTAAATGGGCCACAATGAGATTGAGTGAATCGTAGGGTTTTCCCATATCTAAAGCCGCTCTTTTCGCAACCGCTTTCTGATTGAGCGCGTGGAAAGTAGATACTCTTTGGATGTCTTTCATGCCTGTATAGCGGGCTAAATCGTGCATTTCATCCACCACGACTGGGTCTACAATATATGCAGGAATATGAAGGGGTTCTGCAATCGCACTCGCAATCAATGCGCCTAGGTTAGAGGCGTGTTCACCACGAATGGCGTTTTGTAGGTCTTGTTTCATTTGGTCATTGACTAAATAGGTACCACTCGCCAGTGGTTTTAGTAATCCACCTCGTCCGACAACAGCGGTTAAATGGTTTAGATTCACATTAGATTCTTTTAAAAAGTCGAGGATGGTCTGTTTTCTAAAATCATACTGATCAATCATTCTTTTAAATTGTTTTAAAGTAACAGGGTCATGATTGATGGTCTTTTTAATCAATTGGGTTTGATTCTCAAATAACGCAACCTTAGTCGAGGTAGAACCCGGGTTGATGATGAGCAGTAATTGTGTCATAAGGACTCCTTGAAATGATTTATCTAAGTTCATTATATCAAGAATAAGGCCATAATAGATGAAAAAAAAGCTCAAATTCGAGCTTTTTCATTATAACGATTCGATTTTCTTTAAGAATTCTTCAACGGGTTGATTACCTAATAACTCGAGTTTATCGTTGATGATGATTTTAGGTACACCAGAGACGTTGTATTTTGTTGATAGATCATAGAAAGTTTGGGCTTCAATCATTTCACCTTTAATGTTGTTATTAAGCATCGCAAGACGGTGAGCGGTTTGAACTGCACCTGGGCAGTGTGGACAGCTTAATGTCACGAATACTTTAATATCGACTGGTTTATTGATCTTTGCAATACGTTCCAATACTTTATCTGAAAAACCAAATTCAACACCAGACATTTCCATAATCGCGGAAATGAAAGAGTTGATTTCGTGGCCTGCAGGAATGCCGTTAAACTTAACACCACGATAATTACCTTCATGGTCTAAGAAGATGAAGCTTGGGGTTCTTTCGATTTGATAAGTAACAAGGTCATCACCTGCATCTGCAAGTTCAATAATATCTAATGTGATTTTGTCGGAAAGTTCTCTAGTTTCACTTAAAAGTTGTTTGGTTTCTGCACAAGTATCACAATTACTATCTACATAAAGTTTAATAGTGATTGGGTTAATCATACCTGTAAAAATGTCTTTAATTTGGTTTGCTACGTCAGCTGAAAATAATCTTTCCATGGTTATTTATCTCCTTTTTGATTGATATAACTGGTCGCCATTAAGGCTGCAACAGCGCCTTCAGAAGCAGCGATGATGATTTGCTTATTTGGATTATCAGTCACATCGCCAGCTGCGTATAATCCTTCAATATTGGTTTGTTGGAAACGGTCAACAATAATCTCTTTACTGTTGTTTAGGTTTGCCAACCCTTCTAGTAAATTGGAGTTAGGAATGTGTCCAATTTCAATGAATATGCCATCGGCTTCAATGAAGCGTTCGGTTTTTGTTTTTTTATCCAAGACTTGAACACCTGTCATGGTGATTTCTCCTTTGACTTCTAAGATTTGAGTTTCTAAGAACATTTCAACATTTGGCATTTTCTTAAGTTGATTTACGGTTGTTTGGTCGCCTTTAAATTGGCTTCTGTGAACAATCGTGACTTTTGATGCCAATCGTGCTAAGTCGATCGCTGCATCTAGTGCACTATTCCCACCGCCTGCCACAATCACGTGTCTTTGTTTAAAAAACGGAGCGTCACAGGTCACGCAGTAGGAGACGCCTTTAGAGGCGAATTCATACTCACCAGGGACACCTAATTTACGAGGGTTCCCGCCAAATGCGTATAATAGCGTTTTGGTCTTTAAGGTTTCACCGTTATCTAGTGCAATCTCAAAGTGCTCATATTTTTGGATCGAAATCACTTTAACTTCACTCAAAATCGGGACTTCAAGTTCTTTAATGTGCGTATTGAATTTGTGAATCATATCGGATGCGTCAATATTACCTAATCCTAGATAATTATCAACATCACTTGTATTATTGAGCTGTCCGCCTAAGTCGTACCCAACCAATAAGGTCTTTAAACCTTTACGTTTAGCATATAAGGCCCCATTCATACCGGCAGGTCCTAAGCCTAAAGCGATGAAATCATAGAGGGTTTGGTAGTCAACAGGTGCGGTCTTAGGTTTCTCAATTTGGAAATTAAACATCATAAAACCACCTTTCACATTCATTATAGAGGGACGAATGTTGAATTACAACTGGTTTGCTTCATTTTTGATAATCTTGGATACCATTGAGGTTGAAATCTCAAAAAGTATGGATAATTCTTTTAAACTACAACCAGTTTCACGGTAGATTTCTAAAATACACTGATTTCTCAGGGTTTTATTCTTTTTAATTTCCTCACTTGTGCAGTGGTGTTCGTTACAGAGTGCAACAACTTTATCAGGCAGTGGCGTTTTGTTAACGGGTTTAAGGTCAAAGGGTTGTTTTGTATAGTAATCAATCAATTGGATGGAGTCTTCACGCGTACCATTATAATAACAAAGCGATGCGTAAGGTGAATCGGTTTGATGGAGTTGATTGAAGGCGTTTGCCATATCGATCTCATTATAGATAGGATAGCTCTTATAACGTTCTTTATACAAAGGTTCATCGCTAGTATAGTATTTCGCATAAGCAATCATTAAGGATTGCATAATTTTGGAAATGGTCTGGTGTTTAACATGGATGATGAGTCCAAATCGGTCATCATCACACAGTGAGAACCCATAGCACGCGAATTGATATTTGAGTTTAGCTTCTTTAAGATAACTCAAAAATTGGCTTCGATCTTGATTCGATCGAAACAGTTTTAAATGACTTTTCTGGACGATTAAGAACACGCTCGCATCCATTTGTCTTCTCGCAACTCTTGGCATGGTATTCCCCCTTTATTCAGTTATAACATGAAAACTTGAAAAATGCCTTAAAAACAACAAAAAAGTGCAAAAAATCCCTGTTTTTATCGTCTATTTTCAAAAAAAGAAGAAAACCCCATAACCGCTAATTCTTGAGGTTATGAGAGAAGTTGAATGTAAAATTATAGTTTTTTTTAAAACATATTGTATATTCCTTTTTTTTATTATAAAATGAATACGTTGAAAGGAAGATGAAACATGGACACACTCTTTATTGTTTTAGGTATTGTAGTTGCTTTATTGGTATTATTATTCATCATGTCTTATGTTAAGGTACGTCCTGACAAAGCCGTTATTATCACAGGACCTAATGGGTCAAGAATCGTAACCGGAAAAGCGACCATTCGCATTCCATTTATTCAAAGAATTGACTATTTACCACTCGACTTAATTCAAGTCGATATCCGCACCTCCTCAGCGGTGCCTACAAACGAGTTTATCAACATTTTCGTCGATGGTGTAGCGAACATCAAGATTCAATCTGATGAAGCTTCGATTCGTTTAGCCGGTGAAATCTTCTTAACGAGATCGCTTGAAGACGTTAAACAAATTGCGAAAGAAGTATTAGAAGGTAACATGCGTGAAATCATTGGTCAAATGAAACTCCGCGAACTCGTTCAAAACCGCGATAAATTTGCTGAACAAGTTAAATTATCCGCACTAGCAGATATGAAGAAGATGGGATTAGACATTGTCAACATTACCATCCAAAACTTCGCTGACAAGAATGGCGTTATTGATGACCTTGGGGTCGATAACATCGCACAAATTCGTAAAGACGCTTCGATTGCAAGAGCTAACTCCGAAAAAGAAGTTGAAATCGCAACTTCGAAAGCAAAAGAACTTGCGAACGATGCCCGCATTAAAGCTGAACTTGAAATCGAACAACAAAATAACTCCCTTGCGTTAAGACAAGCGGAATTAAAACAAAAAGCAGATATTGCGAAAGCAACCGCCGATGCCTCCTACGAAATTCAATACGCTAACGAAGCGAAGACCATCAACATTTCTAAACAAAATGCGGAAATTGCGCGTCGTGAAAAAGAAATTGAACTACGTAGTAAAGAAGTTGAAGTCGAAGAAAAGACCTTAGAAGCCCGCATTAAGAAAGCTGCTGAAGCAGAACGTTATGCACGAGAACAAAAAGCAGAAGCCGAACTCTTCGTGCGTACTAAAGAAGCGGAAGCCCTACTTGCTGAACAAGAACGCGCTGCCCGTGGTCTAAAACTTCAAGCAGAAGCTGAAAAGTTTGCTCAAGAACAAAAAGCGATTGGTATCCAAGCCGTTGGTATTGCTGAAGCAGAAGCAATCGAAAAGAAAGCTGAAGCGATGAAGAAGATGGAATCTGCCGCTGTCCTTGAATTAGTCCTTAAATCCGATGTCTTACCAAATATTGTTAAAGCTGCTGCTGAACCGTTAACTAAAGTCGATAAAATCGTTATGTATGGTGAAGGCAACCAAACCAAACTCATGGGCGATATCGTGAATTCAAGTACGAAAGTATTAGAATCTGTTAAAGAAGCGACAGGCCTTGATTTAGCTAGCCTTCTAGCTGGATTTGCGACTGGTAAACTTACCCAAAAAGACGAACCTAAAGAATAATGATAGAAAGCATGGGCGACCATGCTTTTTTCTTTAAAAACGTTTTCATTTGAAATTCACTTGTACTTCATTTAAAAAGATTTATAATAGGTATCAAGCGATGAACAAGAGTAGTAATTGTCATTGACAGCTTAAGAGAGCCAGTGGTTGGTGAGAACTGGTGCGTCAAACAATGAACGTGCTTGGGAGCTTTTAAATCGAAAGTCTTGAGGTTTAAACGTAAGTCGGCGTTAACGATACGAGGGCTAGATTAATTCTAGAACTAAGGTGGTACCGCGAACTATTCGTCCTTAGCATTTATGCTAGGGATTTTTATTTTTTAAGGTACAAAGTTTTACTCAAGAATGATTTAAACGTATACCGGCGTTAACGGTTCGAGTGCTGGGACTTTCCCCAGAAACAAGGTGGTACCGCGGAAAACCCGTCCTTGGCTATTTTAGCCAGGACTTTTTTATTTATAGGAGGAAGAACAAATGAAAAAGGGATTTTTAGTAGCAGTAATGATTTTATTCGTAGGGTTAATTAGTGGATGTCAAACCACATCCAATATTTATACCTATATTTTGGATGAAGATTTTGAAGGGTTTATTACCCTAGGTACATCGGCTGATTATGCACCATACGAATGGCCAATGAATGTGGATGGTAAAACCACATTGGTGGGTATTGATATTGAAATTGCGAAAGAAATTGCAAAAGCATCCAGCAAGAACTTAAAAGTAGTGAACAAAGGCTTTGATTTCTTACTAGACGATTTAGAAAATGGTAAAGTAGATTTCGTATTAGCGGGGATGACTCCAACAGAAGAACGTGCTAAACAAGTTGACTTCTCGATGGTTTACTATGAAGCCATTCAAGTTGTTTTGGTCAAAAAGTCCATGTTAAACACCTTCAATTCGATTGAAACCATGGATTTAGCAAGTGTTCGTATTGGTGCGCAATTGGGTTCAATTCAACAAGAACTCGTTGAAGACACTTTCTTAACTGCTCAAAAATCATTCATTCAATCTGTACCTGATCTAGTCATGAGACTGATTGATGGACAAGTAGACGCAGTAGTTATGGAAAAACCAGTAGCGGATGGTTATGTCTTAAACCAATCCAGTGTTGCGATTGCATCCATTACAATTGGTGACCCAGATGGTGGTTCAGCAGTAGCGGTTCGAAAAGGAAATATCGAACTCTTAAAATTGATTAATATCGTCTTATCGGATTTGATTGAATCCGGTAAAATGGATCAAATCGTTGCGGATGCTGTTATCCTAAATAGCTAATTATGGATTTCAGTTTTGTCTTAGACCCTTACTATATTGGGTTATTATTAAGCGGTTTATTGATGACACTTTTATTAGCTGTCATCTCTGTCGTATTCGGATCACTGCTCGGATTAATTCCAGCATTGATGCGATTATCGATTCATAAACCCTTAAATATTATCGGAACCAGTTATGTAGAACTCATTCGTGGGACACCACTACTGGTTCAAGTTTTATTGATTTATTCGTTTGTTAAATTGCCAGTAACACTCTTATTAGGCATCGACATGTCTTCGTTTGTACCAGGCATGTTAGCCCTGTTAATCAACTCGAGTGCATATGTATCTGAAATCATCCGTGGTGGGATTTTGTCTGTGGATAGAGGACAGACCGAAGCCGCTTTAAGTTTAGGGTTTACAAAAAATAAAACCCTTAGAGTGGTTGTTTTACCACAAGCCATCAAACACATCATTCCTGCCTTAGGTAATGAGTTTGTCACCATGATTAAAGAGACATCCATCTTCATGTATCTTGGGATTGCGGAATTGATGTACATGGCTTCCATGGTAAGAACTGGGACTTACGCAGTTAAAGAAACGTATATCGTGGTTGCGATTTTGTATTTTGCACTCACATTCCCAACGTCAAAGTTGATGGGAATGCTCGAAAGGAGACTTAAGAAATCCGATGCCAAATAATCTATTTGAAATTAAACATGTCTCTAAAGTCTTCAGTGACGGTACAATCGCTATCGATGATGTGAGTCTTATTTTAGAAAAAAACAAAGTCTATGTCATCATAGGCCCCTCAGGATCTGGTAAATCGACTTTGTTACGGACATTAAACTTAATGGAAAAACCTACTCAGGGACAAATTCTTAAATCAGGTGAAAATATTACTGACCCTCATTTTAAAATTGAAAAACACCGTGAACATGTGGGCATGGTATTCCAAAACTTCAACCTGTTTCCTCATATGACGGTGTTAGATAATATTAATAGTGCTCAAATTCACGTTTTAAAACGTCCATTAGAAGAAGCGACTCAAAACTCATTAGGTTTACTTGAACAAGTTGGTTTACTGGAGAAGAAACAACACTATCCAAACCAATTATCCGGTGGACAGAAACAACGTATCGCGATTGCGAGAGCTTTATCGATGCATCCAGAAGTGATGTTGTTTGATGAACCTACATCGGCACTTGACCCTGAAATGATTGGTGAAGTGCTTACTGTTATGAAGAAACTGGCTGAATCAGGTATGACGATGATTGTTGTAACCCATGAAATGGGGTTTGCAAAAGCATTTGCAGACGAAATCATCGTAATGGACAAAGGCAAGGTCATTGAACAGGGTACACCGGAAGCCATTTTTAATAACCCAAAAGAAATACGTACTGCAACCTTTTTGAAAAGTGTCTTGAATCCGTTATAATGGTTAAAGATGAGGAGGTCACCCATGATCATCTTATTTTCACCAGCTAAATCATTTCGAGTGATTGAACCTTCAACTGAAATTCCAATTTATACCAAAGAAACCTTAAAATTAGTAGAAGAACTTGCGTCTTGGGATGAACAAACCATAAAAAAACGATTTAAAGTCAGCGACGCACTCATTCCTGATGTAAAGGCATATTATCAAAATTTTAAAGACAATGTTGCCTATCATGCAATCGATTTATACTTTGGAGAATCCTTTAAAAAGTTAGATTCTACTACATTGAGTTCAAAAGCACGAATCTTCCTTCAAAATCATGTTTGGATTGTGGATGCGCTATACGGTTTAATTAGACCTTTGGAACCGATTAAACCATACCGTTTAGATTACACAATATCAGGTTTAAGCCTCAATTCATTGTGGCACAGTCACTATGAAAATCGGTTCAAAGGAGAGAATGAACCGATTCTCAGTTTAGCAAGTGACGAATTCACAGTGAAGATTAAACCGTTTGTTCCGGTTTACGAAGTACATTTTATCGATTGTAAAAATGGTGTTTGTAAAGCCATTTCTGTCTTTAATAAACAACAACGCGGGGCTTTATTACGACATATTGCCTTAAATGAAATTAATGATATTAAAGACCTACCTAAAGAGTTTAATGGGTATACACTCACTCAAAATGGGTTAGATTTGACCTATCAAAGAACCCTCTAATCTATTAAGGTCTCGCTTAAAAAACGTGCGACCTGTTTGACATCCTTATCTCCTCGACCTGAAAGGTTGATGACGAGGATGTTTTCTTTTGGTAAAGAAGGTGCTAGTTTTAAGGCGTATGCAACAGCGTGCCCCGATTCAATCGCAGGAATGATACCCTCTGTTTGGGTTAGTTTAATAAACGCATCCACGGCTTCTTGATCATTTATGGCTACATATTGAACTCGGTTGATGGATTCTAAATAACTGTGTTCTGGACCAACACCCGGATAATCGAGCCCAGCTGAGATGGAATATACTTCACTGATTGAACCATCTGGGTCTAATAACACTTTGGTTTGCATCCCATGGATGATGCCAGTTTGGCCTTTAGTCATTGTTGCGGCGTGACGTTTGGTATCGATGCCATCGCCGGCTGCTTCAACTCCGATGAGTTTAACACTTGGATTCTGAATAAAATCGTAAAATGCACCGATGGCATTCGAACCGCCACCGACACACGCGACCACGTAATCGGGTAATCTTTGTTCTTTTTCTTGAAGTTGTGCTTTAATTTCTTCACCAATGACCTTTTGGAATTCACGAACCATCGTTGGGTAAGGGTGGGGTCCAACGGCAGAACCGATCAGATAGAAGGTGTTTTCTAAATCATTTGCCCAGGTGATTAAGGCACTATCCACAGCCTCTTTAAGCGTTTTAAGGCCTTCTTCGACCACGACAACCTTCGCACCCAGCATCCGCATTCGATACACATTCAAACTTTGTTTTTCGACATCTACAGCCCCCATATGGATTTCACAGTCCATATTAAGTAACGCAGCAACGGTTGCAGTAGCAACCCCGTGCTGGCCAGCGCCTGTTTCCGCAATCAGTTTACGGATACCCATTCGCTTTGCGAGTAGAGCTTGACCCAATACATTGTTGATTTTATGTGCTCCTGTATGGTTTAAATCCTCTCGCTTTAGGAAGATTCGTGCACCACCCAAAGTTTCAGTAAGTCGTTTTGCCTCATAAAGTAAAGAGGGTCTACCTACATAATCTTTCAAGTATTCACGATAGGTTTGCATAAACATCGGATCTTGCATGGCCTCTTCATAGGCTTTTTCTACTTTTTTAACTGCTACTAAAATCTTTTCTGGGACAAATTGTCCCCCAAAACGTCCAAACTCCATCTTTGACCTTTCCTTAAAGTCTAAGAGTATTTGTATTTTTGGGTATAAAAAAAGAGCACGCGTTCGCTTGGGACGAAATGCTCGTGGTACCACCCAAATTTAGGAATTATTTTCCTCTTATTACAAAATACGCCATCATTGAAGACTTTAATATTTTTGCCTGATAACGTAGGCTACGGCATCGGATACTTTAATTTCCCCTAGCTTCTCCTGAGGCCATTCATTTGGTTATTAAGTATATGCATCTTTCACCACCATGCACTCGCTAAATACGTTTACCCAAATTACTCATCTCAATCATCGAATTAACACCATTATACGAAGGATGAAAGTAAAAATCAAGTGTCAAAATTTTACAATAAAGATGATATATGCATATCAAATCTGTATAATAGTAAGAAAGGGTGTGATAGGATGTCCAAAGCGTATGATCAAATTCATAAACTCGGAGATGCATTAAAGAAAGATCCAAATGTGTTGTGTTTATTAGGACTGGGTAGTATGTCGGAAACCACACGTGTTGATGACTATTCCGATATGGATTTTTTCTTAATTGTGGAAACAGGGTTAAAACAACACTACATCGATCATCTAGAATGGTTAACCATTGAACCGATTGTTTTCATATTCAAGAATACTGAAGATGGCTACAAAGTTTTGTTTAAATCTGGCGTATTTGCTGAATTCGCAGTATTTGAAAAAGAAGAACTCCCAAGCATTTCATTTACGACTGGACAAGTCATTTATAAGCATCGTGATTTTGATTTGTCTTGGATCATTCCTAAAAATGTACCGTCTCCTAAATACAGAAGCATAGAATATTTGGTTAATGAAGCATTGAGTAATCTCTATATTGGGCTTAAACGCGATTTAAGGGGTGAAAAAGCGAGTGCTTTTAGTTTCATTCAGGTTTATGCAGCAAGCTTAATTGCAGAGCTGTTACCTCGTGTATACAAAGATCACGTGATTTTAACCGACCCTTTCGTATTTGAACGACGTATTGAATTTAGAATCCTGGAAGCTGCATCGATACTATCTGAGATCAAACAAGGTTACAATCAAAATAAAGCCTCAGCAAAAGCAGCTCTCTTATTCTTAGAAACTCATTTTGAAGTCAATAAAGCGATGTCAGATGAGATTAATCATATGATTGAGTTCTTGTAATAAATGCTTAAGTATGCAAGTATTTACCGGCACTTTGTATTGTTTGGTATAATATAGCTACATCATACTAAAGGAGTATTATCGCATGTTAAGTCTTGTACTACAAAAACAAAAAAGCATCAAATATGTTTCATCGTTGATCATCTACAGTGGATTTTTCCTCGTTATTTATTTTTTACTGGATAATCTAAATGGTGGTTACACTAAAATGTCTGATACCTATGGCAATGGACTAGTGGCAGTGAACATCATACTCAATATCGTCATGGCAATTTTATCCGCACTCATGTTCAATTTATCAAGTGCACTGGTTGACCTTACCAAAAAAGAAGGAAAAGGCACCTTCATGACCATGATTTCAGTCCTATTTGGTGTCTTAACCTATGGCTGTACTTCCTGTGTTATCGCATTTTTCACCGTTATTGGAATTACCTTTTCTGTTGCGGTTTTACCGTTAGCAGGACTACCTTATAAACTCATATCATTAGCCCTTTTATTTGTGGGTTTTTGGTGGTTAATTCGTGAAATTCGAAAAAGCCAATGTAAATTATAGAATAAAATTTAAGGAGGCGATTGGATGCAACTCTACTATCAAACAGACGTTAGTTTCATGACTGCTTTTCTATTGTTATTGATATCGATCATCGCACATTTTCGTTTGAATCAAAAAGATACCGTATCTAAAGCTTACTTAATCACTGCGTGGATTATCATTTTTGTACTCATCGTAGAAGCATATACGATTATCATTGATGGAAAAAATGATGCCTTTACAGTAAGTTTATCGATGGTACTAAATACACTGTTGTTCTTAGTAGGCCCCATCATCACTCTATTGTGGTTTTACCTGATTCGATCTATGTTTGCACCAACATTCAAAAAGAATAGTCTAAGACATGTGTTTATTTTTCTTCCACAGTTACTCAACATAATACTTGTTTTATCTAACCCATGGACAAAATTCATCTTTTCGATAGAAAATGGGCTCTATACCCGTCAATCAGGTTATTTATTGGTAACCATATCGATCTATTTTTATGTATTAATGTCTGTTGGTACAGTGGTTCAAAATTGGAAAACCATCAGTAAACAAAATCTCATCATCCTCATGGTTTCAACGGCCTTACCGATTTTTGGAGGCATCATTCAAGCAGCATACTATGGGATACTTACAATATGGCCAAGTGTTGGCTGTGCCCTCATCTTACTCTATTTATTCCTTCAGCAACGCGTCATCCACTTAGATCATCTTACCCACGCTTGGACTCGTGAAACATTTTTCTTACACATTAATCGCTTGTTTAAACAGCGAAATACTGAACCAGCGGATGTCCTATATTTCGATTTGAATGATTTAAAGGCCATCAATGACAATTATGGACACCATGCTGGTGACATAGCACTAAAAACAGTTGTGAGTATTGTCAAAGAAGAATTGCCTAGTGATGCCATTGTTGCTCGACTAGGTGGAGATGAATTCATCGCATTTATGTCTGTGAAACACTCGATTGACATGAAAGTTTATGTGACAAGTATTAAAGCCAAATTGGATGCTATCAATCAAGAGAAAACTCTAGAATTTCCCTTGAGCTTAGCTTTTGGGTATGGGCGGTTCTTTGGTTCGTATGATCAATTCGATAAGTTTATGAATCAGTTAGATAAGGATATGTATATCGATAAAAGAAACATGAAGAAGTCTTTCTAGACTTTTTCTTTTTTTCTTAAGAAAAAATCTCAGAAATATGATAAAATCATTTTGCACACTTAAAAGGGGGAAATGATTTGAACAAATCCCTACAAGACGAAATTAAAGCAAGCTATATGAGCAAAAATGCTCAACAACTCGCTAAAGATTCGCTCGAAAACTTAAGAATGGTGTCACTGGTATCGCTTTTTATTTGCGGTATTTTTACCATTATTGGTTTAACAATTTTCGGTGAAAATTACTTTTTGTATGTTGGATTAGTCTACATTTATTGTCTATTGATTGTGTTCACTTACAGCACAGATCGTATGATTAAAACGAATCGTATTAAACCTAAACACGTATATCATTTAATCTTAACATTCCTTATTGGCATGTCATTAGGGTTGATTTTCATCAATACCTTCATTTTAAGGGATATACCACCAGTTTTTTTCAATCTATTCATGGTACTTTATCCAATATTATTTATATTAAAGGAAAGAGACTTGATTCTTTATCAAGTTGGTTCTGCAACGCTCTTTTTAGTAATTAGCTTCTTATATCATGACCGTTCATTTTATCTTTTTCAAATGGATGTGTTCCTAATCGTCACGGGATTATTAATTGGAATACCAGTCAATATAATGGTACTAAAACTTCGTCGTCGTGAACTATATATGAAAGAATTATTTGTCGCTTATAGCCATCTCGATGAACTGACCAAACTACCAAATCGAAGAGCATTTAACCTCCATATTGAAGCTTTGTTTAAGTTTAATAAAGAAAATAACATTCCACTGGGCATCGCTTTATTCGATGTGGATGACTTTAAACTTTTTAATGATAATCATGGGCATTTGGAGGGGGACAGTATTCTAGAAAAATTGGCTACACTCATTCAAACACAAGTGGATCGTGACACCTTTTTCGCCCGTTTCGGTGGTGAAGAATTTATCGGTGTCTTCTCAGGTCAAACTATCGAAGTCATCCGTAGAAAACTAGATAATATTAAGTTAAACCTCGATAATCTGAACATATGGAATAAATATACCAATCGTAAACTGACGATTTCAATTGGTCTATGTTACTTAACCGATTTATCTCAAATTACTTATATGAAGTTAATTGATAACGCAGACATTGCACTTTATAAGTCCAAGATTTATGGTAAAGACAAAATTGAACTCTACACTGAAGGATAAAAGCACACTGGTCGGTGTGCTTTATTGTTTCATCAGATAATATTCAATGATAGCTTGAGTTCCCGAGTCTAAGTGGGATTCACTAAGGTAAGTATAGATTTGTTGAGCCTGTTTTAATAACGGTAGAGGTGTAACCATCTCTTCTAAAGCAAGACTTAAATCTTTTAAGAAGTGCTTCACATAGAAACCTGGTTTGTAGTCTTTATGTATCATCTTAGGGCCGTTATTGATGGCTTGCCACGAAGCAGCAGAACCAGCAGATATAACTTGTAACATCGAATCTAAATCTAAGTGATGATCGTTTGCGAATGAGAGTGCTTCAGCAATTCCCATTAGGTTGCCTGCGATACAAATTTGGTTGGCCAGTTTTGCGTATTGACCAGACCCAGCAGAACCCATATAAGTGATTTTTTTAGTCATGGTTTCAAGTAACGGTTTAACGCTTTGATAAGCCTTTTCATCGCCACCAACCATCATCGATAATGTACCGTTGATTGCACCAATATCGCCACCAGTTACAGGGGCGTCTAGTAAGGTTAATCCTAATGTATCTGCCTCCCTCGCTAATCTACTGGCCAGTTTTGGAGAAGAAGTTGTCATGTCAATGAAAATTGCCTTCTTCTTGGCGTATTTAAAGCTTTCAAAAAGCACACTTTCGACTTCGGATGGATAACCTACGATACTGAAGACAATGTCTTTATCTTTGACCAATTCCTCAAGACTATTAGTAACTTCAAATTCTTCACTTAAATGCTTAATTTTATCGAAAGTCCGGTTATAAATTGAAATTGGATACCCAGTTTTCTTTAAATGACGTACCATGGGTAAACCCATGATTCCGATACCTATAAATCCAATCTTCATGTTAAAAATCTCCTTTTTTTAATAAAAAATATCCATTCATACATGGTCTTTTGACCCTGAGTATGGTATACTTACACTTAGATTATAATAGAATGATAGAGGATAAATCAATGAGAGAAATTAAGCAAATCAAATGTAGTGAATGTCAAAATACGTATTATGACGATCAAGACACCTGTCCATTTTGTGGACACAAAACCCGCGTTTCAACCTTTGATACGGAAACTAAAACAGAAACGTTAGAATCCAATCCGAATAATTCTCAATCTGAGGCTAAAAAGAATAATCAATTAAGCGAACAAGATATCATTATCTTAGTCGTTCTCGCGATTGTATTTTGGCCAGCAGCCCTAATCTTCTTACTTGTTAAACTTAAAAAGTAGGTGAATTGCATGAAGGTATTTATTCAACCAAAAGTATTAGACAATTTATACATCGAAAAGCTTAAATCGACTTTTCCAAAAATCCTGTTTACAGATCAAATCGATCCCAATATCGAAGCAGTGATTATGTATCCTGCATTTATGAACAAAGCGAATTTATCTATTTTACCACGCCTTCGTTTCGCTCAATCCCTTATGGTCGGATATAACCAAGTGGATATTCAAGCGATTAAAGATAAAGGTATCCAATTCGCTAATGCGAAAGATGTCTACGCCATTACGATTGCTGAAGATATCATTACTAAAATCTTAGTATTAAACCGTAATGTGAAGAAGTATATCCGTCAAATGGATGAAGCGATTTGGAAACCACACCGTTTTGAACCTGAAATTTATGGGTCAACCGTAGGATTCTTGGGTTCTGGTTCACTCGCCAGTGCTGCGGCGGTTCGCTTAAAAGCATTTGGGGCTAAAGTCATCAGTTATCGCAAATCCGATTTACCCAATCCGATGTTTGATGAGACCTATTTCGGCGACTCAGGATTAAAAACAGTTTTACAAAAAAGTGATTATATTGTCATAACACTCCCACTCAATGAATATACCAATCGGTTGATTGATCAAGAAAAACTGTCTTGGATGAAAAAAGATGCGGTATTAATTAACGTAGGACGTGGTGAAGTGGTTGATCAAGACGCGCTTATAGAAGCTTTACAAAATGGTCAAATTCGCGGGGCTGGATTGGATGTCATGACCCCAGAACCTCTACCAAAAGAATCCCCTCTATGGAAAATGGATAACGTATTTATTACACCCCATAATGCGCCATCAAGCCCTTATATGATGTCGCGTTTATACGATTTAATTGAAGAAAATCTCAAACGCTTTATCGAGAACAAACCCCTTAAAAATATCGTTACTTTTTAGGAGTTATTATGGAAGAATACACAGAAGACTTATCGATTGATCAAAAGTTGATTTTGGATGAACTTCTCGCTCACGTTGAAAAACGAACTCAATTAAAACCGGTCATTCAGTATTCTTTACCGGCGTTTAAAATCACGAACGATGTTGTGATTGCTTTTGACATCACAGCGACTTATTTGGGTTTATATACCACCGATAACGAAAGCATCCAACATGCAAAAGGGCGACTCAAAAACGCCATTTTTGGTGTGACTTCCATCAAAGTTGACCGCACCAGTCGAGAGGCCATTGAAGCCGTAAAGGATATCTGTGATGAAATCATCATGCGTTACCGCGTGTTTAATTCCAAAGCTTTAATCGAAGCTTTGGATGATAAAAACCCAGAATATAGCGAACAAGCGTTCTTGAAATTGATGGATTTATTGGAAGAAAATGAAATTGCCGATATCGATTATCTCTTCTTGTTGAGACACCCTAAACGAAACTATATCTCGTTTGGTATACAGCTATTATCCAAAAGTCTGAAATATGACTCCAAGAATAAGTACGATGGCTACCTCAATGAGTATTTCGAATTACTGAACTTACCCTATTTTACAACCATCATTGAAGTCATCGATAGTTGTCAAACTTGGATTCGTTACAAACCCTATATGAAACAAACCATTAAGAATCATTTAAAAACATTGGACATATCTTATTTTAAAGATACCCAGCAAGATAAAATCAAAGTTGAAATTGAGAAAATCCTTCAACTTTAAAGGAACCCTATGAAAACCATCGAAATCAAACAAATTAATACCCAAGGCTACGCGGTAGTTGAGTTAGACAATCAAGTATTTACCCTACCTAACTTACTCGTAGGTGAAAAAGTCCAAGTTGATCATACGACTCAAGGTTTGACCGTTGTCAAACGCCTAACTGATAGCCCAAACCGTGTTTCGGTACGCTGCCCAAAATTTGATACTTGTGGCGGTTGTCAACTCATGCACATGAGTTACACAGACCAACTCAAACTCAAACAACAACAAATCGTTGAGTTGTGTTCAAAGTATCAATTAGAAACGAATGTATTAGACCCAATTGGTTCAAAAGAACCATTTAATTACCGCAACAAAATCCAAATGACCTTTAGGGAACACAAAGGTAAGATTGTTGCGGGACTGTATGAAGAAAATACCCATAAAGTCGTCAATATCAATGATTGTGATATTCAAGACAAAGTGGCTAATCAAATCATCAATACATTTAAAGTGTTAATGAAAAAACACAAAATAACACCTTACGATGAAGACAAAAGAACCGGAATCATCCGTCATGTCATGGTTAAAAGAAGTATCGAAACCAAACAAATCTTAGTAGTCATCATCACCCCTTCACAAATCTTCCCTGGTCGTAATAACCTAGTTAAAGACCTCATGATTGCACACCCAGATATTACTTCAATTGTGCATAACATCAATGACCGTAAAACATCCATTGTACTTGGAGAAGTATCAAAAGTCATTACCGGTAAAGGGTATATTGAAGATATCCTCATGGGCAAGCGCTTTATCATTGGTCCTAAGACTTTTTATCAAGTGAATGCTCACCAAACAGAAGTCTTATATAACCAAGTCTTGAAGGTGTTAAAACCAAATAAAAATGATGTGGTTTTAGATGCTTATGCCGGTATCGGAACCATCGGGATGATGTTGAGTGATCACGTCAAAACAGTAATGTCGGTAGAAATCAATAAGGAATCTGTTAGAAACGCAGTAAAAAATGCTGAAATCAATGGTGTTAAAAACATTGAGTTTGTCGCGATGGATGCGAAAGACTACATGCTTCATCTAGTTGAACAAAAAATGAAACTAGACGCAGTGATTGTAGACCCACCAAGATCGGGCTTAGATTTAGAGTTCGTGAAAGCCATTCAAGTCTTAAGACCAAAGAAGATGGTTTACATCTCTTGTGACCCTGAAACCTTAGTTCGAGATTTAAAACAACTATCTCGATCTTATCAAATCGGTGATATCCAGCCCGTTGACATGTTCTCACAGACTTACCACATCGAAAACGTCGTGTTGCTTACACTAAAAACAGCTTAACAAAAGCTTCAAAAAAAATAAGAAGCATTCAAGCCCTAAAATGGGGTAAATGCTTCTTTTTTTTGTTTTATGAAAATGTTAAATTATACACTTGTATCGGTATTTTTAATCAATTTATGAGCGGACAGTACAGATTTATCAAAGAATCCTTGCGTGTCTTTATTAGTGAGTTTAAGATAAAACTCAAACCGAGATAGGACATCTTTTAGAGAAACAAACACCTCATCTAAAATGTCCAATGCCACTAATTGATTTCGGTAGGCAAGAACATGTTTATGGTCTTGAGCAACCGTTAATCTAACCTCTTCTAATTTAGGGAAGTCTTTTGTTAAGTAGACTGCCATCATTTTATCCCAACCATCAATTAATAGCCGGTCTTGATAGAGTAAGGGTTCCAAACTCTGTCTTTGATAATCAATAACTCTTGACTGCATGACTAAATCGACGTTTTTCCCAACAACATCCAAAGGGTCTTGTTGAATCGAATTGAGACGTTCCATCACTTTAAGAATCCCTTCTTTACCCTTTAAAGTGATCGTTGGTATTGATCATATGGTATTTAACTAACAGTGTTTGAGCTTCCTCTTTAGTTAGAACTTTAATAATTATATAAATTTCCTCAGCACGCTAGAGGTGACCTTTATATCAGGATTTCACGTAATGTATCTCAATAATTATAGCATGTATTTAAAGGTGTACGATAATCGTTTTATAGGTCATGATTAGATTTTAAACCGTACATCATGCAAATTATTGTATACCAAACCGAATGATAGTATATGTGTTTCTAAAAGCTCCATAATTTTATGGTTGAAAGCGCGCTTACAAGCTACAAATGCCATCCGGTTTATCTATAAGGATTTTGTTATCATCAACTGCAACTATCTGTTGCGTGACAAACGTTTAAATACCCGATAAAATGAAAGTGTAGGAGGTAAAGTTATGATTGATCCGAATAAAGTTGGGTCCAAAATTGCGTCGTATCGAAAAGACTTAGCACTCACACAAGATGATTTGGCCAATCGCTTGAATGTGACAAGACAAGCTTTGTCGAAATGGGAAACCGGACTCAGCTTACCCTCAATCGAGGGTATCGTATCGCTTTGTCAACTATTTAAGGTGCCTGTTGAAGATTTACTGTGTTTAAATGAAACCTCAAAAATAGAAGAATCGAATCTCTTTTTAAACCACAGTCGTGATTATGTCGTTAACCAAATTTGTAAAGGTGCAGTAGAGATAAATATTCCGGATACCCTCTATTTATTTTCACCTATCGAACGTCTTCAAATATTGAAAGCGATCAAGGAACACAAAATCACCTGTAATCTATCACAATTACGCGTAAAACTGACCACAAGCGAAGTAAAATATGTATTTAATTCCCTACCTAAAGGAGGCAGAAAACCATGATTTTAAAGAAAATGATTGTTAATGGACAAGAAATCCATGTCCAAATTAGTACAGATGAAGCGAGAAAATACCCGGATAAAGAGTCATTGCTCTTCACTGAAGAACATGAAAAAGAGGCGTTTATGGAAAGCCTCACTCAAGAAGAACCCCCAAGATTTAGATCTAAACGCCATCGTTTAATTCAAATGTTACCGTTTATGGATGAAGAAACCATTCATGAACTCGTCCAAAAAATTCTCGATGAAGGTGAACTCGAAGGTCTCGACATCGCAGCGATTCTCCCGTTTGTCGAAGAAGAAGACGCTGGATTATTGTTTAAAAAGGCATTAAGCGGACAGTATCCCAATTTAAACCCAATGATGATTGCACCATTTGTGGATGATTCAGATCTATCCTTCGTTGTGGATGCATATATTGAAGGCAGTCTCAATGAGAAAACACTCGATGGTTTATATCCGTTTTTAGAAGAAGATGACCTTAAAAGACTGTTCAAGCATATCTTAAGTCAAAAATAAGAAAATGCCGATGCATATCGGCGTTTTTTTTGAGTCATCTTAAATGAAGAATACAATAAAATCGATTATAATAACCCTATAAAGGATGTGATAAATTGAAACAGATAACGAAAGAACGTAAAGAAGTTTTACTTGAAATCCTTAAAAATCGATTTAAACAAAATCTCAAACGTCATCCAGATATAACTTGGGAAGACGTTTTGAAAAAACTTATTTCTAAGGATGCTTTATTATGGTCCATTGATCAAATGGAACTCACAGGCGGAGAACCCGATATACTTTCAATCAATTCAACCATGTTTGTTGTCGACTTTTCAAAAGAGTCGCCTTCAGGTAGACGTAGTTTATGCTATGATCAAAAAGCATTGGATGCGAGAAAGCAGTTTAAACCTGAAAACTCTGCTATGAATATGGCTAGTCAAATGGGCATAAAGATGTTAACGGATGAAATGTATGTTATCCTTCAATCCTTAGGTGATTTTGATACTAAAACCTCATCCTGGTTACTAACCCCAGAAGCGATTCGTGATTTAGGAGGAGCCCTATTTGGAGATAAACGCTACAAACAAACTTGGTTCTATCATAATGGTGCGGATTCTTACTATAAAGACCGTGGTTTTAGAGGCTACATTGAATTGTAATAAGTATGTAAAATGAAAGTGTAGAGAAATCAACATTTCGCTATATTGTGTATAATTAAGGTATTAAGACAAGAAGAGGGGAAACCATGATTGACGTTCTGTTTGTTTGTATTCACAACTCAGCGAGAAGCCAAATGGCTGAAGCCTATTTAAACACACTGGGGAAAGGCTTATTCCATGCGGAAAGTGCTGGGCTAGAACCTGGTAAACTCAATCCGAATGTAGTTAAAGTGATGGCACAAGATGGGATTGACATCAGCATGAATCGAACCAAATCCACATTTGACATGCTAAAAAAAGGCACCAGATATACCTATGTTGTTACGGTTTGTGATGAAGCAAGTGGTCAAAGATGTCCGATTTTTCCTGGTGTGCTCAAAACTTTCCATTGGAATATCTCAGACCCTTCAGCACTCAAAGGCGATTATGACACCATTTTGCCAGATCTAATCCGAATTCGAGATGAGATTAAAACCCGCGTTCAAAATTTCATTCTAGAATATGAAGTGTTCGCGAAAACCCGTAAGTAAGAGACCCAAACGGTCTCTTTATTTTTGATCCAATCGGATATTCTAAAGACAAACAGCATGCTTTTTGATATAATACCCGTGAAAGTGAAGTGCATCACATGAAAACTACCCTTTGTTGGTCAGCTTTTGACCTATTAAACAGAGAGAATCAAACTAAAGTTAAAGAAACCATCGAAGAGGGTAACCTCATCATATTTCCAACAGAAACTGTATATGGCATTGGTGCGAATGGTTTAAATCCAGAAGCTTCAAAAAGAATCTATCAAGCAAAAGGTAGACCGTCAGATAACCCACTCATTTTACATATCGGTGACCGAAACGACGTGTACCGTTATGTACGATTTGTGAATCTTGAAGCAGAAAAACTGATGGATGCGTTTTGGCCAGGACCGTTAACCATGGTATTCGAAAAAAATGAATCTGTACCTTTTGAAACCACAGGGGGACTAAATACAGTCGCGATTCGTTTTCCAAAGAATGAAATTGCCCAAACACTCATTAGAATAGCCGGGGTTCCCATTGCAGCACCTTCTGCAAACCTATCTGGTAAACCCAGTTCAACCTTATTTGAACATGTCTACGACGATTTCAATGGCCGTGTCGATATCATTATTGACGGGGGCCCATCTGAAATCGGACTTGAATCCACAGTCATCGATATGACATCAGATATTCCAACCATTTTAAGACCTGGATTTGTCACTAAAAAAATGATTGAAATGGTTTTAAAACACCCTGTTTTAGATGCTTCTGATACAAAGCCAACTGGTAAAGTCAAATCACCTGGGATGAAATATACGCATTACAAGCCCAAAGGAGACGTCTTATTGATTAGAGGACCGATTGAAGCGATGGTTAACTATGTTCATGAACAACTAAAACGTCATCAAGGTCATACAGTAGCAATCATTTGTGAAACTGAATATAAACACTTATTTACTGTCCCTGTTCGTGCTTTAGGGTCTAAGGAAAACCCATTAGAAATGGCTCATAACTTGTTCTCAGCCTTAAGAGACATGGATAAGGACCAAGTTGAATACATCTACATTCACTATTTGAACAAGGATGAACTCGGTTATGCTTTGATGAACCGTTTAGAAAAAGCAGCTGGCTATCAAATTATGGATTTATAAGCAATCTAATTTGTTATTAAATGTATTCGTCATAGAATAAAGCCAAGGAGGAGGTCATTATGAAACTACAAAAAAATGTGGGCTCTATTGACAAATTGGTTCGATATGGCATCGCAGCAGTTTTAGTCATCGTTGGGATTCTATTGTGGAATACATTGGCCGCATTATCGGTCGTACTCTTCGTATTCGCAGTTGTTTTAAGTCTAACTGCTTTGTTTAGCTTTTGTGGACTATATTCCCTTTTTGGTATCAACACCTGTAAATTAGAAAAGAAATAATTATTCGAGAAATAATGACAGAAATGCGCATTATTTCTTTTTTTAGGAGAAAACAATGATCTTAGTCACGCTCACCCAATCCGAATTGAATGAAAGCCCCATCGGAACTTCATTATTAAAAAAAGGTCCATTTATTCACGCATCGACAATAGATCTTTTTGATCGTATTTTACATAAGTTCATCGGTCGTGGGGACCTCTTTTTGATTGGTATCGATGAGTCGAAATTAGAAAGTCCTTGTCAATATGAAGATAAAAACAACAATCAGTTATTTTACCCACATATTTATGGTCCAATCAACCCCTCTGCGATTTTGTGGCAAATTCCATTAGTGATCAAAGACAATCAAATTGTTTGGCCAATTGGGGTTGCACCTCATTTTGAGGAATGAAATTGGTTTGATAAAATAGAATCAAATACCAATGGAGGTTTATTTATGAAAACCAAAGATTTATCCCATTTATCGCCCTTACAATTTCGTGTGACTCAACAAAACGGTACGGAACCTGCCTTTCAAAATGAATACCATGATAATAAAAAAGAAGGATTATATGTCGATATCGTCGATGGAACCCCTCTATTTACATCCAAAGATAAGTTTGATTCAGGCTGTGGTTGGCCAAGTTTTTCGAAACCAATTAATCCAGACTTAGTAGTTGAAAAGAAGGATTATAGTCATCGGATGTTTCGAATTGAAATTCGTAGTAAAGAAGCTGACAGTCATTTAGGACACGTATTTGATGATGGTCCGAGAGCTTTGGGTGGCTTACGTTATTGCATAAACTCAGCTTCACTTAAGTTTATCCCGCTTGAAGAACTAGAGGCGGCTGGATATGGTGAATACCTTAAATTGTTCAAATGAAAAGGCCAATCGGCCTTTTATTTTTCGATAAATACTTGATTATCTACGATTTTAGTAGTGTATGTAGTCGTACTTTTGGTGGGTAGTTTAAAGAATGCAAAATGGGCTTTCTCTTCAATAGTACCGGTTTTTATATTGATTTTAGCACCATGTCCTCTACAGGTAACTGTGCCTCCTTCAGGGTCATACTTACCTTGTACTAATGAAACACCCAAATGTGGACAACGGTCTTTGATGGCATATACGGTACCATTTTGATATAAAAATAGTATTGCCTCTTGATCAATCATAATACGCAATTTCAAAGCTTCTTTTAAGACACTTAATTCACAAGCATATTGTAGCATCTCAATCACCTCTTAATCGTATTATAGCCTTGTTAGTGAAATAGTTCAAAAAAAATGTCGCTAAACGGTGTGAACTTTAGTATATATACTAATAAAAATGCGAATACGTTTTCACTAGTTTTATACTTTACCACGATGTAGTGATAAAGTATAATGAGAACCATAACAGATAAAGGAAGGGTTTTATACATGAAAAAATGGTTTGTTTTATTAATGCTCCTTGTGAGTACAGCACTCTTAGCTGCTTGTCAAAATACCAAGACAGATTTAGAATACATAGAAGATAAGGGTACATTCGTATTAGGCTACACCGATTTTCCACCAATGGGATTTTTAGAAGATGGCGAACCCACAGGGTTTGATATCGAGATTGCGAAACTGGTGTTCGAACGTATAGGCGTTAAATTAGAATTGCGCTACATTGACTGGGATGCGAAAGTGGTTGAACTTAAGTCCAAACGCATTGATGCGATTTGGAATGGCTTAACGATTACCGATGAACGTAAACTCGAAATGACCTTCTCGAAACCGTATTTTGATAACAATTTGATTATCATTTCAAAAACAGGTTCTAACTTGAATACAATTGAAGATCTCGCTAATAAAAACATTGGGGTTGAAAATAGTTCGTCTGCAGATATCTCTGTATCGAAAAATACAGTTATCACTGGTAGTGTTAAAGAAATGAAGAAGTATAATACATCCTCAGAAGCGATTCTCGCAATGAATGCTGGATTTGTGGACGCGGTGATTGTAGATGAAATCTATGCGCGTTATGTGGTCATGAAAAACAATAATCAATATCAAATTGGTTCTGCAATCATCGGTAGTGAACAATATGGCATTGGGTTCCGTTTAGAAGATGAAGCCCTTCGTGACCGTGTGGATGCGATTTTAGATGAACTTTATGAAAAACAATTGATTCAACCGATTTCGATTAAGTACTTTGGTGTGAACTTATTTATTCGTGGGTGATGGCATACTTATTAGAGGTTTTTCAATACTTACTAGAAGGGTCTAAGACAACCCTTTTAGTCTTTTCTATGACGCTATTGTCGATACCTCTCGGCTTGTCCCTAGCAGTCATTCGAAAACTCAATATCTCTTTTATTAATCGAATCATTGATTTATATACTTTGGTTGTCAGGGGGACCCCATTATTATTACAACTGTTCTTTGTTGTATATGGCTTACCAATCCTCTTTGGTAGTTTCTTCTTATTTGATGAAATGGTTGGGGCAGTTTTGACTTTTATCCTCAATTACACAGCCTATTTCATTGAAATTTTTAGAGGGGGCATGAATGCTATACCTAAAACACAATATGACGCCTCTAAAGCACTTAACTTAAATCGATATCAAATGTATCGTTATGTGATTTTACCGCAAACAATTCACAAAACATTACCTTCAATCGCGAATGAAATGATTACATTGGTTAAAGATACAGCACTTGTGAGTGCGGTCGCAATCTCCGATATTTTAAGAAATACCCGTGAGACCGTCAGCCAAGACTTCCGTGTTGAAGCATACTTTATTGCTGTGGTATTATATTTAGCCTTCACTTATGTTATTGTCAATTTATTTAAAATCATCGAGAAAAAACGTCTTGTTGCTTATGGGGTGAACTAAATGTTACTAGAAGTCAAATCTTTATTTAAATCCTATAAACAAGTTCAAGCTGTGAGCGATGTGAGTTTTACCCTAGACCGTGGGGACGTTTTGAGTATCATCGGACCTTCTGGATCTGGTAAAAGTACGTTACTAAAACTGATTGCGAACTTAGAATCTAGTAGTAGTGGCGACATCCTAATCTTAGGAGAATCGATTCAAGGGTTAGAGAAGAAGCGTAAACAGTTCCTATATCAAAAAATGGGATTTATCTTCCAAGATTTTGCCTTATTTGATCACATGACTGTCAAAGAAAATCTCGAACTGGCGCCTAGATTGGTCTATAAGAAAGATAAAAATGAATTATCAAATGAAACCGACAGACTTTTAAAATTGGTAGGACTTTTGGATAAGAAAGACAGTTATCCAATTACATTATCTGGGGGTCAAAAACAACGTATTGCGATTGCGAGAGCCCTCGCAACCCAGCCAGAAATCTTATTATTTGATGAACCCACTTCCGCTCTTGATGTAAAGTCAATCGACGATTTAGTTGAGATCATTTTAAAACTCAAGGCAGACAATATCGGTATCCTAATTGTGACCCACGACTTACGATTTGCGAAAATGGTGTCATCAAGGTTGCTTTTTATGAAAAATTCGAGTATCATTTTCAGTGAAAACATTCAAAACATCGATAATTTAGATGGCATATTTGATGATTTTCTGAAGTGAGGTCCTAGTCGTGTCGAAACTGAAGAGCCCTATAAATGATGTTTTATTTCAAAATATCCTAAAACTCGAAACACTTGAAGAGGTGTATGCGTTTTTTGAAGATTTGTGTACCATCAAAGAAGTTGAATCGATGGCACAGCGTTTACAGGCTGCACAACTCTTACTACAAGGGAAAACCTATGAGCAAATCATTCAGGAAACCCACATCAGTTCAACGACCCTCAGTCGTGTTTCTACCTGTGTCCGTTATGGATCCGGTGGTTATGCGAGAGTCTTACTCAAAAATCCGAAGAAATAAAATTTTTATAACGGGAATGAAGTGCTCCCTTAGTCTATGACTTAAACCGCGTTAGCTGATGACTTCTACAACATTTTTGTTGTAGGAGTCTTTCTTTTTGGAGGTTCTATGTTATTATCCCTAGGTTTAGCCCTATTGATGGGGTTGTCGTTCGCTTGGCTTTGTAAAAAAATGAATCTACCCAGTTTGGTTGGATTCATCTTAACTGGTATTTTGTTAGGACCTTATATACTTGATTTAATGGATGATAGTCTAATGGGGATATCTAAAGATTTAAGAACCATATCGCTCTTAATCATTTTATTAAGAGCAGGTCTATCTTTAGATATTCAAAAACTATTGAAACAAGGAAAAACAGCCTTGTTTTTAACCTTTGTTCCAGCAACCTTTGAGATCCTTGGGACCTTATTATTTACTCAGTATGTGTTTGGTTGGAGTTGGATGGATGGATTTATATTAGGAACCATTCTAGCGGCGGTTTCACCCGCTGTCATTGTACCACGTATGATTCAGTTAATTGAATCACACTTAGGAACCAAAAGAGGTATACCTCAAATGATTATGGCTGGAGCCTCTGCAGATGATATTTATGTCATTTTATTATTTACCGTGGGATTAGCCTTAAAACAAACCAATAGTTTTGATTTTAGAGTTGTTGCTTGGTTACCTATAGAAATTTTGCTTGGGGCTTTGTATGGTTTTCTATTAGGTAAAGTCTTAGTGATCTTATTTCAAAAGTATCATATGAGAGATACTATCAAAGTACTCATTATCATCGGTTTGTCTTTAGTTTTATACGCATTAGAAAATTATCATTACTCTGGCTTAATTGCTGTTGTTTCGATGGCTTTAACCATACATCAAGTATATCCGGTGTTAGCAAATCGCCTAGTGAAAAAGTACGAGAAAATCTGGGTATTCATGGAAATGTTATTATTTATCCTAATTGGAGCACTATTGGATATTACAATTATCCCTAAAATTATTGTTCCTGGACTCAGTTTAATTGGTTTTGTTTTAGTATTCAGATTACTAGGGGTTTACATCAGTACGTCAAAATCGAATATTACGATTAAAGAAAAGCATTTTATGGCTTTATCGTATATCCCAAAAGCAACGGTTCAAGCCTCCATTGGTGCAATCCCATTGGCTTTAGGTCTATCTCACGGGGTAGAGATACTAGGTATCGCAGTGATTGCCATTTTGGTGACAGCCCCATTTGGAGCATTCCTAATCGACCAAGCAAAAACACATCTTTTGACCTATGAAAATAGATCCTGAAAAGGGTCTTTATTCAAAAAATGTGGTCTCGAATTCGATTTTTCTAATTTCGTTCAAAAAGTAACTAAAAGTGAAGTTTTTTTCTTTACATTTTAAGCCGTTGGAGTATAATGTGGCTAGAATCTCAAATGATAACCAAAGGCAACCCATTTTAAATGACAATTAACAAAATTTTCATCGTTATGGTGATGATTCTGATCGGTGCGATTGTCAAACAAAACCGGGGCCGTTTGACGAATATGAACGACTTTAAAACGAAAGGGGGGGACCACACATGCAAGCTAAGAAACCAGCACCACAAGCAGCTAAACCAGCAGCTCAACCAGTTAAACCACAAGCAGCTCAACCAGCTAAACCTTCAACAGCAAAACCAGCACCTAAAAAATAGTTAGGTAAATAAACGGTCTAAACACCACCATGTGAGTAAGCGAACGCTTATTCACATGTTTTTGTTTTATAACACTGTATTTGGATGATAAACAGTTCAAGAACAAGCATCAAATATGTAAATTTGGATAATAAAGTATCAAAAGAAGGCTTCCTATATTCATTATGCATCGGATTGTTGGTATTTGGGACACCCATCTCGGTTGCCTCACTCGTGATCACTTGTCGGATTTGTGCCCCGTTTTTCACCTTGAATACACCTATTCTTAAGGATGTTGGATTTTGTAACCCTTTTTTACTGGTAAAAGGAAATCGATTTCATTATAATAGAGATGTAAAGATTGAGGTGACTAACTATCTAATGTCAAGCGATATTTACAGATAAATACTAAAAACCTCCCGAACAACAAAAAAATGGAGGTATGCTTACAATTATGGATGATTATTATTTAATCGCCACAGATTTAATAATAAGCTATTGTAGTTTACTTGAATCGTAATCGAGTTGGTTTGTTTCTATATGATGAATGATTCGAACTAACTTCTTAGCTAAATGAACGAGTGCTACTCGATGATGTTTACCTTCCTGTTTTTTCTTTAAATAATAGTCGTAAAACACAGGATTGTGAATCATGATGGTCATACAA
>NZ_JAOEGN010000015.1 GCF_025446935.1 Paracholeplasma vituli | reverse complement strand
TGGCTTTCAGTAGAGTGCAGAAACGTGTATGAATACACCTTTATTATAACATTATTTATTATGATTTGTAAATATAAAATAAATCAATTCATCCCACCACCTATAGAGGTAGGGGACTTCTTGATTGGGGTGTTAAATCTTCATTACAGCCCCTTTATTTTTCTGTCATACTTTTGCCACATTTATACTTATAATAGAAAGTAAGATATTTTATGGAGGTTTTTTATGAAAAGATCGATAGCCTTAAAAATCATAGTAGTTACGTTACTAACACTATTATTATCGGGTTGTAACCAAATGGAGCGATTTGACCGTGATGTCCGTAAGATTGAAATGGAAGAATCAGGCTATGTAATCGTATCGGAATACGCCATCAGCAAAAACTATAAACATCAGATGGTCTATGAAAAAATTGAAGCGGCTTTAGATGATGCGAATATAGCTTATAACGAACACATCACCATGATGACAACACGCGTAATTGGTAGAAAACTATTTTTTCAAGTTTATACAGGTTTAGGTGGAAATCGTGAAGAACAAATTCCAGAATCCGTTCGTGGTGTTGTTGATATTGATACCTTAGCAGTCACCATCTATTCGGTATATTATGATCATTCAGAAGACATCAGTTTCAAACTCATCGATCAAAACCACGCCCTTATTCGTTACCTAGCTAAAGTAGAACTCGTTCAGTTGAACCCCTATACCGTACTAGATACCCTTTTAGTTACAGGTACTAATCTTTTAACCTACAATGACCAACTAAGAGCAGCCTTCATAAAAGATCAAGTATTAACTGTATATAGTTACACAAACACCGGTTATGAAACAAATACCTATAACATAGAAACCAGTGAAACCTTTGATAGGCTTTATGACCACTACTTAATCAATACAAGAAAAAAACTAGCCTATAATATCCAAACACAAACCTTCGTCGATTATGATTCAATCCTTAGTTTATACCCATCTAATGAAATGCCTCTATATCAAGAAATTTTTAATGATACCCTGACCGTTTTAGATAAAACGTGGACGATTAATGAATTCATGAACCAAACCGAGACCCTTAAAGCATTTAAAAAAGAATTAGGAAAATACGATCGTATGTTTAATCGTTATGCTATATTTACCCAAAATGGGGAAACTTACATCGCACTCAATTACGATGGTGGTGGGTTATTGTTTTTAGTGAACGCGACACACCAATACATCTTTAAATTAGTAGATGGGATACCTGTTTATGTAGCTTCTCACCCCTATGAATTAGGCTATTTTGTTTTGAAACCACAATCCTAAAAGCCGATAATTAGGCTTTATCCCCTTACATTTCATAATTCAATGTGTTATCATAGTCAAAGTGGTGCTTATCTTTAGATAAGGGCTTCTTTTTCTTTTAAAGGGGGATTTTTTTGAAAACATTAGACATGACTCAAGGGAGTCCAACTAAAAAAATACTATTATTCTCATTACCTATTTTATTAGGGAATATTTTTCAACAGATCTATAGCTTATCTGATACCTTAGTCGTTGGCAGATACTTAGGCAAAGAAGCGCTCGCTGCGGTAGGCGCGTCATCCGCGATTGTGGTCTTAATCACGTCGATTTTATTAGGGTTATCGATGGGGTCTAGTGTGCTATTTGCGAAATACTACGCGATGAAGGAACTAGATGCGCTTGCGAAATCCATTTCAACTGCGTTCATTTTGATTGTTGGGATTGCGTTAGGGTTAACCCTGATCACTTCGATATTCATAAATCCCATATTACAGCTATTTCAAATCCCAGATAGTGCCTTTGATTATGCTAGAAATTATTTATTAATCGTCTTATCGGGATTATTCTTTCTAGCTATTTATCAAGTATCAACAGCCGTTTTAAGAGCGTTTGGCGACTCGAAAACCCCTTTATACTATTTGATTGTATCAACCTCAATCAACGTCGTTTTTGACTTTGTCTTTGTCATTTATACACCACTTGGTGTAAAAGGTCCTGCCTTATACACATTTCTAGCACACTTTCTAACCTCTATTCCGATTTTGATTCACCTCTATAAACGTATCAAGCATTTGCCTATAAAGTTTAGAGTCGATAAAGTAATGTTGAAAGAAGTGAGTTCACTCTCCATCCTGACCTCAGTTCAACAATCGATCATGAATTTTGGGATATTAATGGTTCAAGGCTTGGTGAATTCCTTTGGTGTGGTTGCGATTGCGGCATTCACGATTGGGGTTAGAATCGATGCGTTTGCTTATATGCCTGCACAAGATTTCGCGAATGGGTTTTCGATTTATGTATCACAAAACCTTGGGGTGAAACGCTATGACCGAATCCAAAAAGGGTTTCGTAGTGCGATTCTAACCTCAACCTTATTTTGTGGGGTCATTACACTGTTTATCTTAGTCTTTTCAAAACCATTAATTGGGTTATTCACGATCGATAACGCAGTTATTGAACTGGGTAAGACCTATTTAAGGATAGAGGGTTTATTCTATATTTTGATTGGTTACTTATTCATTTTCTACGCCCTTTTTAGAGGCTTAGCCCAAGTTAAGATCTCAATCATCTTGACCATTATTTCCTTATTAACCAGAGTTGTTTTAGCGTATAGTTTTGTATACTTTGGATTGGGTGTTGAAAGCATCTTCTTCAGCATTCCGATTGGATGGTTCTTAGCAGACATCGTAGGATTTTACCTTTACAGAAAGCATATGACACAATTCTCATTCTAAAAGTAAGTAAAACACCAAATCAAGGTGTTTTATATTTGGTTTCGATTTTCGATAGGACTTGTAACTTTTGAGGATTTCTTTACAATCTTTACTTTCCATACATCAGAAAAACCGATATAATAAAACTATATTAACAATTCAATAAATTTTAAGGGAGGTCCCTATGGACTATAAAATAGCCTTACTGATAGACTCCGAAAATGTCAGTTATAAATACATCGACTTTATCGTGAATGAGATTGCGAAATACGGGAAATTGGTGATTGCACGGTTTTATGGCGATATTAACGCTATATCAAAAGAGTGGCGTCAAAAAGCACAAGATTACGCCATCAAACCGATGCACCAATATAATTACGCATCCGGTAAAAATGGATCTGACATGGAAATGTCTTTAGATGCACTAGAAATCAAATACCAAAATCGGGCCGATACTTTTTTCATTGTGACATCGGATTCTGATTTTACCCCTTTAGCCATTAAACTAAAAGAACTCGGTGCGATTGTGATTGGTGTAGGTGATGAGCATAAAACAACTAAAGCTTTTAAATCGGCTTGTAGCGAATTCAAGTACTTCCAATACTTGGATCAAGATGAAGAAGACACAGTAGCACCAGACATCAAAACCACGATTCAAAATATCATCATTGAAAATGGTGAGAACAAAGTCTTATTGTTATCCAGATTAGGCGATATCTTAGTCAATCAAATGTCTGACTTTGACCCAAGAAAATATGGGTCTACCAACCTCTTACAACTGGTGAATAAACTCGGATTTACCACGTATACTAAAGACACAACCTCTTATGTCGAATTCAAGACGTTAACCTCACTTGAACTCATTGAAAAACACATCGATGAATTCTTAGGTAAGAAGAAACAAGCTGTAATCGCACAACTCAGAGATTCCTTAGTTAAAGCCTTCCCAGACTTCAACTCTAAAAACTACGGTTTTTCTAAACTCAGTTTATTATTAAAATCGTTAGGTTATACGACCGATCAGCATACTTACCGTAAATCTACTAAATAAAAAGGGGCATAAAGATGAAAGAATACAAAGTCATTGAAGCACACAGTCCAAAAGATGCAGAGACGATGATGAACGCTCTTGCAAAAGAGGGCTGGCGTGTCGTTGCTACCACAATGTGGCAATACTGGACGACTCGATTTGTCGTCACCTTAGAACGTGAAACAGAACAAGAATACTATAAATAAACTTGTACAACACAAAAAGGAGTGAATCACTATGTACAAAACTGTCGTATTAGAACGCATCAAGAAGGCACAAGAACGTGCCGTTCGTATTGAAGAAGTCATCCATCAACAAGAAGAAGATGGCTGGGATTTCAAAGAAGCTATTGGAACTGCAAGACAAGAAACCATTTTGATTTTCTCAGAAAATCCAACAGCGAAACTCAACAAGGACATCAACAAAGGCATTAAAGAAGTTAAAGGCAAACTCAACCAAATTGTCGATGTCATCAAGAAATAAAGGATAAAAGGGCTAATCTATTCATTTGAATAGAAGCCCTTTTTATTTTGAAGTATAGTCGAATTTAAAATAGTTTTACTTGACCCCATACGTATTATGGCCTATAATATGAATATATGAACAAATAGACATATAAAATTGGAGGTAACTTATGGAACATCAAAATTGTGGACATGAACTCATCATGGAATCCATTAAACACAATATGATTCAATCGGATGAATTAGATAGTATGGTAGAACTATTTAAGGTTTTATCCGATTCTACCCGTATCAAGATTTTATACGCGATTTCTAAACACGAAATCTGTGTAAATGACATCGCGAAGATTTTAAATATGACCCAAAGTGCGGTTTCTCATCAATTAAAAAATCTAAAACAGGCCAAACTGATCAGTAGCCGAAGAGAAGGACAAACCATGTATTATCGACTATCCGATGACCATGTCCATTTGATCTTCAATCAAGCACTGGATCATATCAGGGAATAAACCATGAGAAAACATCATCGGCATCATCACGACCATAAAGGTCATACTCATGAGCATGGAGCTCATACAAACGATCATAAAGGTCATACTCATGATCATGAAGGTCATTCACATGGTTTAGTACCATACTTGTTATATGGATTAGGTGTCGTCTTATTTATCAGTGCTTTGTTTATTGAACTCGAATGGCTTAAAAACATATTCAATATCTTAAGCGTATTTGTCGCTGGCTATCATGTCATCATCGAAGGTTTAGTCCATACACTCAAAGATAGTATGCATGAGAAAAAATTCAAACCGAACATTCATTTACTCATGGTCTTAGGTGCTTTTGGAGCGATCCTTATTCAAGAATACCGCGAAGCAGCACTCTTAATCCTTATATTCGCTGGGGCACATTTCTTAGAAGACTTCGCCGAAAACAGAAGTCGTAAAGATATGACCGCTCTCTTAAAGATGACGCCGACCAAAGCCCGTAAAGAAATGGCTTTAAATGAATGGGTCTTAATGGATGTTGAAGACCTAAAGGTAGAAGACACGATCATTGTATTAAAAGGTGATCAAATCCCGTTAGATGGAATCATCCTTGAAGGTGATTCTACAATCGATCAAAGTGCCATCACAGGTGAATCCATGCCTGTAGAAAAAGGCATGAATGATACTGTTTATGCAGGGACATTTAACCAAGGTGGAACACTTAGAATTCAGGTAACTAAAGACAGTTTTGAAACCGTATTATCCAACATTCTCAACATGGTGAAAAACGCTCAGGAATCCCATTCCACACGCGCTGAGTTTATTAAACGTATAGAACCCGTCTATGTAACTATCGTGCTTTTAATCGCACCTGTTTTATATATCTTATGGGTTACACTATTTAAACATCCATCTGACATGGCCTTTTACAAAACCATGGTCTTTCTCATTGGGGCTTCACCGTGTGCACTCGCTGTAACGGATATACCAGCTACCCTATCAGCGATGTCCGCTTTAGCAAAACGCGGCGTCTTATTTAAAGGTGGCAAACACTTATCGAATTTGGCGGACATCAAACTGGTTGCTTTTGATAAAACAGGGACTTTAACCAAAGGAATCCTTGAAGTGACTGAAGTGGTTTGGTATAACGAAAATCCACTTTATAGCAAGATACTCGTTTCGATGGAACAACACTCGAATCACCCATTATCAGAAGCGATTCGAAGACACTTTATCACCGATTCAATTCTAGACATAAAAGTAGATGAAATTCTCGGTAATGGTCTACAAGCAACTTATGAAGGGGTTTTATATCAAATCGGTAAACCTGCCCGCTTTGAAGGGTTAACAGAACAGATGAAAGACCAGATTGTTTCATTTGAACACCAAGCGAAAACCGTGATTTGTTTTGGTTCTTTAAATGAGGTTTACGGATTGATTGCGTTAGAAGATCAACCGAAACCATCAGCCTTAGATGCAGTTCAGTACTTCAAACAAAAGAATATCCATACAGTCATGATTTCTGGGGATACCCAAAATACTGCTTTAGCCATCTCTAAACGCATTGGTGTCGATGAGGTTCATGGAAATGTATTACCTGAAGATAAAGCGAAATACGTTAACGAAATGAAATCAAAAGGCTTCACCGCGATGGTCGGTGATGGTGTGAATGACGCCATCGCTTTAGCAGCCTCCGACCTAGGCATCGCGATGAAGACAGGTACCGACATCGCCATTGAAACCTCAGATATGGTTTTAATGAATTCCGATTTGAATCAAATGGTCAAAGCGCATAAAACCAGTTTAAGACTTAGAAGGATTGTGCTTCAAAATATTCTATTTTCAATTGCTGTCGTTTTATTCTTGATTACGACCAACTTGATACTTGATTTGGAGTTATCTCTAGCAGTAGCTGTTCATGAAGGTAGTACTTTAGTCGTCATATTAAACGGACTTAGACTGCTAAAGAAGAGAGATTAATCTTAAGAACTTAATTCGTATAGAAATGTTATGGGGTAGATACCAAATCTACCTCTTTTTCCTTGTCATAGCCAAAGGATTTGATGGACTAGAAACGCCACTTTAAGATGTTATCGATATTAATAGATACTAACTTATTAGAATAAACATAGTATTGACTTAAAACATAAATTTTGAAAAATATCTATAGATGTAAACTATATTTGTTATAATGGATTCGAAAGGTCTTTTAGACCAAACGATTGAAGTCATGAAGGAGATCAGATAGATGAAAAATGTAAAACTAATTTTAGGTATTTTACTCATCCTATTCATCACAGGGTGTACTAAAGAAGACATTGACCTTGAAAAACTTGTATTAAGTGGGGATTCGATCACCTACAGCGACTCAGAAAGGTTATTTATTACTGAGAGCGATTTGGACTTAATGGAGAAGCTCGGGAAATACACCATTACTTGGACGAGCTCACATCCAAATGTTATTTCTGAAACCGGGACAGTAACCCGTCCTTCAAAAGAGGAAAGCGATATTGAAGTCACATTGAAAGCTACCCTAAATGGGTTAGAAAAAACATTTACGATTAAAGTCCTTAAAATGCCTTCAATCAGCGATTTAACACCGCTTTATGGAACCTATAATATGTTGTTTCTAGGTGGTTCAAAACAAAATGGTTTTGTACAATCAAGAAGTCCTCTTTCTCTTTAGGTAGTGGGATGAATTGATTTTTATATATTTATAAATCATTGTAAATACTGTTATAATAATAGTGTACTTATACACGATTCCATTAGGGTCGACTAGAGTTTTACAACATAAAGTATGGACTAGCCTTCAAGAAGGTGGTATTGAGAATATCACCAATATCTATTTTGTTTCATCTAATACCAAAGGAGAAAGGACCATTGGGTTCTATAAAAGATAAATATGCAAAAATCAGAATATACAGCAGGTCTATTTATGACCATCGTATACAATTTAGTTTCAAGTTTTATCATCGTAATCAGCTTAGGGATATTAACACCTTTCGCGATTGTGATTAAGCATCAATTTGTTGCGAGCAACACCTATATTGAAGGGAAACGTCTAAAATTCATCGGTACTGGGATGGGATTATTTGGTCAATGGATCAAATGGTTATTACTCACCCTTATCACCCTTGGCATTTATGGTTTCTGGGTCAATTTGAAGATGCACCAATGGGTGGTTAGAAATACCGTATTTGATGAAGCATAGGCCTCCACTTGGAGGTCTTTTCTTTTCTACTTAGTGAATCTCTATTCAAGCGAAGTAGTGTAAGTAAATGCTTTGAAAACTATACATAGTATAAAGTGAAATTGAAATGATTCAAAAATGAGGCCGTTATTTCAATAATTTCAATATACATTTAAATAGAAATCGCTTACATAATTGTTTTGACAAATGGTTTTTTTTCAAATATACTAGGAATTAGATAATGGATTTTAAAACTATCCATTTTCTCATCAATTCATCGAAACGTTTCGATGCTAGTTTTAAAATAAAACAAGGGAGGAAAAGTATGAGAAGATTCACCTACGCTTTAGTCGGATTGTTGATGGTACTCTCGCTGGCAGCGTGTGTAACATCCCCAAGTGACCCTGTGAAATTCACAGTAGCATTTGAATCGAATGGCGGCTTAGCCATTGATTCAATAGAAGTAGAAAAAGACACATTAATGGCTAAACCAACTGACCCTACAAGAGATGGGTACACCTTTGCGGGCTGGTTTAAAGAAAGTAGCTTAACAACACCTTGGCAGTTTGCTAGCGATAAAGTGACTGGCAATATAAAACTTTACGCAAAATGGACTCCGATACCAGGTAAATTCTTGGTGGTGTTCGATTCCGACTTCGGAACCCCATATGAACCGGTTCTAGTAACTGCTGGGTCTGTCCTTACAGAACCAGAAACACCGGTTAAAGAAGGGTACATTTTTGATGGTTGGTACACAGACCTATCTTACACAACTGAATGGGACTTCACCGATGTCGTAAACAATAACTTAACACTTTATGCGAAATGGAATTTAATTAAACCAGTGGTTACTTTTGATACAGAGGGTGGATCCGAAGTGGATTCAATAGTTGCCTCTCGTGGTAGAACCATTGCAAGACCCGAAGACCCAGTGAAAGCTGGATTCGTGTTCGCTGGCTGGTTTATGGACGAAGCTTATGAAAATCTATTTAACTTCGAAACAGAGGTCGTGATGGAAGACATCACATTGTATGCGAAATGGGCAAGCGAAACCAACTTCAATCAAACCTTCAAGGTCTTATCGATTGGTAATAGCTTCTCAGAAGACGCACATCGTTACTTATGGAGCATCGCTCAATCGTATGGTGTCGCGGTTGAAAACATTGTGATTGCGAATATGTATATTGGTGGGGCTGAACTTGCACTGCATGTTACAAACTTAACCAATGACGCAAACGCGTACACGTATCAATATTATGAAGGCGCAACCATGCAAACCCTAAATGGCGTGAAGTTATCACAAGCCATTCGTGCTGAACGCTGGGACGTTGTCACTTTCCAACAAGCGAGCCACTTTAGTGGTATGGCAGCTAATTATGCAGACCATGTTGAAACCTTAACAAACTTTGTATTAGATAACGCATCGAATCCAAATGTACAAATCCTATGGCACATGACTTGGGCTTATCAACAAAACTCAACACACAGTGGATTTAACAACTATGATAAAAATCAAATGACCATGTATGAAGCTATTGTTGACGCGACACTGAAGAAAATCACCCCACTCTCACAAGTGATGACCGTGATTCCTTCAGGTACTGCGATTCAAAATGCACGTACATCCTATCTTGGTGATATGCTCACAAGAGATGGTTATCACCTTTCTGACCCACTAGGTCGTTATATCGCAGCCTTAATGTTCTTTAAGAGCATTACAGGATTCACTTTAAATAAAGAAACGATATTCCGTCCAACTGGTGTATCAGCACTCTTACAAGAAATGGCGATCGAAGCGGTAAACAATGCCTATATGAAACCATACGAAGTCACAAATTCTACATTTACAACAGAACCTGAACCAGAACCAATTCCAGTGAATGGTGTCTTATACCCATTTGAATTTGTTCTAAGGTTTCTGGGCAGATAACGCAACAAATATCTCACCAGATACAGACGCATTACACAAAAACTTCGCAGCTGTAATGCCAATCTCGAAAGGCATGTTACCGGTAGGTTCTGAAATCGTCGTTCAACCTGGGTATCAATACCGTGTCATCTATCTTGAAAAGACGGGTGAAAACACCTTTAAGGTCTTATCGAGATCAAGTTTAGTCACGACAAATTACTTTGTTGTAGACGCTGCATTCTGGGGTACAAACCAGTATGTCGCATTCAATATCGCAACCAACCCAACTTCTGACATTTCATCTAAACTTTCTGAAGTCGCGTCAAAATTTAAACTTTACCATCCAGAAGGTACTGGTTTAGGCCATATGGACAAAGACCTTACCTGGTCTAGTGGTTTATGGCAATTAGACGGTAATGTGTTAGCGGAATCCGTTTACCACCGTTCATCCAATCCACTCACCTTAGGTTACTTCAACAACGATACCGTTATCGAAGTCGAAGCAGGCTATAAGTTTGCATACGTTGTGATGAATTATTCAGAAGGTCAATACCATGTATTAAGCGTGAGTGATTATCAAACTGCACCACTTTATATCAATGAAACCTTCTCAACTGGTAAAGAATTATTAGCGATCATCATCACAACCACCAATTCCGATGTCGATATGACAGCCCTTGATATGGCAACTGTTGTTGATTTACATCCAGCGGTTATCCCTCATGTCGATAAAGAATTCAGCTTTATCACAGGGTATTGGGAAGGCGGTAAGACCGCGATCACTACCGTGAATGCAGACCAAAACTTCCTAAATCGTTTCGCTGCTTCACAACCACAATCGAAATCCTATTACGATTCAATCAATTCGATTACGATTGCTTCCGGTTATCAAGTAAGAGTAATCTTCTTAAGCTATGATAATTACGGAAAATACACGGTTTCATCCCGTTCGAATAATTTAACAGGTACAATAACCTTGGATGAAACGTTCTGGGGGTCAAACCAATACATCGCCTTCAACATTTCTAAGGTCGATAACACCAGTGTTGCAGGAGAACTTGATACTCTTTATTCGAAGTTTACATTCGATATGGATCCAATCGTATTTACGAGTGGTTATTGGAATCTCAATGGTACAGCCTTAACTGCAGGGCCAAACTTTGGTGGGTCGAACATCATTCCACGTCAATTCATGAGACCAGGTACTACAGTACAAATTGAATCTGGTTATCAAGTGAGATTGGTATTCTTATCGAAGACCGAAACCGGATTTAAAGTCATGAGCCGTACCGAAAATTTTGTCGGGTCTGCGCCGCTTACCGATGGATTCTACCAAGATTTCCAATACGTCGCATTCAACATTTCAACTGCGCCTAATGCAACCAATATATCCACCGTTTTAGATACCTTACCAGCGAAGTTAACCTTCGTACCATTTACGGCAGAAGAGATTGCTCACGTCGATGCCGATTTAGCTTTCGTTAGTGGTTATTGGAATAACTACGCAATCGCTGTGACACCAGGAACAGATACATTTAGTAAGGGCTTCGCAGCTTCAAATGTATTGTCCAAAGCGTATTTTGATGGTATGACCTCTATTCAAATTGCAGCAGGTTATCAAGTTAGAGTCATTTATATGGATTACTCTTTCAATACGTATTCTGTTATGTTTAGAACCAATAACTTAACCGGTACGATTGTACTCGATAACGCCTTCTGGGGTAATTATCAATATGTTGCATTTAATATTTCAAGTACCCCAACTGCAACCGATTTATCAGGGTCTTTAGCAACCTTACCATCCTTATTCACATTTGTAACACCAGAAGCGATTTAAAGATTAGGTCATTAGTAGGGGTTTGCCAGTCAAACCCCTCAAACAATAGGAGGAAATATGAGAAAAGCAACAAAACTATTTTTACTCTTTTTAGTAGTTGGGTTGGTATTCGGACTTGCTGCTTGTAAGGAAGATACACCTGAAGAAGTAACCGATTTAAGTGTCCTCAGCGGTTGGACCGATGGTGGCGATGGCGTTTACACCTTCAATACCAATACTGCAACTGAACTTAACGTATCCTACAATAAGGCGACGTTCCCGAACGCTTCCATGCGAAGTGTAGAAATTACTAAAGACTTATCCGTATATAAGAAATTAGTCATTACTGCAGAAGGTATGGGTTCGATGCAAGTCCGTCTTGAAACCAAAGATGGTACACCAGCTAAACAAGTTGGTTTAAACATCACAGCGATTAAAGGGACTTTTGAATGGAATCTTAGTCAATTATCAGACTTCATGAAGAAAGTAAACCGTGTTGTCATCATCGCTGCACCTGGTAAAGAAGCTTCTACCGGGTTATTAAAGATCACAGCACTTACCTTCTCACCTGAGATTGCAGATGGATTCATCATTAATGATGGATTCAATAACATTCAAACCAACGTCAACGAATACAACGGTACAGACGCTACATTCAACTTTAATCAAAAGTATGAATCCAATGACGAAGGCGTTTATGAAATCAGCTACTCTGGTACCAATGCAGTTATCGATTATGATAAAGCAGCTGGTATGGAATGGTCATTCATGATCAACCGTGTACAAGGTGATTTCACCGACTTTAACTATGCAGTATTCATCATTCAAGGGGCTACAGGCCATAAAGTCTTAGCTAAACCAAATGAATACAACGCAATTGAGTCCTCAATTTGGTTAGATGGTTCTGAACAAGCGTTGGTTATCAACTTAACCTCATTAACATTAGAACAAAAGAACGCAATCACCGACTTTAAGATTTTCATCGCTGCCGGTTTAGCACCAGCTGCAGGTCAAATCACCATTAAACAAGCCTTCATGACTGCAGATTATGAATATGAAGAACCTGTATTTGAAGTCAATGAATATAACGGAACAGACGCTACATTCAGTTTAGGCAATTGGTATGATGGTGGCGACAAAGTATATACCATTACCCCAAGTGGAAATGCATTTGAAGTTGATTACGCTAAGAAGGGCGATTGGAACTTCATGTATGCTTTGGTTGATGGCGATTTCAGTGGTTTCTCCAAACTTGAATTCGAAATGACTGGACAATTAAACAAGACCATTCTATTAAAAGTTGAATCCACAGCTGGAAACTATGAAAAGCAATTTACCTTTGATGGTACTAAACAAGTCTTTACAATCGACTTAACTCAAATGACAACTGCTCAACTAGAAGCATTAAACAAAGTTGTTATGTTCGCTGTACCTGGCGGTATGGGTTCAGGCGAATTTACAATTCACAGTGTAACCTTTAAATCTTCAGACTATGTTGTAGATTCCCCATGGACCAGCAATGACCCAGGCGTGTACACATTTAATGGTTCTGTTGTGAACTATACTAAAGGTGTTGGACAACATTGGTCATATATGATCAATACATTTAACGCAGAAAAAGTCGCTGGATTGAACAAGATGGTTATCGTACTTAAAGGTACTGCAGGTAAATCCATTTTACTTAAACCAAATGATTTAGGTGCGTTAGAACAAACTGTTAGCTTCACCAATGCAGACCCAGTCACTGTGACTGTCGAAGCTGCATCCTTCACGAAGTTACTCATTTTCGCTGAACCGAATACAGAATCTGTTTCGGGATCATTTGAAATTGTTTCAATTACACTTTCTTATGTACCAAGTGAAAATGACTTATCAAAACCTGTATTATTTAATGATAAATGGGTTGCGAACTTAGCGACTGTTTACACATTTGATTTCCAAGCGAACAAGACTGTTGTTAACTACACTAAAGTTAATGGTCAAAGTTGGGAATGGTTCAGAGTTGTATTTAATGCGAAAGACACACAAGGTTATAACACCTTAACAATTACTTTAAAAGGTACTACTGGTAAACGTGTATTGGTTAAACCAAATGACTCTAGTGCTCTTGAAAAGTTTGTCACCTTCGAAAATGATCAACCTGTTACCCTTACATTTACCGCGGACCAATTTATGTCAATTTATATGTTTGGTAGCCCAGATTTAGCACCAGATACAGCTTCATTTGAAATCTTAGAAGCATATCTATCCTATTCCGCTGATTTACTAGAAACTTGGGTAGAAAATGACCCGAATACCTATGAAGTTGTTACTTTGGGTAGTTTAACAAGAGTTAACTACACCAAGAGTGATACGCAAGAATGGATTTTCTTGAAATCAACAGTAACTGCTAAAGAGTTAGAAGGCTTGAACACAGTCACTCTAGTCTTAAAAGGTACAGCTGGTAAATCTGTAATGGTTAAAGTCAACAACTCTGTTGAAAGAACCGTGACCTTTGATGGTACAAACCCAGTGACCGTTGAAGTTCAAATTGAAGCGGGCATCACAGGCGTCATCATTTTTGCTGAACCAGGTACAAAGAGTGTGTCAGGATCCTTTGACATCATCTCTGCTATGGTATCTAACAAAGCCATCGCGTCCTAATTAATCCCCCACTATAGATAGAAAAATGCTTTTAGAGGATTTACCTTTAGAAGCATTTTTCTTTAGGGTGGTTTATAATAGATTTAGAAAGGATGATCAGATGCCAACTATAAAAGATGTTGCGAAAAAAGCTGGGGTATCGATCTCAACGGCCTCTTACGCACTGAACAATCAATCCAATGTCCATCCAGAAACCAAACGGAAGATCTTAGCGATTGCGAAAGAACTGAATTATTATCCAAACGCGAGTGCACGAAATTTAAAGACCAAACGTACTGGCAATGTCGGTGTATTTGTGTATGGGTTTGGTGGTCCGGTATTCTCAGATGTCCTTGAAGGCATTCGTCAAGCCCTTCAAGCGAACGATTTAAACATCATCGTGAGTTCCGGCAAAGCGTCATCGACACTACTTAAGGAACGCCAAATCGATGGTGCAATCGTATTTGATGGACAGCTCAGCGATGACACATTACTGCATTATGCTTCGTTTGGTCACCCCTTATTCGTCTTAGACCGTATCTTAGAAGGGCCAAACATTTATCCAAGTCTCATCGATAACGAAGGTTTGGTGTACCGATTTATCCGAGAAATGCTTGAAAAAGGCTATCGTGATTTTGGATACTTATCCGGTCCGACCATCGCGTTTAATAACAACCATCGCTACGATGGGTTTAAACAAGCGCTAAGTGAAGTGGGTTTACCCCATACTTATATACAAGGTGACTTTACCATTCAAAGTGGCTATCAAGCAGGCATTCAATTGGTACATTCCAAACAAATCCCACGCTTCATATTTTGTGCAAACGATGAATCCGCGATTGGACTCATTCAAGCTTTAAAAGAAAATCAAATCGCGATTCCAGACGATGTCGCGGTCGCAGGATTTGATAATATTGTTTTAGGGAGTTACGTTTCACCCAAACTTTCAACGATTGGAATTGACCATATAGAGTGGGGAAAACAGGTCGCGAACGCATTGGTTGATCTACTCAATGATAAAACCCCTGACTTACAAATTCCAATAGGTAAAATTATTTTAAGAGATTCCACATAAAGATTAAAAAAATAAGGCGCTTTTTAAAGGCCTTTTTTGATGGAAAAGATTGTTTAATATTTATGTAATAAATGAAAGAAATGTGAAAATAATGAAATAATTGTGCTATACTGATATAAAATAACAATTGTAGAGGTGCAATATGGACAGTATTTTAGAAGTCAAGCAGTTAAAGAAGTACTATGGCGATATCAAAGCGGTCGACGACATCTCTTTTCAAGTGCGTCGCGGGTCGCTTTTCGCATTTTTAGGTCCGAACGGGGCAGGTAAATCCACCACCATCAATGTGATTTCCACTCTATTAGATGCAGACCAAGGGACCGTGTTATTAAACGGTCAAACGGATGACACCTATTTTAGAAACAAGATTGGTGTCGTATTTCAAGGCAATATCTTAGATGATTTACTCACGGTTAAAGAAAACCTTTTATATCGAGGGTCTTTATATATCAACGATAAAGCAGGTGTGTTAAAACGCTACGAAGAACTCAGAACGTATTTAATGCTAGATGAGTTTGAAAACCAACGTTTTAAAACGTTATCCGGTGGACAAAAACGTCGTACCGAGATTGCGAGAGCGTTGTTCTCTAATCCTGAAATTTTGTTACTCGATGAACCAACAACTGGTTTAGACCCTGAAACCAGACAAGTCGTTTGGAAAGTGATTGATGATTTAAGAACCACCTCAGGGATGACGATTTTCTTAACCACCCACTATATGGAAGAAGCCGCGGTTGCCGACCATGTCGTCATCATCAACTCAGGTAAGATTGTTGCGGAAGGAACCCCGGCAAGTCTTAAAGCGAAGTATTCTTATGACCGCTTAAAAGTGGTACCTTACAATAAAGTAAAACTCGTAGAACAGCTAGAAGCATTGAACCGAACACACAAAAAAGTCTCGGATGAATACATTATGCAAGTAGAAGATGCGAAAGATGCGATCATGCTTATTGAAAAGCTTAAAGACAACATCAAACAATTTGAAGTCATCAAAGGTTCGATGGACGATGTGTTCATCGAAGTGATTGGAAGTGAACACCATGTATAATATGCTTGCATTGATCAAACGTAACATTAAAGTCTTCTTAAGAGACCGTGCAGCCTTATTCTTTTCATTCTTATCGGTCATCATCCTACTCGGTTTATATTTCCTATTCTTAGGTAAACAATATACTTCAGGTTCCGAATTTGATAGCATCTCTGAAGAACTTAGACTCTTCTTAGGTGTAGGGGTCATTATGGGTGGAGTCCTTGTTATTAACACTGTATCCTTATCCTTAGGTGTTATGGGCACCATCGTATCGGATTTAGAAACCAGACGTTTAGAAGGGTTTATGGTCACCCCAGTTGAACGTTATAAAGTCATCTTATCGTATTTCATCTCATCTGTTTTAGTGACCTTTGCTTTATCCTTAATGATGTGGATTTTAACTGTGCTTTATGTTGGTTTCGCTTCCGGGTATTGGTATAGTCTAGAAACCATTCTTGTGTCATCCTTATTATTACTATTTTATACATTTATTTCCTCAGCCCTCATGTTATTCTTAGTCACCTTAATCAAGAGCCAAAATGCATTTGGTGCACTTGCAGGTGTCTTAGGTACTGTAATTGGGTTTATGAGTGGGATTTATATGCCACTAGTGGTATTGGGGAAAGGGATGGTAAACATCGCATCCTTAATGCCTTTTACACACATGACGGTTTTATTGAAACAAGTCTTATTAAAAGAAGCCTACGCAGCAGTCCCAGAACCATTAGCGAACGCACTTGAAGAACCTTATGGTACACTTAATATCGGTGTATTCGGGATTGATATTCCAATGATTTACTTAATGATTGGATGCTTCTTCATCGCGATGGTTTTATTATTACTGGCTTACCGTAACATGAACAAAAAAATGGTCAAATAAACTGAATTGAATTTATAACATGCCCCTTAAATGTCGCCATTTGAGGGGCTTTTATTATGGATATTTTAAACACATAGCGTACGTGCATATGTAAGCGATGACATAAACAAAAATAGTGTGAAACAATAAAAATATAATAAACAATGAATAATAAAATAGACGATTGTGGTCATGGATCAAACCAGCATCTTGTAAATGTCACGAATGATACACCACATTGTAATGCGGTTGCATTTGTGAATGTAGCGAATCCAACAGACGCCGCTTGGTGGACCACAAACCTCAACAATATCGCAACCTCAGACTTATGGGTTGTCGACCCAGATGGGTCAATCATCTTAGCATTATTAGTCCCACAAGAAATCGAATAAACGAACATAAACCCTTGGTAGTAATCCTCACCAAGGGTTTATTTTTAGCTTTAGGTATGATATAGTGATAATTAATCAATCTATAAGGAGTAACGTATGCATAGAAAACATTTTTTTGTTATTGGATTTATTTTAGCCATCATTTTATGGATGACACAATATGCCAATTTATTCTATTTATGGGGTAAATATCAATCAGGCATGTCAGGTAGTGCCTTGATCGTACTATTAATCTATTTTTTAGGCGTTGGATTGGTCAATTTCAAATGTGTCAAAAGTCCTTATAAAGAAACCTCCACAGCCATCGCATTATCCCTACTGTACGGCGTCCCTTTTCTTATCCTACTCATAATGCTCATCATGACTTGGCAAGAAGCAACACTTTATGCATACTTTTTCACAAGCTTTTTAGGCATCATCACACTCAATTATGTCCTCAGCATTCTAATCAAAGAAAAATCCACCGAATAGTGGATTTTTTTGAGCCTTATTTAAATTGAATGAAATATACAGCCGTATTCGCTAAGGCAACCAAGGTGAAGAATAGGGTTGTGAAAAACACTGAAGTCCAAATATTGCCAGATTTTTCACTGAATCGACGGATCACGATACCAGCTACGACCAAGGTAGGCACTAAACCAACCAATAGAATCGAAGATAATGAGAAACTTGGGAATGCTGCCACACCGGTATTATAAAGTACAAAGTATTGATATACTAAGAATAATAGAACTGGTCCGACCAATAAGAATGCGGCTAATACGTCAGCTTTCCAAGCTTTCATGCCTTTGGTATTCACAAATATCGCGATTGCGGATGCAAAGTAATAAATGAAGAATAACGGCATGTATCGAAGCGCAGCCGTAAATTGGCGAGCATTGAAAATCTTAATCGCATACGCATAGAGTCTGAAGTCTGTTAAGAAAATCCATTCCATGAGTCCAACGACTAAGAACATACCAACAGTCAAGGTCACAGCAGTTAATAGAGAAGCGCCTACTTGGATCCAAGTTGCTTTCAAACCATATGGATTTTCAACATTTAAGCCTGCATTGAATACAGGGGTTGTACCAAATACGGCTAGGAAGGTTAATCCAGCAGCGGCTACTGCCCAATACGCGATTGTATTAATCGAAGGCGCACTCCAATAAGTTGAACGTGTAACGATGGTTGGGTTCAACAAGAACCAACGGAATGCTAACGCAACAAATAAGACTAAACCAGCGCCTAGTGTCACTTTTTGAGCTACTTTGACAGTTTCTGGCTTACTCATACTCATGAGCCACGCACCAATAATAACCACGAATGTACCACCCATGATATAGTGCATCGTCTTCGCAAGTAAATTAAGTCCTGCTGCTTGTCGATCCATAAAAATGGTTATGTAGAACGCACCAAGCAGTGTAGTGACGATAATGACGATGAATTTTAACGCTTTTAGATTTGAATTGAGCTCAACTGTAGCCACTTTTTGTGGTTCACCAAAGACTTTATTAAAAATCTTCACTTGTGTGAGCAATAAGAATGCTGGACAAATCATTAAGAATAGGGCTACCAATGAGATAGTTGTAAATACCTCTTTCAACCACCATACTTGGCCACTCTTAGTATCAATACCATAGGATGACAAACTGTTTAAGTCAGCATGACGATCGAGTTGAAATTTGAACGCTTGATCAAAGAAATCAGCTGTATTTTTACCTGTTTCTAATGACCAGTGATTTTGAGGGTGCGTTTCATCTGGTGTATAAATAATGCGTTGACCGCCATCACGATCATACCAAACAGAAGCTTGAGCACTGCCTTCATCGTCGCGACCTAAGAATTTTAAACCGACAGGGTCTTTGACAAAGTCCTTATAACGGACAGAACCATTCGCAGCTGCAGTCACGTTATCAAAGAAGAATTGGTCCCAATGCGCTGCAATCACGCCAGCGGAACGAGGTCCGAAATAGGTATCTGGGTCTGCCACACCAATATATCTAAAGTCAGCACCGACTGGTAAAGCTGCTGCAATCTTGCGGTAACCATTGGTTGCGAAATCTATTTCATCAAATACAACTGCGTAACTCGATGAGAAACCACCCATGGAGTGTCCACTAACGCCGATCATTCCATCCCCGTTAGCGGCTTTCAATACGTAGTTTTGATCATACATGTATTGAACTGCATCATAGACTGATCTTGCAAAGAAGCTGAACGCAGCTGGGGTATCCCATTCAGAATCTCCATGGTCATACATATCAAATGCGAGTACAACGAAACCTCTTCTAGATAACTCAATTGCCCCAATCATTTGCATTTCAGCATTATTGAGATAGCCATGGGTTAATATAACGGCAGGTGCAGGTTTATTTGCAGTCACGCCTCTAGGTTTGTATAAATACCCAGACAGTTCACCACGTTCTGTTTCAAAACTGATTTTGTCTACTTTAACAGTAAAGAATGAGTTTTGAACCGTTGAAGCGAAAAAACTTGATACGATTACGATGAGTAACAGTATCACCAGCCATTTAGCTGGTTTAGACAGTTTGCTTAACATCTTTTCTTCTCCCTTTTTAGTTTTGAGTTTTGTAAGATAAGCCCCTATAAAAGTATAAAAAAGAACGACACCAATAAAATCACATAAGTGATAGTCAGGCCCCCGTTCTTGTTCTCTAAGCGCTTACATTACGTTGTCGAGGTCATTATAACATTGCTTGAATAGACGTGTCAATAACCCTTATGTGATTATATGGATGAAATGGCGAGTCATTAGGAAATCCCCTTTTAGGGGCATATTTGTTTATGATGTTGAACGAATATCGATAGAGACTCCCGCTTGACAACCCAGGTATCAACCATTATAATGAAAATAGAACTTAATGTATGCAGAGAATAGAGCAAAGTCGAATTAAACCATAGTTTTATGTGTTTTTGATTTTGCTATTTATTTTTTTAAGGAGTCCCAAAAATGTTGAAAAATCAACGGATCATCCCAGCAATCAGTAGTCATGCTGATTTGAGAAAATTCTTATTGACCGATTTGACTTGCGGTATATTGATGAATTTTCAATTAGCCCAATTACCTGATTTGGTTGCAGAAATGCGCAGTAAACAAAAAAAGGTATTGATTCATTCAGAATTGATCAAAGGCCTTTCATCGGATGAATTTGGTGCCATCTATTTGATTCAAACCCTTAAAGTAGATGGGATTATTTCTTCGAAGCCGAAAGTCATTGATGTTTGTAAAAAACGTAACGTCATTGGCATCTTGAGGTTCTTTCTAAAAGATTCCATCTCGTTACAACAAAGTCTTGAGGTCGCAAGCAAAGCGAATCCAGACTACTTAGAGGTATTACCAGCACTGTGTACGGATTTGATTCCAGAAATCAAAACACACATTCGTTGTGATATTTTGATGGGTGGCTTAATCCGTTCAAAAGATCAAATCGCTACCTGTTTGTTGGCAGGTGCTGTCGCAGTCACTACCAGTAACCCAGATTATTGGGCATAAGCAGTAATCGATAAAACCTAATCCCAAAAGAGACCCTAGAGAAAAACGACTTGTTTAGATACAATTTTTTCTCTTTTTCATTTTTAGGAGGCCTTTTATGAAAGACTATGTTGTGATTGGATCCGGCATCATCGGATCATTGATTACCCGAGCATTATCGAAATACCCAGTATCCGTCCATTTACTGGACAAAGAAAATGACATTGCTAGCCATCAAACGATTGCGAATAGTGCCATCATCCATTCCGGACATGATCCAAAACCTGGATCACTGAAAGCCAAACTATGTGTACTAGGCAATCAACTATATGACACTTTGGAACAAGAACTGGACATTGATCTACTTAGAACCGGCGCACTCGTTGTCGCCCATAATGAAGCAGAAGAAGCCCAATTAGCAGTTTTATTAGAACGTGCTCACACCAATGGGGTAACTGATGTTAAAATAATCGATCAACCTACCATACAAACCCTTGAACCTAGATTGTCCAAAGGTATCACTAAGGCACTATCATTACCCACTACGAAAGTGACCTTTCCATGGGAAGTCGCGATTCATGCAGTTGCGAATGCCATCCATAATGGCGCAACCTTCCAAAAAAATGCTGAGGTCGTATCCATTGAACCCAATGAATCGCATTTCACCATTCAGTTAAAAGATGGGTCAAAGATTGAAGCGAAGCATGTCATCAATGCAGCAGGGGTCATGAGTGACCTCATCGCTGCCATGATTGAACCCACACCTGAATTCAAGATTCTCCCACGAAAAGGGGAATATTTTGTCCTCGACCGTAAAGCAGTAGGCTTGTTTAAAAACGTCATTTATCCGTTACCTACCCAAGCAGGCAAAGGTGTACTCATTGTTCCTCAAACCCATGGCAACATTTTGTTGGGACCGACCAGTTATGCAGTGACTGACCGTGAAGATGAGTCCACCACACGCGATGGTTTAGCTTATGTCAAAACCCACCTTCAATCATTATCTAATGACATCCCATTTGATCTGATTATACGTACCTTTGCAGGTGTGAGAGCAACCTCATCGTTTGAAGACTTCTATATCCAAGAGTCCAAAGTATACCCACATTTTTATCATGTGGCAGGCATTGATTCCCCAGGTTTAACAGCGGCCCCGGCCATTGCCCAATACTTAGTCGAACACGTCATTAAAATCGATTTGCCAATTAAACCAGATTATGATCCCATCTATCGAAAGACGCCACTATTTCATACCCTATCAGAGGCCCAAAAAATCGAAGAAATCGCCAAATATCCAAAGCATGGTAAACTCATTTGTAAATGTGAAAAGGTTACGGAACAAGATATCATCCATGCGATTCATGGTCCAACAGGTAATGATACCATTAAAGGCATTAAAAAACGTTCCAGAGCCGGTGCTGGCTTATGTCAAGGCGGATACTGTGAATCAGAAGTTTTGAAGATTATTGCGAGAGAAACCGGGGAAAAACCGAATGAAGTTAATTACTACGCAGAACATACCCCAATTTTGGTAAAGGAGACGAAAACAAAATGATAACAAAAGACCTCACCATCATCGGGGGTGGCGCAGCCGGATTAGCTGCAGCGCTTGCTGCGAGCGACCCCAAATTAGATATCCTCATTATTGAACGAGAACCACAACTTGGCGGGATCCTCAATCAGTGTATTCATAATGGGTTTGGATTACACCGTTATCAAACTGAATTGACAGGTCCAGAGTATGCCCATCGTTCTATCGAATTGCTCGATGGACATCCGATTGAAATCCGTCTTAATACAACAGTGATTGACATTCAAAAACAATCTGAGTTTTTAATCACATTGAGCAGTGAACAACATGGCTATGAACATATCCAGAGTCGAGCGGTCATCATCGCATCCGGTTGTTATGAACGCACCAGAGGTGCAGTTCAATTGCCAGGAGAAAGACCGAAAGGCATCTTGCCAGCAGGCAGTGCCCAACGTTACTTGAATATGGCAGGTTATTTAGTGGGTAAAAAAGTCTTCATCTTGGGCAGTGGAGACATTGGCCTCATCATGGCTCGAAGAATGACTCTAGAAGGGGCTGAAGTCCTCGGGGTTGCTGAGTTGATGCCATATTCAAATGGATTGACACGCAACATCGTTCAATGCTTGGATGATTTCAATATACCATTGTATTTGTCCCATACCGTCACAGATATTCGTGGGAAAAACGTCTTAGAACAAATTACCATTCAACAAGTTGATGCCCAATTTCAACCCATCCCAGGAACAGAAAAAGTATTTGATGTGGACACCTTATTACTATCGATTGGATTGATTCCAGATGTTGGGTTATTTGACACCTTACAAATGATGAAAAGTCCAGTGACGAAAAGTGCTATGGTTGATCAATCCTTGATGACCAATGTGCCTGGACTATTCGTCTGTGGGAATGCGTTGCATGTCCATGATTTGGTTGACTGGGTATCCAAAGAAGGCGATCAAGCTGGTCTATCGGCTAAACAATACTTACTCGAAAATCGGAAACGCACAGCGACATTAAAATCCGTTACAGCAGGACAAAACATTCGATATGTGGTACCCCATTGGATTGATTTTGATCACATCGATGAACCGATACAATGTTCGTTTAGAGTCACAAAAAAGATGACTTCAGGCGTATTTAAAGTCATTCAAAATGGGCAAGTCATTGTTCAAAAGAAAGCCAAATACATCGCCCCAGCTGAAATGGAACAAATCCTCATTAAACCCAATGAATGGATTAGCCAAGACCCAATCGAAATCATTTTGGAGGAATCGATATGAAAGAACTAACCTGTATTATTTGTCCTGTGAGTTGCCATTTATCCATTGATGATGCTAAACATGTAGTTGGTAATCGCTGTCCGCGCGGTGAAAAATATGCCATTGTGGAAGTGACCGCACCCACACGTATGGTCACCACCACAGTTAAAACCAAATTCGAAAATTGTCCACGACTATCCGTTAAAACCCAATCACCGATTCCTAAAGCACTGATTTTTCCAATCTTGGCATTGTTAGACGAAATAGTCATCACAAATCATGTTAAAATAGGAGATGTAGTTGTACACAATATCGCCAATACTGGCATCGATGTTGTCGCAACAAAATCCATCCAATGAGCGAGGCAAAACTATGAAGTATATTTTATCGATCGACCAAGGTACCACCAGTACAAGAGCCATCATCTTTGATAAACATTCCAATATCGTCGCGATGGCGAGTGAAGAAATTACTCAAATCTACCCACAACCAGGATGGGTTGAACACAATCCTAATCAAATTTGGGTATCTGTCCTCGCTGTGATGGCAAGGGTATTATTAGAAGCGAACCTTAAACCGGAAGACATCAAAGCGGTTGGGATTACCAACCAGCGTGAGACCACTGTCGTTTGGGATCGCAAAACTGGACAACCTGTTCATAACGCGATTGTTTGGCAATCACGTCAAACCTCAGATATTTGTGATACATTAAATAAACAAGGGTATGGCCCATTATTTAAATCCAAAACGGGCTTGCTCATTGATGCTTATTTTTCGGGGACTAAAGTTAAATGGATCCTCGATCATGTCCCTGGGGCTAGGAAAAAAGCTGATAATGGCGACTTAATGTTTGGTACGATCGATACGTGGATTATTTACAAAATGACCGGTGAAACTGTTCATGTAACTGACTATACCAATGCGTCAAGAACCCTTTTATTCAATATCCATGAACTTAAATGGGACACCGAAATATTGGATATTCTAGGTATTCCGGCATCCATGTTACCAACGGTTAAATCCAGTTCGGAAATTGTTGGCTATTCCACCCCGCACCATTTTTTTGGCGTTAAAGTCCCAATTGCTGGGATTGCTGGTGATCAACAAGCAGCCCTCTTTGGACAAAACTGTTTTGAAACAGGCATGGTGAAAAACACTTATGGTACAGGCTGTTTCATGTTGATGAATACAGGCTATCAACCGATTATCTCGGAACATGGTCTGTTAACAACCATTGCTTGGGGTATTGATCATAAGGTCACCTATGCTTTAGAAGGCAGTGTATTCGTCGCTGGGTCTGCAGTACAATGGCTCAGAGATGGGGTTAAACTCATTCAATCCGCTTCAGAAACTGAAGCCTTGGCTACCTCACTTTCCTCCAATGAAGGGGTATATGTTGTACCTGCCTTTGTCGGGTTAGGGACACCGTATTGGGATTCAGATGCGCGAGGGGCAATCTTTGGCTTAACCCGTGGAACGTCTAAAGCCCATTTTGCAAGAGGTGTTTTGGAAGCCATATGTTACCAATCTATGGCGGTACTCAGAGCGATGGAAGAAGATACCAAACTGCCCATCAAATCCTTTAAAGTGGATGGTGGCGCAACAGTCAATAGATTCTTAATGCAATTCCAAGCAGACATCCTAAACTTAAGAGTCGAACAACCTAAAGTCCTCGAAACGACTGCACTTGGGGCGGCATATTTAGCAGGGCTCGCTACCGGTTACTGGTCATCCACCGATGAAATCCAATCCTCATGGCAACTCAAAGAAGCGTATTTGCCACAAATGTCAGAAAGCACTCGCAAGCAATTGATTCATGGCTGGCAAGTCGCAGTTAAAGCCGCCCAAACATTCAAACTCAAATAATCATTGCTAAATAGAACTGAATAAACTATAATAAAGTTACCATAAAGAGAAGGCGAGAGACAAGCTCATTGACCCTTCAGCAACCTACTTAGGCAAGGTGCTAACGCTTGAAAGATGGGATAAACTGCGCATAAACCCATCTATCGATGGGTTTTCTTTCATTTTATGGCCAAAAAAGGAGGCAGTAAAATGGTATTTCCATTCGGTGATCAGACACCAGAAAAAAACAGAAACAGGGTATTTTTGGATATTGTGAGGTTAGATGATTTAAGTCGATTTGAATCGTTCTCTATCCAATTGATTGAAAAAGGGTATGGGATGTCTGCAAGCTTCAAACCCCGAACCGGATTCATTGCGTTACCATTGAATCAAAAGGATAAACAAATTGGTTATGTGGGCGTCCATGTGGTCGCAGAACAAGTGTATCATGGTGCTAAACTGTATAGCCTAGACGAGTTTTTACAAAAAAAAGTGTGAGAATTTCTCACGCTTTTTCCTTATATTGAACTATTAAAAATGATATGAATGAATATCAAAATGAAAGTTACAGGCCCAATAATTCGGTGTGCGACATACAGAGCTTTAGATTTCTTTTCACTGAATAACATGCCGAGCATACTAGTCGAGAATAGACTGAGTAAGGCGAGTGCCCCAGTGACTCTGAGTTCACCACTTGATATCGCGACCACCATGTGAATCATCGCGAGAAATGCTGCAATCATCCCAAAGATACGATGGTTCTGGTAAATCTTTTTCATGAAGGGTTGCTTAAGATAAGGCTTTAAACCATTGGTTGCTGCTAAAACAAAGAAAACGGCGGTTAAAATACCTAAAACAGAGATGAAAATTGTCATATGTATGACCTCCTAATTGATTTTGTTATATCACAAAATAGAATCTAGAAATGATTGGTAAGGGACTAAGGACTGATCAGGTGATTCTTCCATCGGCAGATGGCCTAAATCTGGAAAGACATGAATGTTTGTATCTGAAATGTTTAAGGCTGTTTTGAAAATTTATAAGGCCACAATGGGAATCCAAGTATCCTCTTCACCCCAAATTATAAACGTTGGAGCAGTCACATTTTCCAGTACAGATAACAATTCAGCATCGGATACAGGTTCAGGCTTTGTGGTCAAAATAGCTTTCCTTGTACCCTCTTTGCGTAAAATGATATGGACACTATCATCCGTAAGTTTGGTAGGGTCACCATAGGCTGTTCTGAGGAGTCGTTTGATGAGAAAACGCGGTGTAAACTGACTGAGAATCCCAGCCAACCATGGTTCAGTCAGTAACCCAAAAGAGCGTCTTTCTAGAATCGGCGGTACAGCATCGATGAGTAATAGTGATTCAGTCATTTCAGGATAGTTTCCCGCAAAATTCCAAGCGACAGCCCCCCCTAACGAATTACCAGCAATATGCACATGGGTTATGTCAAGCGCATCCAACAGGGACTTAACTAAAGCTGCACTACGGCAATAACTAGAGAGATTATCTACAAATTGACCAGTTAAACCAAAATACGGCAAATCCATCAATATAACACGATACTGTCGGATAATTTTAGTGCTCAAGGTATGAAGGTATGTGAGGATGAGAATGCCCCATGTAGCAGAAGAATTACCGGTTGAGCAGGATCACCAAAATCCATATAATGGGTTTCGATTGATAGGGGTTCTCCCTCTAAAGAATTAATGGAAAGGTCAATAAGATGCGATTGTTCGGATAGATACAAACTTTGAACATATGCACTTGAATAGTCGCGCCTGTAGAATAAGACAACAAAAAATACGAGTAACATCGTAAATATTAATGTGAGTCTAATCCACCATTTTCTCATGATTGCACCTCTTGTAATTAGTATTGAATATAATATGAACAGTGTTTTAAAAACAAGTAAAATTGCCTAACCTAACCACTAATTATAATTAATATAAGCAAATAGTTTGAACTTGAAAGCAAATATGTTATTCTGTTCATGAAAAACACAAAAGGAGAACTTTATGGAACTGAGTATTGTTGAGTTTTTTCAAAGCTTTAGAAGTGATTTTTTTGATTTCTTTTTCCAAATCTTCAACGAATTTGGCGATGAATTGGTATTTCTCATCGTCGCATCCCTATTATGGTGGGTGGTCAATAAACATTTCGCGTATCGTTTTATGATGATTTTCCTCACCTCTGTTGCAGTTAATGATATCTTTAAGAACTTAGTGAAAAGACCTAGACCTTACACCAATACATCGGTTGTCTCAATCACAGAGCCAACTTATGGGTATTCTTTTCCTTCCGGGCATGCACAAAATGCCGGTACGATGGCGTTAGTCTTAAATGAACGCTACGGTAAAGTTGCGAAATGGGTTCAACCAGTCTTAATCGCGATTGTCGTTTTGGTCATGTTAGCCCGCATTTATCTAGGCCAACACTACCTATCTGACGTCATTGTTGGGTTAGCCATGTCTATCGTTGTATATGCCGCTTTCATTTATTTCGCCCCTAAAATCAAAATTAGTCCAATCAAATTAGTGTATTATGCTATACCCATTATGGTCTTAATCGGATTCTTCATCGTCGATAAAAACTATTATGTAGCTGTAGGTTCAATGATTGGGTTAACTTTGGGTTACGATTTAGAACTCCGCTATGTCAAATACGAAGTTAAAGCGAAAGCTACGATTCAAATCGCGAAGTATGCGATTGGGATCATCGTCGCGTTACTCTTAAAAGAGGGTTTAAAACTCGTCTTCCCGTACAGTGGTAACGATGATTTAAACCTAACGCAATTAGACCTTATTCTAGATGGGTTCCGTTATTTCATCTTAACAGTATGGCTGTCCTTGGGTTCAATGTGGGTATTTAAGAAACTATTTGGCAAGTTCCAACTTTAAGATAAAAAAGCACGCTAGTGATGGCGTGCTTTTATTCTAATTAACCGCGTTCAATCGATTCGATTCGACTCGCAATCGGTGGATGACTATAATGTATTTTAACGTAAAGTGGGTGTGGCGTTAAGTTTGAGAAATTTTCTACAGTGAGTTTTCGAAGGGCTGAAATCATCGCGTCTTTAGATGTATTGAGAGCTGCGAAACGATCCGCTTTATATTCCGCTTTACGGGATTCGTAATTGGTGAATAGACTAATCAAAATTTGAACAGGTTCTAATAGGATAAACATCAATACCAGTGTGAATCCAAAATGAACACCGGATAATCCAAAGGCCTTAAATAGAATTGGATTTAACAAAATAACGGTGAGCATGCCCACATAAACGAACAAGAGTAGTAAGGTTCTAAAGAGTCCCTTAAGGGTGTCTTTATGGGTTGCGTGACCAAGTTCATGAGCCAGTACAGCTAAGATTTCAGCTTCAGTTAGTTTCGCAATCAGTGTATCAAATAGAACAACTTCCTTTTGATGACCAATTCCGCTAAAGTATGCATTTAATTTGGTTGAACGCTTAGAGGCGTCTAACACGAAGATTTTCTTCACAGAAAAGCCTAAGCGTTCCCCTAAAGCATCAATCGCGGTTTTTAGTGGACCTTCTTCTAAAGGCGTAATTTTGTTGAATCAACGCATAAAATACTTTGAAAGTAACATTACTAGAATCATAATGATGGTTAGGATTAAATAGCTTAAGATCGCGAATCCAAGGACATTGGATTCAAACTGACGGTAGACTAAATGGAGTAAACCAATGATACCACCACCAAAAATAACGGTAAGTAGAATGCCTTTTAGTTGGTCAATCCAAAAGAGTTTTTTGGTCATCTTATTGAATCCGAATGAAGCTTCAATTTCAAATATTTGATAATATTCAAGCGGTAATGAAATGACCCATGTAAATAGATAATAAAACAACATGAATAGTAGCGTTTCTACACCAACCGAAGTAGATAGTGGGTCGATGACTTGTTCTAACCAGCCAAATGCGTTTATGGACAACAATAGAATCATGAGTGCGGTAGATAGGACACTACCAATCATACCCATTTTAAAGTTTGCCATGTTGTACTTTAACCAGGATTCGTACTTTTCAGGGTCGTAGATATCCTTAACCGAATCCGGCATTTTTGCCTTACGATTACGATAATTTAGAACGGAAAGGGTCGTATCAAAAACAAACATAATAAAGATTAGTATTAACAAAATCCATTTCATATAATCACTTCCTTATCGGAATTATAGCACTACAAGGCACTATTTACCAAACACAATTTTCGGTGTGATATAATAACTTTGAAAAGAGGTGTCTTCCTTGAAAGTTCTATATCGTATCTATCAATGGATTTTAAAGTGGGTTTCAAAAGTTTTGCCATGGAAACAACCTCGTGTCTTTGAAGGCGATCAAAGTTTAACAGAACTCAAAAAGCACCTCGCGAGTTTGCCATATAAACATTATCTCATTTTAACAGACCCCGGTATTCAAAAGATTGGATTACTCGATAAAGTCATTCAATCGATACATCTCGAAACCATTCAGTTGAGTATTTATTCAGAGGTTACTCAAAATCCAACTATACAATCGATTGAAAAAGCCTATCAACAATACGTTGAAACAGGTTGTGACGCTTTAATTGGTTTAGGTGGCGGGTCCGCGATTGACGCAGCCAAAGCGGTAGGGATTCGTGTCGTTAAACCCAATACTCCACTCTCTAAAATGAAAGGGATTTTGAAAGTTAGAAAGAGATTACCTTATTTAATCGCGATTCCAACGACCGCCGGTACAGGTAGTGAAACGACCATCGCGACGGTCGTGTCCAATCCAGACACAAAAGAAAAATACGCTATTAGTGATTTAAGTCTAATGCCTAAAGTGGCGGTATTGAATCCAACCCTTACTAAAGAATTACCAAAGTTCTTCACAGCGACCACCGGTATGGACGCGTTAACGCACGCGATTGAAGCTTATATCGGACATTCAGGCACCCGTTATACCAATAAAATGGCCGAACAAGCCATCGTAGCGATTCACACTTATTTAAAAGTATCGTATGAAGAACCTGAAAACCTCACCGCTCGTCAACACATGTTGAAAGCATCCTTCCAAGCTGGGGCTGCGTTTACGAGAGCCTATGTTGGAAATATTCACGCCATCGCACATACATTTGGTGGCTTTTACCAAGTCCCTCATGGCTACGCGAACGCGATTATTATGCCTCATGTCTTAAAGTATTATGGTAAATCTATTGAAAAGAAGCTTTCGAAACTATCGGACCTCATTCATTTAACAGAATCAACAGTATCCAACAAAATGAAAGCGAAAGCCTTTATCGACTGGATTGAATCGATGAATCAAGTCCTGTCGATCCCTTCTCAAATCGGGGTGCCTCATAAGACTGATCTTGAAGCGATGATAGACCATGCTTACCATGAAGCCAATCCGCTTTACCCAGTTCCGAAGATATTTACTAAAATGGACTTTAGGGTCTTGTATAACGCCATTATGAAAGTAACAAACTAAACAGAGTAATCGCTCTGTTTTGTTTTTTATAAGGTATAATTGAATCAGAATAACGCTTTCATTGAGGAGGATACTTATGATACAAATCAAATTACCATTTATCCATTTAAAAACCAACGCATTCAGTTATGTCATTCACATCACACAGGTAGAGAAAATCGAACATGTTTATTTTGGAAAACCTTTAATCGATGACGATTTTAAACCCTTATTATTTAAACCTACTGCAGGTGTGGGTAGTGCCATCCTTTACGATCGTAATGGACAGAACCTGAATCTTGATTTCTTTCCATCGGAATACTCTGAGTTTGGTAAAGGGGATTTTCGATTAACCCCATTGGAGTTACACATGCCAGATGGTTCTTTTGTCACGGATTTTGTATACCATAGTCACGAGATTCAAAAGGGGATTTATCCTTCGAATGATTTACCAATAGGGAAAGAAAATGATTCCGTTGAATCTTTAATCCTAACTTTGAAAGATACCAAGTACGATTTATACTTAAAACTAATCTATACCCTTTATGAAGACTCCGATGTATTAGGTAGAAGAGCGATACTAGTCAATAACGATGAAACCGTACATATTCGAAAATTGATGTCAATGATGGTTGATTTTGTGGATTGTGACTACGATTTATTAAGTCTACAAGGGGGCTGGATTAAAGAATCCCATAAAGAAATTACACCCTTACAGCGTGGAACGCTCCTTTTAGAGTCCACCACAGGGGCTTCCTCTAATCGGGTCAATCCAGGCTTTATATTAATGAAAAAGGGAACCCATGAGGATTTTGGGTCGTGTTATGGGTTTAACTTAATCTATAGTGGGAACCATTATGAAGCCATCCAAGTTTCAAACCACGGGATGACCCGTGTGATGTCCGGGATTCACCCACAAGCTTTTCATTATGAGCTTGCTAAAGGTCAAAGCTTTGAAACCCCAGAAGCCATTCTAACCTTCTCAGCTCTAGGTTTAAATACATTATCTAATCAGTTTCACCATTTTATCCACGAACACATTACACCCAGGCAATTTAAAGGCCTTTTAAGACCGGTTGTCATCAACAGTTGGGAAGCTTTTTTCTTTGATTTTAATGAATCCAAATTAGTCTCGCTTGCGAAAAAAGCGAAGAAATTAGGCGTTGAACTATTTGTATTAGACGATGGCTGGTTTGGTAATCGAAACGACGATACGTCTTCACTAGGCGATTACACAGTTAATCTAAAGAAACTAAAAGGTGGTCTTAAACGACTATCGGATACCATCCACAAACTCGGACTAAAGTTTGGTTTATGGTTTGAGCCGGAGATGATATCTGAGAAAAGTGTACTCTATCAAACCCACCCAGATTGGGTTGTAAAAGTCGATGGACGAACCCCGAGTCTAGGTCGAAACCAATGGGTTTTGGACTTAACCAATGGTGAAGTCCGAAACTACATATTAAAATCGATGAAACAAATTCTTAATGAGACACTAATCGATTATATCAAGTGGGATATGAATCGGCACATCACCGATGCTTACTCAAAACATGTGAAGCATCCAGGCATGTTTTATCATGAATACATCAAAGGTCTTTATGCGATACTTAAAGATCTAACCGAAACCTATCCAAATCTATGGATTGAATCCTGTTCGAGTGGTGGAAACCGTTTTGACTTAGGGATGTTATCTTATACACCTTATGTATGGGCTTCTGACAACACAGACCCAATTGAACGGTTAAAGATTCAAGGTGGGCTTTCTTACTTTTATCCGCTATCTACCATCAGTGCCCATGTTTCGTTATCTCCTCATGCCCAAACGATTAGAACCACGCCTCTATCCACAAGGTTCAATGTCGCAGCGATGGGCTGTTTAGGGTATGAACTCAACCTTAAATACGTAACAAAAGCCGAACAAACTGAAATTAAACATCAAATCGAACTCTATAAAATTTACCGTGAGGTATTCCAACAAGGCCACTTTTACAGGTTTAATTCACCACGTAAAGACTTAACGCTCTTTCAAGTATCCCATAATCAAACCCACATTTTAGGGTTTTATCAAAACGGGTACGATGCCTCTCCAAATACCGATGTAATCCAAGTGAAAAACTTAAAGCCCAATCAAACCTATTCAATTGAGTCGGTTCAACAAACAATGCCGATTCAACAGTTTGGTCATTTGATTGCACATGCGATTCCGATTAAACTCAATCCAAATGGGTATTTGATGCATAAGATTGGCCAGTATAAACGACTCAATAACGCGACCGAATCCTATGTAGTGAGTGGGGCTGCCCTCATGCAAGGCATTCCAGTCATCCAACAGTTTAGTGGCACTTATTATAACGAACAAACCCGATTACTCGGTGATTTTGGTTCTCAAATCTATATCATTAAGGAAGTTGGTGAAACCCATGCGTAATCTCATCCATTTGAATGAAGGTTGGTATGTGAAACCGTATCATTTATCGGATATGGAATCCTTTGAAATCGAAACTGCAGAATTGATCTCAATTCCGCATAACGCTTTTGATTTACCCTATCATTATTTTGATGAATCGATGACACAAGCGGTCTTTAGCTACCACCGCTTTTTGAGTTTTGATACTACACAAAAGGGAAAGATTTTAAGACTCCGATTTGAAGGTGTGGCGCATCACGCCATCGTTTATATCAATGGTAAGGAAGTAACTAGACATGCAGGTGGGTATACCCCATTTGAAGTCGATATCGAAAACCATGTTTCTTACAAACAAGATAATCATTTGTGTGTCGTGGTCGATGGAAATGAACATAAAGATATTCCCCCCTTTCGGTGGTGTGGTTGATTATCTAGGCTATGTTGGTATTTATCGTGAGGTCTCTTTAATAGAGTTAGACCCTATTCATATCCAAGATGTATTCGTATACAATCAAGAAGAGATGTTAAAGATTCAAATCGAACTATCCCAAGTATCCGATATTGAATTAGAACTCGTGAACCCGAAAAATGAAATTGTTTGGACTCAAAAAGAACAAAGTTCATCCAAGTTTCAGATTGAGAAAACTTTAGATTATATCCTTTGGTGGGATATCGAACACCCTAACTTATATCGTTTAATGGTTAAAACTAAAACCGATACGCTATCGATAAAGTTTGGATTTAGAACCATCGAGTTTAAAGACGATGGGTTCTATCTTAACCACCGTAAAATCGCCTTAAGAGGCCTTAATCGGCATCAAAGTTTTCCTTATGTTGGTTACGCTATGCCTAAGTCAATACAGCGTTTAGACGCCGATATTCTGAAATACGAACTCTCATTAAATATTGTTCGGTCTAGCCACTATCCACCTTCAAAACACTTTATTGAACGTTGTGATGAAATTGGATTACTTCTATTTGAAGAACTCCCTGGGTGGCAACACATTGGCGGTGAAGCCTTCATTCAAAATGGTTTAAAAGCCATTGAAGAAATGATTCTAAGAGACCGAAATCATCCGTCTATCATTTTATGGGGTGTGAGGATCAATGAGTCAGGAGACCATAAATCCTTTTATGAAGCTTCAAACAAGCTCGCTCACCAATTAGACCCTAGTCGACCTACAGGCGGCGTGCGTAACTTCTCAAACTCTGAGTTTTTTGAAGATGTGTATACGTATAATGATTTCTCCCATACCGGTTTGAACCCAGGTGTGACATCAAAGCATAAAGTTACGAAGGCAAAACCCTATTTAGTCACTGAACATAACGGACATATGTTTCCAACCAAGAAATTTGACCCTGAATCTAAACGGGTCGAACACGCATTAAGGCACTTAAATGTCTTGCAGGGTGCGGTGAATCCAAAGGCTTTAATGGCTGGGGCGATAGGCTGGTGTATGAGTGATTACAATACCCATAAAGAATTCGGTTCTGGGGACAAAATTTGTTATCATGGTGTCTTAGATATGGATAGACTATTTAAGACCGCTGGTTATGCCTATCAGTCACAAGGCTCCCATAAACCCGTTATGCATATCGCGTCCACCATGCAAAACGGTGAATACGCAGGTGGGTATTTAGACAAAGTCGTTATTTTTACAAACATGGATTACATTAAACTCTACCGTAACGATACCTATATTGATACTTACTATCCAAATGTGAATATGTACCCACACCTGCCACATCCACCAGTTTTCATCACCGATTTCATTGGACAAACCCTTAAAGAAAAAGAACACATGCGTGAAAAAGACGCAGAAGCCACCAAGCGTATTTTAAGAAAGATTCAAAAGGACGGTAACCATTTACCACTCAGGGATCAACTTAGAATGCTGTTCTTACTTAAAAAATATAAGATGAAACTTTCAGATGGGGTTAGACTATTTTACGAATACACCAGTGGATGGGGTTCGAAAGAAACGATTTATACCTTTGTAGGTTATCAAAATGACCAAATCGTATTAACAGATACCATCACTTCAACAAAAACCCCAATTTACCGTTTGAAAGGTAATGATACCTTAATGATCGAAGAAACCTATGATGTGTTAAAACTCGTATTTGAAAAGACCGATACCGAAGGCCATGTCTTAGCTTACGCGATGGATGGCTTTACCGTTTCCGTCAGTGGCGATATCGAACTAATCTCTCCTGAAATCGACCATCTACATGGTGGGTCAAAAGCGATTTACATCCGTTCAAAACAAAAAGGAGAAGGAACACTCACGTTAACCCACCCAGATATTACTTTAGTGAAGACCATTAAGATCTTAAAAAATAAGCTTTCGGTGTATAAGATTTTACCTAAAAAGGATAATGCTTTATAATGCCTATGAGGAGGGATTATGATGTCATTTTTTCAAGTCCATTTTAAGGGAAAATACGCCAATGACCTAACACCACAAGCCTATGCACAAAAGGTTGAAGATGGTGAATATATCGTTTTAATCGATGTGAGAAGCGCGTTTGAGTACCATCAAAAACACATTCCAAACGCAGAGCATTACCCAATTGAAGTCTTATTAAAACAAATCGAAGAAGATTATCCAGATAAGTATCAAACGTATGTACTTTATTGTAATGAAGGGATTTTATCCTACCAAGCATTAGAACACATGAGAAAACTCAACTATACATCCGTTTACGATTTGGGCGGGATTCAAACCTGGCCATATGAAACCGAATCGGATTTATAAAAGAAAGAGGTGTCCGAATGGACTTTACCCCAATTGTTACCGCTCAAAAACAATACTATAACACCGGTATTACCAAAACCTATACACACCGTATCAACGCACTGGAATCGCTTAAAGAAGCGATTGTCAAGCATGAACCTGAGATTTATGAAGCCTTATATCAAGACTTAGGTAAATCCAAAGAAGAGGTCTTTTTAACGGAGCTTGGCTTGGTTCTAAGTGAAATCACTTACGCGATTAAACACTTAAAGAAATGGATGAAACCTAAAAAAGTTCATACCCCTTTAGTACTGTTTAAAGCGAGTAGTAAAATTTATCGTGATCCACTTGGAACAGTATTGATACTATCGCCTTGGAACTACCCGTTTCAACTTGCGATAAATCCACTGGTTGGTGCGATCGCCGCTGGGAATACCGCGATTGTAAAACCAAGTTCATCGTCTGAAAAAACCGCTTTAGTGATTGATAAAATGATTCGTTCGATTTTCAAACAGGAGTTTGTTACAGTCGTCCTTGGTAGTTCCGTTTTAGCGGAACAACTCTTACATCAAAAAGTCGATCATATTTTCTTTACTGGTAGCATTCCGATTGGTAAGAAAGTGATGCAAATAGCGTCTAACAACTTAGTGCCTGTCACTTTAGAATTAGGGGGGAAAAGCCCATGTATTATCGATAGCGAAACCAACCTTCAAATGGCTGCGAAACGTGTCGCTTTTGGTAAATTAATCAATGCGGGACAAACCTGTATCGCACCAGATTATGTCTTAATTAAATCGGAATTAAAAAAGGATTTTGTTAGATATTTCCATGAAGCAGTAATCTCCTTTTATGGGGAATCCCCAATCGATAGTCCACATTATCCAAAAATTGTGAGTCCACGTCATGTCGAAAGATTACTTGGATTAACGGAAAATGAAAACATTGTCTTGGGTGGTAAATCCAATGGGTTTAAAATAGAACCGACCATACTTTCAGACATCACCTTTGAATCTAAAGTGATGCAAGAAGAAATCTTTGGACCGATTTTACCGCTGATTGAGTATAACCAGATTGATGAGGTCATTGAGATTCTAAAACACAAAGAAAAGCCGCTCGCTTTCTACTTATTTACAAATAACAAATCATTAGAGAATAAGGTGATTTCATCATTAAGTTTTGGTGGCGGAACCATTAACGATACGCTCATGCATTTCGCGAATCATCATTTAGGTTTTGGTGGCGTTGGTCACAGTGGGATGGGTAATTACCACGGCATTCGTAGCTATAACACATTTACCCACGAAAAGTCTGTCTTAAAACGTTCGATTATGATTGATTTACCGCTTCGGTACCTACCAATCTCCAAACGAACAGACAGTCTTATCAGAAAGATTTTGAAATAATAAAATGAAGAGATTTCAGGACAAAATCAGTCTTTGAAGTCTCTTTTTTTCTTAATATCAAGTATGATTGCGAAAGTTTTGAAAGAACAAGGCGACAGTGAAATCAATGATAACTTTATCGATGATATAGAAAAGCAGCACCATTCCATGATATTGGTAAACTCGCGATACCAGATGAAATCTTGAAAAAACCAGGTAAACTTACCGAAACTGAATTTGAACAAATTAAAACCACACTAATAAAGGCCAAGAAGCCATTCGCTTACTGATTCAAAATGATGATACGCCCTTTCTAAAAATGGCAGAAGACATCGCCTTATACCATCATGAACGTTGGAATGGCAAAGGTTACCCACTGGGTATCAAACACACTACGATTCCGCTATCGGCTCGAATCGACGAGATTGCGGATGTATACGATGCGTTAGTATCTGAACGTGTGTATAAAGCAGCCTCGACACACAATGAAGCATTAGAGATTATATACGCTGAATCCGGCTGCCACTTTGATCCCACCATCGTGGCTGCATTTATGACCAAAGCAGAAGAAATCAAAGTCATCTATCATACCTAGCAGGAATCCCAAACATCATCGGCCTCAAACTGAGGATGCGAAAAGGATGATTTTATCCCCGAAAATCGTCTTTTTTGTTTTATAATAGATGTAGGTGATCAAGATGGAAGAAAAAGAACTGTATTTGCCCATCAAGAAGTATCTTGAGTCTAAAGGGTATGTTATCAAAGCAGAAGTAAAAGATATCGACATCGTAGGTGTCAAAGAACACCACACCATCGCCGTTGAACTTAAAACGACAGTATCCCTTAAACTGATTTATCAAGCCATAGACCGCCAAAAAATGTGCGATAAAGTCTATATTGGATTACCCAAAAGTGCGATTAAAAGTCATCAAGCTAACATGAGACAGTTTATCTACTTACTTAAACGGCTCGATATCGGATTGATTCAAGTTAGTGACAACGAAGCCTCACTATTGATGGAATCTGACGGGTTCGATATGAAGCGTAGTATAGCTCAAAACAAACGTAAGAAAAAGGCCATATTAAAGGAATTCTCACTCCGAGAAAGCGATGAAAATGTAGGCGGTATGAAGGGGAAGAAAATGACTCATTACCGCGAGCGTGTCCTCAAGATTGCTCATTATTTAGAAGAGTTTAAAACAGGATCGCCCAAAGATATCAAAGCCTTTACTGGGGTTATGGACACCCCGAATATACTACAAAAGAATTACTATATGTGGTTCAAAAAAGTAGACCGCGGCATTTATACACTCACTTTAATGGGTGAAAAAGCACTGAATGAAGAAAAAAGTATCCGAAGTGCGAAAGATAAAACGATAGATTAGTCGAAAAAGCGAATCTGCTTCATGGTATAATCTTTTCGATTAGAGGGGTTTAAATATGAAAAAAGTCATCATCATTGGTGGTGGAGCCAGTGGGTTAATCGCAGCCATCGCAGCGAAAAGACACGGCGCCGATGTTACCATTATCGAACGTAATATTAAACTTGGAAAAAAAATTCTCGCAACCGGCAATGGACGTTGTAATTTCACCAATGTCGACGCAGAACCCATCCATTATAATAATCCAACCTTTGTAAAATCGGTTTTTGAACAATTCAGCCCACAAGATACGCTCTTATTCTTTAAATCTTTAGGGATTACACCGAAGATTGAAGACCTCGGTAAAACTTATCCACTATCTGAACAAGCTTCAAGTATCACTGACGTACTCATTTATGAAGTCAAACGTTTAGGCATTGAAGTAGTTTATGAAACAGTCATTCTATCCGCGCACAAAGACTCCAAAGGTTTTGTCCTATACGATCAAAAGGGCGAATCATTCTATTGTGATCGATTAATCATTTCAACCGGTGGGCTGGCATTACCACAATCCGGTAGTGATGGGACAGGGTATCAAATCGCCAAAGATTTAGGTCATGAAATTACAAAATTATTTCCAGCACTGGTAAAACTTAAACTCGACTCACCTTATCTTAAACAACTCGATGGGGTTAAGTTTCCAGGTTTTGTCACCTTAATACACAATCAAACGCCTATTCAAACAGAATTTGGCGACATTCTATTCACGAAATACGGCATCAGTGGACCAACCATCCTCCAATTATCTCGTAAAGCCAATGCCCTCTTAAGCAACCATGAATCGGTTTTCATCGATGTTAAGTTGGTTTCAGAACTCAGTGTTGATCAAATCTATGATCGCTTGTTAGAACTTAAAAATTTACCAGTTGAACTTGCTTTGCTTGGACTCATCAACCGTAAAATCGTAGCGGTTGTATTAAAAGAAGCACATCTCATGGCTGATGTCCGAATCGACCAACTTAAACCAAACCAAATCAAACTCTTAGCTAATATTTTATCTTCAATGAAATTCAAAGTCACAGGGTCTAAGGGGTATGAAGAAGCCCAAGTCACTGCGGGTGGTGTCAACTGTGATGAAATCAATCCAGTCACACTAGAATCGCTAAAAGCAAAAGGACTTTATTTTTCCGGTGAAGTCATGGACATCGATGGACTATGTGGAGGCTATAACCTCCAATGGGCTTGGAGTAGCGGCTATATTGCGGGCCTATACGCAACCAAATGAGGTAAGTATGATTCGAATTACAGAAATTAAAATTGAATTAAAAGACGCATTAACTAAAGACAAAGAACAAGCATCGATAGAACAGTATTTGCTTGATAAGTATCGCATTTTAAAACAGGATATTAGAACATTTTCTATCTACAAAAAAGCGATTGATGCGCGAAAGAAAGATCATGTTATATTCGTTTATAGTGTAGATATCACAGTGCCTTATGAAAAGAAACTAATTGATAAGAAATACCCGAATCTCTCGGTCGCACCAGATATTTCATACCACGAAGTAGAAATGGGTGATGAGCCCCTCAAACACCGTCCTATAGTCATCGGATTTGGTCCTTCAGGGATTTTTAGCGCGCTTCTATTAGCCCGTCGTGGCTACAAACCTATCGTCCTAGAACGTGGCTTAGATGTCGATCAAAGAACCGCTTTATGGGAAGACTTTAAAAAGACTGGTAAGTTTCATGAGCACGCCACCATCCTATTTGGAGAAGGCGGTGCTGGCACTTTTTCGGATGGTAAACTAACCACCCTAATTAACGATTTAAGAAGTCGATATGTCTTAGAAGCCTTGGTCAAACATGGCGCGGATGAATCCATTCTATACATCAATAAACCCCATGTCGGTACCGATATCCTTAAGGGTATTATCAAGAATATTCGTAAGGAAATCACACAATTAGGGGGTGAAGTTCGCTTCAATCAAAAAGTCACTGCTTTTGAGATTGATGGGAAAGAACTCAAAGCTGTTATTGTCAACGATAAAGACCGTATTCCAACGGATTTAGCCCTATTAGGCATTGGTCATTCAGCACGTGATTTATTTACAACCCTTTATGAACAAGGGATCCAAATCGCCCAAAAAGCCTTTTCGATTGGTGTTCGTATTGAACACCCTCAAAAGCTTATTAATGAATCTCAGTTTGGTAAGTTTTCAACTATGCCAAACTTAGGTGCAGCGGATTATAAACTCAGTTATAAGAGTCCAAATGGCAGAGGCGCTTATACGTTCTGTATGTGCCCTGGCGGATACGTCATGTGCTCAGCATCTGAACCCAACGGTGTGGTCACGAATGGTATGAGCGAATCCAAACGCGATGGCGAAAATGCCAACGCTGCGTTATTGGTCAACGTGATGCCAGAAGATTTTAAATCGGATCACCCACTAGCAGGGATGTATTTCCAACGTGAATTTGAACAAAACGCATTCAAATTAGCCGGTGGTGGATATAAAGCCCCACTTCAATTGGTCAAAGACTTTCTCAATAATGAAGTTTCTACTCAAATTGGGTCAGTGAAACCAACTTATGAACCTGGGTACACTTTCGTAAACTTCAAAGCATTCTTCCCAGAATTCATTCATCAAACCTTACATGAAGCCATTCTTGACTTCGATCGTAAAATCAAAGGATTCGCGATGGACGACGCAATTATGACCGGTGTCGAATCGAGAAGTTCATCCCCAATTCGTATCAATCGTGATGAAACAGGGCAGTCGAATATACTAGGGTTATATCCTATGGGTGAAGGGGCAGGTCATGCAGGTGGCATCATGTCTTCAGCCATCGATGGTCTTAAACAAGCAGAATTGGTAATTAAAAAGTACGCTAAAAACCAGTAAACCTGGTTTTTTTGTTTTTTTTGGCTGATTTCTAATCCCAATAATTTGACAAAATACAGATAACGTGATAATCTAGTTATGAATACTAGATAAAATACTAACTGATATGACTATAGGGGGTTCATTATGAAAATTGCAGTCATTACCGATTCAGGATCCAACTTAAACCAAGCGTTTGTGGAAAAACACACGAACTTACAAATCATCCCACTCATGATTGTTAGAGACGGGGTACAATTCCGTGACCAAATTGACATAACGGCAGAACAAATTTATCAAGAGATCGACCAAAAGAATTTCTCGACCTCATTGCCACCGATGTCCGCACTTGAAACTGCAATCGACAAGGTAAAAAAAGAGGGTTATACCGATGTTCTTGTCATTAACATTTCATCTGGATTATCAGGGACCTATAACGCCTTTAGATTGACACTACACGATGTTAAAGGCATTCGTGTTCATCATTACGATACAAAGACTCTAGGGGCAGGTCAAGGGTATATTGTTGAACTAGCGCTCGATTTGATTGAAGCAGGGAAGAATCCTGAAGAAATCATTGAAGCGATGAATAAATGCCGCTTTGAAGACTCTTTAGCCATCTATACCATCAATACACTCAAGTATTTGAAAAAAGGTGGACGTATTGGTAAAGTTGAAGGTACAATCGGTGACTTACTTCATATCAAACCGGTCATTACCGTTAATAACGACGGTGTCTATGTTACTTTAAGCAAAGCAATTGGGATGCAAAGATCCTTACTCAACATGAAAGAACTCATGGTCAAAAAGTTTGGGAATGCTCAAATCGATTTAACAGTTCATTATGGTGAAGACTTAGAAAAAGCCTCTCAACTCGGTTCGATGATGTCTAAAGCATTGAATGTTAGAAACTTAAATATTTCTGCATTAACCCCAGTTTTAGGTATTCATACCGGCCCACAAATGTTCGCATTTGTTGCAAGAAAAATCTAATCTTTTGAAAAGAAGAAGCGTCTAGAATAAACTAGGCGCTTCTGTTATTTTTATCGGAGAAATGCATTCCATCGTATTGAATTCGGCATTCCCTACTGCGTTAGTGACAGGGTATATGTTTAAATCTATATCCTCTTTGGTGTTAAGAAGTTGAGATAATGTATTCAAATCCAAGATTTCAGGATTGAGCCATACTTTCTCCGCTTTTTTATCAAGGATTACAGGCATCCGTTCATGAACTTTGGACATTTGATGGTTAGATTTTGTCGTTACGATGGTACAGGTATATAGATTACTTCCATCTTTTCGAGTCCAGGTCGTCCAAAGTCCTGCCATCGAAAAGATTTTTTGATTCTTAACGGTAATCCGCATCGCTTGTTTTAAACGTTCGTTTTGTGCCCATTCAAAGAAGCCATCGGCGATAATCACACAGCGTTTGGTTTCAAATGAAGGCTTGAAAGCTTTCTTTTCGGATAAGGTCTCAGCCCGTGCATTGATCATTTGGTACCCCACTTTATCGTCTTTCGAAAAGGGTGGGACAAAGCCCCATTTGATGAGTCCAACACGGTATTTGGTCTTATCTGATAACACAACAATGATATCTTGACCAGGGGCGACATTATAACGTGGTGAGGTGATTTGATCTGAAATGTCCTCAATATCGTAGGTTTCATGAAGAAAATCTTTTAAGTCATCTAATGAGACTGCTATGGTAAATCTACCGCACATAGTATCACTTCCTAGCCTTAATTATAGCATATTTAGAGGCTTAAAACCGGTATCTTAAAACCTTTTTAGACTATCAATACAAGCTTAATTTCGATATAATGGGAATAAGGAGTGATATTATGGCAAAAGATACTAAAGTTAATTTAAGAAGTTTAAACTTCTACCAAGTGTTTTTAAGACAACATACCCAAGAAGGTACCTTTTTGAGTTTGATCAAAGACTTACCACGAATCAAAACCCTCGGTATGGATGTTCTTTATCTATTACCGATTCATCCAATTGGCGAGAAACATCGTAAAGGGTCGGTTGGGAGCCCTTATTCGATTAAAGATTATTATGCTGTAAATCCTGATTTCGGTACAGAAGCAGACTTCAAAACCTTGATTGATGCAGCCCATCAAGAAGGCCTCAAAGTCATGATCGACGTGGTATTTAACCACACATCTCATGACGCAATATTACTAGAACAACACCCTGAATGGTATTACCGTAAAGATGGCAAACTCGCTGGTAAAGTCGGCGACTGGTGGGATATCACCGATTTAGATTTTTCACATAAAGATCTTTGGGAATACCTCATCGGCGCTTTAAAGAAATGGTCTAAACTGGGTGTCGATGGCTACCGCTGTGATGTCGCATCCGTAGTGCCACAAGCGTTCTGGTTACAAGCCCGAAAAGAAATCAAAGAGATCAACCCAGACACCATTTGGCTTGCTGAATCCATCCACGGCGAATTTTGTAAGTACATCCGTGACATGGGATTTGAAAGCATGTCCGATTCCGAAACCTATGAAGCATTCGACATTTTATATGATTATGATATCCATCATGACTTCTTACATTATGTTGAAGGCAAAGCCCCACTCAATGATTGGTTAAAGGCGATGTTACGTCAAGAGTACACATTCCCTAAAAACTATATCAAACTAAGAAACTTAGAAAACCACGACCAAGAACGCATCGCACATTGGGTAAAAGACCATGTTAGACTTTTAAATATCACAGGTTTACTATTCTTCTTAAAAGGTGCAACCCTCATATATGCTGGACAAGAATACGGTGTAGACCATAAGCCAGATTTATTTGAAGTAGATAAAGTGGATCTATCGATTAAACATATCGATATTCGTAACCTCATCCATAGAATGTCCCACTTAAAGAAGGATTCCTTATTCCAAGTTGGTGTTTACCACATCCACCTTCAAACCAAAGAAGCCGCAGTCATCAGTTATGAAAATAAAAATTCCATGACCGTTGGTGTATTCAATGTGGGTAATGCGAAGGGTGAAGTTACTGTGAACATTCCAAATGGCACGTATCAAAATATCCTTTATCCAAACCAAGTCATTGTTAAGGATGGTAAGTTGATTTTAGAAGATAAACCGATTGTTTTATTCACGATAAAACAAAGTATTTAATATATAAATAGCACACCTAAGCCGTAGACGTCAAATAATAACACTCTAATCAAACGGAGTGTTTTTTTGTATCCTTAAGGAAAAGGAGAACGAATATGAGAAAAACACTAACCGATCGAGAAAGGCTAGACCTGGTAAAAAAGTATCGGA
>NZ_JAOEGN010000014.1 GCF_025446935.1 Paracholeplasma vituli | reverse complement strand
ATTTAAGTGATTTATCACTAGATATCCCCACACCCAAATGTATCCAAACCAAACCAATCAAAGAAATCACCATCAAGTCCTACTATGATGGCCAATACATCGAAGTGGTCTATGTCTATTTAGATGAGACACCTAAAATGAAATTAGATGATCTTACCGAAACCATGGGCATCGATTTTGGTTATAACAATCTAGCATTTTGTTCAGTCACGAATAATGAGCATTTATTGTTAGATGGCAAACGGTTAAAGAGTATGAATCAGTTTTATCATAAACGAATCGCTAAACTAGCTAGTACTAGACCCAATCAAACTATCTTAACCAAACAAATGATTCGTCTAATGGATAAGAGAAACCATCAAATGGATTATGGGATATATAAAGCAGCTAAACTCATTATTCATCACGCGATAGATAATAAAGTGAAACAAATCATCATTGGTTATAATGATATCTTTAAAGATGAGCGACTATCTGACATTTATAATCAATGGACGAAGAGTATTCCAATCGCGAGACTTAGAGACCGTATCATATACTTAGCTAAACAGATAGGTATTGAAACCAAAGTGATTAATGAAGCATATACTTCCAAAGCGTCATATCTAGACCAAGATGAATTCGTAAAAGGTGATTTCTCAGGTGTTAGAATCAAAAGAGGTTTATATAGAAGTAAAAAAGGCACTTTGATAAACGCTGATCAAAATGCCTCATTAAATATGATTCGAAAAGGTAACCCCAATGCCTTATGGATAGGGAATAAGGGAGCGAACACTCCTAAGCGTACATACCTATTTGGTGTGTAGTCGTTTTTAAATAAGACGAGTTAAATCGTTAAGTGGAAATGAATCATTCTTTAAAGGGTGATTTATTCACCTCTTTGTTCTGAAGGTAAATTCAAATAAAACTGAATCAAAAAAACCACCAAATACAAAGAATCGTGTTTGATGGTTGAGGATTAATGTTAAAATATTTACTCTGTTAGGATGAGTTCTTTGTTAGCAATCATTTTTTTATATTTCCGAAGGCTTACGATGTACACATTGTTTTCATCATTTACAAGTGACTGATAGTACACATTGTTTAAGAAATTAAAAAACTCATAGGCATTGTGGTACTTAAATTTATATTCTATAGATTGAAACCACAGTTCAAAAAATTCTGATTGGTATAATCTTATACCGGATGAACCAGGTATATGAACTAAACCAAGGAGGAAGTATCCGAAACTGTTATATCCGAAAAGTCGGAACGTAAATAGGATTAGAAGCTGAACGACTAAATAAACAAATAAAATGAATAAGGCAAGACCACTACTGGTGTTGTCTAAGTACACGGCATAGTAAAAGACGATACCAATAAATATGCTTATGAATAAGGTAAGGTCTATGGTTTCTGCCCAGATAATTCGGCTTTTCTTAGGGTTTAAATATTTTAAATACATAATCTTGTTAAACGTCTTAGTATTATTTTCCATATACACGCTCCAGATCGATGATTTATTATGATTTCATGGTACCATCAAAAATAAAAATATGTAAATGTTTGATTATAACCAACAAAAATATAACAATCGTATGATTATATATACCAAGTAGATTTAAATTACTTTGAAGGGTATACGTATAGTTAGGAAAGACACGATTGTAGTATCGAGTTTTAAATGAAGATTTTGTTTTAGTTTATTGTATTAATTTACATTTTAGTTTGTGTCAAATATCTAAAAAAAGATTCAAAATTATGTTCAACTCATAATATTTCTAAAAACTATGACTATTTATAATAAATATGTGCATTATTTATAAGATTAGCCAATCGTTATGTTATACTAGTTCCAGTGGAGGAATTCTTATGAAGAAAAACAATTTGACAATCGAGACTACTTTAACGGTGACTGCGATTGTCCTCATTTTATTTACACTTATTTTTAAATCCTTATTAAACGAAACCACTCAAATGGTCTTATTTGGATTATCCTTTGTCTTTGGGGGTTTTTATAAAGCCAAAGAAGGCGTGATTAAAACGATTCAGAATAAAGCTTTGAACGTTGAATTCTTGATGATCATCGCAGCATTAGGCGCATTCATCCTCAAAAATTACGCAGAAGGCGCTATTTTAATATTCATTTTCGCACTCTCAGGTCTATTAGAAGACTACGCGACCGCGAAGAGTGAAAAAGCTTTTACAAGTTTATTGAGCTTAGCACCAGAAGAAGCGGTTCTAGATTTTAATGGAACAGAGAAAGTCGTTAAAGTTAGCGAACTCAATATTGGGGATGTGGTCATTATCAAAGTAGGGTCATCCATTCCTGCCGACGGTACGATTGTATTCGGATCGACCGCAATCAACGAATCGATGATTACAGGTGAGTTCGTACCAGTCGATAAAAAAGTTGGAGATTCTGTGTTTTCAGGAACTTTAAATGAATCTGCCTTAATCAAAGTTAAAGTTACGAAAGACATGAAAGATTCGATGGTTCAAAAAATCATTGATTTCGTCGAAACAGCCCATCAAAACAAAACCGAGTCCGAAAGTTTCATCGAACAATTTGAACGTTGGTATGTATATGTTGTCATCGCATTATCGCTTGCAACCATGTTTTTACCACCCGTATTTGGATGGTGGACAAGAGATGAAGCATTTTATCGTGGTATCGTCGTATTGGTTGTCGGGTCTCCATGTGCGTTAGTCGCATCCGTTTCACCAGCCGTATTATCCTCTTTATCGAACGCATCACGTAAAGGGATTCTTATAAAGGGTGGCAAGCACCTTGAAACCTTATCTAAAATTGACGCTGTATTATTAGATAAGACCGGAACCATTACAGAAGGTAAACCTGAAGTTAAAGAAATCTATTGTACAGTCGAAAATCACGCAGAATTATGCAAGGTTATTTATGCGTTAGAAAAACAATCTACCCATCCGCTTGCGAAAGCAGTGGTTACTTACTTAGAAAACACCGATGAAATTCATATTGAATCTAGAGAAACTCCAGGTAAGGGAATTGAAGGTACGTATGAAGGTCACCTTTATCAAGTTGGTCGTTTTGATGTGGTGATTTCAAATGAACTCAAATTAAGGATAGATGAAGCCCACAAGGCAGGTTTTACCACAGTCTGGATTTCAAAAGATGGCAACTTAATTGGCTACATAGCATTAATGGACCAAATTAGACCACGTGTTAAAGAAGCTATTAGTTCACTTAAAGCTTTAAATATCCGTCCAATTTTAATGACTGGGGATAACCGTTATACTGCAGGTTCGATTGCGAAAGAAGCAGGTATTAGCTATGTCTTAAGTGAATTATTACCTGAAGACAAACTTAAACATGTGGAATCTTTGAAAAAATCAGGTAGTACTGTGATGATGGTTGGTGATGGCATCAACGACGCGCCTGCGCTTGCAAGTGCTGATGTTGGAGTCGCGATGGGTTCAGGTACAGATGTTTCTCTAGAAACAGCCGACATTGTCTTCATGAACAATAATATTGAGAATATCGTGAAATCCGTCTATCTAGCTAAAGAAATGAAGAAGATTGCACTCCAAAACATTGTATTCTCGATCACAGTCATTACTTTATTGTTACTATCCAACGTATTAGGTATTGTGTTGTTACCGCTTGGTGTCATATTCCATGAAGGTTCAACCATATTGGTTATTTTAAATAGTTTAAGATTGCTTGTGAAATAGGAGGTTACCATGTTAGAAGTTGGTACGAAAGTTAAAGATTTTAGTCTAAAAGACGCCTTAGGGCATACGCATACCCTATCAAAATATTTAGGAAAAAAAGTGGTCATTTACTTTTATCCAGAAGACGATTCACCGGGGTGCACCACCCAAGCTTGCACATTTAGGGATCTTGAACCAGAACTCAAACAATTAAATGTTGTATTATTAGGGATCAGTCCAGATTCTGTAGAATCACACCAAGCTTTTCAAACGAAATATGGATTACCATTCACTTTATTAAGCGATCCTGACCATGAAGTAGCGACTTATTTTGGGTCCTACGGGACTAAGAATATGTATGGAAAAATGGTAGTTGGAATCATTCGATCCACTTTTATACTGGATGAAAAAGGTGTGATTGAAAAAGTTTTCAAGAGGGCTAGTGCGAAAACCAATGCAGAATCGGTTTTAGCCTATCTAAAGGGCTAGATTAGAATTACTCTAAGATGTAAAAATTTTCACATTATTGGGTTTTATCAGGTTGATTTAACCCAGATAATGCGTTATAATCAATACGCAGGTTATTCTATAAGAATAAGAAATTAGGAGGAAAATAATGGCTGATAATAAGAAAGTTATTAAGTCAATGGATGGCGCGGAAGCCTCTGCTTATGTGGCATACGCGTTAACCGAAGTAGCGGGTATCTATCCAATTACACCATCTACACCAATTGGACAAAACGTCGACTTATGGGCATCTCAAGGTAAAAAGAACATTTTTGGTATGCCAGTTAAAGTCGTTGAAATGCAAAGTGAAGCCGGTGCCGTTGGTACTGTTCACGGATCACTTCAAACCGGTCTATTGACAACCTCGTTCACAGCGTCTCAAGGGTTACTATTAAAGTTACCTAACATGTATAAAATTGCTGGTCAATTATTACCAGGGGTTATCCATGTCGCTGCCAGAGCGATTGCAGCACAAGCATTATCCATTTTCGGTGACCATCAAGACGTGATGGCTGCTAGACAAACAGGTTGGGCTATGTTAGCTTCTAACTCTGTACAAGAAGTTATGGACCTTGGTGGGATTGCACACTTATCCGCAATCAAGGGATCTATACCATTCTTACACTTCTTTGATGGATTTAGAACTTCACATGAAGTCAACACCATCGAAGTATTAGATTATGACGTTCTCGCAAGACTTGTCGATAGAGAAGCCTTAGCGAAATTTAGAGCTGGCGCATTAAACCCAGCACATCCAAAAACACGTGGTACCGCTCAAAATGACGACGTTTATTTCCAAACACGTACATTACAAGCATCCAAATATGCAGCCATTCCTGACATTGTAAATGACTACATGCAAGAAATCTCCAAAGTTACAGGAAGACATTATGCACCATTTAATTACTATGGTGATCCTGAAGCAACCGATGTCATCGTTGCGATGGGTTCTGTCATCGAAACTTCAAAAGAAGCGATTGACTACTTAAGACGTCAAGGTAAAAAAGTCGGTATCGTATCCGTTCACTTATTTAGACCATTCTCAGAAAAATATTTCTTTGATGTAATGCCTAAAACCGTTAAACGTATCGCGGTATTAGATAGAACCATTGAACCAGGTAGCACTGGTGAACCATTATTCTTAGATGTTAAGAATATGTTCTATGGCAGACCGAATCAACCAGTTATCATCGGTGGTATTTATGGATTATCTTCTAAAGATACAACACCTAACATGATCAATGCGGTTTATAAGAATTTAGCTGGCGAACAAAAAGACCACTTCACTGTAGGTATTAACGACGACGTGACCTTCACATCGATTGACATTTCTGAACAAATCGACGTAACCGATAAAGATACACTCGAAATGTTATTCTTCGGATTGGGTTCTGACGGTACCGTTGGGGCATCCAAGAACATCGTTAAGATCATCGGTGATAACACCAAGTTGAACTCTCAAGCGTATGCTGCTTACGACTCCAAAAAAGCTGGTGGCGTTACCCGCATGCACTTACGTTTCAGCCCACATGAAATTCGTTCGACTTACCTCGTTAACAACCCACACTTTGTGTCCTGTTCTGCAGATACTTATCTAGCTAAATACGACATGATCAAAGGGTTACGCCAAGGTGGTAAATTCCTATTAAACACGCAAGTACCTGCTGACCAAATTGAAGCATTCTTACCAAACAAGGTAAAACGCCAATTGGCTCAAAAGGCTGCTAAATTCTTTATCATTAACGCGGTTGACCTAGCTTATGAAATTGGTTTAGGCAGACGTATTAACACCATCATGCAAAGTGCTCAACTTAAATTAGTTGAACAAATCATGCCTTTCGAAACTGCTGAAAAATACATGAAGAAATATGCTGAAAAATCTTACGGACGTAAGGGTGAAGCCATTCTTGAAATGAACTACGCAGCGATCGAAGCGGGTTACAAGCACTTAGTAGAAATTCCAGTTAAACCTGAATGGGCATTCTTAGAAGACGAAAATGTCGAAAAAGACAACCGTCCATCCTTCGTTAAAAATATCGCTGACATCGTCAATGCGATCGAAGGGGATTCCCTTCCAGTATCCGCTTTCCTAGGTTATGAAGATGGTCACATGGACAACGGTGCAGCCGCTTACGAAAAACGTGGTATCGCTAACTACGTTCCAGGTTGGAGAGAAGAAAACTGTATTCAATGTAACCAATGCGTATTCGCATGTCCACACGCCGTCATCCGCGCGTTCTTAGCTACACCAGAAGAAGCAGCCAATGCACCTGAAGGTTCTAAGATGATTCCTGGTAAAGGTAAAGGTCTTGACCAATACAAGTACACCATTCAAGTATCGACATTAGACTGTACTGAATGTGGTGTCTGTGTTCAAGTCTGCCCAGCCCCAGGCAAAGCGTTATTCATGACTCCAATCGGACCTGAATTAGCAGCCGGTTCACAACAAATTGCTGACTACTTCTTCAATGAAGTTACTTATAAGAATATTGGTAACGATAACGTCAAGAACGTTAACTTCAACAAACCATTATTCGAATTCTCTGGCGCATGCGCTGGTTGTGGTGAAACACCTTATATTAAGGCGATTACCCAATTGTTCGGTGAACGCATGATTCTTGCGAACGCGACTGGTTGTACCTCCATTTATGGTGCGTCCTACCCAGCAACCCCATACACCACTTTACCAAACGGTAGAGGACCAGCATGGGCGAACTCCTTATTTGAAGATAACGCTGAATTCGGTTTCGGTATGAGAATCGCTTATGAAACCATGAGAGACCGTATCCAAACCATCATCGTGGATCATTTAAATGAAATGCCTGAAGTCTTAAAAGGCTTAGCTCAAGAATGGTTAGACCACAGAGCTGAAGGCGAATACACTCAAAACCTCGCGCCTAAACTAGAAGCTGAATTAGCGAAAGTAAACGAAGGGTATGCTAAGGAACTCTTAGAACTTAAAGATTACTTCGTACGCGTTAGCCAATGGATCATGGGTGGTGACGGTTGGGCATATGATATCGGTTATGGCGGTATTGACCACGTGATCGCGAACAATGAAGATGTCAACATCCTCGTTCTCGATACCGAAGTTTACTCCAACACCGGTGGACAATCCTCCAAATCTGCACCGTCTGCGTCGATTGCGAAGTTCACTGCATCCGGTAAGAAGACCAAGAAGAAAGACTTAGCAGCCATCGCGATGAGCTATGGACATGTTTACGTCGCACAAATTTCCCACGGGGCTTCACCTGCTCAAGTCATTAAGACCTTGAAAGAAGCAGAATCCTATCCAGGACCATCATTAGTCATCGCTTACTCACCATGTATTGAACATGGTATCAAGGGTGGCTTGACTCAATCTGCAGCACAAGCTAAACTTGCTACAGAATGCGGCTACTGGCCAACATTCAGATATGACCCAAGATTGATAGAACAAGGTAAGAATCCATTCCAAATCGATTCTAAGCCACCAGTCTGGGACAAATACCAAGACTATCTATTGTCTGAAGCACGTTATGCACAATTGTCACAAATTAATCCAGACCACGCAGAAGCGTTACTTGCACAAAACTTAGCAGATGCTAAAGCACGTTGGGCAATGTATCAACGTTACAAAGCAATGGATTACTCCAAACAAGAATAGTTTTTAAAAACGGATGACTAAAACTCATCCGTTTTTTTTTTTTCGCCCTCGTGCGCGTTAGTAATAATAGATAGTTTTAGATGAGGCGAGCAATCTTTAGTTACAATAAAAACAATTGATTTTTACTCTTCAATAAATGGCTTGACATTTTAGTAAAAAGATATACAATAGATTTAATTAACTTCAAATGAAAGAGGTGTAACATGAATCAAAATACAATTATCAAGAAAATGCTGGGGTTGATTTTACTCATCACGGCAACTTTTCTATTTGTGGCTTGTGACAAAAAGCCAGTAGACCCAGATCCAATCGTCCCTGAAAAAGTCTATGTCACGGTGACATTCAATTCAAATGGTGGTGGAACTGTTGACCCACTCACGATTGAAAAGGGACTGAAAGCGACTGCACCTACAGCACCTACTAAGGATGGATTCACGTTTAACTATTGGTATACCACAGACGAAGCTGTTCAATTTGACTTCAATACTGTAATTAATGCGAATGTAACCTTAAACGCGAAATGGACTGAGAATATCGTTGAACTCACCACACTCGAAAAGATTGAAGCTGACTTCTTGCAAGTTGAAGCGAATCTTGTTGCGAGCCGTTATAAACTCAATATTCCGACTAAAGGGCCTGTCCATAACAGTACTGTGCGTTGGTCTATCAGTAATAAATACATTACTTCTAGCGGATTTGTTATTCCTGTATTATCAGATGATACTGTAGATAGTGCAGAGATTGCTGCCAACTTTACTTTAAATGGTGAAACGGTTCGTAAGACCTTTACAGTACCACTATCGAAACCTGGTGAAGTCTTTATTCAAGATTCCCGAGTGGTAGAATTTGAGAACTTAACTACGGAATACAATGTAGCAGATGGCGAACTCGAATTGTTCTTTGAAGAAGACGGTTCAATTCCATATGTATCTGTCATTACGTTCTTAAACCTTTTATCCGGATTTGTTGACCCAGAAGTAGATTTCGAAACTACACTAGGCTCCGATACCGTCGAAATCCGTTATGAATATTACGACGAAGATGAAGATCATACCTATGATTTAAGAAATACGATTGACGCAACCAACAATACGATATCAACCAACGACCCTGGATTTTTCTGGGCGTATATCTATTCTACTGAAACCAATTATGGTAGACACATTACCTATGATAACGACCATCCGGATGCTTCTTACATTGAAGGCTCTGACATTGTTTACGAATTAGGTAAGTATGGCATGGATATTGTGGTTCATGGCGGAGAAATCTTAGTGCCTTATTACATTGTCAACCAATTGTATGCGGGTTCTAGCTATTATAATGTGTATTACAACTCTGATAAACTTTATGGTATTTATTCGTTACCAGATGCAGATACCCCTGAATACGATGCAATCCGTACTTCTAGCAAAAATGGTCAAGCCATTCCTGAAGATTTATTGATGCATACGTTCAACTCATTAGCATTCAATCTAGATTATTTCTATGGTTTAAGAGAAGTCATGGATGTTGAAACTTATTACGATTTATTATTTGCAGAAAGAAGCCGTCTATTAACCACTAGTGCGCTTGGTTTAGATAGCCAAATAGCTTCATTACTACTTAAAAAACTCGATGAACCACATACCAGTTACGGCTACCCAGGTTATTACAATACCAAGAGCTATGAAGGTCCATCAGTCAGCTCATTATCAGATTATGGTACACGTTTCAACGCTTGGTATTATGATGCCTATGTTTATGTCGATGACGCGATTGAAGCGAAGTTCGGTCGTGAAGGTCTAACCAGCAATGCTTGGGCAGCAGGCTCTTTAAACCGTACGCCGTATTGGTTTATTAATGATACTGTCGCTGTATTGATTTTAGATAGTTTCTCCACTTCAGATATTGTTGAAACAGAAACTTTCGATGTCTCTACCTTAAACCGTGCACTCGATTTAGATTTAGAAACAGCAAGCATCCTACCTAGTATTACAGGTGGTAATCGCTACTTTACATTTAAATTAGGAGACAAAGACCAAGCGCATGCTGAATTCATCGTGAAGGGTCTTAATGAATCCTATGTCACAACCTATGAACAAGCCTTAGTAGCTGCTGGTTTTGAAAAAGTAGTACAAACCTCCTCAGACCCAATCAAAGCTGCAGGTTATTTCAAGAAAACCGTATCAGGTGTAGACTACATGGTCCAAATGTCGTTTAGCACTAAATACAACGTCTTCTATTTAGGTATCATCAGTGAAGTTCCAGAAACCTATACCAGTGAATGGCCAATGACATTCAATTTAGTGAGCCGTTTGAAATCAGACTCAGCAGTATACATGGAAATCATGTTAGAAGCACTCACTCTAGAAAAACCAACCGTCACCAATATCGTCTTTGACATATCTTGGAACTCGGGTGGTAACGTTGGAGCATTATACCGTGTTGTAGGGTTTATGACGGATGACGCATTCAAAGTCAGCCGTATCAATGCAGGCTCTGGCTCAAAATCAACTTCATACATTAAGATTGAAGGTTTACCATCATTCGCGCACTTAGAGTGGTCATTATTGATTACACCAAAAACTTTCAGTGCGGGTAACTCGTTAGCAACCATCTTCATGGAAAATGACTTAGGTCCAATCATGGGCATCAAGTCTGGTGGTGGTGCTGCATCCATCACACCAATCTTATTACCAAATGGTACAGCCTTCACCATGAGCAGTAACTCGTTAAATGGTTATCGTACAGGTACAGGCACAGAAGCAGATCCATTTGTATATGTTGACAATGAATTTGGTATTGAACCAGATTATGTCTTAACTTATGCAGAACTCTATAGCAATGAAAAGATCCTCGAGATTTTAGCTAGTTTGAAGTAAAAACCATTTTAGAAAAAAGGGCATTGTAGAGGCGTTTTCTCACAGTGCCCTTCATTTTAAGGGCCATTAATTAGAAATATTACTGTATTTTAAGGAATGTTCAATTGAAAACGATTACAAAGACACACAAAAAAACATAATCAATTGACTTAGCCGTTGTTTTGTAGTAAAATCACAAGCAAACTATTATAAGGAGAGAAAAATAGGATGAAAAAAATTACGACTTTAGTATTACTCGTAGCCTCTTTGATCTTCGTTGCAGCTTGTACTCCGACAAAGTACACCGTAACGTTTGATTCAAATGGTGGTAGCGACGTAGCATCTGTTGTTGTTGAAAAAGGCAAACCAGTTGCTGAACCTTTGGATCCATCCAGAGACCCTGTAGGCGCAGAAGTATACAGTTTCGTTGGTTGGTTTACAGATGAAGCAGCTACTGTTGAATATGACTTCTCAAAACCAGTATCTGGAAACCTAACATTATATGCAGGTTGGTCATTGAACAAAGTTCTTAGATTTAACACTAAGACTTCCGCTTCAATCACTCCAGTTGTACTTGGTGAAGATGGTGGTACTGTTTCAGCAGCCCCAGCAGAACCAACAAGAGATGGTTACGTATTTAAAGGCTGGTTCTACGGCAAAGCTGGTCTAACTTGGTTAGAACCACAAGCAGTAGCATTCCCACTTACATTAACAGCATCTACAACATTGTATGCTTATTGGGAACCAGTAAACTCGAAATTAGTGAATTATTCTGCAGGTGAAACTTATGTTTCTTCTGTTCAAAAATCCACACGTGTTATCTTAAACCCACTTGTGTATGAAAATACATTTGAAGATGGATTAATCGCAAACATGGCAACTTCTATGTATGAAACTGAAGTTGACTGGGATTTAGCAATTGAACAAGGCGTTGCTTCAAAACCTGGCGATTTCTCTAAGATTGTTAATAAAGAATACTCAGTTGAAGCACTTGACTATAAATATATTTTAGTTGGTGCAACTCAATATCCAATCAATAAAGACGGTGACGAATTACTTGATGAAGATGGTAATTACGACCGCGTAGCAGCTACTCAAAACAAGAGTACTGAATGGACCATCAAGATGAGAGACGATATTTTCTTTGAAGATGGTACAAAAGTGAATGCTTACACATTCGAATACACTTTAAAACAATACCTAGATGGTAAACAAAATAACTTCCGTGCGAATACAATGTATAAGACAGCAGCTAACAAGAATGGTTACCCAATCTTAAACGCTAAAGAATACTTTGACGGATTAGTTACATGGGATCAAGTTGGTATTAAAGTAGTTGACGAATATACAGTTAAGTTCATTTCTCCAGAAAGCGATGCAATGACTCAATCACAAGCAGTAGGTTTAGCTAATACATACTTAGTTCACCCAGCTGTTTATGCAGCATCATTAGACGCTAATGGTCAAAACTCAACTTATGGTACTTCAGTACGTCCTTATGTTTCTTATGGACCATACATCATCAAGTCTTGGGATAACGAACAAAGAATCGTTATGAACAAGAACTATAACTACCTCAATAAAGGCACAATTAACTATAAGAGTGTTGTTTATGAAGTTGTTGACAACTACGATCAAACAATGGCATTATTCGCTGAAGGCAAATTGTCTGTTGCAGGATTACTACAAGCTTACTATGCACAATACGCTGAAGCAGAAAACGTATTTAAGAGCTGGAATAACTATCCACAATACATGGTAATCAACACTGCTAAATCCAAAGCACCTACAAATGCTCACGTTCACCCAACCATCATTCACGATGTTAAGTTCCGTCAAGCATTGTTATATGGATTCGACAGAAACTACTATGCAAATAACGTATATGCTCCAAACGTACCTACACTATTACCAATCCCTTCAAACGTTAAAGCGTACATCCAAGACCCACTAACATATAATGAGTCTCCTGCACACTTAGCAGTTCTTGAAGAATTGGGTATTCCAGCAGCAACCAATGGTTACATTCCTGATAGGGCTAAATCACTATTTGATGAAGCGTATGCAGCATGGTTATTAGCTGGTAACTCCGGTCCTGTCACATTGAGATTAATTGGTGCTGAAGATACCGTATCTAAGAGCTTACATGCTTACATCAAAAATAGCTATGAAACATTATTCGAAAAAGACGGCGTTAAACGTGTTATCATTGAAGTCTTTGAATTTAACTCACAAGGTTTATCTCAACAAAGATCACAATGGAACTTTGACCTAAGTTTAGGTTCAGTCGGTTTCGGTGCCGTTTATGGTGCACAATGGCAATATGGTGGTATTGGTCTAATCGGTGCTGCTATTGGTGGTGCAGGATTCGGTCTATCCTTCCCATTTGATGAAACCACATTCGATCCTGCTAAACCAATCGCATCAGCCCCAGGCTCTGGTTGGGCAACATGGTCAGATGAAATCATCGAAGTTGAAATGCAAGCAACTTACGACTATTTAGTTGAATATGGTAGAGAAAACATTATCGCTGATGGACTTGAAGATTACATCTATCTACTTGATAACCTTGAAGAAGAATTAGACGAAGATGGTGTTACAGTAATTAAGCCTGCTGGAGTATTCAAGATGTCTGTATACGATGCAGCTGACTGGGCATTCAACTACAATACACCATGGGACGCAACTGCTGAACAACCATTCGCAGGTGCTAGAGAAGATGTTTGGTCATTCGTAGCTGCTCTAGAAAAAGTATTCTTAACTAAAGCTGTTCCGATGGTTCCTACAACTACTGGTGCAGTAGCTACTATTTACGCATCAAACGTTAAGATCACATGGCCTGAATATTCTAACGCATTCGGTTGGGGAGCTAATAGATATCGCTATCTAACAACTGACCCTGATTTCGCAGCTTAATAATTTAAAGCATAATTAAATCTTACGAAAACAAGCCTGGAAACAAAAAGTTTCAGGCTTGTTGTTTCGTAAATAGAAATGGTTTGAATAACTTACTTTTACATAATAGACCAAGACTTTATTGGTTTTTATGCCAGTATCTAATGATTTTTCATACAGAAATCGATTTACATACGGAGGCATTTGGATAACTATAAATTATTCACAAAAAAGTTAAAATAAAGTTGATTTCCATAGAATTGCTCAAAATTAGAAAGCGTACATTTTATAGGTCATTTGACCTGCAAACGAGAAACGTTTAATACATAAATTAGTTATAAAAAATACTAATCCATTGCAGATTCTATCATTATGTAAAAATAATTTATTTGTCGTTTTCTTGTGTAATTATGATCGTTATTACTGTATAATAGATATAATCCATATTTGTAAAAGACAAATATATATATATGACTTTAAGGAGAACAACATGGCTAAATATTTACTTAAAAGGTTAGGTCTGATGTTGATTACTTTCGTGATCACTGTATTCCTATTCTTCCTATTCATCAAAATTATACCGGATAACCGCGTCCCACCAATCGGACAAGATGATACATATTATCAAGAGTTGGTAAGACGTGAGGGTTGGGATAAACCGATCGTTGTTCAATTTGGATACTGGGTACGAAATATCTTTACTACCGGTTCTTTTGGTTTTTCCAAAGACCATCGTTTAGATGTTGGATATGTCTATTTTAGTAGAATTCCAGCTTCAGTAAGAATCAATATCATCCCATATTTACTTTCTATCCCGATTGCTTTATTACTCGGGGTCATCGCCGGGTTATATAAGAATAAAGCGATTGATACCATCATTTCTGTAGGCATCATCGTATTTATTTCCATACCGTACTTCGTAGTTGCGGTACTAGCCCAATTCATATTCTATTTCGAGTTAGGATGGGCTCCAAACTTCGTCATTGCCACGGCCACGGAATTTGCTGAGCGGGGATTCCTATATGGAATTTCAACTTACATTTTACCCGTGACAGTTTTAACGATTTCTGCTATTCCTTCCTTAGCGAGAAGTGTACGCGCAGAATTAACCGAACAATTGACACAGGATTACATGTTATTGGCTCGTTCAAAAGGATTATCTCGTTTTGAAGCAACCATGAAACATGGTCTTAAAAATGCGATTGCACCATTCTTGCCAGGTATCTTCATCGGTATCGTAGGCGTTATGTCTGGTGGGATCATTACAGAACGTATTTTTAGAGTCACCGGTACTGGGGACCTCTACTTACGTGCATTCAATAACAGAGACTTTGCAATGATTATGATGGTTACAACCTTCGGACAATTCCTCAGTTTATTAACCAGCATTATCAGTGATATTTCATACACACTATTTGATCCAAGAGTTCGTGTGGGAAGTGGGAAGATACAATCATGATGAATATAGATAAATCAAAACTTGTACTCGTACATTCAACCGATCAAATGATTTTTGATCAGCCTTTAAAGACTAAAGAAATCGGATATTACAAAGATTCATGGAACCGTTTTAAAAAGAATCGTGCTTCCTTGTCTGCTTTCATTATTATTATGATTATGCTTTTCTTCGTTGTATTAGGACCATCAATGAAGGTTTATACACTACCTAAAAAGGATCCTAACGAAGCGGCGAGAATTCAATATCTACCTCCACGTATTCCTGGAATCGAAAAACTTGGAATTTTTGATGGTGAACGTACGATCAGCCGTGGTAAGAACTTCTTAGTTGCAATGGCTAAATCTGAATTTGGTAGCGATGTCATTATTTCTGGTATGCCAGACGTTTTATTGGATAATGATCCAAGTAACGATGGCATTTATGCAGATAAAACAGCTTTAGAAGTTACAGTAGACTTTTACAAATATACAAACTTCATTAAATCCTACATGCCTGAGGATTATTTCTCAATTCAAGGTACTGAGGTTCAAAAATTAGCGAAGGTAACAAGAAACTTCACAAAAGCACAATTCGATGATGCTGTTAAGCGTAACGTCATCATTGACTTAGTTGCGATTGAACAATCCACAAACCCAGATACGGGCAATTCAGAAACGACATATATCGTTCGCCTAGACCAATTTAGATATTCATTGAACCAAAACCCAGAAGACACATACTTCTGGTTTGGAACAAATATCCGCGGTGAAGACTTATTTACTAAGATTTGGGAAGGCGCACGTATTTCGTTATCCATGGCTGTTGTGATTCTAGCAATCAATACGACTATAGGTTTATTAATTGGATCTGTTGTAGGCTATTATGGTGGCGTATTGGACTTGTTATTTGACCGTTTGGTTGAAATCATTTCCTCGATACCGTTCTTGTCTGTATTAACTTTATTAACATTACGTTATGGAAATGCGCTTTGGGTTATCGTACTCGCATTTACAGCCACTGGTTGGCTGGGTTCTTACGGTTTAGGACGTATGCAGTTCTATCGTTTCAAGAACCGTGAATATGTCCTTGCAGCTAGAACATTAGGTGCATCGGATGCGAGAATTATGTTCAAACACATTTTCCCTAACACATTAGGATTAATCATTACTGCAGTTGCGTTATCGATTCCATCCTTCGTCTTCTCTGAAGCATCCTTCTCGTTCTTAGGCATCATTAAGTATGCTAATGGTGTAACAAGTGTTGGTATGCTTATCGAAGAAGGCCAAGCAATGATGGGGCAATATCCGCATCTACTTATCTTCCCATCCTTGTATATCGCAACACTGATGATTGCGTTCAACTTATTTGGTAATGGACTAAGAGACGCATTTAATCCTTCACTAAGAGGTGTTGAATAATGGCTGAGAAAATTTTAGAAGTTAAAGATTTAGCAATTTCATTTAAAACCCAATACGGTATCTTAAAAGCGATTCGTGGCGTCTCCTTTGATTTATACAAAGGTGAAACTCTAGCCATCGTTGGTGAATCCGGTTCTGGTAAAAGCGTTACCTCAAGAGCCATCATGGGCTTATTGGCAGGGAACTCCGTCTATGAAGGTGGATCTGTCATGTATGCAGGTAGAGATTTAATTCAAATGCCTGAAGAATTGTTCCACCAAATTCGTGGTAGTAAAATCTCAATGATTTTCCAAGACCCGATGAGTTCATTAAATCCAATTATGCGCGTTGGTGATCAAATCACTGAAGCCCTCATGTTCAAACTTAAAATGCCTAAAGCAATCGCTAAGCGTAAAGCCATTGAACTGATGGAATCTGTTGGGATTACTGAAGCTGAAAAACGTTATTATCAATTCCCATTCCAGTTTTCTGGTGGGATGAGACAACGTATTGTCATCTCCATTGCGTTAGCTAATAACGCTGAAATTTTAATTTGTGATGAACCAACCACAGCACTAGACGTGACCATTCAAGGCCAAATCCTAGATTTAATTAACCAATTGAAAAAAGAACGTAAGCTATCGGTTATCTTCATTACACATGACCTCGGTGTCGTTGCCAATATGGCTGACCGTATCGCGGTTATGTATGCTGGTAAGATTGTTGAAATCGGTAAAGCAGAAGAAGTCTTCTACAACCCACAACACCCATACACATGGGCACTCTTATCCTCCATGCCTAACCTAGCAACATCGAAGAAACTCGATGCGATCCCTGGTACACCACCAAACATGATTTACCCACCAAAAGGCGACGCTTTTGCACCACGTAATAAGTATGCCTTAGAAATCGACTACGAAGAACAACCACCCCTATTTAAAGTATCTGAAACGCACTATGCTGCAACTTGGTTACTACACCCAAATGCACCAAAAGTGACGCCACCAGACGCTGTTATTAGACTTAGAAACAATAGAGGAAGTATAAATAAATGAGTACTAACGAAACTAAAAAAGTTCTTCAAACAGAAGTCGATTATTCAAAAAAAGTGCTTGAGGTTAAAAACCTTAAGAAACATTTCTACATTGGTGCAGGTAAAACCAAAATTACAAACCGTGCCGTCGATGACGTTACATTCGACATATACAAAAGAGAAGTATTTGGTCTAGTTGGTGAATCTGGTTGCGGTAAAACCACAACAGGTAGAACCATCATTAACTTATACAAACCTACTGATGGGGATATTTACCTTAATGGTAGACGCATTGGGGCTGGGATTGCTACCCAAGTATCTAATATTGCAAAGATTAAAAAAGACCTTAAGCAAAACATTTTGAATTTAGATTCAAGAAAACTTGCGATTTCCAATCTCAAGAAAGAATTGAATTCAAAATTAGCCGATATCGCTTATCAAAAACGCATTAAGGCTCGTGATTTAAAGGAACAAGTTGCTGTTGTTAAACAAGATATTGAACACTATCACACTCAAGTATTTAATACAAAAAACGTATACACACTAGATGTAGAGTCCATTAAATACAAATTTACTTTAGATAAAACCGAGTTACTCGATTTGACCATCAACAAATCTCAAAACGAACAAGACAATGAACTAGCTATAGCAAAAACAAAGTTCAATAAGAAACTTGAAGGTCTTAAAGAGTCTGCAGCACTTGATAAAGAAGTCATTCAACAACGTATTGCGGACCTTAAAACTGAGTATGAACACGAAGTTAAAGAAATTCATGCGAAATTCAAAGACTTAATCGTTGCATCTGAAGCAGCAAGAGTTCATAAATCCACTGTGAAACAACTCATTACAGATAAGAAGAACCAAATGAAGAAAGATTTAGCAGCACGTAAAGAACAGTTTGAAAAGGACATGAATGCCATTTCAAAACCAAACTATGAAGCTGTTAAACAAAAGATTTCTGCTTTGAATTTAGCCCATAAAGTAGAAGTAGCTGCATTAAATGAGCAAGCTAAGACTTTAAAAGCACAGTATAAAGAGAAGATCGTAGCTGTACCTAAAGTTGTAGTTAATGAGACTGAAAAAGCACAGATTGCAGAAAAGATTGCGATGCTTAAGCAGACCGCGAAAGCTGAAATCGAAGTTCAAAAAGCTGAAATCGTCAAGATTAAAGAAATCTATAAAGGTAGTGACTCAACAGTCTCAGCCGGCGATATGCAAATGATTTTCCAAGACCCAATTTCTTCGTTAAACCCAAGAATGACCGTTAAAGAAATCATTGGTGAAGGCTTAACCGTTCAAGGCATCAGTAGTAAGGATGAAATTGACAAGAAAGTCAAAGAAGTTCTTAGACTGGTTGGTCTTGCGCCAGAGTATGCAACCCGTTATCCACACGAATTTAGTGGTGGTCAACGTCAAAGAATTGGGATTGCTCGTGCACTGATTATGAATCCAACAATGATTATTGCCGACGAACCGATTTCTGCACTAGACGTATCTATTCGTGCTCAAGTCATTAACTTACTTACACATTTAAAAGAAGAACTTGACTTAACTATTCTATTTATTGCCCATGACTTATCGGTAGTCCGATTCTTCTGTGATCGAATTGCAGTTATGTATGCAGGTAAGATTGTTGAATTGGCATCATCTGAAGATCTCTTCAAGAACCCAATTCACCCTTATACTAAATCGTTGTTATCAGCGATTCCTCAACCAGACCCTGATTATGAAAAAGGTCGTAAGAGAACAAGCTATAACCCAAGACAACACGATTATCGTCACGATAAACCAGCGATGCGTGAAGTCAGCAAAGATCACTTCGTTTATCTAAATCAACAAGAATTTGACGCATTAAAAAAATAATACCGGTATTCATGAAATACGATGGAAAGGAGTTATAAGTATATGAAGAAACAATTAATCTTAGGTCTTTTAGCCCTATTAAGCTTAGTTTTAGTAGGCTGTAGGGATGCAAGAACCTATAACGATAAAGTGAATGTGGTATTCTTTACTTCAAACAGTGACCCTAGTAAAATTGAGTCCTATTTGAATATTGAACCAGGTTCGTTGATTCCAGAACCAGAATATATACCTACCCGTACGGGTTACGATTTCTTAGGTTGGTTTAAAGATATTGCAGCTACTCAACCTTGGAATTTTGACACGGATACGGTTGGTACTGAATCTATCGTGCTTTACGCAGGATGGGGTTCTCTAGTCTATGATATATTCTATGATTGGAATGGAGGCACTATTCCAACCACACCATATCAAGAAACATTTAGAGTTGGACAGTCCTTCGTTTTACCACAACCACGTCGTGTAGGCTATGAATTTAAAGCGTGGTTCTTATACGATGAAAATGAATGGCCAGGATACACACCTGGTATTGGACAAACCTATAAGCCTGGTGATGGTGGTTATTCCACACTCCCAGTCAATGTTGGTGCTGCAGATTTATATCTATATGCACATTGGGATGCAATTAAAGTATCCGTTACATTTAGAGCAAACTACCCAGTAGCTAGCGTAGTATCAAACCCATCAAACCGTACATTTACATACGATTTCAACTTGGTGTATGATGCGAACGTGACGCCAGAAATGACAAATATCAACAAATTACCAGACTTCTCTGCAATTGCAAGTACTCTAGACTATACATTTGTTGGTTGGAACACCAGTGCGGATGGTTCAGGTGTGTGGTATGCCGAAAATACCCCATTCCAAAGAACCATTAGAATTACGCTTTATGCACAATGGCAAGCCAAGTAATGGATAAACCAATTACACTAAAAAAAGCACAGAAAGAGAAAAATACTATTTTAATAGTAATTTCTTTTTCTTTTGCTTTAATCGTAACTGTATTTTCGGTTTTATACTTTGGACATTTAGTCGATGAAGGCATATTACTATCCATTTTATTGGTTACAGCAATTTTGTATTTATTCTTGATTACCTATTTAAAAAGCAAATTCGTAATTGCAATGATGCAGTACGATTACTTGCGTATGGTTCATGATGATTTAGGTTCCATACCTTTAAAACACCCATTATTTACAACTAAGTTTTATAATAATATTGTAGAGACCGGCCACGAACTTGGTGTTGAATACGAGTCATTTAAAGTCTTTTATAAGTTGAATCCCAAACTAGTTGGAATTGGTAAGACGGGAAAAGTTCTAACAATCTTTATTACCAGTGAACTTGAAAACTTTGATTTTTATACAGATCAAGTTTTTGCAGCGATTGAAAAGGTGAATTCTAAAACTAAAGGTCACATATCCAAACAAATCATCGTTCAGTTTAAGCCATACAACGTTTTTGATAGTAATACCAAAGAAGATATGAACCGTATCATAAACCTCAAAAATGGTCAAATGGTTATCGTTCAATTGACAGCTGGTTTTATCCGTGAGGATAACAGTTTATACTATCTTAGACCGGTAAAGCGTTACCCAAATAAATATTATTATTACGCTACCAAACTGATTCATTCTGTAGTCGATGTGAAAGAGTGATTGTATGAAAGACGTTAAAAATAAAAAAATCCTAACAGCTGCTCAACAACTAAAAAAACAAAAACAAAAACGCAACCTAAAAGCTGCGTTAGTCATGACTGTTATTTCAGTGGTACTGGTTGGTTTTGGTTTATTATGGCAGTGGGAACTGAGTTTACGCTCCATTGGAGATGCTTTCTGGCTTGCCTTCGCAATAGAACTCACGATGGCATGGACCATGTTTGTTTACAATGAAAATATTTTATCGCCACTTATTCACGGGACTAGAACATTTTTATCGATGATTGTGGGTAAACGTCCTAAAGAAAGCTATTTCGAGTACACGATGCGCATTAATGATAACCAAATCCCTAAATTCTACTATATTGTTGGATTCCTATCGGCATTAGCCATGTTAATACCCGCATTGATTACATTGTTTATGCAGTTATAAGAGCTGAAAAGCTCTTTTTTATTTGGACTACATAGATATATTAGGAAAGTTCGTTATTTATTGTTCGTTCATCGAATATAGACTCTATAAGTTTTATAAAAATCATGCTAATTGGTTCTATAAACCAGCTTGTATCTACTAATTATATATAATTAAATAATCATATAAAATGTACATTTTATGAGTCATTCATGGTATTATTTAAGTAGGAAAGCAGGACACGATTTATGCCTTATAAAGCCCTTATAACTAGACTCTACTTGAATCCTAATCAACATCAGTTTCCCTTATCCTTAATGCGTGCTTCTAGAAGTTTATACAATCAAGCTCTTTATAATGTTAGACAACATTTCATCAAAACACTAGTATATCTGTCTTATAACGAAAACTATAAGCTACTCAAAGATAGTGAACACACCTAAGCGTACATACTTATTTGGTGTGTAGTCGCTTTAAATAAGACGAGTTCACTCGTTAAGAGGCAATCAAATCATTCCGTAAAGGGTGATTTATTCACCTCTTTTTTCTGTATTGTCTTTAGTTTCCAAATAAGTGTTAAAAATAAAAAATGTTAGTCGGGGAACTAACATTTTCTCGGATATACTGTTTATTCGGATGTTGGATAGTTCAACCTATAACCGGTACCCCATATGGTATCAATGATTGGTTTTGATCGGTCAGATTCAATCTTATTGCGCAAACGAGTAATGTGAATACTAAGAGCATTATCAGTTGCAGACTCATCGTCATCCCAGGCATAATGGATAATTGCATCCTTTTCGACGATATGATTTTTGTTATTGAATAATATACGTAAAATACGAGTCTCAACTGAGGTTAGCTTAATTTGATACTCACCTTTTTTAACGTGGCGGTTGTGCAAATCAATTTCAGTTTCTCCAAATCTGAGTTTGCGAATTAATCGACTAGACTTTTCTAATAGATTGATTGCAGATGAAATACGTGAAGCAATTAATACTTGGTTAAAAGGGAAACGAATAACCGCTTGAACGCCGGCTTTATAATAGGCAATTTCATCGGCCTCCGAAACACTTCCAAAACAATAAATTGGTACAGTTGTAGTTCTAATGATTGGTGACAAGAAGTCAACATTCCATTTAAATGATGGTTTTAATTCATATAGAACAAAATCATAAATCTGATCTGCTGTTTTTTTGTGTTGTGCAGCAGTATAGCGTTTTGAAACAACATCATGGTTTATCTGTTTCAATTCAAAAACAAGATCATCGTATGGCTTGGGACGATCTGAAATCAATAAAATGTTACCCATACACACTCCCTCAAACGTCATGGATTCAACGTATTTATTGCATTCTTTAAAATCTATAGGCTAAATTATATGATTAATATTATTAAGCTCAAATATATTATAGCAAAAAACCGTTTCAAAAACATTTCAAAATACATTATTTTCGGTATGTTTATAACATTATTATAAACGCTTACATTATATAGTGTGGTTATTATGAGATATTTTGAGATTTGCTATAGCAATATATTCTACTTAAAAAGAGCTGTTGTATGTCTTGATTTTAAATAAATTTGGTTATGAACTGACCAAGCAATAGGAAATAATTATTGAATCCATTTTCGTTTCCCAAGTGATGATTTGCCAAGAATCGAGTCAAGAAGAAGGGAAGTGATTATATCGTGTCGTTTTTATTAGGCTACTTGTTCATATTTGAATTTACACATTAGATTTAGGATTTGATTTCCAAAGTGTTCATTTTGTCTTTCTATTTAAATCAATTATGGATGTACTTTTTTCTAAAGATATATGATTTCTCGATTACGGAAACATCCAGTTATACTTTATAGTTATTAACTAAGAATAATCGTATCCCGATTAGATATTTTCGACCTCTATTCTACCTTGGAACGAGATAAATTGTGATGGTCTATAATCTAAAATTATGAATCCATGAGTAATGGCTTATGTAAGCCGTATAATGGTTTAATAAAATATATAATAACAAATATACAACTCTAATACATTATGAATATACATAATATTCAAGCTATAATTGAATACAAAAAAAAACACCAAAGGTGTTGAGTTGGAATTCACCGTTTACAGATGTTTCGTTATTGAGGATGGCAGATCAATAACAAAACATCATGATGCGTGGTGTGACGCTTAGGTATTTTTTGGGAGAAAAAATACGTTAATGGTCAATCACAAGGTCATAAAAAGGACCTATCCGTTCTTGACAATTCAATTATATACAATGAAGACAAATTCAGGTTGTGAAAATGCTTTTATTTTTTCGTGAAAACGATTACCGATTATTTTCACAAAATTTTCCCACAATCTCATTATAAATAATATAATAAATAGTGTGTATCATTAGATATAGTGTTTTAAATACGTTATAATACATGTGTTATAAGGAGGGCATCAAATGTCTACATTAAAAATTAGCAACTTACATGTCTCAATCGAAGACAAGCAAATCCTAAAAGGAGTCAATCTGATAGTTAAAAGCGGTGAAGTTCACGCCATCATGGGTCCTAACGGAACTGGTAAATCCACATTGGCTAGTGCCTTGATGGGTCATCCTAAATATGAAGTTAGTGAAGGTGAAGTATTTTTAGATGATGAAAATCTATTAGAATTAGAAGTCGATGAACGCGCTAGAGCCGGCATGTTCTTAGCTATGCAATATCCAGCTGAAGTTCCAGGCGTTACTAACAGTGACTTCATGCGTTCAGCTATGAAAGCAGTCAATGATGGACAACCTATTCCATTATTTGATTTTATTGGCAAGTATGAAAAAGCCGCTAAAGAATTAAAGATGCGCGAAGACTTACCACACCGTTATTTAAACGAAGGTTTCTCCGGTGGTGAAAAGAAACGTAACGAAATTTTACAACTTAAAATGTTAAAACCTAAGTTCGCAGTCTTAGATGAAATCGACTCCGGTTTAGATATCGACGCATTACGTATCGTCGGTGAAAACGTCAACAGTATGGTCAGCGATCAATTCGGTTGTATCTTAATTACACACTATCAAAGAATTTTAGATCATATCAAACCAACCAATGTTCACATCATGATTGATGGGAAGATTGTATTAAGTGGTGGACAAGAATTAATCGAAAAGATTGATCAAAATGGATACGAATGGGTGAAGGAAGAATTGGGAATTGATTTTGTAGAAACGGATAACGAATAATATGAATCAAATCGTTATTAAAGATCATCAAGTTCAAGGCTCTTTACCAAAAGGCATTCAATTTGATGAACAAGTTTTAACAATTCAAAAAAATCAAACCTTCGAAGAACCCATCAAAATCACACTTAAAGATGACAATAACGAATCCTTAGAAATTGTCGTGGGTGAATCTGCAGAAGTGAAAATCATTTTAGAAATCGCAAGTGCAGATATCAATCCCAATACCTATAATATTAAACTTACAGGCAAACCAAATGCGAAAGTCAATTACCTATTGGTTTGTGACTTAGCCAGCAAGAATGCTAATCTACAACACTATTTCGTAGCAGAAAAAGATACCCAAATGGAACTCATTGGTGGCTTCGTTTCAAATGTCATCAATGCGAAAATGAACGCCCGCTTAGTAGGACAAGGTGCGAATGTTAACTTAAGAGCTGTAGCAATCAGTTCAACTGATAACAATCAAGTCATCGACATTGAAATTGTTCATGCTGCACCGAACTCGACAGGAGCCATGCACAACATCGCGATTGCGAATGCGAATGGCCGTGTTATTCTAAATGGTGTTGAAAAAATTCTAAAGGGTATGAAACAAGCCGATGCGTACCAAAGCTTAAAAGGCATCATTGCTAGCGATACCGCAGTAATCGAAGTAAATCCAATCTTACTCATAGATGAATATGACGTCAAAGCAGGACATGGGGCAACCATCGGTAAGTTGGATGAAAATAGCGTTTACTACTTAATGAGCCGTGGCTTAGAAAGAAAAGATGCTGAACGCTTAATGATCAATGGATTCTTGAATCCGATCATTTCTGAGATATCAGATGAACCACTTAAAGAAAGATTTGTGTCTTTAGTTAACCAAAGACTCTAATCCTATGCTAGATGTTAAAAAAATACGTCAACAATTCCCCATTTATGACTTTAATCCAGACCTCGTCTATTTAGATACTGGAGCTTCTTCATTGAAACCCAAAGTGGTCATCGATGTTGTAGACCATTATTATTCCAAATTGGGTGTCAATGTCCACCGTGGTGTATATGGTTTATCTTATGAAGCAACCGATTTATACGAAGCAGCCAGAACGACTGTTGCGAGATTCCTAAACGCAAAATTTGAAGAAATCGTCTTTACCAGAGGTACAACAGCATCCCTTAATTTAGTCGCTTCGAGTTATCAAAACATACTCCAGGCTGGGGATGAAATCATTACATCTGAATTAGAACACCACTCGTCTGTTTTGCCTTGGTTACAAGTCAGTAAAAAGACTGGGGCGAAATTGGTTTATGTACCTTTAAACGAAGAAGGCCGCATCACTGTTGAAGCCTTCCAATCGGTACTCACAGATCAAACCAAAGTTGTGGCGTTAACGTATGTATCTAATGTTATGGGATACATCACCCCAATTAAAGAAATCATTGACTTAGCTCACCAAAAAGGTGCAGTTGTAGTCGTGGACGCTGCTCAAGCAGCACCCCATATGAAAATAGATGTAACTGCATTGAATGCAGACTTTCTCGCATTCTCTGGACACAAGATTCTAGGTCCAACCGGAATCGGTGTGTTGTATGGTAAGAAACATTTGCTCAATAAAATGGAACCTGTTGAATTTGGTGGAGATATGGTTGACCAAGTTGAGCTCTATGACGCCACTTGGAAAGACGCACCTTACCGATTTGAGGCAGGTACCCCAATTATCAGTGGTGCGATTGGGTTAGGCAAAGCCATTGAATTCATTGAATCGATTGGTTTTGACGATATTCACGCACACGTACATGCGCTACATCAATATACATTAGAGAAGTTAAAAGCGATTCCTGGTATTACCGTTTTTAACCCAACCTCTGAAACAGGCATTATTACATTTAATGTGGATTTTGTACATCCACATGATGCAGCAAGCATCTTTGATCAAAATAAAGTGTGCCTAAGGGCGGGTCACCACTGTGCTCAACTGATCACAAAGTGGTTAAAACAACTCGCAACCCTTCGTGCCACATTCTACATTTATAACGATTATGCAGATGCAGATCGTTTTATTGAAAGCGTAAAAGAAGCTGTAAGGTTCTTCCAAGCTTTTTAAGGAGAAAATACATGAGTTCAAATTTAGAAAATTTATATCGTCAAGTCATTATGGATCACTATAAGAATCCTTATAATAAAGGTTTAGTTCAAGACCCAACCTACTTCACAGTTCATCTTCATAATCCATCGTGTGGGGATGATATGACCGTTCAACTCAAAGAGGAGAATGGAATCATCCAAGATATTAGACATCAAGGCACTGGTTGTAGTATTTGTTGTTCGAGCGCGAGCGTGATGAGCATCACCCTCAAAAATCACACGAAACAAGAAGGGCTAGATACTATCCAAGCTTATTATAAGATGTTAACCAATGAGGCTTACGATCAAAATATTCTAAAAGGTGACGCATTAGCATATCACGGTGTTGCACAGTTTCCAGCTAGAATCAAATGTGCCACACTCGCATGGAAAGCAGCAGAACAAGCGTTGCTTCACAACAAGGAGGAATAATCATGGATGATAATAAGAAGAAAATAGACGCCATTATTGGTGACTATAAGTTCGGTTTCAAAACCGAGAACACTCCGGTCATTAGAACTGAAAAAGGTCTTAGTGAAGCGGTTGTACGCGCCATCAGTGAATATAAAAAAGAACCTGATTGGATGCTCGATTTTAGACTAAAGAGCTATAAAAAATTTCAAGAATTAAAAAATCCAAAATGGGGACCAGACTTATCTGGAATCAATTTTGATGAATTTACATACTTTATCAGAGCTTCTGACAAAGCTGAAAACAACTGGGAAGACGTCCCTTCCGAAATCAAAGATACCTTTGAAAAATTAGGGATTCCAGAGGCAGAAAGAAAATTCTTAGCCGGCGTTTCGACACAATTCGAATCCGAAGTTGTATACCACTCTACCATGGCTGAATTAGAAGCTGAAGGGGTTATTTTCGTCGATACCGATACGGCATTACGTGAACACCCTGGACTGGTTAAAAAATTCTTCGGTACCGTAATTCCTTATAGCGATAACAAATACGCGGCATTAAACAGTGCTGTATGGAGTGGTGGGTCTTTCATTTACGTACCTAAAGGTGTCAAAGTGAAGAAACCACTACAATCCTACTTCCGTATTAACTCTGAACAAATGGGTCAATTTGAACGTACCTTAATCTTAGTCGATGAGGATGCGTCTGTAAACTATGTTGAAGGCTGTACAGCGCCGGTTTATACCAAAGACTCACTTCACGCGGCGATTGTTGAAATCGTCGTTATGAAGGGGGCAACCTGCCGTTATACAACGGTACAAAACTGGGCGAATAATGTCATTAACTTAGTCACTAAACGTGCTTTCGTCTATGAAGATGCACACATGGAATGGATTGATGGTAACATCGGTTCGAACGTTAACATGAAATACCCATCTTGCGTACTATTAGGCGAACGTGCTAAAGGTACGACAATCTCGATTGCATTCGCAGGTAAAGGTCAAAACCAAGATACCGGTGCGAAGATGATTCACGTCGCGCCAAACACCACATCTTCAATCATTTCTAAATCGATTTCAAGAGGTGGCGGTACGGTTAACTATCGTGGTAAAGTTGATTTTGGTAAACGTGCAAAAGGTGCGAAAGCACACGTTGAGTGCGATACCATCATCTTAGATGACTTCTCATTCTCAGATACCATCCCAACCAATATTGTAAGAAACTCAGATGTTTCACTTGAACACGAAGCGACCGTTTCGAAGATTTCTGAAGACCAATTATTCTACTTAATGAGCAGAGGGTTGACTGAAGAAGAAGCGACCGAAATGATCGTCATGGGATTCATTGAACCATTCGCGAAAGAATTACCAATGGAATATGCAGTCGAATTAAACCAATTGATCAAACTAGAGATGGAAGGCTCAATCGGATAATTTCTTTAAAAGGCTCTCAAAATTGAGGGCTTTTTTCTTTTGACAAGGCCAGAGCTATAATAACAGTGTAAGGGGAGGATACTTATGAAGAAAGTCTTACTTAGCTTGTTTATCGTATCCCTATTCAATAAGGTGGTCTTGGCAGAAAACTTATCTTATCCATTTGATTCCATCACCATCGTTGAAGCAAAGAAATTCGACATCTTGATTCCGTCTAACATTCCAGAAGGATCATTACTCTACGGTAAGGTTGATGCTGGAGACACTGTGGCTGTGTCTGTGGCATCCATCCAAATGAAAAAACTCGGTAGTCAAGACTCCATCTTGGATAACATCAGTCAAGCACTCAAAGATATATTTGACTAAAGAAAAAAGCCAATCCGCTCGATTGGCTTTTGTTATTTTAGTAGTGTTTTAATGAATCCTTTTCCATCTTTAGAAAGGATTTCTACAAAGGCTCCACTGATTAGAGTAAACGTTGGTGCGATGTGTCCGAAGTCCGCATCCATAATGATTGGAATATTTAAATCGATCAAGATATCTTTTGTGACATCGTATTGGTTTAAATCAATGATCGGTCCAGTATTTAAATGACGACCGAAGATAATTCCTTTAGTGTGTTTAAACCAGCCTGCATGTTTAAGTTGCCAGAGGGCACGTTTGTAGGCGAATAAATTTAAATCACAGGCCTCGATGAACCATACGATACCCTCATCTTTATAACGCTCAAGAAACTCAGGAACATGTTCAAATGGCGTGCCAAGATGGGCGAGAAACACATCTAAACAACCGCCAATAAAGCGCCCAGATAAGCGAATTTCAGCTTCACCATTCAAGTTTTTCCATACAGTTTTTTCGGTTAAGACATACTTACCTAAAGGATCGATTTGATTCGCGTCTTTCGCTTCATGATAAGCATAACTGGTTTGAGTATCACGTTTACCTGTCATCACTTCAAAGGCTTCCTTTAATGATTCTTCCCATTCGGTCATGCCGAACTCAGTTGCGTGCTGTCCATAGATTGAAGCAGTATCTAATAGTGTATTCATCAGTAAGGTTAAATGCGTATTATCTGAATAGCCCATCACGAATTTTGGTGGGTATTTTTTTAAGTCCTCAAAATCAATATAAGGCAACATATCTAAAAGCCATTCCCCACCACCGACACTCCAAAGGAAGTCGACTTGAGGTTTTTTGTATAAAGACATGAATGCTTGAGCTCTTTCAATAGGGCTAGAACTGGCACCATTAAAGTAACCAAATATCGAGCCTTCCACAAGAATTTGATAACCCATCGCTTTCAGTTTTAGGATAGCATGTTCAAGTCGTGTTTTATAAGGGTCGATATTCGCGCCGAAACTCGGTGCGAATAAACCAATCGTGCCATTCGGCTTTAAGAATTTAGGGTATTTCATAGTATCACCGGATTCATTATATCACAGCATTTTCATCAGCCTTGGAAGTTTTCTTCAGACCAGTGAAATTTTTGGTATAATTGAAGTGGTGATCATTATGTTTAAAGGCTATCTTTTAGTCAGTCCTATCGAAAAATTGAATATCGATGACCTCACAACCATCCAATCGCTTTTTTCGGATATGTTGAATAATCCAAAACAATTTGTTGAGAGTGATAAACTGGTTGTTTTAATCAAAGAACCCAGTGAAATCGGGATTGAAGAACTCATTCACTCCATCAATAACGATTTATACCTAAATCTTTCGTTGTATGAGTCTTCGTTGTTTGAAAATGAAGTAGATTTGAAAACCGACATTCAAAAAAAGATGTTAACACTCAAGTTCGACCGTCCTTACATCAATGATAAAATCTTATTTTATGACCGTATTCTCGGTTCGATTGATGAACAATCAAAACAGCACATTTTAAAACAGTTTTATCATGACGAAGAGTTCCTACACTCGATGAAAGTATTTATTGAAAAGAATCAAAATACCTCAGAAGCAGCCAAAGCCTTATTCTTGCATCGAAATACCTTGATTAACCGATTAGAGAAGTTTAATCGAGTCACGGGTTTCGATTTGAAAAAGTTTGAAGACGCAGCCATTATCTACTTACTAATTAAGGAGAACTGATCATGTATACCCTTCATATCGATTACGACGAATCACACTATAAAGCATTCATAAAATACCATTCTGTAGGCAAACAACGCATTATCGGTTTGATTGGATTTTTCGTCATGTTGTTCGTGCTTTATTGGATGTCAAATAATTGGTTTTCTAACCTCTTTGGTAGTGATTTTTCGCCAATTTGGTTGATGGGATTTGGAGGTTTAGTTTATATTGTTGGCATTATTTGGATGATGAAACGACTTAATCACATCACTTTGATGAATAATCTAAACAACGAAATTAGAGATCTAAAGATTGTGTTTGATGAAGACACCTTCGAGACCAGCGCTTCTTTGAAAGGCAATCCAATTTACCAAAGAATTGATTACGCACTGATCAGGTACATGGTCTTAAAACCAGATTTAATTTTGTTATACACGAATTCGAATCAAGCCATCATCATTCCTAAATCAGCAATCGCTTCAGAAATGGAATCCGAATTGATGGTGTTTTTAAAAGAAAGAATCAACGTACGCGTGTAATGCGAAGTGTGCAACTTGCACATTTCTTTTTTTTTCATACTTTCGTATAATGTAAGCGTTGACAACTATATACTATAAAGGAGTGATTGTATGGCAACCCTAGAATTAAAACACATTGATAAAATTTACCCTAATGGTGTCCAAGCTGTATTCGATTTTAACTTAAGCATCAAAGATAAAGAGTTTATCGTATTCGTTGGACCTTCTGGTTGTGGAAAATCCACAACATTACGTATGATTGCTGGCCTAGAAGAAATTTCTGCTGGTGAATTATACATCGATAACGTCTTAGTGAATGACGTCGCTCCAAAAGATCGTAACATCGCGATGGTATTCCAATCCTACGCCTTATACCCACACATGTCCGTTTATGACAACATGGCATTTGGATTAAAGATTCGTAAAATGCCTAAGAATGAAATTGACACTAAAGTTAAAGAAGCAGCTGCAATCTTAGGTCTATTACCTTACCTAGATCGTAAGCCAAAAGCTTTATCCGGTGGTCAAAGACAACGTGTTGCGTTAGGTAGAGCAATCGTTCGTAACGCTAAAGTATTCTTAATGGACGAACCACTATCCAACTTGGATGCTAAACTACGTGTACAAATGCGTGGTGAATTAATTAAACTTCACAACCGTATTAACACCACTACAATTTATGTAACCCATGACCAAATCGAAGCGATGACTATGGCTAGCCGTATCGTCGTTATGAAAGATGGCTACATTCAACAAGTCGGTGCACCTAAAGAAATTTATGACTTCCCTAGCAACATGTTCGTTGCAGGCTTCATCGGAACACCTCCAATGAACTTCATCGAAGGCGTTGTGAATAACGATGGTTGGTTTGTTGCAGGCGATCACAAACTTGAAGTACCTAAAGGCAAACTTGAAATCATTAAACAAAACCAATTCTTTGGTAAACCAATCGTGTTAGGTATCCGTCCTGAAGATATTCATGATGACAAAGTTGTAATGCAAACATACCCTAACAGCATCCTTAAGATTGAAGTTGACGTTGCTGAATTATTAGGTGCTGAAACCAACATTTACACAAACATCAATGGAAACAACGTGTGTGCAAGCGTCGATGCGAGAGCAGATATCCGTATCGGTGATAAGATGGAATTGGCTTTAGACATGAACAAATGCCATTTCTTCAATCCAGAAACTGAACAACGTTTAGTATTCGACCAAAACAAATAAGAGACCGAGAGGTCTCTTTTCTTTTATCAAAATATGCTCTATATCAAACAGGATTCACAAGGCGCACACCTTGTTTATGAAAACTACACAACCCATACTAATAAGGCTTCAATCTCTATATTAAAACTGCTTTGTCAGTCTGTTTTAGTGACCTATGAAGCACGGATTCTAACCACTAAAAAGCAATTCAAGATTCACACATTAACACCTTTATATATCAATACCAAAATGTTATTAATACCAACGGGTTCACCAAGGTCCTATGAGACCATTTGGATAAATTATCTTTCGATTGTATCTATACAACCTTATGGGAAACATACGGTGGTTTTATTTAATAATCTTACAGAGTTAGAAATCCCAATATCTTATAACCGATTTAAAGAAAAACTAAAATATTGTAAAATAATCTATGATTATATGGAGGATGCTCAAACTCAAATAATCTAGGGTTCTGATAACATTTTCATATGATATTTTCTAGTAAATCGCTATAACTAGTGATATAATATTGACGATTGATTACCATAACATTATTTTACGGAGGATACTATGGGAAAAAAGACGGTTAGAGATATTCAAGTCTCTGGAAAGAAAGTATTAATTCGTGTCGATTTTAACGTGCCAATGCAAGACGGAAAAATCACCGACGAAAATCGTATTGTGGAAGCATTACCTACCATTAAATACGTACTTGAAAAAGGCGGAAGAGCGATTTTATTCTCTCACCTTGGTCGAGTAAAAACTGCAGATGATAAGAAGGATGCTACATTAGCACCAGTTGCTAAGAGATTATCCGAATTATTAGAAAAGCCAGTTCTATTTGTACCTGAAACAAGAGGTGCACAATTAGAAGCTGCAATCAAAGGCTTAAAAGATGGCGAAATCTTAATGTTTGAAAACACACGTTTTGAAGACATTGAAGGCAATAAAGAATCTAAGAACAATCCTGAATTAGGTAAATACTGGGCATCCCTTGGTGACGTTTTCGTCAATGACGCATTCGGTACTGCTCACAGAGCACACGCTTCAAACGCAGGGATCGCTGCAAATATCAAAGAAACCGTAGCCGGCTTCTTACTAGAAAAGGAAATCGAATTTATCGGTGGTGCTGTTTCTAATCCAAAACGTCCTTTTGTCGCTGTATTGGGTGGTGCCAAAGTTTCTGATAAAATTGAAGTCATTTCCAACCTGTTGAAAGTTGCTGACAAAGTCATCATCGGTGGCGGTATGGCTTATACATTCTTGAAAGCTCAAGGCTATGAAGTCGGTACTTCAATTTGCGAATTAGAAAAAGTTGAACTCGCAAAATCCTTATTAGAACAAGCTCAAGGCAAAATTGTCTTACCTGTTGATTTCGCATTCACAGAAAAATTTGAAAATGAACCTGCTAAACATGTAGGTCCAATCACAGATATCAAACCAAACGAAATGTCCTTAGACATTGGACCTAAATCCATCGAATTATTCGCAAATGTCTTATGCACAGCGAAGACTGTTGTATGGAACGGACCAATGGGCGTATTCGAAATGTCCAACTACGCAAAAGGTACCATCGGTGTCTGCGATGCAATCTCTAAATTAAAAGACGCAATTACCATCGTAGGTGGTGGTGACTCTGCAGCTGCAGCCATTCAATTTGGTTACGCTTCAAAGTTCACACACATCTCTACAGGTGGCGGTGCTTCCCTAGAATATCTAGAAGGAAAATTATTACCAGGCGTCGAAATTGTTGCTAACAAGTAAAATGGATATCGGCAGTAAAATTCGAGAATTAAGACTCGAAAATGGTTTGACGCAAGAAGAACTAGCCAATCGACTTGAATTATCCAAGGGATATATATCCCAGCTAGAACACAATTTAGCGTCCCCATCCATGAATACTCTGTTTTCAATATTGGAAGTATTAGGCACGGATATCTCCGATTTCTTTAGCAATCAAACGGAAGAACAAGCTGTCTTTAAAAAAACGGATTTCTTCGAAAAAGAAAATAATGAATTAAAGCATAATGTTAGTTGGATTGTGCCTAATGCGTTAAAATATGAAATGGAGCCAATCCTGATTGAGCTCCTACCGAATGGAAAATCCTTTATGGATGACCCTCATGCAGGGGAAGAATTTGGTTATGTCCTTGAGGGTGAAGTGACTTTGGTGTTGAATAAGAAGAAACACATCGTGAAAACCGGTGAAACATTCTACTATTTAGCCAATAAAGAACACTACCTCATGAATCATACAAATAAAAAAGCGAAAGTACTATGGATTAGTACGCCGCCTATGTTTTAGAAAGGTGAATAAATAATTATGGAAAAAGAAGTCATTGTAAAAAGCACGACTGGATTACATGCAAGTCTTGCAGTGAAAATTGTTCAAGCCGCTTCAAAATATGCTGTGAATATCGAACTACACTATCAAGATAAAGTGGTAGACCTCAAGTCCATCCTAGGATTGATGTCTCTAGCAATTCCGCAAGGTCAAAACGTGCGTATTGTCGCAACCGGCAAAAATGCAGAAGAAGCCATCAACGAAATCGCAGCCATTTTAGTCTAAGGAGATTTTATGAATAAATTACGTAGACCTGTCATTGCAGGTAACTGGAAGATGTACAAGACCAGAGATGAAGCATTACAATTCATCTATGCGGTCAACCAAGAAGTACCAAGCAGAGATTTAGTTGAATCCGTTGTTTGTGCGAACGATGTATTTTTAAGGGATTTAGTGAAAAGACAAGGTGAAAACATCAAGATTGGTGCCCAAAATATGCATTATGCAGAAAATGGTGCCTTCACAGGTGAAACTTCCCCGTTAATGTTGGAAACTACTGGCGTTGAATACGTCATCATTGGACACAGCGAACGTAGAGCGATGTTCAATGAAACCGATGAAACGGTCAATTTAAAAGCGCATGCAGCGATTAAACACGAATTGACTCCAATCATCTGTGTCGGTGAATCCTTAGAAATTAGAGAAGCTGGAACAACTGATCAAGTCGTTAAAAATCAAGTAGTTAAAGCTTACCTAAATATCGATCGTAACCAAGCCTTAAAGACCATCATCGCTTACGAACCAATTTGGGCGATTGGCACAGGCAAAACAGCTACACCAGAACAAGCTGAAGAAACCATCAAGAATATTCGTGGTGTCATGAAAGACCTATATGGCGCTGACATTGCTAACCAAGTTAGAATTCTTTATGGTGGGTCCGTCAACACAAAGAACGTCGACAGTTTACTTGCACAAGAAAACATCGATGGTGCCTTAGTTGGAGGCGCATCCTTAGATGCTGCAAGCTACTTAACATTAGTAAATGCAGCTAAAAAATAACTAAAAACCAAACGCTGAAGTCGATAACGATTTCAGCGTTTTCTTTTTGAATTGATTCTTAACAAAAAGCGCGTATAATAGGTGTGGAAGCCTATGTGCTTGTGTTAAAGAGGGGTTATTGTGAAAGCCATTTTAAAGTATATTTATAAAGATAAAGTGTTCTTTATCGCATTTATTGCAGCACTTATATCAATGCTATTTGTACCAATCAATAAAGGTTATATCGATTATATCAATATTGAAGTGCTTGTTGTTATGTTCTCTTTGATGATTTCTGTCGCAGGTATGACCGATCAAAACTTTTTCTCCATGTTGGCGGTGAAGATGGTTAAGCATTTAAAAGATATGCGCACGATTGCGTATGTCATCGTGATGGCCTCATTTTTTTTGGGAATGCTTGTAACAAATGATGCTGTTCTTTTAACATTAGTACCATTCATGTTATTTGTAATGGGGAAAATTGGGAGAACTAAAGAATCCTTAATCATTGTCATACTCATGACTTTAGCAGCGAACTTGGGATCTGCACTCACTCCAATGGGTGACCCTCAAAATATCTATTTATATACAAACTTTGATCTTCCGTTTTGGGATTTCATAAGAAGTACTTCGATGATCACCATCACAGGGTTTGTGTTATTAAACTTGACCATTATCTTCATTTTTAAACAAGATATTGTCCACCCAATTGTGGAAGAAGTAAAAATAAAGGACTACCGATTGTACATATACTTTTTCACGTTTATACTCGCTTTCTTAACCGTAATCGGTTTCATTGAACCAATCTATACGCTCGTAGTGGTGCTTATTCTAGCACTCATCTTTGGACGTGAAATGTTTAAGAAAGTGGATTATCATTTGTTATTAACCTTCTTCATGTTCTTCATATTTACAGGTAACATAGGACAAATTGAACCTGTTAAACATTTCTTTGAAGACATTCTCAATAACGAACACAGCGTCTTCTTTACAGGCATTCTGACCAGTCAATTTATATCAAACGTACCGGCTGCAGTATTGTTATCTACATTCACACCAAATGAATACTTACTCAACCTTTTACAAGGTGTAAATATCGGTGCGATGGGAACATTAATTGGGTCACTTGCGAGTTTAATCACATTTAAGTTTGTTACACGTTTATACCCTGAACGCTTCAAAGAATACCTCATTAAATACACCATCATTTGTATTATTTACATGGCTGTGATTATTGGTGTAGTCTATATCCTAAAGTAAAATCACCTGAAATAGGGCATTTTTTTCAAATATATATGTCACAATTGAACCATATTTGGTGGATGCGATTCAAGGGTATAATCTTGCATACTCAGCATTTTTGTTTAAAGAAACTTATGCGGATGGTTTACAATATAATCACTTCATCATCGCGGCTAACATGGAAGATCAAATCCGTTTCTATTTAGGCATTCAAAAAGTAAAAATGGCATTATCATTGGACAACGAAATGTATCAATTAGATACCCATCTCTCGAATTATTACTTCAAAAAATTATACAATAAAGTGCAGCCCTTTGATAAGAAAGAGTAAGAAAAAAAGCATCCGTTTTGGATGCTTTTTAGTTCAATTAGCGGTTGTAGAATTCAACGATTAGTTGTTCTTTGATGTCCGGCATAATTTCATTTCTTTCTGGGTATCTTACGAATGTACCTACTAATGTAGCATCATCGAAGGATACGAAGTCTTTGCGTAATACCATCTTTTCAAGCGCAGCAGTGATAACTGCTAAGCCTTTGGATGTTTCACGTAGGGAAACTTTTTGTCCAGGAACTAAACGGTAAGATGGAATATCCACTTTGTTACCGTCAACTAAGAAATGACCGTGGTTAACTAATTGTCTTGCTTGTGCTCTTGAAGCTGCGAAACCTAAACGATACACAACGTTATCTAATCTAGATTCGAGTAGCTTTAAGAAGTTTTCACCGTGAACACCTGCAAGTTTTCTAGATTCAAGGAATGTTTTATGGAATTGCTTTTCAGAAACGCCGTAAGTGAATCTCACTTTTTGCTTTTCTTGAAGTTGTTGACCATATTCGCTGATCTTAGCTCTGCGTTGACCATGTTGGCCAGGTGCGTACGGACGACGTTGTAATTCTTTTCCTGTTTCAGAAATCGAATAGTTTAAACGACGGGAAACTTTCCAAGATGGACCTGTATAACGACTCATTATTTTTACCTCCTTATAGATTTGGTGGTAAAAATGCATTTTCAATGTTAAGGTGATCTTCAAATCGTGTTCGCCTTAAAGCAGAAAGGTTACTAACTACCCCGTTGGGAAGAGATCAAAATCTTAAAATTGTTGTGCCTGCTTTTACCGACAAGTGATATTATATACAATTGTGCTCAATAAGTCAATTATATTTCATATAAATCGATGATGACCATAGCGAGCTTTTCGAAAAAGTCTTGTAGTGGTTGATCAAAGCGATTAAAAAGTGGACTATCGATGTCCATCACCCCGATGGTTTTATCATTCTTAAATAGAGGAATAACCAGTTCAGAGTTTGAGTTTGAGTCACAAGCGATGTGGCCTTCAAATTGGTGAACATCAGGTACATTTAGGATTTCCTTCTTTAAAAGCGATGTACCACAGACGCCTTTACCGACTGCGATTTCAACACAGGCTGGAAGGCCTTGAAATGGTCCTAGGATGAGTTCATTGTTTTCATACAGATAAAACCCTGCCCAGTTTAAATCAGGGATATAAGCCTTAATAAATGCGCTGGCATTTGAAAGCAGCGAGACATTGTTTTTAGTTTCTTGAAGTAGTGCTTTAGCACTTTCTAATAATAGTTCCATAATTAACTCCTTTACATAACATATCCATTATAGCATGTGTTTATGGTAAAATGGTCCTTGGTGATAATATGTCTATGTATGACAAAGTCTTAATCCGCTTTGGGGATTTGATGCTCAAAGGGAAAAACCAAAAAATCTTTAGAGAACGCGCAATCGCGTTATTAAAACAAAATACCAAACACTTAAATGTGAATCTCGAGAAACGTCATGACCGTTTATTCTTGGTCATTAATGATACGAAGTTAGAGGATATCGAACAAGCATTAATGCGCGTTACTGGGATAGGTTCATTCAGCTTTTTCATGAGTTCTCTACCCGGCTACGAGGCTGTCGTTGAGAATGCAATCAAACTGATTCGAGCAGAAGTATTAACGCATAAAAGGTTTAAGATTGAAACCAAACGTGTGGATAAATCATTAAAAGAAACCTCACAAGAAATTACACAAATCCTCTCAAAAAGTATTCTAAAAGAAATCCATGATTTGGTTACAGTCGATGTAAAAAATCCTGAGGTTACCCTGCATGTTGAAATTCATGAAAATGAAGCCCTATTATACTTAGACTCTAAAAAAGGATTGGGTGGATTCCCGGTCGGTGTTGCGGGTAGAGGATTACTCTTGTTATCGGGTGGAATTGACTCACCAGTAGCTGGATTTTTGGCCATGAAACAAGGTGTTGAAGTAGAGGGGATTCACTTTGAATCGACTCCAATGACCTCAATCGAATCGGCTCAAAAAGTCATTGACTTAGCCAAGAAGATGTCTGTTTACGCTTACCGTCAAGAACTTCGAATTCATATGGTCCCTTTCTTTAAACTTCATCAAGAGATCATCGCTCGAATTTCGCCTAGTTATGTGATTACCGTGATGCGAAGAATGTTCTTTAGAGTCGCTGAGAAAGTTGCTCAAAAGAACCATGCTCTCGCGATAATTACAGGAGAGTCTGTGGGTCAAGTAGCTTCACAAACTTTAGATTCCATGCACACCATTGAAGCAGTGACAACCATACCTGTTTTAAGGCCTTTAATTACCTACGATAAGCAAGATATCATTAAGATCTCTAAACAGATTGACACGTATGATATTTCGATTCAACCATTTGAAGATTGTTGTACGATTTATACCCCAACAGGATCTTCAACGAAACCAAACATTAAAAAAGCATTGATCAACGAGAAGTTCATGGTAGATTATGATAAAATAATAGATGAAATCGTCAGTCAAACAAAGACGTTCGTAATTACGCCAGAAACCAACATTCGTTTAGAAGAGTTTGGTTTTACCGTGACCGAAGCCTGGGAGGCTATGCATGATCACATCGAAAGACAATGAGCAAATCAAATTCATTCAAAAACTTCAAACTAAGAAACATCGCGATTTGACACAGTCGTTTATGATTTATGGCGAGCATGTTATTCAAGAAGCGATTAAACAAGGTTTTGAACTCGATATTTATACAACCAATCCAGATCATCCAGGGACTCAAATTACCGAATCGTTAATGAAATTGGTATCTTTAACCGAAACCCCGATGATGGATTTAGCGATTGTTAAGAAAAAAGAAGCCTCACCCTATACTAACCGAATTTTAATGCTAGATGATGTTCAAGACCCAGGCAATTTAGGGACACTGATCCGAAGTGCTGTCGGTTTTGGATTTACAACCATCATTGCTTCAAATAACTCAGCAGATTTCTATAATGATAAAACCATTCGAGCTACTCAAGGCAATCTCTTTTACGCGAATTTGATTCGGACCGATTTAAAATCTGAAATCGAATCCTTGAAGAAAGATGGCTATACTATTTTTGCAACCGCACTTCATCAAAAAGCAATCGACATTAAAAGTATTCAAGTACCAGAAAAAGCTGTTTTAGTACTTGGTAATGAAGGTGCTGGTGTCAGTAAAGAAATACTTGATTTATCCGATTATTGTGTCTTTATTAAAACCAAAGACATTGAATCATTAAATGTTGCGATGGCAGGGTCCATCATCATGTATGAATGGCAGGTGTAATTATGAGTTTAACCGGTTATTTTGATCAACAATTTAAATCCATTGAAGCCCAAATTGATATGGCGAAACAACTCGATATTAAAGGGTTGTCTCTGCGCTATTTCAATGACCAAACCCTTCTAACAGTGGATACCAACCTCGTTAAAGAATTACCAGTTCGATTGAAGAAAGAGAAGATGTCGATTCTTTTAATTGATGCGCTTTATCACTATCCCTTGGTGACCATCAATAAAAACGAACTTTCGACGTTGTTTTCAAATGCAGAAGCATTAGGGACAAAGTATTTGGTGTTAAATCTACCGTCTATGACCTCATTTGATTTACAACACGATGATCTCATCACGCATGTGAAGTCTTTATTAGATGAAACCAAAAAGAAGCATTTCGAACTCGTCTTCAAAGTCAGTCCGGAACACGCTGTTGGTCAAATTGCGTACATTATCAATGAAATCAAAAACATCAAATTTGTATTCGATGCACCACTCATTTATAAACAAGGTGCGAGCGTGACGACAAGCTATCGCATTCTTAAAAATAATATTCAAATTTTATCTATTTATGATGTTGATAAACAACATGAACCTTATTTATTAGGTCTTGGTGCTTCAAGCATCGTCGACATTTTAAAGAAAGCCCATCGTGATAAATATAAAGGGATTTATGTGATGGATAATAACTTGAATACGTATATTGAACATCGTAAAGAAATCTATCAACAAAAGAAGGTCCTTTGGATTTTCTCTAAAAATAAAAAAGAAAGACTTCACTATCAACGAATGGATCAAAAACTCCATATCAAAGATACAGACGAACTTTCGTTGTTCGACATGCACAAAGTCTATCTAGCGGTCATTAAGAAAATTATCGAATAAGCGCTCATTAGAGCGTTTTTTTTGTAAAAAAAATAACGAGATTTTCTCGTTATTCAGCGATTAAGTCTTCTTCAAATTCTTCAAATAAAGGTCTTGCATTTGGAATTTCAACATATAACTTTGAGGTAAACATAATACCATCTAAATGGTCGTATTCATGTTGGAACACTGTGGCTGGATAACCACTTAGTGAACCCCTTTTAAGCTTAAATGAATTGGATTCTACATCGTATACAAAAGCCTCAAACTTGATGCTTAAGTGACGTGGGGTTATTCCCTCAGTCGGACGATCTACAGATAGACAACCTTCTCCACCATTAAGAAACACAATTTCCTCTGATCTTTGGGTAATTTTCGGGTTCACCACAATCATGGAATAGAGTTTACCATCAACATCATGGACATGCATCGCGAACATGCGTTTAGACACATTGATTTGTGGTGCAGCAATCCCAACACCTGGACGTAGTTTGTATTTTTGAGCGAGCTCATCGTCCTGTGAATTGATCACATATTGGAATAATGAGAAAGCGATTTGTTTATCTTCTTCACTGATAGGCATAGCGACTTTATCCGCGACTCTAGTTAAAGTAGGATGGCCTTCACGAATGATATCTTTCATTAAAATCATAATCAAACACCTCGTGTTAATTATAACATATTTACATTTATTCGTGCTTGTTTTGACAAAAAAACCAAAAAAACGTATAGTATTAATGGGTGATGTTATGGACCGTATGGCCATTTTGTTAAAAGCGTATGAAGTTGCTGATGAAATTAAATCGACAGACGCATTTAAGGACTTAGTTTACTATGGGACTTACATGCAAACAGAACTTAAAAAAGAAACAGAAGCCTATGTGAAAGCCATGACTAAGTTTAATGAAGTTCAAAACTTAGGTGGGACCTATCATCCAGATTTTAAACAGACTATTTTAGAATTAGGGGTTGCGAAGAGAGCCCTTTATGAAACGGAAGCTGTAAAAAAATATCTAGCAGCTGAACGTGCAATTCAGGGTATTCTCGATGATTTATCGAGAGACCTCGGACAAATCGTATCATCCCATGTGAAAGTGCCGAATGAAATCGGCTTATTTAAGGAGAAAAGTAGTTGCCATGTTGGTTAATCGGATATCTTATATCGTGTATTTTAAAAACAAAGAAGTGATTAGTAAGATTGAAGCATTGGATGTTAAAGTGTTTTATGTCTCACAAAAGGCCAAATACTGTACCATCTATATGGACAAGAATAAAGAAAAAGAAGTACGCCAAGCTTTAGAAAAAATGAAGGGCGTATCGAAGTATGAACCTTCCTTACTCCAAGCACAAGACGTAAAATTCGAAGTGTAAAGGAAAAATGCTTGACATTACTTTTTTATTCCGTATAATAGTAATGGAAAGATAAAAGGAGTGAAAATAATATGGTAAAAATCAGATTACAACGTTTTGGATCTAATAAGAGCCCATTCTATCGCGTAGTTGCTACTGATGCAACATCACCAAGAGATGGACGTTTCCTAGAAATCATTGGTACATATAACCCAGTTAAGAACCCTGCGATTGTTGACATCGACAAAGAAAAAGCAGCAAAATGGATTAACAACGGGGCTAAACCAACCGAAACCGTTAAGAACTTATTCAAAAAGTATTCCGTTTTAGAAAAATAACATCGAGGGGGATCGAGGAACATGGCAATCAATTATGATGGACTGATTAAAAGTATCGTTACGCCATTGGTGCTTCACCCTGAGGATGTACTTGTTAAAACACTTGCGGATGATGGGAGTGACCTTACAATCCAGGTTCTGGTCAATCAAGAAGACCTCGGCCGTGTCATTGGCAAGGGCGGTAAAATAGCCTCAGCCATTCGTACAATTGTTTATGCTGGTGCTTCTAAAGAAGGCAAGCACGTTAAAATTGACATTGACGCATTCTAAGAAAGAGATCTACTCTCTTTTTTTTGTCTTAAGACATCAAAAAAACACTCGTTGGAGTGTTTTACTTATTTTGATCTGGCTGATATATGGTGTAATGCCCTTTACCTTTGGCTTTTGAGACATACATGGTGCTGTCCCCTAAATTCAAAAGATTATGATACCCTTTGTTTTCATTGGTGATTTGAACAATCCCAATGGATACACTGACACCGATGCTTTCAGCAATCTCGTTTAAATGCTCAATATCGTGAATCAATTGCTTAGCTCGTTCAATGATTTGAGACTCCGTATGGTCGTAACAATATACAAAGAACTCATCTCCACCTAAGCGGTAGTAAAGGACGTTGTATTCCCATTTTCCAATAAAGTAGTTTGCGATATCAATAAGAAATTTATCCCCAGTTTGATGGCCATAACGATCATTAATTAGTTTGAAGTTATCAATATCCAAATACATCACAAAACAGTTCTCTGTTGAGTACAAATGGTCCATGTGCATCTTTAAGGTTTCACGAGTAAAGAGCTTTGTCAGAGGATCTTGATAGGTCTTTTGATAATGGATGATTTCTACTGGGGTATCCTCTTCAACACGAATAACCTCTGCGTATACAAATCGATGACCTTTGACTGTATGTCTTGTAAAACACATATATAACCAAAGTGGTTTATGGTCACGTTTCACTGGGATGTATAAATACAAAAAATCGATGAAACTCTCAAATTTCTTTTTGATGTTATTTAAAAACTGGTATTTACCTTCAACCTCAGCGAGTAGGTTATTTTCATCCACATACTCAATTAGGTCATTTATTAAGAATGTTTTTCAATCGGGTAAGGAAACGTTGCTTAAAGAACCGGTAACCAGTAGGGAGCGATACGGTCTTTCATTCAAGTCGATCACAAAAGAAACTGCATGCTTTGAATTAAACGCAATATCTTCAACGAAATCCACATCAAATTGTTTTTTCAGTAATTGAATGTTATCGTGGTTGATCATGCCATCATACCTCCCACTATTAAACACATAGTATCATAATTTGGATGTGAAATGAATGGCTTAGCGACTATTAACTATATAAAGAGCCTAATAATGAAATTGGAACCGTTTTCATCTTTAGCAGGTCACTCATGAATTAAATATATAATTGAAGGCGATACAAGCTTTTCATAGAATTTGAAGAAGGCTTTTGGTATAATTTAGTGTGGTGATTATATGGCTTATGAAATTGGAAAAATCCTGAATACACATGGTATTAAAGGTGAGGTTAAAGTCAAGACAAACAGTGATTTTGACCGCTTTAAAAAGAATAAAAAAATCTATACTGTGATTAAAGATGAACGTGTTGATCTTAAAATTACAACCGTTAGAGAAGCGAAAGACCATCTCATCATTGGGTTTGATGCGTTTGACAATATCAATCAAGTGCTCCATCTAAAGGGTGCTGTTTTATACACGGATGAAAAACCAAAACTCAAAAAAGATGAGTTTCATTACCAAGACTTAATCGGTAAAAGGGTTATCAATCAGCACGGTGTTGAAGTTGGATACGTCACGGATATCCTTGAAGTGCCTCAAGGCCATTTATTACAAATTGAAAAAGATGAGAAGAAATCGTTGGTTCCGTTTGTTGGTGCCTTCGTTAAAGATATTCTAGAAGATACCATTACGATTGAAGAAATTGAGGGGCTTCTATGAAAATTGACATTGTTACGATTTTTCCTGATATGCTCAAAGCGTGTTTGGATGAGTCGATTATTAGAAGAGCGGTTGGTATCAATCTAGTCGAAATTAATATCGTTGATTTAAGGGATTATAGTGTGCTAAAACACCGTAAAGTCGATGATACACCTTATGGTGGTGGCGCTGGAATGTTGATGCAATTTCCACCATTTTATCACGCAATCAAAGCCTTGAAACAGGAAAATTCAACCGTGATTATCACCAGTCCAAGGGGACAAGTTTTTAATCAAGAAACCGCAGAACGATATGCTAAACTAGACCACTTAATCATTCTAGCTGGACACTACGAAGGTATCGATGAGCGTGTTTATAACTTCATCGATGAAGAAGTCTCGATGGGGGATTTTGTCCTAACGGGTGGTGAATTGCCAGCGATGATGATCACAGACGCTGTTGTTAGACTATTAGACAATGTAATTAAAAAAGAGTCTCATGAAAATGATTCCTTTTCAATGGGATTACTCGAACACCCACACTACACCAAACCAGCAGTCTATGAAGGATTTGAAGTCCCAGAAGTCTTGCGGACCGGAAATCATCAAGAAATTGCGAAATGGCGTCGTTATGAAGCTTTAAAACAAACGTATATGAAGCGTCCTGATTTACTTGAAAAAGCCGAGCTTTCAAAAAGTGATTTAAAGATGATCGAAGAAATCAAGAAAGCTGTCGACGAAAAATAAGATAAATAAACATAAAATGACTTGCACAAAGTCTATATCTATGATATAATTCGAAATGCCGTTAAACCGGTAAAGCACAGTGGTCCGCTAGAGAAACCTTTATGAACACTGGAAGATTAGGAGTGAGTACTATGGCAAGAGCAAAAGGTCAACAATTGATCAAAGAGCTTACGAGCGCATACATGAAGGAAGTTCCAACTTTCTATCCAGGTGATACTGTAAAAGTGTATGTAAAAATTAAAGAAGGTAACCGCGAACGTATCCAATTATTTGAAGGATTGGTCATCAAACGTCAAGGTGGCGGTATCAGTGAAACTTTCACAGTTCGTAAGATTTCCTATGGCGTTGGAGTTGAAAGAACATTCCCAGTGAATGCACCTACAATCGATCGTCTAGAAGTTGCTAGAAGTGGTAAAGTAAGAAGAGCTAAGCTCAATTACATCAGAACATTATCCACTAAAGCTGCACGTATCAAAGAAAAGAGATCTATCTAAGGAATTAAAACCAGTGAATGCTGGTTTTTTTCTTTTTTAGGGCTTTATAAAGCAATATGTAAAATTATGAAAACGAATGAAAGAATTTTCATAAATCTATTGAAAGCCTTTACACGACATGATATAATAACTGTGTTATAAGGAGTTGAAATTATGAGCGTTAAAGTTACAATTTATGAAGTTGCACTCGCCGCAAGAGTCTCATTAGCAACCGTATCTAGAGTTTTAAATAATCCAGAAAAAGTTAAACCAGACACGAGAGAACGCGTCTTAAAAGTCATTAAAGAATTAGGTTATCGTCCTAATGCCATTGCGAGAGGTCTCGCAAGCCGCAAAACCACAACCGTGGGTGTTTTAGTTTCGGATATCACCAGAGCTTCCGTTGCTGAAATGTTAGGTGGTATATCCGATATTGCGATGAAATATAGTTACTCCATCAAATTATTCTCAGCTCATGAAGATGTGAATATTTTAGAACTCATCAACGATATCGTCGCTGAACAAGTCGATGGTGTTTTGATTCTAAACGATGAACTTGATATCAACCGTATGAAGAAGGTTCAAGAATTATTTGATGAAAACGAAATTCCATTCGTTCTTGCAAATGTTGTCTATGAAGACAAATCGGTACCGAGTGTTTCTATCGACTATGAAAAAGCAGGGTATGAAATTACCAAACTTATGTTAGAATCTGGTCGTAAAGACATCTACATGTTATCTACCGTAAGAAAATACTCCGTCAACGATAAGAAAGAATTGGGTTATACCAAAGCGATGCAAGAAGCGAACTTGATGCCACGTATTTTCAGAACATCCGGTACGACTTCCGTAAACCGTCAACATTTTGCGAATTTCTTCGCAGATAAGATCATTGATGGTGCGATTGGTGTACGTGACTCGATTGCAGTATCGTTTATGAATATTGCGAATGAAACAGGACGTAATGTACCTGAAATGGTATCCGTTGCGGGCTTCCAAAATACAAAGTATGCGCTTTTATCTCGTCCAACCTTGACGTCGATTGATATCCCGGTGTATGATATCGGTGCTGTAGCCATGAGATTATTGACTAAACTCATGAATAAAGAACAACTCGATTCACTTCAAGTTGTATTACCTCACTACATCGTGAGAAGAGAATCATTATAATTGAATCGTTGAAGAAAATTTAGTAGGTTTGTCCTTATGAATCTAGAGACTTTGTGTTTGGTGAAAACAAAGCAGAGGTTAAACTGAAGTACACTTTTGGAGATTCAAACAATTTTAAGAGTGCTATGGGCAACCATAGAACTAAGGTGGTACCACGATTTTACAGTCGTCCTTAGATTGATTTTTAAGGACGGCTTTTTATTTTTTATCAAAGGAGAAAACAACAATGACACTATTTGAAGATTTACAATGGCGTGGGTTCGTTAAAGACGTTTCAAACGAAGAAAAAGCCAAAGATTTATTAGACAATCAAAAAACCAAATTTTACTGTGGTTTTGACCCAACTGGTCAAAGTTTAACTGTGGGACACTTAGTCCAAATCGTTAGAATCATGCTGATTGCGAAATATGGACACACACCAGTCGTCCTAATCGGTGGGGCTACCGGTTTAATTGGAGACCCAAGACAAACCAGCGAACGTAAGTTACTCACACTTGAAGAATCCTTACAAAATGCAGAGAAGATTAAAGTTCAACTGTCTCAGTTCCAAAAGGATGCGATTTTTGTCAATAACTACGATTGGATTTCGAAAATTGATATGATTCATTTCCTAAGAGATTATGGTAAGAACTTTAACATCAACTACATGTTATCCAAAGAAACCGTTCAAGCAAGACTGGATACAGGTATCTCATATACTGAATTTTCTTATATGCTCATACAAGCGATTGACTGGTTACACCTCTATCAAACATTGGATTGCAAAATCCAATTTGGCGGGTCTGACCAATGGGGGAATATTACCACTGGTTTAGAACTTATCCGTAAAACGGTAGGTGATCAACACGACGCCGTTGCGATGTCCTCACCGTTATTATTAAAGGCGGATGGTACGAAGTTTGGTAAGAGTGAATCTGGCGCGTTGTGGCTAGATGAATCGTTAACCAGTGCGTATGAACTCTATCAGTATTTCTTAAATACAGCAGACGATGATGTTTTAACGTATTTCAAGATGCTCACTTTATTATCTAAAGAAGAAATCGAAGCGATTGTAGAAGTCTCCAAAGCTGAACCAGAAAAACGTATCGCACAAAAACGCTTAGCAGCTGAAATTGTCGAACTTGTTCATGGTAAAGAAAAACTAGCGAGCGCTCTAAATGTAACAGAATCGTTATTCTCAGGTGAATTCTCTAAGTTATCTTTAAATGAATTAATGATGGCTAAAAAAGGTTTGGATTCCGTTACTGTAGAAGGCGAAATCAACATCTTAGATGCGTTGGTTGAAACCAAACTCGCTTCATCCAAACGTGAAGCCAGAGAATTTGTGAAAAGTGGTGCGGTTTTAGTCAATGAAGCTAAGATTACTGAGTTTGAACACCAAATCCATAAAGCTACTGCTTACTTTGAAAAATATGTTATTATAAAAAGAGGAAAGAAGAAGTTTGCACTTGTTGAACTCTTATAAGGAGGGTCTATGGATATCATTCTTTATAACCCATTGTCACGAAACGGAAAAAGCCATGCGATTGTGAATGACTTAGTCAAAAAACTTGAAGCAGAAGGCCACCAAACGACGGTTCATAGTATTTTAGAAATTCCCACGGTTGCTAATTTCATCCAAGACGTTTCTAAAGAGGACCGCGTCATTGTTTTGGGTGGAGATGGTACTTTACACCACTTGGTTAACTCCATTCGTGGGTATGATATCGAACAGCCAATCTATGTTTTGAAGGCAGGTACAGGTAATGACTTTATTCGCAGTATCCCTTCAAATGAACACCTCATCAAAATCAATGATTATATAAATGACTTACCTAAAGTGACTGTGAATGGTCAAGAGTCCTTATTCTTAAATGGTACCGGTATTGGTATCGATGCCTATGTTTGCCATTTAGTGAATACCTCAACCAAGAAGAAGTCTGCATCAAATTACTTCAAGCACGCTTTAAAAGCCTTTTTAACCTATAAACCAAGTACCGCTGAAATCACCATTGATGGGGTTACCAAGATTTACAAAAAGGTGTGGTTTGTCTTAGCGGCGAACTCGGTGTATATGGGTGGTGGCATGAAGTTCTCACCAAATTCTGTAAGAGGTGATGATCTTCTCGAATTCATGATTATCCACCGTGTACCCAGATTTATTTTATTTTTAATTTTCCCAACGATCTATTTTGGAAAACACGTATGGTTTAAACGCTACGTCAAAATCATCCAAGGTAAAACCATGGATGTCACCTACGGCAAGATGTCTTATCTTCAAAAAGATGGCGAAGCTGTGAGTCCTGTTCAATCCATGCATATCGAACGCTAAGTTAAAAGATTCCCTGAGTGGGATCTTTTTTTGTCATAAAAATGACATATTTTTTTGTTATGATTAGTATACAGTAAATTTTAAAGGAGAACTGAGTGAAGACACTTTCGCATTTACAATTGAGCGTTTATTACGCGAGTATTCAAAATAAAAACTATCCAACTCAAATTGGGTGTGTTTTAGATCTGTCTACAGTTGCCTATGATGAGTTGAAACTGACAAATTATCTCCAAACGATTATAGATTTAAATCAAGGTTTATATGTTGAAAATAATGTTCCCTATTTCAAAATATCCAATCAATCACTAAAAATATCAAAGGTCAGTTATGAAGAGAAAGAGGCATTTCTTGAAACACCCTTTGTTCTAGATGGGGGATTACTTTATAGGGTAGGATATGATAATAGAAACCATAAACTCATTTTTGTATGCCATCACATTTTACTTGATGGTGTATCGATTCAATATCTAATGCGTCAAATCTACCAACTTTTACAAGGTCAAGCTGTAGATTTTTTTAAAACAAAATCAATTGAGAACAGCTACGATGAATCTAATCTAAACTGGTTCATCGAAAGTATAAAAAATAACGAACCTACATTCATCAAACCTTTTCTGCCTAAGGGTGAACTCTATAAAGCTAAACGTATATCTGTCCTGATTCCTTTTAAAACTAAACGACCATTAACCTTATTGATAGAAGCTGCGATTGCGTTATATATCGGATATCTCAATTCAAAAGAAACTGTCCGTTATGGTGTGGTATTCTCACAAAGAACCTCTAGCACAAAGACTGCACTAGGGATGTTCTCACAAGCTTATCCAATACAAATCAATATCACTGGAAATCGCACCATAGAGTCTTTACTAAGTAGTATCGAATCCTCACATCTGTCGGTATTACGAAGACGTTTCATACCATTTGAACCTTTATTAAATGCTTCAAAAAAAGCCCATCATACAACCTCTTTATTCGATGTTACAATTATTAATCAATCATTGAATGTGGATGAAAACACCCCGATAGAACCTCTATTTTACCCAGTTATCGATCAAAGTTTAGTCATCAATATCTCGAATCAAAAAGAACCTATTCTATATATCGATTATGCGGTAAATGCTTATGATGATCATCAGATTGGAAGTTTCATCCATCAATTTATGAAACACATTCAAGCACTTGATGTGGCCGATACCATTGACGATTTGTCTTTGAGTCCAAATAGTCCAAACAAAGAGGATGACAAACCATCCCCTAATCTACTAGATATTTATTATGCGAACCTAGAGCCGCATTTAAATGATATCGCAATCCAAGATCAATTTGCGTATACTTATCAACAACTTGAAAGCGAATCGAATCAGTTGAGTCATTATCTGTATAATGTCGATGTTCCACTCATTATCTTAGAAGGGGATAAATCCTATAACGCCATCTTAGGTATGTTATCCGCGATTAAAGCCTCGAAACCCTTTGTTTTTAGAACCAGTGAAACAGCGATTTATTTAGATGAACCTCTGGATTTAGATACAAAACATTGGATGAATTATCCCACGACTAAACTTGATATAGATGAGAATGAAATCCTAGCTTACTACTTTACTTCAGGGACTACCGAAAGAAAACAAATCGCTTTAAAAAACAGTGGTTTAGCACATCACTTAACCTACGCACCTTACATCCAAACTGCGCATGATTTAAGTGCGATTCCACTGATTTCAAAACTGCATTTTGATATGAGTTTAGAAGAGATATGGGTAGCTTTAAAACACAAACTAAAACTGGTTATTCTTAATGATGAAACATTCATGGACCCTAAACAAAGAAGAAGGGTCCTTGAGAATCATCCGATTGATGGCCTCACTACTACACCTTCGATCCTCAATATTCTTTGTAATCAAAATCAAAACATCTTTGAACGACTCAAATGGGTGGTATCCGGTGGGTCTAGTCTGACTCAAGGTTTGTTAACAAACTTACTGCGTTATCCTAAAATGAAAATCTATAACAGCTATGGACCCACTGAAACCACCATTGCTGTAACTTCTACACAAATTAAGACACCGAATGATATCCCTATTGGCACGCCTCATCCAGGCATTCAAATTAAAATAATGAATACCAAACCCTTGCCCTATGGTGAAATTGGACAAATTTATGTATCTGGAAAAATCCTTAGTCCGTCTGTACCAACCATAGCCATCGATGGGGTTCCTTATTATGAAACAGGTGATTATGGCTATCAAAGAGAAGACCAAATGGTTTACTATGTTGGTCGAAAAGACCGTCAAATCAAGCGGAATGACCATCGAATTGATTTGAATTATATTGATACAATCCTCCGAAATCACACATCGATATTAGGTGCTCATTCTGAATCTAAAGAGAATCAAATCGTAACGACTTATCAAACAATAAATACGATTGAAAAAGATGAGCTTTGGGCATATATCTATAAACATTTACCTAAGAGTCATTATCCTAATCAACTCATTTATACCAATTTAATGACACCAGAAGGTAAAATCCAAAAGGCATTTGTGTCAACAAGAACCATTTTCAAACCTAAGAAAACCATTGAAAAACTGTTTGATCAAATGCTTCGTCAATTGCTTAATATAGATAAAATTTACCTTGATAACACCTGGATGGATTTAGGCGGGGATTCCTTACTAGCTGTCCAAACATTAGCCATCTTAGACCAATATCAAATCTATATAGATGTCGATACATTATTAAATGGGACAGTCGAAGCGATGATTCAGACTTTAAAGAAAGCCACCACTGATTACAGTATAGTGAGACTATTAAGTGAGGTTGAACCCATTCGTAATCCTAAACGCGTTTGTTTGTATGGCGGAAATGGGTTCTTAGGGATTCACCTACTAGAAACCCTACTCAATGAGCCTCAAATCGAGATTATTTGTCCTTTAAGAGTATCACTTGCAACATTGAAAGAAGACTATTTCTATTATACTGAAACGATGCTTGATGAATCCCATGTGAAGGTTATTCCATTTGAAACGTCGATTGAAGAAGAACCCATCGACCTAATCCTTAACGCTGCTGGTAATACACTTTATAACAGTTCTAATACCGATTATGAATCCATCAATATTGAGTTTGTCAGGCAGTTATCGAAATTTTCTATAGTAAATAGGGTTCCACTGATTCACATATCTACAACCGGTATTGGGCTATATGATTTTACGTTTAAAGAAACCACACGTAAGCTAAGACATCGCTTTTTAAATCCATATTTAGAAAGTAAAGTTAAAGCGGAAGCAGAGTTGTTAAGTGAATCAAGCTCTTGGATTCGAATCGTTCGTGTTGGTAATTTAACCCCTTCTTTAAAACGATTTAAACAAGAACTTCGTAAAAAGAATGCTTTCATTCATTCGTTAGGTAAGATTGAACCAGACTTTTCACTCTCGATGGGTTTTGATATCACACCGGTTGATGTCGCATCTAAGGCGATTTGGACCAGTTTGAAATTTAACGCACAAATTGTCCATATTTTTAATCCACAGGTTTATGCAATCAAAAAGGGTTCTTTGATTGAAGTTAGGACTGCCTATCCAATAAAATGTAAACAGACACAGGGCTTGCTAAACGCTAAAGGGTTTACTTATCCGATTCTATCACATACGTATTTATCTAAATTAATTGAATTAGCAAAAAAAAATAGGGGTGCCTAAGGGCTCCCCTAATTGATTATTTAACGCGTCCTAAACCGATACGTTTGTAAACCTTTTGAATTTTCTTATAGGCGACTGCGCGCGCTGCGTCTCTACCTTGATCTAAGATATCATCGAGTTCTTTAGATGCGAGTAAAGCTTGATAGCGTTCTTGAATCGGTTTTAGGAATCCTGCTAAGGCTTCGGCTAAATCCGATTTAAAGGTCGCGTAGTTAGAGTCTTTATAGTGCGCTTCAAGTTCAGGAATGGTTTTATCCGAAATTAAAGAGTAGATGGTGAGTAAATTTGAAATCCCGGGCTTATGTTTAAGATCGTACTTGATTGCAGTATCCGAATCAGTGACTGCGGATTTGATTTTATTCTTAATCGCGTTGATGTCATCCAAAATGTAGATGATAGATTTTGGATTTTCATCGGATTTACTCATCTTCTTGGTTGGTTCTTGTAAGCTCATGATCTTACCGCCCACTTTTGGTGTAAATGGTTTTGGAACAATAAACGTTTCACCATGTTGTGAATTAAAGCGTTCTGCGAGGTTACGCGTGAGTTCAAGGTGTTGTTTTTGGTCTTCCCCAACCGGTACGATATCTGCGTCGTAAAGAAGAATGTCCGCTGCCATCAAAGCAGGGTAGGTAAGCAAGTTCGAACGAATTCCTTCAGCTTGTTTTAATTTCTTATCCTTATACTGAGTCATACGTTCAAGTTCAGGCACATAAACGGTTGATTCCATGATGTAACCTAACATCGAGTGTTCAACCACTTCTGATTGAACGAACAGATGAACTCGGTTTGGATCTAGACCACACGCTAAATAGAGCGCAGCTAAACTACGAATGTTCTTTCTTAGTTGGGTTTTGTCTTGTGGAACAGTAATCGCGTGTAAATCAGCGATAAAAATGAAGAATTCGGTGTCCTTTAATTCTTCTTGTAGCGCGATAAATTGTTTAATCGCACCTAAATAATTGCCTAATGTGATCAACCCAGATGGTTGAATGCCTGATACTAATCTCATATGAAACCTCCTATATTAAATAAAAAAACGTCCTTAGAAATCACTCTAAGGACGACAATGTCGCGGTACCACCTTAGTTCTATGGAAACCCATAGCTCTCAAATGTCTTTATAGCAGACCTGCTCATACTCAGTAGGCCCATTCATTTATATATCCTTTGAAGGCTCACACCATTCCTTCTCGCTTTTAAAGGCATCTATAAATTACTATTCTACGTCTTCGTATATGCATATTTTATGACAAAAAGGGTAAATTGTCAAAATATATTCAACTATTGTAGAAACGATTTACGGATGATACCGCTTTAATCATTTTTATGAGTTGACATTCATTGTAATGATAGTATAATCAAATTGTTGATATCTCCGAATCAATTGAGTGGGGGAACCGAGTTTTAGGGGTGAATGGTTTTATTAATAAACCTAAGGATACTTAATGTCCTGAATCCGTCAGCTAACCTCATAGGAGTCATTAGGCGTATAAACCACTATGCGTTTTTTTTGTTTTAGAAGGAGGAAAAACTATGGATATTTACGGTTTAATCTTTAAGATTTCCATCGTATTATTGGTGGGATTCATTGGCGCAATAATTGCGCGCAAATTCAAAATGCCAAACGTATCGGGTTACTTGGTACTTGGGCTATTACTCGGGCCTACGATGGGTCTAATCTTTAAAGGGTACCCAGGTTTCATCACGATGGAAGAAAACAACAGTATGGAATTCATCGGTGAAATCGCACTCGCGTTTATCGCATTCTCAATTGGGAGTGAATTCGCGATCAAAGCGATTAAAAAGATGGGTAAATCTGTAATCATATTAACGACTACTGAAGTAATTGGAGCGGTTCTCATTGTGTTTATTGCAATGCTATTAGTACCAAAACCTGTAGATATCGTATCGAGTTACTTACCTTTTGCAAATAGAAATATTGCTTTCGCTTTAATTCTTGCCTCGATGTCTGCCGCAACCGCGCCAGCAGCCACACTCATGGTCATTCGTCAATACCGTGCTTACGGTCCGGTCACTAAAGCCATCTTACCAATTACTGCATTGGATGATATATACGGGATTGTTGTATTCGGATTCTTCATTTCCATTGCACAAATCTTAGTCCCACAAGGCGTGGTTCAACCCGCTTGGTTGATGTTCTCAAAACCATTTATTGAAGTATTTGGGTCCGTTTTATATGGATTATTAGTGGGGACAATCATATCTAAAGCAGCGAACAAGTTCGATAAGAACCGTGACGATATGCAAGTCATCGCGTTGATTGCAGTTTTATTCACGATTGGATCAATCTCCTTACTGAACCACGAATTACACCAATATGGTATTGGATTCTCACAATTACTGGCTAACATCATGGTCGGTTCAACAATTGCAAACCTCGCGAAACAACCATCAAGAAGTTTCACAGCCATCAACGATTTCGCTACCCCATTCTATGTCATGTTCTTCACCCTCGCTGGGGCAAGTCTTGATTTAGCCGTACTAAAACAAGATTCTCTCATCATCTGGGTGAGCTTAGTCTATATTTTTGCTCGCGGTGGTGGTAAAATATTGGGTATACTGGTCGGTGCGTATATGGTCGATTCTCCAAAGACCGTCAAGAAGTACTTGGGGATTGCGTTATTACCACAAGGTGGCGTCTCGCTTGGCTTACTCGTCATCGTTCAAGCTCAGATGAAGCCTCTTTATCCAACCATCTCAACCATTATCATGTTATCGATTTTAGTCTATGAAACCTTTGGTCCAGTATTCGCCAAATATTCGATTACAAAAGCTGGCGAAGTCAATGGATTGGATCGCTTGGATGAACTATCCAGCGTTGAAGGTTTAGAAGTCGCAGGAGGACACTAATATGCAAGCTTTATTCATCGTATTAAATGATTTATCCTATCTAGATCAAATCTTATCCAAATTCTTAGAACTTAAGGTTCGTGGTGCAACCATCATCGATTCACAAGGGATGGCTTCAGCAATCATGAACAACGAAGGTCTCAGTATGTTAATGTCTGGTCCATTCCAACGCAGTTTAGATACGGAACAAAAAGGTTCGAAGACCATTTTCACCGTCATTCCAGAAGTTGAAAAAGTCGAAGAAGTCGTCAATGAAGTCAGAAAGATTGTTGAAAAATCTAAAAAGCAAGTTATCGGATTTATGTTTACAGTCCCTGTATCAGGCATTTATCCAATGAAACCTAAATTCATTCAAAAATAATAAAGAAAGTCCGTCATAAAAGGCGGATTTTTTTTTAGTATTCATATAAAAAACAGCGAGTTTAGATCGCTGTTTTTCGTGGTTAGCTCTTTAATACATCCTCTAATTGGTCAATCAATTCATTGAAACGGTTGATTACAGCTAAGAAGGTTTGTTTATCGGTTAAGTCTGCACCAGCAATCTTAGCGATATCGACTGGATAAGCTGAACCACCCGCTTTTAACATCTGGATGTAGTTAGACATCGCGTTTGGTAAGCCCTTCTTGACATTTTCATAAATCTTCAAGGAAGCACTGTAAGAAGTTGCGTATTGATACACATAGAACGGTGTATGGAATAGGTGTGGGATATACGCCCAAACATATTGTTTACCATTTTCTTCAGTGATGTCGATATCATAATAGTGCTTGTATAAATCGATCATGATTTTTGACAAAGTCGCTTCGGTAATTGGAATACCTTGTTCGACTAGCTTATTTGCTTCGTATTCATAGGTAGCGAATAAGGTTTGACGGAAGAAGGTTGCCATAATACCATCGATTTCATTTTCGAGTAAGACGATTTTTTCTTCCTTGGTAGTCGCTTTAGATAGTAGATAATCACCTAGTAAATGTTCGTTAAAGGTAGATGCGATTTCAGCGACGAAAATGACATAGTCCGCAATCGCCATTGGTTGAGCTTCGTTGGAGAAAATGGTGTGTGCACTGTGACCGGCTTCATGCGCGAGCGTGAAGACAGAGTCTAGTGTTTCATCGTGGTTTAATAAGATGAATGGGTGCCAGCCATAGAAACCGCTCGAGTAAGCGCCTGTACGTTTGCCATCTTTTGGAGATACGTCAACATAACCGTCTTCTAAAGCTCTACGTTCATTTTTAACGAACTCAGGGTCTAAACCTTCTAATGCCTCAAAGAACATTTGACGGGCTTGTTCATAAGGGTATTTGATATTACTTTCAGCAAGCTTTAAGAAACGGTCGTAAGTTCTATACTTATCTAAACCTAGGTATTTTTGTCTAAGTTTAATATAACGCTTGATTGGACCCACGTTTTCATAAGCTACATCCTTTAAATTCATAAATACAGATACAGGAATGTTATTTCCAAATAGTCTACCTTCAAGTGCAGATTTGTAACCTCTTGATTTGTAAGAAGCTGCCATATTTTGAAGGACTAAGTTATAAAGGTTTGCGAAGGCATTCTTATTGTCTTTATAGCGTTTGAATGCAGCTTCAAAGACCAATTGACGGTCTGCTGGATTTTTTAATGTTGGTAAAATCGCACGGTAGTTCGATTGGGTAATCTTCATCTTTTCGCCCGTCGATAATTGGACTTCTTCATCGGTACGGTCACCAACTGCTAAAGCGTTATACATCGAAGTTGGCACGCTGAAGATTGGGGAGTGGAACGCTAGGATGCGTTCGTTGTCGTCGGATAGAACGTGTTCTTGTTGATGGAACAACTTTTCAATTACGAAACGGTACGGCTTTAAGCGTTCGTCTTTTTCAACAAAGCTTAAAATCAAATCTTTTCCTGCCGCAATCACTTCTGGTGAGAAGAATGAGGTGACTTGGGTCATGCGTGATAATTTTAGTAACACGCTTTGGTACTTAGACCCTAATACGTTGTCTCTTAAGTTCAAATCCGCTGCTAAGTGAGCATAAGGATAAACCTTATACAACAAATGGCTGATTTCTTCTTCTAAAAGAATGTAATCTCTAAATCCTTCAAATGTATTCAATTTACCTTTGAAAGCACTAAATTCATCTATTCTAGATTCGAATAAATCGACATCTTTTTGCCACGCATCGAAGTCTGGATAGAATACGGATAAATCCCATTGACTCATAATATCAATTCCTTTCAATATTAGTATCTATTATAAACCATATAAGCAACATTTTACACATCGATTACATCGAGACAACTAAAAACCAGACATATTTATATGAAATTGTGGGATAAACCCATTGAAATCGTTTTCGAATATTGCTAATTAGAAATATTTCGTATATAATGAATGAGCAATCAAATAAACAGAAAGTGCTATAGGATAATACCTATACCCAGGAAGGGGAAGACT
>NZ_JAOEGN010000013.1 GCF_025446935.1 Paracholeplasma vituli | reverse complement strand
ATATCAACAAAGAAGGATTAAGACAGTACAAATTAGCTTTAGAGATATAAAAGAACTAAGAACCGTAGGGACTACGGGGATAGCCTATTGAGTCACTGGTGGGTACACTGGTTTGGATAGGAAGCCCTCACTTCTATTAAGTGGTGGGTAGTTCACAAGAGAATGGTTAACGCGAAAAAAAAGTGCCTGAGCACTCATTTCTTAGGTTGACGCTCACAGTGTTCGCCCACACAATAGGTGGTCTTGGTCGTCTTCTTCGGTCTGGTTTCATAATAGAGTTCCTCAAGTGTATCAAAGAAATAGAGTTCATTTTGAGCACCTGAAATACTATATTTGCGATTCAAGATGAAAAACGGAACTCCTCTTAATCCAAATCGATTGGACTGTTCTATGTCTTGTTGAATTTGATTCAAATAGATTTTATCCTTGAGTATTTGAGTGACCATTTGGTTATCCATACCAACTTCTTTCGCGATTTGAAGGAGAACTTCTAAATTTGAGATATCCAAATACTGTTGAAATTGAGCCTCATACACAAGGTCGACAAACTTAAGCTGTAACTCACCACTTAGATGTTGCATCAATTGATGAGCAAATAGGGTGTTTTTGGGTATAACGCGTTCGAAATCAAGTGGTATGCCATCCTCAAATGCCATCATCTCAACCGTGTGATTCAAGCGCTTAGCTTCTTCTATACTGATGTCTTTATGTTTGGCTAACCAGTCGTGACTATTCAAGTTTTCGCGATTATCTTCATTTGGTGACAACAAGTAACTGCGATAGGTTATGTTCACATCTTGTTTATGTTTAAAGCGATCTAAAGCCTTAAATAAACGGTTTTTGCCGAGATAGCAAAATGGACATGTAAAATCGATCCATATTTCTATATTCATAACAATCCCCTCCGTAAATTCATTATAGACTTTTGGAGATGAAATCTCAAAAGATATACCCAAAATACGCTTTTTTAGTATAATTAGAGTGAGGTGGCGATATGACAAGATTATTAAGGTTCATTACACATCGAATTACAATCATTGGTATACTCATTTTGGTCCAACTCTTCATATTCGGATGGTTGGTTCTTTCGGCTTCTAAGCTAAGCCAGTGGGTACTTTATAGCCTTGAATTCCTATCGTATTTTGTTGTGTTTTATGTCTTAATTTCTGATGAACCCTTAATCTATAAAATTGCCTGGATTATTCCGATTTTAATCGCTCCAATATTCGGTGGATTCTTCTACTTATTCTTTAAAAACCATAATCTAACCAAAAAAGTGACCGCGCAAATGTCCAAGATACAAAGCTACCGGATCATGAATCTAAAGAATGAAGGGATTCAAATCGAATTCGAAGACCCCCAAATAAAGAAAATCGTACACCATTTACAAATGGATGTCTGGCCAATCTATGAGAATACTAAAACTACCTTTATACCAACAGGTGAGGCCAAATTTAACTATTTACTCGAACTTTTTAAAGCAGCTAAAACCTGCATATATATCGAATATTTCATCATCAATACGGGTAAAGCATTCGATCAAATTTTTCCCATCCTAAAAGAAAAAGCAGCCGCTGGTCTGGATGTCCGAATTATATATGACGACTTCGGTTCATCAATGAATTTACCTAACGACTTTGATAAAAGACTTCGTAAAGCAGGTATTCAAGTCTATAACTTTAACCCTGTTAGACCGCGACTAAATCTATCGATGAACTATCGAGATCACCGTAAAATCGTCATCGTTGACCATCAAAAAGCCATTACAGGTGGTATGAACCTTGCGGATGAGTATTTCAATGTGATTGAACGATTTGGTCATTGGAAAGACGCTTCAATTTTGATTGAAGGGGATGCGGTTAAAAGCCTTTCTAGGATATTTTTAACCAACTGGGAACATAAAACAAAACAATTTGAAAAAGTCGACGATCACCACTTTATTAAAATGCCATCAGATGGCTATGTTATCCCATTTTCAGATAGTCCACTCGATCGTAACTTAATCACAAAACATACCTATATGCTGATGATTCAATCTGCTAAAAAGCATATTTGGATTACGACACCGTATTTCATTATAGACCAAGAACTTCAGACAGCACTCTATTTACAAGCGACTTCAGGGGTAGAAATCGATTTATTTATTCCAGGTATACCCGATAAAAAATATATCGCTACCGTATCAGAATACTATTATAAACAGTTATTGCAGCTACCTAATGTGAGAATCCATAAGTATAACAACGGCTTTATTCATTCGAAAATTGTGTACATTGATGATGTTCAAGCTACAGTAGGTACTACTAACTTTGACTTTAGAAGCCTTTACTTGCACTTTGAAAACACAGTATGGCTTTATAAAACGAGTAGTTTGGTTGACATCAAATCCTATTTAGATGAAACCTTAGAAAACTCAACGTTGTTGACACTCGAGTCTCTAAAAAAACGTAATCTATTTTATAAACTGTATCAAGGGATTTTAGTCGGATTTTCGTATTTGTTCTAGAACCTTGTTTCGGTTATGAGGTAAAGTTATAACAAAAACGACATAAACGCACTCAAATATGATATACTGATTTTGGTGATATGATGAATGAACTCAATGAACTAATCAAATTATTACATGTGTTTAAAACCCCAAGTTATGACAAATTACCTGAAATCGATCTTTATATGGACCAAGTTTTGACTTACATCAAAAAGAATTTACCCCCATTTAAAGATTCCGACAAAGACATCATTACAGCATCGATGATCAATAACTATGTCAAAGACAATGTTGTTAAGAATCCAGTTGATAAGAAATACGATAAAGAAGCAATTGCTTCTTTGATTATGGTTGCGAATCTAAAACGGGTCTTACCAATTCAAGACATCAAGAGTATTCTATCTGACCCAAACGACGTCGAAGCACTCTATTCAGTTTACCAAATAAACTTAGATCGAGTTATTCAATCCATGTTAGGTATTGAAGCTTCATTGACCTCAGATGAAACCGTAAGAAAAGTTGCCTTAGAATTCGCAATTGAAGCTTCAGTAAAGGCTTATTTCGCTCATATGATTCTATCAAGTGATCCAACACCACACAAAGAAAGAAAGAAAAAGTCAAAAAGCACTCAGGAATGAGTGCTTTTATCATTTTTGTAGTTGTTAATCCGAAATTGATTCGGTACGTTTATATTTTTCTAAGGCACTTCCAATTAAAAATATACGCTGTTCTGAGGTTTGTTTTTGAAGCCACGTCAATAGTTTTCTAACTCTAAGGTTGTTCTTCGCATCCTCTAGGAGTTCTTTTAAGTCTTCATAGTGGTACGGGTGGTCAAACGATTTTAAATACTTTAAATACTTTTCGCGGGTCCCATTTTCACGGATAAATTTGAAAAAACTAACCAATAATGCTGGATGTTCGATTTTAACATATTGAGGTTCAATCGATTCGATGTGGGAAGTCATTTCATAGATTTTATAAGCTTGTTCAGCTTTCATATATTCCACAAATTCACGCTTCTCTTCATCAGATTCACGCCATTTGTTAAGTAGATTTAGAAGCTCAATACGCCATATTAAGCGGTTATGAGAATCCCTTGGGATATCTCTATTCTGTAAAAAACTAGATTGGATACGATCCAATAAATTCCCATCAAATGATTGAAGTAAAATCCCATCCATGAACTGTTTTGCCAATATCGATAATTCAGGTTTAAATGTATCTTTACGGAGGTGCATCGCGATTTCATCGATGATCATTCTGGATTCTTGATGGTAATCTTCAATCAACTCTTGTGTCGAAATATGATGTTTGAATACCTCATGGGCCTTTTGTTTAAAAAAGTGTGTTTCATAGGTAATGGTCATCATTGAAGTTTCTGGAATGGAAAACAATGAGAATCCAACACCACCCGTCGAATAGGTACGATGGGTTGGGTGACCGACAATGTCATTACGAATGTACTTAAGTTCACGTAAGTTCTTGTTTTGGTTGACGTTAACTGCATATTTATTGCTCATGGTTAATTTGGTTAAATCATAAAGGGCGTCAATTGAGACGAACATGTTTTGTAAAAGTCCGTAAATATGGATGAGTACCTCAGAGGTATTTTCAATCTCACTTTTAGCTAAAAATGCTTCAATAATGCCTTCAGATTGTCTTAAAACATGAATACAGGATTTAATTTTAAAATGTGTTTGGTTGAGATCGTGGTTTAATACCAACGATTCAATCTGATCTAGAGATTCTGTGACCATTATTTAGCCCCCTCAATCATTTGAATGAGTTTTTCTTCACTATAAGTCATTTTGGATTCTTTAACATAAATGGCTGGATAATCTTTAAGTTTCTTCTTATCTGTATCTTCAATCGATTCTAAAATCAGTCCCATTTGGTGGTTTTGAAGATAGTCTTTAAAACTCAAAATGAAATCTAGTGTTTTGAGCTGATCGAGTTTTATGGGTTCACGGCGATGAATGAAATGAACCGATGGCATCGTTGAATAAAACCATTCAGATGCACCGATATGAATACCTAAATCAGCGAGTTCTTGTGTTTTCATCCATTCAACTCCACTTAAACTTGTGGACTTTATCGATAACTCAATTACAGAATATGGTAAATCATACTGTTTAATTAGACCAATGACGTAGGCATTAAAATCTTTTTGTCTGAATGTGTCTTCATCAATCGATATTGAAAGTCGGATATATTTATCTGTTTTCACCGCGAGCTGACTCAAAAAATGGAAAGCGGTTTTTAAAACATATTTGTCGAGTTTATCAATTTGAAGTCTTCTTTTCGCTATCAAATAGTAATAGTTAGGGTCAACACTTAAGGTGTCTAATATAGGGTTCACTTGATACAAGAATACTTTGTTGGTCTGTAAATGAATAATCGGTGAGAATACCAACTTAAGCTGTTCTTGGGTGATGGCATCGTCCATTTGTTCGATAATCGACACTTCAAATTGTTCTTCTTGATAATCCTGGAAGTCAAAGTATTGGAATGGGACATGGCTGTAACGGCGTTTCGCTTTTTCAAGCGATAACTGTAAGAAACGCATGACTTTTTCAAGTTTGGTTTCCGTCGTATTCACTGGATAACGAATAACACCTGCATGAGCTAAAAATGGTTGCTTAGCCAGTATTACTGATGTGTTTTCTTTAAGTGCCTTGAAATAGTTTTGGAGGGCTTTTTCGACCGTTCGAACATCGTTATAAGGTAGTACCATCAACACTTGATGATTATCGAGTGTATACACCACTGAATTTTCTAACTGTTTGAGCGAGTAATCGGCAAATTCTTTAAAAAACGCATCGGTCTTCATTTTTCCATAGAGAGATTCAATCGCATCCACACCATGTAGTTGGATTAAAACAAAGGTCGATTTCTTATCTATATAATCCTCAAAATCAATCGAGAATGCATACGTGTTTAAATGCCCTGTAATGCCATCAATTTTCGCTTGTTGTGAAAGTAATTCGTGTTCAATGAGTGTATTTGTAACATCGGTTAAAATTGAAACAATCGCATAATCTTTTATAGAATTGAATTTGATTACTTGTTCTTCAAACATCTTGTTACGGATTTCATATCTGATTACAGAAGGTGTTGGGCTTGTTGTGAGTTTTTGTTTAAATTGCTGGTACTTAATTTGGTCTTCGCCTTTAATGGATGAGGTGTATTCAGCGCTCGATAGATTCTGCTTCAACTCTAAAAGATTAGATGCTTTTAAATTGAGATGCACACCATCTTCAGTTTCTATTTTTAAAGCGATGAGGTTTGAATCAAGTATCGTTTGATAGAATTCTAGTTTTTGAGACACTGTAGCATGTTTATCTTCTTGAGTGAAGGTTTTTTCAATGAGTGTGGTTAATAGTTTTAAATAGTCATCATAAATCGTAGGCGTTGAATCATCTGTTTGATAATAAGATAGTGCCCCATTTTTTATGGCGTATGTATAGAGCCGTTTAACAGTTTCTATATCGTAGGGCTTTCTCGTTATCACATCGTAATTCCAACGGATGATGTCGGTCTCTTCAATGATGTCTTCCTGTTTTAAGAAAGCAGCATGAAAAACGCTTTTTAGAAGATCTTCTTTTTCAATCATTTTGTCGTATAAACGACCTTTACGATACATTTTCAAAGTCCCGTTTAAATAAATTAATACGGTACTAAATGGTTTTTGATCAAGTGCTTGTTCGAGTAAAAAACGTGCTTGTTCTCTACCAGATACAGTTTCTGGTAACGTAAGTCCCGTTTTTAATAACGTGTGAATCGCTTCAAAGTCTTTGGAGCGGTCTATATAGCGTTTTTCAACCAAAGGAATGACTGTTTTTTCAATCATGATGTCTTTTTTTATGACTGGTTCTATTGGTATCTCTACTTCAGTTCTTTCGATTGGTTTACTTAAACTAGATTCGATTTTTTTAAGTTGTTTCAGTTTCTTCGAATAGGTTTCAGCTGAAAGTGTATCTTTTTCTTTATCGTAAAAATCGACTAGACACGTGTAAATGGCCTTTTGATCTTCGACACTTAAGGTTTCGAATTCTTTTTCGTGTTCAACTTCAAAAATTGAGACTTGGTGTGTTTTCTTTAGACCAATTAAGGCTGAAAGATGGTATTTATAAAGTCTTGGGTGATGTTGATTTTGGGTGATAGTTAAAATGGCTTCATAATGATTCGATTTTGTGAGAATATCGAGTTCAATCAGTTGAAGCTTTTGTGCAGTTTCTGGTGACAACTGTCTCATTCTAAGCTGCTTGATCATATCCATAGCGAGATCATACGCTCCAGAATTCACATACCCATCGAGTTTATCTAATTGAAGGGTTTGACGGATTTGTTCGGGTATCGCATCCTCTAACGCTTTATTCACAAACTGATCATAGGGTTCGTTTTCTGCTTTGGCCAGACGGATTAAGTCCATGTAATACATGTATTGTTTCAATATCGGTAATGCCCGTCTACGTTGTTCAATTCGCTTCTTCGCTTCACTGTAATCTTTAAGTTCGATGTAGTTTTCGCTCATTACGAATAAGACTTCAACATAGAGGTCATCATCTTCTTTGTGTTTAAGCTCTTCTAAGAGTGTTTCACAGAGTTGATTAGATAGTTCATACTGTCCTAAATGGGTTAAAAGACTTGCATAAAAGAATTTTGCTTGAGTATGTTCTGATTCATTCGAAGACGTGTTTAAAAACGATTCAATGAGTTGAATCGTTTCGTGGGTTTTAGGCTGTTTTAACAACGCTTCGAGTGTCATAAATTAAACCTCAAGGTGCATATTTTTCAAAGCTTCTGCTTTATCCAAGTACGCTATTGCGACTTTATCAAATGGAATATGGAGTTTTTCAGATAACCCAATTTCATGCTTAAATGTGGCTACTTGGTGCCATTGAAGGGTTAAGAACATACGGTAGAAAATCACACGTTTCTTATCTTCTTTAGTAGCTTGATGGTTACAGTACACATCGAGTAGAGCTAACGCATCGTGAAAATCAATGTTACCAAACTGTGCAATATCATAATATGGGTCATTATTGCCGCTGAATTCAAAGTCTACAACCAAGGCTTCATTATATTTAGTGATGATGAAGTTCGAAGGTTGAGCATCTCCATGGCAAAATACCATTGGCAGTTTTTTATATTGTTCAAACCAAGTTAGCCATATATTTTTTAACTCAACATAGCGTGGGGATAGGGTATGGTTATAAGATTCATACTTAGCAAGTCTGCCCAAATGGTCATAGTCATTTTCAGCCTTTAAGCCCGATTGATGAATCTTCTTTAACGTTTTCGCAACCGCTTCTAAATGAGGTTGACGTGGCATCGATGACAGTACAGTTCCGTTAACATATTCCGCGATTTTTAAACCATTTTCTAGATTGAGGTATACAGTATGGTTGGTAATACCTAGGGACTCAACCAAATCAATGTTCTTACGTTCAATGGTTCTAGAAACAAAGTTTTCTGCTTTATCTCCAGGTTTACGAAATGTGTACTTCTTCCCTTCTGCTTCGATGATATACGTATAATTGCTCATACCACCCATGAGGCGTTCGACAACTTGGACGTCTTTTTTTAAGATTTGACTTGCTAATTTGATGATTTCTTGTTCCATAATTAAACTCCTTGATGGAAAGTTATCTTTCCATTTTCATAAATGGCATAAGACGGGATAATGTTGGAAATCGCACCCGGATTGATGTAGGTTATGCCGTTGTATTCTAATAATTTACGCTCATGGGTATGACCGTAAATGACGTAATCGACTTGGATGTATTCAGCTAATTTGATGAGTTTGTCTAAGCCATATTTAACTTCTTGAATGTGTCCGTGGACCAATAAGAACTTTTTATGATCGATGATCACAATTTGTTGGAGCGGTAAATCTAAATACAAATCACCATTGCCTTTGACTGCTTTCAAATGCAGAGATTCCATTTCAGCTTGAGTCAAAACTAAATCGCCGGCATCCAGATGGTAATCTTTGTCAGCGTGTTTTAGACTGATTGCGCGTAAGCGGTCATAACGACCATGGGTATCCGAGGTGATCAGTACTTTCATATTAAAGCCTCCTTGAGCGCTTGTAAGGCAATCGCTCGATGTGAGATTAGGTTTTTATGTTTTGAATGCATTTCTGCGAGTGTTTGTTTGTATTCAGGAACGAAGAAAATTGGGTCATACCCAAATCCATTAGAGCCTTTTGGCTTGGATTCGATGATACCATATAGGTCACCTTGAAAGGATTGATGGGCATTGGTGGATGGGTCATACAAAACGAGTACACAGGTAAAGTGAGCACCACGGTCTTGTGTATCTCTTAATTTGTCTAAGACCAATTGAATGTTCTCTTGATCTGACCCTCCAGAATATCTGGCACTATAAATACCTGGTTCACCATTTAATGCATCAATACACAAGCCTGAATCATCGGCGAGTGTTAACATTTGGTGTTTCTTGGCATAATAGGATGCTTTTAAGAGTGCATTCTCAAAAAACGAATCACCGGTTTCTTCGACTTCATCGAAATCGTTTAAATCGGAGAGAGTTACCACTTCAAAAGAGGGGTTCAAAATCGCTTCAATCTCTTCTTTTTTATGCTTGTTTTGAGTCGCTACCAACAGTTTCATAGGTTCTCCTTTTTCTTGTATTATAACACATTTAATCGCATTTTTTAGATAGGTAATCCGTAATCGGAAAAAAGAAAAATCAGGGTTTTCCTGATTTTTTAGTGTAAGATACTTTGAAACTTCGACATACGGTCGTGTTTACCTAATACAATGACAATATCCTTACTGCGTAGTTCACTGTCTGCTTTCGGTAAAATGACATTTTTACCACGCTTAATTAACAAAATATTGACATCAAAACGATTACGAATATCCAAATCGACAATTTTTACAGATTTGAAGTCTTCTCCAATGAATATTTCATAGACACCATAATCATCCGTGATATTATAATAGTCTAGAACGTTATCTGACAGTAATCTTCTTGCAAGACGACGACCAGCTGACTTTTCAGATGAAACCACTTCTGTGGCTCCTACTTTCTCAGCTACTTTTGCATGGTAGTCATTATCGACTTTTACAGTAATCTTTGGAACCTTCATTTCCGACAGAATCATGGTGGTCAAAATGCTATTTTCAACATTTCCTGGAATCGAAACAATCACATGGTCTGCGTGTTGTGCACCGATTTCTCTTAAAACGTTGATATCGGTTGAATCCCCAATGACCGCATTTTCAACAATCCCTGTTACACGGTTAATAGCTTCTTCTTTTTTATCTAAAGCGATGACATCCGCTCCGAGTGTGGTGAGTTCTTCACAGAGTGCAATCCCGAAGGTGTCCATTCCAATTACTAAATACGTTTTTTTCATTTTTATCACATCCGATAACATATTATCACATCTTCACTTTTTTTACAAAACATGATGGAAGATGTTGTATAATAGATTTATGATTTTATAAAGCGAAAGGGTCATCTGCATGCATAACAACGAAGAAAACGAAATTATAGATTTCGAATCCCTTTTTAGGAAAGAAGAGACTAAAAAAGAACCTAAATATCCCAATATGCCGCTACCTAAAGGCGTCCTCATGGTCATCACTTATTTCTTGATCATGGGCGTGGTCTCTAGTATCTTTTTATTATTGTTTTATGATTACGAAAACCTAGTTCATCAATATACCCGTGAAGAAGCGATGCTTTATAAAGTAGATAGCAATCCCTATTCGATTGGGTATTTACCGAAAGCTGATTTCGAAGAATTGATTCATTTATATCCAGACATTGAAATTATGTATCAGGATGATGATTTCGTCTTCTTCGGTCACTCAGCAAACCCTTATTTAAAGGCGAATTATACCATTGAAATGCTTCAAGTTTACTTTGAGGACGAAAATGCAACCTGGAATACAGATAGACCAACCGTCCCAGTAGAACTTTACACAATCAAGTGGGATGGACCATTTATTGTAAAATATGGATTTGAAAATCGTGAAGACGCGCTCGTAAGACACCCTCAATCGTTTGTCCTTATCACAGAAGCTGCTTCTGCATTACTGAACTTTGTGGTATACATTTTCCTCGCTTTCACGATATTACCATTTGGATGGAAATTCCTTAAGGATGAAATAATCTATTTCAATAAACCCATAAAACACTTAGGTGTGGACGCTGCGATGGGTTATGTATATATGATACTCGCAAGTCTCGCTGCACAGGTTTTAGTTATGGTTATTGGCTATCTTTTCGATTACGCAGCACCAGTGTCCTTGAACCAACAAGCGATTGAACGAGCCTTGTTCTCATCCAATGGGATATTGATTGTTTTAATGACGGTTGTCTTCGCTCCAGTCTTAGAAGAACTTATCTTTAGAAAAGCATTCTTTGGTTTCTTCAGAAATCAAACAGTCGCTTTAGTTATCAGTTCTGTTGTGTTCGGATTCATTCACGTGAGTCAAGAAACCGAAGTATTAGCGATTGTTACGAATTTAATTACCTATTCAGCCAGTGGGTTTGCACTCGGTTATGTCTATATTAAAAATAAAAACAACGTTTGGTCTAGCATCTTTGTGCATGCTGTAGCAAACGCTGTATCGGTAATGCTTATTTTATTTCAAGCACTTCTTTAAAGGCTTTTAATCCTACTTTATTTGCGTAATCATACGCGGTCATCTGGAAGGTATCTTTTAGATCGCGTACCCCGACATGAATATTTTTAAGCAATAAATCCAAATCCTCGATCAGCACTGCGTGCCGAAGGGGATTTTTTTTAATCATTTGTTTGTAAAAACTACTCGCTTGATGGGTTTCAAGCATACCTTGAATGTCAATTTGACCCAGTTGTATTGCGTACTCTAATGGGGTTTCTCCAAATCGATTCTTAACTTCTATTTCCGCCTCACTAGATAATAAGCGTTGAACGATTTCTGTTTGTCCACTCTTGATCGCAGGAAATAGCGGGGTTTCTTTTGAACTGTTTTTGAGATTAGGATTGTGTCCATTATCCAGTAAGTATTCAACCATGTTCAATGCACCAGTTTCACAGGCAATATGCAAACACGTATTTTTAAAGACATCTAAGTCTTTAGATTTCTGACTGGAATGTTTTAAAATAAATTCTAAAAAAGGGATTTGACGGCTCTTAATGGCGTAATGAATGACACTATGACCATCTCTCGTCTTTTCATTCAAACTCGCACCTGCTTCTAAAAGCAATTTGACCATATCATAATCTGCTTTCATCGAGGCGATATGGATGGGTTGTTCCCCTTTATGATTTTTGAGATTCACATTCGCGAATTTTCGAATAAGTTGTTTGGCTATTTGAAGCTTTCCTTTTTTACAACAATCAAATAAAACTGATTCACCGGTTTGATCTTGAACGTTGATATCGATATCATTATCCAGTAAATAAGCGATGACTTGTCGGGCAGAGGTACGTACTGCATAGTGCAATAAAGTTTGTCCACGTTCATCAGTTTCACTTAAATTCAATTGTGTTTGAAAAAAATAAAGGACATCGTCCGCAGCTGCCTTTAAAAACATTTCTTTCATATTCTCACCATCCTTATTATAACATAAGGCACTTAATAATTAGAGGACGAAATGGCAGAAAAAAAACCCAATCTCTGGGTTTTTCATTAAATTATTTGACTGCGTCTTTTAATACTTTACCAGCTTTGAAGGCAGGAGTTTTTTGTGCAGGAATTTGAATGGTTTCACCGGAACGTGGGTCACGGCCTTCTCTTTTTGCACGGTTACGAACTTCGAATGTACCAAAACCAGTTAGTACCACTTTTTCGCCATGTTTGCCAAGACTTTCAGCAACACTATCAACAAATGCATTTAATACTTCTTCAGCAACTTTCTTAGTTACTTGAGATTTTTCTGCTACTACAGCGATTAATTCTGTTTTGTTCATATTGAACCTCCTTTTGTCTTTCTATCGCCATTATATCACTATTTATTTGTATTAGCAATCTTTTTAACATTTTTATATTGAGATAATTGCATTAAATAGCGGTTATAAGGCAATTAAAGGCGTAAATTAGTCGATTTTTTCGCTCTTCAATGTACGAGTGAGTAATTTTGTGATGGCTTCAGTTAGTGGCATTTCTTCGAAAATGACGTGGTATGCTACTTCAATAATCGGCAGGGATAGACCCTTTTTTAACGCCAATTGATGAAGTGCTTCAATGGCTCTAACGCCTTCAATTGTTTGTCTTTCTTCAGCATAAATTTGTGCCATGGTCTTACCAGCACCAATTTGCTTACCTGCTTTAAAGTTACGTGAGTTTTCAGAAGAGGCAGTAACGATGAGGTCACCAACACCGGTTAATCCGAAGGCTGTCTCACGTTTTCCGCCGTATGCTTCAACTACACGCACGATTTCAACGATACCTCTAGTAATTAAGGCCGCACGCGCGTTTTCGCCCATGTCTAACCCAGTTGCCATACCACTTACGACAGCGATAGCGTTTTTAACAGCACCACCGACTTCACAACCAATGAGATCATCAGAAGTATAAACACGCATGTAAGTATCATTTGAGAATACGGTTTGTAGTGTTTTCGCAAGGGACTCTTTTTTAGATGCTACAGTAAGTAATGTTAGTTTACGACGAATGACTTCTTCAGCATGGCTTGGCCCAGTAAGTACTGCGAATCCAGCCATATATTCAGGACGAATCACTTCTTCAACAATTTCCGATACACGTTTAGACGTATCTGGTTCAATCCCCTTAGAGACGTTGATGAAGAATTTTGGTGTCGTAATCGAGTTATTGATGGTATTCAATAAACCTCGCATCACTTTAGTAGGTACTGCAAGCACTAGATAATCCGAAAAAGCTAAGGCTTCTGATAAGGATTTGGTTGCGAATAAGGTTTGTGGTAAAGGTAAATCAAAGAAAGGGTGGATATGCTTCTCATTGATGGTTTGAACAAATTGTTCATTGATATCGTAAATGATGACATCGTGTCCGTTATCGACTAAGAGTTGTCCGAGTGTCGCTCCCCAAGCGCCACCGCCGATGATCGATAGTTTCATTCTTGTTCCTTCTTTCTAAGTATGAGTTTTAGTGGAGAGCCTGTAAAATCAAAGGCTTTTCTTAATTGGTTTTCTAAATAGCGTAAATAAGAGAAGTGGACAAAGCTTGGATCATTCACGAAAATGACAAATGTCGGCGGTTTGGTCGATACTTGGGTCATATACGAGAACTTCGCTTTACCATGATTAAATTGAGCCGGTGGATTCATCGCGACGCTATCTAACAAGACGTCATTCATAACGGATGTTGGAATACGGCGATTATAAGATTCATAGGCTTTATTGATGGCTGGGAATAAGGTATCAATACGTTTGTTTTCTTTCGCAGATACGAAACATACTTCTGTATACGCTAAGAACTTAAAGGTATCGTAAATAGATTGTTTCATGACACCCATGGTTTTTTCGTCTTTTTGAACAATATCCCATTTATTAACGACAACTACAGAAGCTTTCGCATAGTCTTGGATGTATCCCGCTACGTGCATATCTTGAGCAATGACATCGCGAGTGCCATCGACAACAATCAATGCCACATCGCAGCGTTCAATCGCTTGAAGCGCACGTAAAACACTGTATTTTTCAGTGTTTTCATAGACTTGACCACGTTTACGTATACCCGCAGTATCGATGATGACATATTCAACACCGTCTTTAGTAAATGGCGTATCAATCGCATCACGGGTTGTCCCGGCGATATCAGATACGATGACGCGTTCTTGTCCTAAAATAGCGTTCGTTAAACTAGACTTACCCACATTTGGATAGCCAATAACAGCGAGTCTGATGGCCTCTTCGTGTTCGTCATCAACGAAATCTTCTGGCATGGATTGGACGATTTGGTCCATTAATTCCCCGACACCAATCCCGTGGTTGGCTGAAACCGCAATCGGATCACCAAAGCCAAGGGCGTAAAATTCATAAATACTTTGTTTTAAATCAACGTTATCGACTTTATTTACGACCACGATGACTTTCTTATCCGTTGGATAGAGTCTCTTCGCGATAAATAAGTCGTCATCGGTTAACCCGCTTCTAGAATCTACAACAAAAATGATGAGGTCGGCTTCTTGAATAGCGACGTCAGCTTGTTGTTTTATTTGTTCTAAAAAAGGGGCATCGCTGATTTCGATGCCCCCGGTATCAATCACCGCGAAACTTTTGGTTAACCACTCAGTCTTAGCGTAAATGCGATCTCGCGTTACGCCTGGGGCGTCATCGGTAATCGATAGTCTGGATCCAATCATACGATTGAATAAGCTCGATTTCCCTACGTTGGGACGGCCCACAATTGCTACCTTAAATGGCATTAACCATCACCTCGTTTTTATTTTTTCTTGGAATCTTTTAATACATTCTCAAAGAGGTCTCCTAAGGTTGTAGTGGTTTCTTCTTGGTTTAGATAAGGTTCATACTCACTTCTTAGAGATTCTTCTTTGACTTGTTTAATGGATAGTTTTAAGTGCCATTCTTTTGGATTGACTTCTAATACTCTCGCAACGACTTCATCGCCTACTGCATATAGGTCTTCAATCTTATTGACACGTTCTGTTGATAATTCAGATACCGGAATGAATCCGTTAACGCCTTTAGCTTCGACATTCATACCTTTATCGGTAATGATTTCTAATACCTTAACACTGACATCTTCGCCTTTTTTGAAAGATACATTACGCCATGGGTTATCAATCATTGCTTTTTTGGATAAGCTGATTTTCTTTTGTTTCACATCGATGGATAGAATAGCCACTTCAACAGAGTCGCCAATCTTTACAAAGTTTGCAAAATTGTCATTTGGATTCCAAGAATATTCAGAAGCATGGAGTAAGCCTCTAACACCTTCTTCAAATTCTAAGATGATACCAAATGGTAATTTTTGAACGACAACACCTGTGATGTTAGAACCCTTCTTATGCGTTTCTGCGAATGCTTCGAATGGGGTAGGTAGTAAGGCTTTGTGAGATAGGTCTAAACGCATACCTTCTTTTTTAATGATCTTAACTTCAATTTCTTGTCCGACTTGTAAAGCATCTGCGATGTTTTCAATACGGTTATGAGAAATTTGGCTAATGCGTAATAAACCAGCCACATGTTGGAATCTCACTGTAGCTGCGTGAGGATCTAAGCGTTCAACGGTACCTTTGAGTACATCACCCGTTTTAATGGTGTCAATTTCTTCTTTGCGTTGTTGTTGTCTTAAATCGAGATCGGCTTGACGCTTTGCTTCGAAAATTTGCTTTCTAGAAGCGATTAGACGTGGGCGGTTACCGCCTTTAACTTCGATTAAATGAACTTCAAGGGATTGACCTTTTAAGGTGTCTTTTTGTTCAACTAATTCGCGGTCTAATAAACCGAATGGTAAAAATATATCAAAACCAGCGAACTTTAAATGAAGCCCCTTTTCATCAACCTTAGTGACTTTGGTAACAATTGTGCGGTTTTCTTTGTAAGCCGCTTCAATTTCATCAAACGCTTCCTCTTTCATAAGTGGCAGTCTGTTTAAAAGAATATAGGATGGTTCGTCGTTGATTTTGCTAACAACGGCTTTGATATGATCCCCTTCTTTAACAACGCCTTCGAATGAGGTGATGTTTTTACCAAAGTATTCGACAAACATACGAGCTTCTGCGTGGTTTTCTAGGGTCAAATAAATGCATTTTTCTTCAACTTTAAAAACGACACCCTCGACCTTGTCTCTTACTTTGACTGAATCTAGATTAACGTCCTTCATTTGTAGTTCTTCCATGGTATTTCTCCTTTTTCAATATTTCTTCTGTGATACGTTTCGTCGTGTCCTCAATGGAATAATGCGTCGTATCAATCACTATGGCATCGGGTGGGCAAACGAGTGGGGATTCTTTTCGTGTCGAATCCTTATGATCGCGTTCGAGAATTTCATTTTCGAGTGCGTCCAATTCTTGTTTGATTCCCAGTACTTCCTTATCTTTTTGACGTCGTTTAGCACGTTCCTTAACGTTTGCAGTTAGGAAGATTTTTAAATCAGCGTCTGGTAATACCACAGACCCAATGTCTCTACCATCCATGATAACATCGATGTTTTGGGCTGCGTCTTTTTGGATTTGAACCAATATTCTTCTGACATATGGGAATGAAGATACCTTTGAAACATTTCTTGTGACAGCGTCTGTGCGGATTTTATCCGTTACATCGAGATCATTTACATAAATGCGGTTCTTCTCATATCTCACTTTTAAATCTTGCATGAATACATAGCTAGCTTCATCGTTTAAATCGATGTTTTTTTGTAACGCTATGTAGGTAATCGCACGGTACATTGCACCAGTATCGATATGTGTTAAATTCAATTGTTCAGCAATGCGTTTGCTGATGGTCGATTTGCCGCTTCCTGCTGGCCCATCAATCGCAACTTTAAATCCCGGCATGATTAACCTCCACACCCTTTAATTATATCACTCAAACGTGATAATTTCTATATTTATTAGATTTTTTTGAACTCTCCGTACAATTTTTTAACCTCGTGAATCTTGAGTGGTCGATAGCCACCACGCTCTACCCCATCAAGGGTTAAGAATGCATAGCCCACACGGGTTAAATTCTTGACTGGGAAGCCCACGGTTTCCATCATCTTTCTAACTTGTTGGTTCTTACCTTCAGAGATGATGATTTCTACCAATGTCGAATTGTTTTTTGTATCGTATTCTACCGCTTTTACACGTGCTGGTCGAGTGAGATAATTATCAATTTTTACCCCAGTTTTTAAAGCTTTAATGGCTACTTTCGTAAGCATTCCTTCAACTCTTGCAAGATAGGTTTTAGGCACTTCAAATTCAGGGCGGGTTAAATAATAGGCTAAATCGCCATCATTTGTAAATAAGAGGATGCCTGCTGTATCGTAATCGAGTCTACCAATTGGAAAAATACGTTGTGCTTTATCGACTTCCTCAAATAGACTCATGACTGTACGACGTTTTAAGTCGTCTTTTACAGTCGTGACGTACCCTGTTGGCTTATTCAATAAATAGTAAACGTGTTCTTCTTTTTCAATCACACGGTCATCAACAGTGACTTTATCGTCACTACCGACTGAATGTCCAGGTTGTTTAATAACGACACCATTGACCTTAACACGGCCGGCTTCGATGATTTCAACCGCACCACGTCTCGAGGATACACCTGCTTCTGCTAATTTTTTTTGTAATCTGATCATATTATTTACCCTCACTTCAATCTAAATTATACCATCAACATGCGCTGTTGTCGCGTCTAAAATCATTCAAATACAAATCATTCCATAAAAGAAAAAAGGGCATTCAAAAACCCCTTTTCATTTCTTACTTTTCGCGTGATACATAAGAAGCGTCTGAAGTGCTTACGACAATACGTTCGCCTTCTTCAATGAACATTGGAACCTTGACTAAAATGCCGGTTTCAAGGATTGCATCTTTCATTGCAGTGGTTTTGGTATCCCCTTTAACACCTGGGACAGTTTCTTTGACAGTTAACGCAACTTTATCCGGGAGATTGATTCCTAAAATTTCAGTATCGTTATAGGATAGAACTTCGACGGTCATGCCATCCACGATGAATCTTGCTTCGTCTTTGATTTGCTCGTGTTGAAGTTCGATTTGCTCATAGTTTTCTAAATTCATAAATACGTGAACGCCATCAGAAGCATACAAGTATTGCATCGGAATCTTATCGATTTGAGCTCTTTCAAATTTTTCTTGCGCATTGAATGCCATTTCGGTAATTGCACCTGTTCTTAAGTTTCTAACTTTAGTACGAACGAATGCCATTGAGTTTGCAGATTTTACGTGCATGAACTCCATAACCGTGTAGATATTACCTTTATAGCCAATGGTAAGACCGGTCTTAAAATCACTGGTTGTATACATGTCTTTACCTCCTGTAAAAAATCCTTATATATTATAACATAGATATCATTATTGTAAATGTTTTTCGATTAATTCCTTCATTGCGAGCACGTAACTCTGCTCTTTTTGTCCGATCACATAAACATCCGCGAGTGGCTTTAGGATATCAAATCGTCTAAAGTACTCACGATGTTCAATGTCACTTAAATGGACAACGGCTTTTTTACAAGTTACGAGTTCAAATGCATCTCGTAAAATGACCGAATGGTGTGCTAACCCACCGGGATTAATCATTAAGGCGTCATATTCTTCTGTGTTTTGCAAGAGATCAATTATAAGCCCTTCATGGTTAGATTGGAAAAAAGTGAAGTCTACTTCTGGATAGGTATTGGATAATAATGCGTTGATATCTTGCATCGTGAGTGATCCATATAAACTTTGATTACGTTTACCTAGCATGTTGAGGTTAGGTCCGTGGATAACTAAGCATTTCATAAATTGAACTTCTCCTTGAGTAATGCACGTAGTTTTTGAGTGGTCACTTCGAGGTCACCATCGTTAGAAACGATTAAATCTGCGAAGAACACATAGTTGAGCATACGTTCGTCATAAAGCGTGTGTAAAGATTTTTTCTTTAATACGGGACGTGGTTGAAAGTCTTTTCCGATACGGTCTTCGATAATCGAAATATCGGTATCGATGTATACCTTTATACCGTTCATTAAAGCCTTATTGGTGCGGTCTTTGACGATGCCACCACCGGTTGAAATGACGAGATTGTCGCCTTCAATTTCGGATAAAGCTTGTTTTTCTTGAATACGGAATGTTTCTTCTCCATATTTTTCAAAAATTTCATCGATGAACATTAAGGCGTTTTTTTCAATCCTATGGTCTAAGTCGATGAAAGTATAGTTGAGTATTTGTGCTAAACGCTTGCCGATGGTGGTTTTACCTGCCCCCGGCATGCCGATTAAGTAAATGTTCATATTAAACCTCGTAAAATTTCTTTATTTTTTCAATGGCTAATGCTAAGGCAGAATCGTAGTCTTTCATATCAATGATTTCAGCATGCATTTGATTCTTAAACCAGGTTTCTTGTCTTTTCGCTAAGTGTCTGGTCTTCTTTTTAATTTCAATAAGTGCATCTTCGAGGGAAAGTTCATTTTCTAAGTATTGCATCAACTCGCGATACCCCAGAATGTCTAGTTTTAAACCTTCCTTTTTTAGTTTTATGGTTTCTTCTAAAAAACTTTCATCCATCATCATATCCACCCGCTTATTGATTCGCTCATACAGAATCTCACGGTCCATCGAAGCGTAAAGGATTAAGGCGTCATAAATCAGAACATCCTTTTTCTGAAGGCTACTGCGTTTGGTTTCTTTTGCTAACGAAAGTGCTCTTAGGACTCTTCTACGATTATTTGGGTGAAGAATCGTTGCAGTGTCTGGATCAATATCTTTTAATAAATCATGTAATGCCTCATTAGAAAGATTATCGTACATTTTTTCTTCATCGAGATCCCGTTTTGGATTATTAAATTCATAGTCGTATAAGGCAGCTTTAATGTAAAGTCCAGTGCCACCTACGATAAAAGGGCGTTCTATAGTTTCGATATGTGAACGGACTAGACGTTGAAAAGTTGCGACATCAAAGGATTCGCTCGGTTTAAGGATATCGAGCATATGATGCTTGATTCCACGCATTTCTTCTTGCTTGATTTTAGCAGACCCAATATCTAAAGACTGATAGACTTGAACAGAGTCACCTGAAATGATTTCGGCATCGAAATAGGTCGCCAAATCGATGGATAATTTCGTTTTGCCGACTGCAGTTGGACCGCAAATAACAACCACTTTTTTCATACAATACGTTTAAACAACTTTTCAATTTCGTACTGTGTAAATGAAATGACAATCGGTCTACCATGTGGACAGTAATACGGATTGTCACAGGCTTTTAAAGCTTCCATGAGGTGTTCAATTTCATGGGTATTTAATGCCTTATTGGCCTTTATGGCGCCTTTACAAGCAACATCCTTAGCCAATTGGTCACGCAGTTTTTTGATATCAATCGATTGATAGGTTCTGAGTTGTTCAAGAAGGCTATAAACCATATAGTCGATGTCTTTTTCATCTAACCATAGTGGTAATTCTCTTAATGCGTAAGCATCTTGAATCACTTCAAAATCCAATCCGTATGATGCGAGCAGCATTCGATTGTGTTCAACAATATCTTGTTCAGTTGGTCTAAAATGATACAAAATCGGGGTCAACAATTGTTTACGTTCTGTTTTATGATCACCAAGACGTTCAAATATTATTTCATAGCGAATTCGTTCTGCAGCTGCATGTTGGTCAACTAAGTATAAACCTTGTGGGTTTTGAAATAATAGATATGTACCTGCATAAGCCCCGATATAACTCATTTCAGGGAGTTTAGGTTTCGGTTGTTCTGTTTTAATTTCCAAAGGTGTTTCTTCAATACGATTAGGTTTAATAACCTCAACGTTATCGCCACTTTCCCAGAGTTCAAAACCGGTATACTTCACAGTTGGTGATGGCGTTTTTAGACTATCTGGAATGGATTCATTATGGACTTTGAATGCGTCTCCAACACACGTTCTGATGAGGTTCGCAACTACATATTCATTGGAGAATTTGATTTCCTTCTTTTGAGGATGGACATTCACGTCCACTAAGGAGACATCTAAGTGAATATCGATATATGCAATCGGATAGCGTCCAACCATTAAATGGGTATGATAGCCTTCCACCACGCTATTAACGAGCACATAGTTTTGAATGGTTCTACCGTTCACCGAAACAATCACGTCATTTTTGCGCGCTCGTGTGATTTGAGGGCTAACCAAATAGGCTTTAATTCGAATATCGTTTTGTTCGATATCGTGAATCTTTAAAGATTTCGCGATGTCGTTTCCATAGATATTAGCAAATATTTCTAAATAGTCTGCACTGCCTGAAGTGGTTCTTAAAACTTTTTGATCGTGCGATACCACAAAAGCAATTTTCGGGTTGGCAAGCATCATCTCATCGATCACTTCAAGCATATACGCGAGTTCGGTTTGAGGGGATTTGATGTATTTTAAACGTGCTGGTACATTATAAAATAAGTCTCTAACTTTGACTTCTGTCCCTTGATTTAAAGCAATTCTACCTTCATGAACCAATACACCGCCTTCATAGGTGACAGTGTAGGGGTCGGTTTCTAAAGTTTTAGATGAAATCGTCATTTTGGATACCGAGGCGATGGCCGGAACGGCTTCGCCACGGAACCCTAAACTGACGATATGGGCAAGGTCATATTCGTTCTTAATCTTTGAGGTCGCATGTCTTAAGAAGGCTAAATGCAAATCGGTCGCTTCCATACCAATCCCATTATCAACGACTTTGATCTCATCTAATCCATGATTCTTTAGATGAATTTCAATCTTAGTCGCTTTCGCATCGATTGCGTTTTCAATCAATTCTTTCAATGCCGAGGCTGGTCTTGTGACAACTTCTCCAGCAGCAATCATGTTAGAGAGTCGTTCATCGAGTTTTATGATTTTTGCCATGAGAATGTGTCCTTTCTACTTCAATTCATCTTGAAGTTTCTTAATAAGTAATAACGCGTCAATTGGAGATAGACTATTGATATCTGTTTCTTTAATGGTTTCCACGACGTGTTCTTCTGATTTGGATACGTAATTTGTTGTCATTTCATCCAAACTGTCGAAGTTAAATAAGTTTAATAAAGCCGTTTTTTTCTTATCGGCTTCGAGATGTTTCAATATTTCATCTGCACGATAAATCAAAGTTTTAGGTAGTTTTGCCAGTTCAGCAACATTAATCCCGTAAGATTTATCGGTTGGACCTTCTTTGATTTTATGTAAGAACACAATACTATGTTTTTCTTCAACTGCAGACACATGGATATTCTTAAGGCGTTTTAAGGTTTGTTCTAACACCGTAAGTTCATGGTAGTGGGTTGAAAATAAAGTAATTGCTTTGATTTTTTCATGTACATATTCGATGATGGCTTGTGCAAGTGCCATCCCATCGTAAGTGGCTGTGCCACGTCCGATTTCATCAAAGATGAGTAAACTTTGCTTAGTGGCGTTACGAATCGCTTCATTCGCTTCTAACATTTCAACCATAAAAGTCGATTGCCCAGCACTTAAATCATTGCTCGCTCCAATACGGGTGTAAATCGCATCAAAGATTGGCAATTCAGCCAAATCAGCCGGAACGAATGAACCAATTTGTGCTAAAACAACTATTTGGGCAAGCATACGCATATAAGTCGATTTACCACTCATATTTGGACCCGTAATCAGTAAAATGCCAGATTCGTTAATCTCGATATTGTTTTCAACGAAATTGCCTTCAAGGGCTCTTTCAACAACAGGGTGTCTACCATTTATGATACGGACAGTTTGGGTATCTTGAAGCTGTGGTCTTACATAACGGTACTTTTTCGCGATGAAAGCGAAATTCGCCATCACATCGATGAAACTAATATGATCTGATAGTATTTGTAGGTCTTTAGTATAGTGTGATACTGTCTCACGCAAAGCGACGAATAACTCGTATTCTAAGGCGAGTTCTTTTTCTCCAGCAGAGAGTAAGTAGGCTTCTTTTTCTTTTAGGAGTGGGGTAACATAGCGTTCGCCTGTTGATAAGGTTTGTTTACGTTCGTATCCAAATTCAGGTAAAACCATTTCTAAGCTACCTTTAGATATCTCAATATAATAACCAAATACACGGTTATATCCGACTTTAAGATTTTTGATGCCAGTACGTTCTTTTTCACTGGTCTCAAACGCCATCATCCAAGATTTACCATCGGTAGAAGCCCGTTTGAGTTCGTCGAGTTCAGGGTTATACCCATATTTGATGAGTCCACCTTCTTTTAAAGTTAGTGGTGGGTCTAATTCAACAGCACGGTCTAAAAGCTCGTACAGTTCACCAAAATCTTGAATATTTTGGTTCAATCCATCTGTGATCAGTTGTTGATAATCCCTGAGCACTGTCTTTATCGCTGGGAGTTTCGATAGGGTTTGTCTGAGTTGAGCGAGATCTTTACCAGATGCATTTTTGGTGGCGATTCTAGAGGTAATACGTCTTAGGTCATAGACCCCTTTTAAGGATTCACGCAGTTCATTTAAAAGAATGATGTTTTTTTGTAAGGCATCAATTGTATCGTAACGTTCATTTAAGACTGCTTGATCTCGGCTCGGTTCATCGACCATTTTACGTAATCGACGTGACCCTAAAGCTGTGATGGTATGATCCATCGTTGACAATAAGGTTTGTGTATTACGTTTACCGATACTTTCAGAAATTTCTAGACTTAAACGGCTTTGGTAATCGACTTTAAGGAACGCCTCTGGCTCGATAAGATTCAATTTATTAAACTGTTTGATATCGCTTCTTTGTGTATCACTCAAATAGTGTAATAATCTTGAAACAGCGAGTTTTGAATAGGGTTCTAACCCTTCAACCATCGAAAGTTCTAATGTGCCATGTGTATAGGATATTAAAGCATAGGGTCTGATTTTATCTTCTAATCGTTTTTGGTCTTTTTCCAATACGATCTCTTTAATGTTTAAAACGAGGATTTGCTTAATGACATCCGCTTCCGCTAAATCGGTCATTAATGAAAGATCCCCTGTTGATAAATCCGCATAGGCTAAATGGTATTTTAATTTGTCTTGGACTAATGCGCCAATATAGTTATAATTTGAAGCATCTAAAATGCCTTCATCCATAATCATGCCTGGGGTAATCAGTTTAACGACTTCACGTTTTACAAGTCCATTACCAGGTTCTGTAACCTGCTCAACTATCGCGATTTTATAACCTTTTTGAATCAATCTTTGTGCATACGGAATCATTGCGTGGTAAGGTACTCCACACATTGGTACGCGTTCTTTAACCCCTGCATCTCTACCTGTTAAAGCAATCTCTAATTCTTTGGATGCGAGGATTGCGTCCTCAAAAAACATTTCATAGAAGTCGCCTAATCTAAAAAAGACTATCGCGTCAGCGTAGTCCTTTTTAATGTCTAAATATTGTTGCATCATCGGGGTGTATGTAATGTCTTTTTTGCCCATACAATCACCTTTCTACAGTAAATCTAATCCTTAAAATACGTTATTAAACCAGTTCATGAATGCTTCCCAGTTACCAATGAATCGAATGGTTGTGTTGATCCATTCTGTAGCGTGAGATGCGAATTCGTAACCTGGATTCATGATGGTATTATATATATCGGTATTGCCATATGTTGCCCAGAAATCAAAGACATTATTAGCTCTTAAGAAGGCAGCAGCTAAGTAAATAATACCCAATAATAAAACTGACCAGAAAACGATACGAAGGGTCTTTCTTACTTTACCGATTGGTTTCTTTTCTTTCTTTTTGCCTTTTTTCTTGTCTGAAACAGAAGGATTCGCGAGGTTATCCTCTTCTTTGATGGTTTCAATCACGGAAGTAGTTGAGGAAGTTAATTCCGATTTCACGGTATTCATCTCTTCAATTTGCTTCGCTTCTGATTTTTCTACTTTATCCCATTCCTTAGCGGAGAGTGTTGTTTCATAACCCATCATAAAGGTTGGGGTAAGGATTGGTCGATGGGCTTTTTCATAAGCCTTATCGAGCATGGCTTGATGGTATTGGTTTAAATCCATGCGTAAAGCACGAAGTTCAGCCACGATACCTTCAAACGCTTCTTTAGAGATATAAGCGCCCCCAAGAGCACTAGGTTGTTCTTCTTTTTGAACTGGACGAGGGCTTTCAGGTGTTTTTGGCTCTACCTTTACCGGTTCTTCAACAGGTTCAACTGCTTTTGGTTCAGGTTTAAGGGCTTCCACTTCTTCATCTACAGGAAGCACCGTAATCATTGGTTCCGGTTCAACTTCGACCACTGGTTCTGGCTTAACTTCGATGACTGGTTCAGGTTCCACTTCAACCACTTTTTCAATCACTGGTTCTGGTTCTGGTGTGACTTGAATTTCTGGTTCTTCATCGACATACACACGAACAGATGGTTTTATCTCTTCGTAAACACCCGGTGTTGAAGGGACATAATATTTTTCTTTGGTTTCAGAAGCATTAGAAAGAATGTATTCAATAATTTCTTCTTTCTTAAGTTCAATGGATGCTTTGATATTGTGTTCTATTGCGAATCTTTGAAGTTGAATAACCGCCAATCCACTGACTTTATCTTCGAGTTCTTTGGTATATTTATCTTGATTCTTGAGTTCTTTAATAATAATATCGACGAGTTCGTTTTTCTTCAAACGACGTGGGACATCGACACCAAATTTCTTACCGATTTCACGTAATTCAACGAGTGTAGAACTCTTAAATAATACGGGTCTAAATACTTCAGGTGTTAAGCCGTCGATTTGATTTTGTTCATCAAAAAAGAGTGAATTTAACTTGTCATTGTATTGAATAAAATCTTCTAATACAGCACCTTTTTGGTGTTCTTTCGCCGCTTTGATAAATCCCATTAGTTCATTTTCAGGTACTTGTTTGTCAAATAAATACGACAATAAGTTTACCCATAATGTTTCCCTAGCTTTACGGTCAAGGTCCGCATCTTTAAATTGTGGAACCAAATTAACGAGTTGAGATTCACTAAAATGATCATACCAAGATAAGCGGTAGTTCACTTCATCTGAAAGGGTTTGAAGTACAATTTTCTTACTGGTCACATATGGATCCAATTCACGTCTGAGTGAGGCCATTCTGAGCTTGCGAGGCACGGTTAAGCCAATCAACTCAAAAAATCTGACTACCTTGTCAGCAGGATATAGAATCAGTGTGCCTACCAATTCTTCTATTTTGACTTTCTTGTCACCAATCTTGACTTCGCTAAACATCGTTAGAATTGCCATAATAATCCCCCCATTAGTGTTTGCTTACCCTTATCATACCTTAAATTTATATATTTTACAAGTACGACCCCATAATAAAAAGTGGGATGGGCCGTTATTACGGCTATTTCCCACTTATTACAGATTGGTTAGAAATTGCTTGATTAATCTCTGTCTCAATGATTTCTTTTATCTCTTTTAATAAATCGTTTAGTTCTTGTTGAAGGTCCAAATAAGTCTCAATCATAGGGTCCGTTTCAATCGATTGACGAACCTCATCATAGGCTGCTTGAAACTGATCAATCGCCTTTGGTTTTTGAATGGTTTTCGCATTCACTAACTGTTTTTGGAGTGCCTTCATCTCACTAAATCGCCTTTTTAAATCTTTATCCCCATTGATGACTTGTTCAAACTTTTGATAACGTTTTAAGATGTCTAAAGACTCAATCATTTCGATTAATTCATCGCGTTTACTCACAGGCTTCACCATTTAAAAACCATGTTCTAGGTTCAGTAATTTTAACCTTAACAATCTTCCCAATAAGAGATTTATCCCCTTTAAAGTTCACAAGTTTATTATGTTCTGAGTAGCCTGCAAGTGTGTGTTCATCCTGTTTCGATGTGCCTTCTACTAGGACTTCTACCACTTGATCTTTATACTTTTGACTTGCACGATAATACCCTTCATTGACCACTTCAATCAATCTTTGAAGACGTTCTTTCTTCTCTTTTTCTGGAATATTATCTTCGAAACTATAAGCAGGTGTACCAGCGCGCTTAGAGAATATAAATGTGTATGCACCTTCAAAGTCAATTTCTCTTACGAGGTCTAAAGTCATTTGGAAATCGGCCTCAGTTTCGGTTGGAAAGGCGACGATGATATCTGTCGTTAATGCGATATCCGGTTTCGCTTTTTTAAGTTTTTGAATAACTTCTAGATAAAGCTCTTTGGTATAGTGACGATTCATCTTTTTCAAAACCGCATTACTTCCAGATTGAACTGGTAGGTGTAAGTGTGGCATTACTGATTTACAGGATCTAAATGCTTCAATCGTCTTATCATCTAAATCGTGAGGATGGCTTGTTGTAAAGCGAATACGAGGAATGCCAATCTTATCTAAATCCATCAGTAAATCACCAAAGGTATAATCGATATCTTTAAAGTCTTTACCGTAGGCATTCACGTTTTGACCAAGTAGCGTAACTTCTTGATAACCTTGAGCTTTAAGTTCCTCTACTTCAGCAATGATCTCAGATTTTTGTCTTGAGCGTTCTTTTCCGCGTGTATATGGAACAATACAGTAGGTGCAAAATTCATCGCACCCAAACATGATGTTGACCCATGCTTTGTAAGGATTGGTTCTTACTTTCGGAAGATTTTCAACGATGTGTCCTTCTTCTGAGAATACTTCAATAACGCGCTCTTTATTAAAGTGTGCGGTTTCGATGTATTCTGGTAATAAGTGGATGTTATGTGTACCAAAAACAAGGTCAACGTGTTCGTATTTTTCAAGAACACGGTTCACAACATTCTCTTCCTGAGCCATACAACCACACAACCCAATTAACAAATCTGGATTGCGGTACTTTAGTTTTTTTAAGCGTCCGAGTTCACCCCAAATACGATTTTCTGCATTTTCACGAATCGCACAGGTATTAATCAAGATGATGTCGGCAGATGACTCTTCTTCAGTTGGTCGATAACCCATTTGATTTAAGATGCCTGCCATCGTTTCGCCGTCCGCTTCATTCCCTTGGCAACCGTAGGTTTGAATCTTATAAAACTTACCTGTACCTAGTTTTTGTAAACGTTCGTCTAATTGGTAATCCTTATGTTCAATGTCAGCTTTAGTACGCTTTCTTGCTTGTTTTAAATTAGGTTTAAAATACTTGTCAATATCTATCAATTTAATCACCTATGATAAGTATACACGCATTACCCAGTCATTTCAATAAAAAGGGTAGGAGAGGCTTGTGCATAAACCGCTTAATACGAAAAATAATAAGAAAAACACACCCTAAGGTGTGCTAATCTTCGATATGAATTCGTTCTATGGTTTTTTTCTTTAAATCTAAAATGACACCATTCAATTGGTTTTTTGTCATCGCAACCACATTGGCTGGGGAATGTCCATATAAGAATCGGTTAACTACGATATCTTTATCGACACCAATGATGCCATCTAGAGGCCCTGTCATACCAACATCGGTCATATAAAGTGTACCTTTTGGTAATACACGATTATCTGCAGTAGGAACGTGAGTATGAGTCCCTATCACCGCATCCACTCGGCCATCTAAATAGTGTCCTAAAGCGACTTTTTCAGAGGTAGCTTCGGCATGGAAATCGACGAATACATAATCGGTTTTCACTGTTTCTAATAAATGGTCTATTTCAAAGAAAGGGGACTCTAGGTTGGCATTCATAAAGGTTCTCCCTAGTGCGTTTATGACTAAAAGGGTCGTTTGATTATATTGAATGACATCATACCCTTTGCCAGGTGCTTTTGGAAAATTGAGGGGTCTGACAATACGGGAATCGTCAATATACTCAACAAGGTCATTTTGTCCCCATACATGGTTTCCCATCGTGATAACATGTACCCCAGCAGCCATGAGTTCTTTATAGAAACGAAATGTAATCCCACGTCCATTATTCGCACTGTTTTCAGCGTTTACAATGATAATATTGGGTTTATAAGTCGCTTTAAGTTCGTCTAAATTCGATAAAAGAATTTTACGTCCTGGTTCACCGTATATATCTCCGATAAATAATATTCTCATATACACCTTCCTCAATAAACGGAAAAAGGGGACAAGCCCCTTTTATTTCGCAATGTCTGTAGCGCGTGTTTCTCTAACAACGGTAACCTTAATGGTTCCTGGATATTGAAGGTTCGCTTCAATTTGTTCTTTGATTTCACGTGCAACTTTAAATGTGGATAGATCATCCACTTCATCGGGTTTAACGATGACTCTAATTTCACGACCGGCTTGAATCGCAAACGAACGTTCAACCCCTGCAACCTTGTTAGAAATGGTTTCTAATTGTTCAAGGCGTTTGATGTAGTTATCAATAGATTCGCTACGTGCTCCAGGTCTTGCAGCACTGAGCGCATCCGCTGCAGCTACTAAAACAGCAATGATGGATTGTGGTTCTTTATCACCGTGGTGAGATGCAATCGCATCAATAACTTCTTTAGGTTCGTGATACTTCGATACAATTTGAACACCAATTTCGACGTGTGACCCTTCAACTTCGTGGTCAACGGCTTTACCGATGTCATGGAGTAAACCTGCACGTTTTGCAAGTACTTCATTTTCACCGATTTCGGCTGCTAATTTACCAGCTAGGAAAGCAGTTTCGATTGAGTGTTTTAATACGTTTTGTCCGTAAGAGGTTCTGAAACTCATACGTCCTAAAAGTTTAACTAAATCTGGGTGTAACTTACCGATTCCAGTTTGGAAAACGGCGTTTTCACCGGCTTCACGAATGAACATGTCCACTTCTTGTTGTGCACGTTCAACGACTTCTTCGATACGTCCTGGGTGGATTCTACCATCTTCGACCAACGCTGTTAAGGCGCGTTTTGCTACTTCTCTACGGATTGGATCAAATCCCGATAATACGACCGCTTCTGGGGTATCATCGATGATGAGATCAACACCGGTTAATGCTTCTATGGTGCGAATGTTACGACCTTCGCGGCCAATAATTCGTCCCTTCATTTCATCAGTTGGAAGGGAAACAACGGATACCGTTCTTTCACTTGTTGTTTCACTAGCGTATTTTTGAATTGCCAGTGTTAATAGATTCTTCGCTCTTTGATCTACTTCTGATTTTGCTTTTTCTTCTTCTTCCTTAATGAAGTTTGAAATCTCTTCAGACATACTCATGCGAACACGTTCCATAATGATCGCTTGTGCTTGTTCCGTAGAAATACCTGAAATCTCCATTAATTTCGCTTCTTGTTGCTTCAAAATGTCTTCCACTTTGCTATTCAATTGTTCAAGTTCTTGCTTCTTTTCGTCCAATTTAATTTCTTTTTGTCCAAGAAATTCTTCTCTTTTGTCCAAATTAGCAGCTCTTCTATTGAGCATTTCGTCTCTTTGTGATATTTTGGTTTCCAAATCGATGACGACTTGTTTTCTTTCCTTCATATCACGTTCGAATTCACGTTTTTGATCAAAAATATTTTGACGTGCTTCTAGAATGGCTTCCTTTTTGAGTTTTTCGGCTTCTTTTTGGCCCTCTTCAACAATTTTCTTTGCTTGTTCACGGCTAGTTTGGAGATTCTTTTCGTGTTGTCTTACACGGAAAATAAAGCCTCCAACTAGGCCTAAAGCTAGTAGCAAAATGGAGACGATTGCCCATACTAAATGTTCCATCGTTATAATCCTCCATTTTTTATTTTCGTTACAATTTCTTTACTTGAGCGTTAAATATATTAAACAACATTATCAAAATTGATATACTTAATTTTAGGGTTTTAAACCACAGTACTACTATTTAATTATATAGGAGAAAGGGCTTTTAGTCAACGCATTACAATCCGACTTTTTTTTTACTTTCGTGTGTAGTATAATAAGATTACGTGAAATGAGGGATTCTATGAAAAAAGCTAAAAAAGTCAGTAAATCGACATGGCTTTATCAAAACCGTTTGAAAATATTTATTGTGCTATTCTTCATCGTATTACCGGTTATTTTCATTCCAAGCATCTACATTCTAAAGTATGCAGATAGCAAACCAGTTCTATTCGATGATAAGAAGGCCGACGTAATAAGTCTTGAGGATTTGAAATTGTTCGATATTGATTACACCATCACCCATGTGCGTCTCCCAAATACCGAATCAACAGGCGGATATTATCGTTTCAATTACGAATTGACTAAACTTGAAAGTGTCAATCCAATCAACAATATTAAGATTCAATTTCAACTTTCTACACGTTGGGCAAAATACACTGAAGTTTCAACGGAACAAGCCGCAACACTGAACCAAACTAAAACTGTTCAAATGAATTTTAACTACGATATGGATACACCTATTCTACCGTTTGTAGAAGCTAAGGGACCTTACCTTTATGCGAAGATTTCTTACGATGAAGTGATTCTTGGAACTTCGTATGCGCGCGTCGTTTATGTTCATTTACCATACAATTTGGTCAGAGATAACACACAAATTATTCCAGCCTAAAAACAGAAATCGCCGGCATTTAAAATGCCAGCGATTTTTTTTATTTTAATTGATAAGCTTGTCTTACTTTCACTTCGATGTCCTTAGCCATGCCTGCGTGAGTGTCTAAATAGTCTTTTGCGTTTTCACGACCTTGACCAATCTTTTCCCCTTCATATGCATACCAAGCACCGCTCTTCTTAATGATTTCAAGTTCAACCGCTAAGTCCACAAGTTCGCCCATTTTGGAGACCCCTTTACCGTAGACAATATCCACACTCGCTTGTTTGAATGGAGGTGCAACTTTATTCTTAACAACTTTGATGTTGACTTTATTACCGACCACATCATTACCTGCTTTAATCTGTTCGCTTCTTCTAACTTCAAGTCTAACAGATGCATAGAACTTAAGGGCTCTACCACCAGATGTGGTTTCAGGGTTACCAAACATGACCCCAACTTTTTCACGAATTTGGTTAATGAAAATCGCGATGGTATTGGTCTTGTTAATGATCCCTGATAGTTTACGCATCGCTTGGCTCATCAAACGTGCTTGTAACCCGACGTGTGAATCCCCCATGTCGCCATAGATTTCAGCTTCAGGTACAAGGGCAGCAACCGAGTCTACTACAACAATACCGATGGCACCACTACGGATTAAAGCTTCTGCGATTTCTAATGCTTGTTCACCAGTATCTGGTTGTGACAAGATTAGGTTATCGACATCAACCCCTAATGCTCTTGCATATTGTGGGTCTAATGCGTGTTCGGCATCAATAAATGCAGCGAATCCACCTGCTTTTTGTACTTCTGCAATCGCTGTTAATGCGAATGTGGTTTTACCCGAAGATTCTGGTCCGTATATTTCAACGATACGCCCTTTAGGATAACCTCCGATACCGAGTGCAACATCGAGTGCAATCGATCCAGATGGCGATGATTCAATATGACGATCCGCTTCGTCACCAAGTTTCATGACAGCGCCTTTCCCGTATTGTTTTTCTATTTGCTTCATCGCATTCAGCAATGCTTCTTGTTTTTTTACGTCCATTTCTTAACCTCCTATTATATAAATACCGAGAATCGGATTTTTTTACTTTTTTTAGATAGATTCGAACACCATATGGCGATTTTTCCAGAAATAGTCCGCTCCGGATAGTACTGTGAATAATAGTGCTAACCAAAGTAGAATGTCTCCAATCCATGGTGTCAAATTAAAGTCATTGAATAATAAAACCACTAATGCAAGTACGGTTGTTACCATTTTGAGTTTTCCAAAAGGACTCGCTGCAATCACTTTACCTTTTTCGACTGCGAGTAAGCGTACACCCGTAACAATGAACTCTCTTGCAACGACAATAAGTGTCATCCACCAAAAGACTCTAACTGTGGTTGCTTGTAAATATAAAAAGGCAGTTAGAACCAATAATTTATCGGCAATCGGGTCGGTAAACTTGCCAAACGTTGTCACTTGATTGTGCTTTCTGGCTAAGTACCCATCTAGAAAATCTGTGAAGCTTGCAAGTACAAATAAAATTGCGAATAATAACTGTGCTAAATCGAGCCCAAATAGCACGTCATCGACACTTTGAAGCGGTTGTAAAAAACTGATAATCACCATCACCGGAATCGCGACGAATCGGCTTAAAGTGAGTTTATTTGGTAATGTCATCATTCATCTCTCTCTTTCAACTTATTTTAACATATTTTTCCTTTAATAGTTGCTTTTTAAAATACCATTTGGTATAATTTGAGTTGCTTATCACGGGAGGTGACATCATGGCTAACATCAAACAACAAATCAAACGTATCAAGACTAACGAAAAGCGTAGATTAATCAATGCATCATTCAAATCTTCTACCAAAACCGCTATTAAAGCAGTTGAGAAAGCAGTAGCTGCTGGAGATAAAGAAAAAGCATTAGTGAACTTAGCATTTGCAAGCAAGAAATTGGATAAGGGACAAGCCAAAGGTATTTTCCACAAAAACTTTGTTGCCAACCACAAGTCTCAATTAGCAGTTTTAGTTAACAAACTACAATAAGCACATCTCGGATGTGTTTTTTATTTAATAAAGCTTAGGTCGTCTCTTTCGAGAACGACCTTTTTTATTATTTTAGTTTTTCGATTTCGAGACGGTTACCGTATTGAGGTACCATTCTAACTTTTCCATTTAAAGCAGATGCGGGTGGATACTTTGGATTGTACCCAACCACGTTGATATATTGATCAATCGTATCGCGTTCTTTGATCATCGCAGTTAACCCTAATAAAGTTGCTTTGACGTCATCTATAGCGCGGTGTGTATTCTTGTGAATGATTTGGTAGGTTTGTACCAAATTATCAAGACGATGTGGGAATGGATGACGGTCTTTGAAAACCGCCATAACATCTAATAAATCCTCTTCTATCGAATAAAACGGGTCTTCGTATTTACGATAAAGTGCCTTTAAAAATCCATAATCAAATGCGATATTGTAAGCGACTAATAGCGTATTTGGACGCACCATAGCTTTCAACTTTTCAAACGCTTCCGATTCTTCAATACCTTCACGTAGTAACATTTCATCAGTAATGTGGGTGATTTCTACAATCTTATCTGGCAGTGGTCTATCCTGTCTAATGAGTACGGATAGTTCACTTTCTTGACGGTATTGCATTAAAATGGGATCTCTTTTTAATAAGACCGCCCCAATTTCGATGACGTTATCGGTTTTTGCTGACAAACCTGTGGTTTCGAAGTCAAAAACCAAAATGTGTTCATATTTCTCAACTAACATCCTAAATCTCCAATAAAAATAATTCTAATCCTAGTTTTTTATCCATTCGACCAGACTTAATATCATAGTCTAAATTCGATAATTTTTCATATAAACCTTCTAAACTTGCTTTAGATAATTGTTGAGCATTCTTAACCATATAATACGCTTTAGAGGACTTCACGTTGAAGTAGGATGAAATCGCTTCTTGATTATAACCTTTTTCTAATAACTGTTTGGTTTGAATGGTTTCTTTAAGTTTCGATGCGATATTAAAAATGATTCGAATGGGGTCTTCATTCTTCTCTAATAAATCATAATAGACTTCAAGGATACGCTTCTTGTTCTTAGCTAATACCGCATTAGTGAGTTCGAAGATGTTTTCTTCTAAGTTTCTCGCAACCAGTTGCTTAATATCCTTTAATGCAATTTTTTTATCGTCAAAAGCAAATAATTTAAGTTTGGCAATTTCATTATTAAGCATAGATATATCGTAGTTTGTACGTTCTAAGAGTTCATCAACGGCTAAATCTTCAATCGTATACTTCAGGGATTCAAATGCTTTTTTAACATACGGTTTAAAGTCTTCCTTCGCCATATCCGCAACGGTTTCAATTCGGACATACTTCTTCGCTTCTTTGGTTGCTGGTAGACTAGAGTCCATACCTCGTTCTAACAAGAAAATAATCGTCGTATCTTCGTTTGAGTTGTGAAAGTATTTGATTAAATCTGGCAAGTAGTCGTCATTTCTTTCTTCATAAAAAAACCATGGGTGTTTGACTTTGATGATTTTCTTATCCGCAAAAAAAGAAATGGTATTCATTTCCTGTAGTAATTCATCTAGGCCATGTTCATCTAAATCATAGGTGAGAACGTTGAATGGATCGACATCCAATTTTCTTACCAACTGTTCTACAGCATTTTCAACTAAGAACGCATCATTACCTATATATAGATACATTAAATCAGGCATGAAATCTCCCTCTTTCTTACTCAATATTATACTATATTTTAACCAGGTTTGTGCACTAAAATGAGATAACGTCGATAAAATGGGAGATTCCAAAACGTGATGGTCTGATTCACATTCGTTTGATAGATTTTTACACCATTTTTATTCAATCGATTTATGACTTCTTTATGGGGATGACCAAAGTAGTTTTGATTTCCAACCGACACAACCGCTATCTTCGGATTCACAGATTTTAGAAAGGCGACATTGGTCGAAGACTTTGAACCGTGGTGCCCTACTTTTAGAATGTCACTTTGAAGACTTTGACCAAAGATTTGAACTAAATCTTGTTCAGCTTCAAACTCGACATCGCCTGTGAATAAATACCTAGTCCCTTCGATGTTCGTTTGAAGGACGATTGATTGATCATTTGAGCTTTGATACCTCCTTATAGGAGCCAACACACTCAACTCAATATCCCCACACGAAAGTTCATCTCCTTTATCAGCACGTAACAATTTACGATAATTTAGTTTATACGGTGAAACATCGTGATAAAGTGAGACGACTAAGTGTCTTACTTCAAACGCTTCTAAGATTGCATTCGCTTCTTTATCGTGATCATAATCCCCATGCGTAAGGACAAGATAATCAATTTCTCTAATATGGTTTTGATTCAAATAATCTACGACATCTCCAAACGTATCAATCACCACCGTACAAGACCCGTAAGGTCGCCTAATAATCGTGGTGTCCCCTTGTCCGACCGATAGAAATGTCACAGATCCTGTTGGGTCAAAAGCCTTATAATAGGGGAAAATCAATATAAAAATCACAAGTATGGTAAATCGATAGACTCCTTTTTCAAGAGAGTCACTTAATTTTAAGTAGATCCATAACCCAAAGTAAATGAGGGCAAAAACCCCAGTAATCCGTGGTATAGAAAAGCCTAAAGCATTTGTTTCCAAAAGTTGAATTAACGTCATTACTGATGAAAAAACAGGGTTTAAAGCTTCACCTATTGGACGATATAACGATACCCAAGATAGCGGCATCAACACATAGGTGAATAAAGGAATAAAAAAGGGGGAAACAAAAAAACCGATGGGATAGACTTGATTGGTTATTTTAGAGGTAATGGGTAAAACCGCGGTTTGTGCGAAGAAAGTTGAACACCACTGTCCCACAAAGTCTGACTTATATGTACTTATTAAAAAGATAAAACTCACAATAAATGTCAGTTGAAACCCCATATTATGGATAAAGTAAGGGTTGATGATTAACATCATTATCCCCGTAAAACTAAATGCGTCTAATCGGGTATACTGGAACTTTTTATAGTTCAATACTTCACAAATCACATACTGTAAAACCGCTCTAATGAGCGATATTGGAAAGAGTGTAATTACCAAATAACTGAATAACACAATCGATTCAATAATGAGTCTATAGCGTTTCGGTATAAAAAACAATAGTTTGTTCAATAACCCGATTAAAACCGTTACATGTAACCCTGACAAAACAAATAGATGGGTAATTCCGACTTTAGAGATACCCTCTTTTTGATCTGTTTCAAACACCCCAAGAAACAAGCTTTTAACGAATATTTGAGTCTGTTCAGGTAGGGTTTCGATGTGTCTATTCAAATCATTATGAATTTCATGAGGGGCCCAAATGTGGTCAATGACTTCTATTTTTGGTTGATAATATACACCTTCAATGAATCGTGATTTAAAGTAGGTATTCGGTGAAAAATCCCCCTTAAACTGACTCGTTTCGTAGGTTTCAAGTCTACCTTCTAACAAAACCACATCCCCAACTTTTAGAGTCTCTTTCGTATATAAATGCACATTGAACAAACCATCTTTTAAAGTATATCGATACCCAGATTTCACAGTTTCGATGCGAATAATTACACCTTCATTCCCGTGATATTTTGGTATCGCTTTATACACCAGTGATACGGATGCGTAAATGATTAAAATGATATAAATTGCTTTAGAACATTTCAGTTTTCGAATCCATATTAAATAGACAACCCCAAGAATACTGATCCAATAATGAATTATACTCAATTCAAATAGTACAATACCGAATAGATATAAATGGATGTGACTAGAGGGTAATAAACGCTTTAATTTGTTCAAAGGTTTGAGCTCCAATCCCTGAGACTTCTTGAATGTCTTCAATTCTCATGAACGGACCTTGTTTGACTCGGTAATCGATGATTTTTTGTGCAGTGACTTGACCAATTCCAGGTAAAGACATCAATTCAATTAGGGTAGCTTTATTGATGTTAATTTTGGTCTCATCTTTACTTTCTTCTTTAAATGGTATGGTATATCTTACATTTGGTAGTAATAAAGTTGCGTTTTCAATTTGACTCAAGTCTGCTGTCGCTTTGGTCCCTAAAGCGTATTGAATCAAGTCACCTAAGTTGGTGCCTGAAATGACCCTATATACCCCAGGGATATGAACTGCACCTGTAATCTCAACTTCGATATAAATAGGTTCTTCGACAGCTTTAGTTTGGGTTTTTGGGATATTTGGCCAAATCAAGAGAATAGTCAATACAGTAAGTAAGCCTAATAAGGGTAACATTCGTTTAATCATCTATAATCACCTCATATAGATGATACCGATGTGTTAAGAATAAAAAGAAAAAAGATTCTCAGAATAACATCACCCTAAAGCTAGTGGTTTTATTCTAAAAATCTATTTTGTCGCTTTAATATACAGTTTTCGTTCGTCTGGACCTTCAAGTATCGTCACTTTTAAACCCAGGGATTTCAGTATCCCGATATAATAACCCGGTTCGTATACATACTGAATAACTTGGTAGTCTTCTTGTTCGGTTTCAATTTGATGAATGAGTTTGTTATGACTTGTTTTGGTTTTCCAAGTGTAGACCACAGGGTTATTCTCAGATTCGACATAACCATCCATTTCGGTTAAATAATCAACCTTATAAAAATCAAACAACAACATACCACCCGGTTTTAAAGCTCGTTTTAAGTTCATTAAGACTGTCTTGGCCCCTTTAAAGTAATTGATGACATCGTTGAACATCAAAATGACATCAAAGGTTAATCCGAGCGGTTCTCTGAGATCGTGAATAAAGAGTTTCCCCTGATGTCCTAAGGCTTTTTGAGCATAGGATAACATCTCTTCATCGATATCTATACCAGTAACATCAAAACCTTTTTGAATGAGCGGTGATAAAATTACACCAGATCCACACCCAGCGTCCAAGATGACATCTGACGGTTTTAGTTGTTTTGTGATAAAATCGATGATTTCGATGTAATCAATGTCCTCAATCAAGCGGACATATAAATCTGAAAAGCTCATGATTAAGCTTTAATCTCGATTTGTTTTAATGTCATCAAGCGCTTGTCAAAACCGTAGTATTCGCGCATTTCTTTTGAGAATAAATGAAGGACTACATCCCCTAAGTCAACCAATAACCAGCCTCCGGTTTTTCCTTCAAATCCACGAATTTGATCCGTCCCAACGGATTCTTTTAAATAGGTAATGAGTGCGATAGATTGACGTTCATTCGCGGTTGCTACAACGACATAATCAAAAAACGGTGAGCTTTTTTCCATATCATAAATTTTGACATCAGATACTTTGACGATGTCAATGGTTTTAATTATTTTCTCTAGTAATTCCATGTGTTCTCCTTGTAATAGTTTAAGACTTCGATTTGTTCATAAAATGGGTTAATCCCATCTTTCTTTAAATATTCAATGGTGTATTCTAAACTGAGTATAAAGGCTTGTTGTAAGTCTTTTAATGCGAGTTCATACACTTTTTTAGCACCACTAAAAGTTCGGTTTTTCTCACAAAAATCAGCAGTTGCGAGAATCATCGTTTCTAACTTCATTTCGGTTTTACCCCAAATATGGTAGTAAATTGCTTCAAATACAATAGGGTCATTGATCCCTAAGTGGTCTTTCGCATAATACGCAGCAGAAAGCGCGTGGTAAGCAACTGGAACACTTTGATATTTTTCGATTTCATTTGCTGGAATATAGCGCTTTTGAACCTCGATAGAATCGTATTTAAAGTAATCATGAAGTAAGGCTGCCGTTTCAATGGCTTCGGCGTTTCCGCCATAGATTTTTTGAAATTCTAAAGCGCGTTCTTTAACGCCTAAGACATGTTCAAGACGTTTTGGATAAGGCTTTAGTTTTTCTGTAACTAAGTCGACTAGGCTCAATAGAGCGCCTCCTCTAACACAACGCGCATAGTATCAGGTAAATAGACCTCAATTACGGCTTTACCTTTTAGATGGACCATTGCGAAATCAGAAATAGCGAGTTCATAGGCTATATCTGGATTGAGTTTAAAGAGTTTCTTAACAAATTTTTGATCTTTTATTTGATGTTTAAATGTATCTTGTTGACTCTTGAACTTTTCATATGTTTCGTCGTATTTGGTACGATGAATTTCTAAGGCATTCGAGGCGTAGCACGCAATCCCCTTAAAGCCACCTTCGAGATATGATACAGCACACAACCCGCCAAAGAATAGGCTTTGTTGTTCATTCAATTGATAGATTTTTGGTTTTACTCTAGACTCTATCAACAGGTCTTTGTAAGCGTCAAATGGTAAGAAGGATGCGATGGAACCTGGTAAATAGATGCCTGGGGTATCGGTAAGTTTAGCACCATGAAATGGAATACTAAAGTCAGCGAGTGTCAAACCAGGTTTTTTGCCTGATAAGACCGTTGTTTCAATCGCTAAACGATTCGCAATTCGTTTAAATAACAGTGACTTTCCACTATTTTGAAAGCCAACCAAATAGACATTACGGTTTTTTTGATGGTATTCCATCGATTCCATGAGTACGTCAATGTATTTGTTTTGTAGCGCTGAAATTGGCACGATGTCAACAAACTTCATTTGAAGTTTGTTGGCTTCTTGACGGATTTTTTGAATCATTTTGTTTAAATTCACGGAACTGTCAAGCGTATCGATATGGTTCAATACGAGAATGACGGGTGAATTTGGAAAATGACGGTCAAGACGATATTTAAGTCTTAGGGATAAATGATTAATGGATAATACATAAAGGATTAAGGCTTCTTCTTTTATTACAGGCATTTCACCTGGATGAATGGTAACCGAATTCACTTTGGAATAGTTCTTTAAATTAAAACAATCCAAACAAAGTTCATGACTTAAGTCTTTAACAAAGCCTGCTTTGGTATCGTCTTCGGTTTGGAGTATCACTCCACAACCGCTACAGCGTTTCAACATAAGGCAATAACCTCTTTTCGTATAATTCGGGTTGGTGCTTTTTCACTTTTTTGATGAAGAAAGCTTCCATTTTACGGTTGATGCGTGTCGGTAGAATATCCGACTTACGTTCAATCGCGGAGACTAAAATGGTGTAAAAGCCCATACGATTGCCACCAAGGATATCGGTCATCACTTGATCTCCAATGTGTACTACCTTTCTAGTATTGGTTTCATTGACTAATTTTAAGCCTTTACGAAAACCTCTTTTTAATGGTTTTTTAGCACTATAAACAAACTTATATGCATGATCTCCAACAAAAGTTTCTACACGTGCTTGCTTATTGTTCGATATTAAAACAATTTTAAAACCGGTTTGTTCAAGTTGATTTAGAAATCCAATTAAGTCCTCGGTAAGATGGTGCTCTTTATAGGATACAAGCGTATTGTCGATATCGATAAAAATGACGCGAAACCCCTCTTGATATAAGTGTAAAAAATCGATGTTTTTCACCGATTTTTGATATTCGCTTGGGACAAAATGGATGTATCTTCCCTTTTTCATGTTATTTAACTTCAACAATTTGTATGTGGAAGGTCTTTCCTGTTTCTAAATGTACTTCAACGGTGTCGCCTTCAATGGTACCTTGAATAGCTTTGCCCACTGGGGAATCTGTGGAAATCTTATTGAGCATTGGATTGGCTTCAATTGTACCAACCAATTGGTATTCAGCGGTTTTATTTTTCTCAACAAAGTGTAATACTACAGTTTTACCAGTAGTTACACGGTTATCATTGGAAGCTTTGATGAGCTTGAAGTTTTCTAAGATATTTTCAATTTCTTTAATACGGGCTTCAATACGCGCTTGTTCATCTCTTGCAGCGTCATAATCGGCGTTTTCAGAAAGGTCACCTTGAGCACGTGCTTCTTGTAAAGCGATGACGTTTTCAGGTCTTTTTACGTCTTTTAGGTAGTTTAATTCACTTCTAAGTTGGTCTACCCCTTCTTGAGTTAGTTCAAAGACTTGTTTATTTTTTGCCATAAAATCACTCCTTGTTTTTACATTGTATAATTATACACTAGTTTTCAATATTTTGATAGTTAAATATGGTGTTTTCTAAGGGCCTTTTGAATGGTCTTGTGACCAGGCATCATAAGGTCTAAGACATCGTAAAACGGTTTTTGATGATTAGGGACAATCAAGTGTGCGTACTCGTGTAATAAAACGTATTTAGTATAAATCGGTTCGAGTTTAGCTAAGTACGCATTCATCGTGATTTCTTTCTTACGAGTATGACAGCTTCCAAACTTCGATTTTAAGTATTTAATCTTGGTGGGGAGTGGCGATAAGTTAAACGGTTTTAACGCTTCTACTAGCCAAGAATCTAACGAATCTAAAAGGTTTTTCAGTTGTTGTCCATAAAAGGTTTGTAATGCTTTTTCCTTTAGTTCCTGGTTCGGTATCCAAATTCGTATTGTGTCTTTAACTTCGTAGTTAAATGGATGTCCAATAACCCATTCGAGATCATAGTGTTGACCAAATAGTGCGATTTGTTGATCATCGACTTTTTTTCCTTCAATGAGTTTATAGAAGTGATCAAAGTAATCATCTAATCGTTTTTCTATCACTTGAAGCGGAATTCTCGGGCCTTTAGTTACGACAATTTGATTATTTTTTACCCTAAAATAGGCATTCTTAATCGGTTTTGAAATGATGATGTACGGTAATTGCTTACCATCCTTCTCAATTATCATTTGACAAAACCTTTCTTAACATATCGTAAGGTTGTACTTCAAAAGGTAAAGCGATTTTTAAGATTTGTTTAGGGTGTCTTGCTGCATCTAAAAGGTTACCTTCGGCATCTCTAATATCGCCCATCGTAAACGTATGTGACACTCTTGGCCCCACCATTTCAACGGTTTCACCTTTAACAAAATGGTTGCGTTGTTCGATGGTTGCGATTTGGGTTTCTTTGTCGTAGTCGACAACAAGTCCTAAGAATTCTTTTGTAGGTTCTTCGCTTCTTAAGTTATACAGTTGCTGTTCGGCTTTGGGAATCCCACCAAGAAATCCGAATGAGGTTAAACGATTTTCGGCTTTACGAATCTCTTTTTCATAGATTGATATGTCTTTGATCCTGCCCGTTTCAACATATTCGTCGATGAGTAAACGGTAGCTTCTCACAACAGTTGCGATATAGTGAATCGATTTCATACGACCTTCAATTTTGAGTGAAGCTACATTCGCATCAATCAATTTAGGAATATATGCGAGTGTTTGAAGGTCTTTTGAACTCATTGAAAACGGCATTTGTTCATCAGAAATTAAAGTTTCACCTTCATATAAATCGTAATTCCAACGACAACTATGGGCACACCCACCGCGGTTTGCGTCACGGTCAGTCATGTTGTTAGATAAGGTACAACGTCCAGAATAGGAAGCACACATACCGCCATGAATAAAGACTTCGATTTCGACATCCGATTGTTGTGTGATTGAGGTGATTTCATCAATATCGAGTTCTCGACCCAATACGACTCTCTCAGCCCCTAAATCCTTCCAAAATGCAACGGCAGGTGCATTAACAACCGATTGCTGTGTAGATATGTGAACAGGGATTTTGGTATGTTTTTTAGCAGTTTCAACGATATAAGGTGAGGCTGCGATGATGGCGTCAACACCAGCACTTTCAAGGCTCTTTAAGTATTCAATCAAAGCATTCATATTGTCATTATGTGGGATAATATTAGTCGTTACGTAGAGTTTTTTACCATATTTATGACAAAAATCTGCGCCTTCTTTGATATTTTCAAGAGTGAAGTTAGACGCTCTAGCACGAAGACTAAACTCCATTCCACCAATGAATACAGCATCTGCGCCATAAAGGATGGCAATCTTGAGTTTTTCTAAATCCCCAGCAGGGGCGAGTAGTTCAGTCATAGTTCCACCTTCTTTGGTTTGTAGACGGTCTTCTTAAATAAGAACCCTTCATCCCATACTTCGTTGTAAGCTAGAGAAATCGAACGGGCTTCCTCTGGATTTGGGTTTTCATATAATGATAGTACTCTAAGCGCGTAGTTATCATCATGAAATATCGTATCAATGACTAAAAAGTCAATGGCTTGTTTTAGCTCATCTATATGATTAATAGAGGCATATACGTTATTTCTAAATACATGCGTTCCACCTTCATCCTCTAGAATTGGATAACGGTACTGTGGTCTTTTTTCTTCTACTACAGTTAAATTTCTAGCATTATGAACCAAATTCTCTTGATGTTTATTCTCAAAGTAAGCTTCAATCAATTGACGTTTAGAGTAGAACATATTTAAGAAGCCATGTCCATAAGCAAATAGACTATAAGGTCTGTCTTTACCAATTAAAAGGATATCATCTAAGGTGATTTCCTTGGCTAAGTAGACGCCTTGAATGCCTAATGTATGATAAAAATGAGCGTCAAAGACATTGGCGATTAAGGTTTCTGGATTGTATACGATTTTGTGAGATAATCCAAGTTTTTTCGCAATCGATAAGACACCGATGTCGCCAACAATATAGCCAGTAATCGCGTCAGAATCGACTGTTTTAATGAAGTCTTCATAGCGTTTAGCATCTTGATCGTGTAGGATGCGGTTCATCGTAATATAAATCAGTTTATTCAACTTTTGTGCGTGTTTTGAAGCTGTGATGATTTCAGTTTCTGTAAAACTTCTGGTAAGACGGGTTGCGACTCCTTCATGTCCTAAGATGAAGCCATCTGCGTATTGAGATAGTTTTGTAATCGAATCTATATCAAATAGGGTGACTAGTTTTTTCATGGTTTAATCCTCTTTGAAATGCTCATACCGTCACCGATATCGAACAATTCACTTTCATAGGTTGGATGGGTCTGTAAGAATGTTTTAAAAGCTTCTAAGCGTTTGACTAGGTTTCTAGTCCCACGTGATACCGTTTCGATATCGACGTTGTGAAAATTGAGATTATCGGTAATGATGATGCCAAAATCCGATAGGTAAGGTTCATATTTGTTAAAGAATTTTTCGTACTGTGCTTTCGCTGCATCGATAAATATCGCATCAAACTTTAGGTTTTTATCGAGTTCTACGTCCAGTGCGTCTGCGTGGATGAGGGTGATGGTATCTTCTAAATTATTTTCTTGAATGTGTTTTTTCGCCATTTGAACTAAATCTTCTTCACGTTCAATGGTCGTCACTTTAGCCCCTGTGTGGAGCGCCAACGCGATAGCACTGTACCCGACAGCAGAGCCAATTTCGAGAACGGATTTGACGTTATTCTCATTCAAAGTCTTTATCAAAAATAAAAGCCCATCGTCAGATAGGATAGGTACTTTTAGAGATTGGGCTTTTAGTTTGAGTTCGTTAATCTTCGTCAGATTCGTCATCCTGTGCTTCTTCGTCATCCTGGTCATCACCTAAGTAGTTTTCTAATAACTCATCAAGCATTTCCCATTCTTCGTCAGTTTGCACATCCTCGAAGTAGCCTTCGCCACCCTCGGTCTCAACGAATACAGCCGCGCTGATTTCATCGCGGTCGGAAAATTGAAATACAACATAATTCTTTTCGGTTACTTCAGAGTAATGTGTGAATAATATATCCGCAATTACCTCTTCACCATCGTAAATGATGGTTAGTTTGTTATCTTCCATTATAGTCTCCTTTTCGGTTTAAATAACTTTGCAAGATGATCATCGCTGCAAGTTCATCCTTCTTTTGTCGCTGTTTATCTTTATTAATGCCCATTTCGGTCATTAAGCTTAAGGCTTCATACGTGGATAATCGTTCATCCCAAAGAACAACTGTTGCTTGGGTTGCTTGTTCAATCATCACTTTAAATGCTTCACTGATTTGGGCACGAATCCCAATGTCATCATTCATGTGTTTAGGATACCCTAAAACGACCACATCTACACCTTCATCTAGGATATATTTGTTGATGTATTTGGCTGCGTCTTCGTAGTGGTTTTCGTAAAACCTAAATGTACTGACTGGTGTTGAAAAGATACCAGAATCGCTTCTTGCGATACCTAAAGTCTTTTCACCTAAATCTAAGCCCAAGTAAATCAATTAAACCACTCCTTGAAAGATTTTACAATCTCATCTAATTTCGATTTATCTGCTGTCCCACCTTGTGCAAAATCCATTTTTCCGCCACCTGAACCATTGGATATTGAAGCGGCTTTTTGAATGATGGCTTTCGCATCCATACTACGTGTTTTGCATAGGAATAGCAGTTTTTCATCGGTTTCATTGATGAGACATACAACTTCTGCTTTTATTTTATCATAGATTGCATCAACGAGTTGCTTCTGAATGTCTTTATCCAGATTTTTTTCAATGACAATTTGATACGGTGTATCAGGTGTGATGTATTGATCAATATTGGATAGGGCTTGTTTTTGTTTTAAATTCAAGATGTGTTTTTCCAGTTGCTTGTTGTGTTCTTTTAAGGTTTCAATGTATTTTCTAACTGCGATAATGTCGTTATACGAACCAATTAGACGACCTCTTGAAGGTGCATTGACACTGAATTTTGGATCCATTTGTTTGAGTTCAGAAACCAAACGAGTTTCTTTAGATTCTAGGGTTTCAATTTCAGCTTCAAATGGTTTTAAAGCGTTCTTCATATCGTTTTCTAAGAACTTCCCAGTGACAGCTTCTACACGGTAAATTCCAGAACCAATCGATTCGTAGGAAGTGATTGCGAAGCGTTCAATGTCACTTGTGCGCTTCACGTGCGTGCCCCCGCACAGTTCTATAGAGTAATTACCCATATTTACAACTCTAACGAGGTCATGGTATTTTTCACCGAATAAAGCCATCGCACCCATTGCTTTTGCTTCTTCTAAAGGCATTTCAACAGTATCAACTGGATAGTCTTTTTGAATGGCTTCATTGACAAGGGATTCAATCTTTAAGAGTTCATCCACAGTTAACGCTTCATAGTTGTTAAAGTCAAAGCGCATCGTAGCAGCGTTAACTTGTGAACCTTGTTGGTTAGAATGGTTGCCTAAAGTCAGTTTAAGTGCTTTATGGAATAAATGTGCTGCAGAGTGGTTTTTTAGAATACGTGTACGATTTTCGGAATCCACTTCGCAGTACACGACTTCACCTTCATCAAAGGATTCATCGATGACGTGTAAAGTTTGCCCATTCGGTAATTTTACAACATCTTTAACTGGATAACCATTGATTGTACCTGAATCGGCTACTTGTCCACCCATGGTTGCGTAGAATGGGGTTTGGTCTAAGACAATGCCTTGATCAAATGTCTTGATGACTGTAGAACGGGAAGTTAAAGTATCATACCCAATAAATACGCTTGGGGTTTTGAATGATAAGAATGCAGCTTCTTGTGACTTCATCGAGTTTTCTGCGTTACGGCTCGCTCTAGAAAGTTCTTTTTGACGTTCCATGAGCGCTTTGAAACCTTCGATGTCTACAGTTTTACCAAGTTCTTCAGAAAGTTCTAAGGTTAATTCAATTGGGAATCCATAAGTATCGTATAGTTTAAATGCGTCTTCTTTTTTAAGTTCATTAACGCCTTCTAGTGCTTCAAGTAAGTGTTTTTCACCGGATGCTAAAGTTTCTAAGAACTTGTTTTCTTCTGCAAGAATGACGCGTTTAACCATTTTTTCATTTTCTTTAACATTGGTATAGAAATGCCCCATGATTTGGATGACATCATCGACTAATAAGTGTAAGAATGCTTCTTGTAACCCAAGTTTCTTACCATATTTGGTCGCACGTCTTAAGAGTCTTCTTAATACATAGCCTCGACCTTCATTGGATAGAATCGCACCATCCGCAATCGCCATAGATAACGTTTTAATGTGATCAGCGATGACTTTGAATGCCATTTGTCCTTCATATTTGACTCCTGATAATCTTTCAGTGTGTTCGATAATTGGCATAAATAGGTCGGTTTCAAAGTTGGTTTTGGTACCTTGAATAACACAAGCGAAGCGTTCTAGACCTGCACCTGTATCGATGTTTTTGTTTGGAAGTTCTTTATAATCTTTACGAGGTGTGCCAGGTTTCGCATTGTACTGCGAGAATACGATGTTCCAAATTTCAATGAAACGTTCGTTTTCAATGTCATTTGCAATCAATTCAGATCCACGGAGGTCGTATTCTTCACCACGGTCAAAGTAGATTTCAGTATCTGGTCCTGAAGGGCCTTCACCGATTTCCCAGAAGTTGGATTCAAGTGGGATTAGGTGACTTGGGTCTACCCCTAACGAAATCCATTTGTCTCGCGCAACAAAATCATCTGGATAGTAAGTCATATAGAGTTTTTCAATTGGGAATCCGAAGTATTCTTCACTGGTTAACAGTTCAAAACCGAATTCAATCGCTTCGGGTTTAAAATAGTCACCAATGGAAAAATTCCCAAGCATTTCAAAAAATGTATGGTGTCTCGCGGTTTTTCCGACGTTATCAATGTCGTTGGTACGAATACACTTTTGAATATTGGTTAATCTTGGGTTGACCGGCATTGCGGACCCATCAAAGTACTTCTTCAGTGGTGCAACCCCTGCGTTAATCCACAGTAAGGTTTTATCCCCCATCGGCACTAAGGATGCGGATGGTTCAATCTTGTGGCCTTTCGATTCAAAGAATCTAAGCCAGGTTTGTCTAATTTCGTCTGCTGTCATGTATCTCATGTCGTTTCCTCCAAAAAAAAAGTCCATAGAATTCACATTCTAAGGACGATCAATATCGCGGTACCACCTTAGTTCTAACCCAGTTTTGGATTAGCCCTCTTTACACTGTTAAGGCCAGTTTACCATTCGCTCCCAAGTAGCTTCTAAATGCCCGTGATCACTTTCACCTAGTCTGATCTCTCTATTATTTGGATATTTATACTTGTCTTGTTCTTCGCTCTATAGGTATTTTATCACAAAACCCCTATTATTCAAGCAAAATCATTCAGAAATTAGGGTCTTTTCGATGGGTTACTTCGGTAATAATTCAATTGGTCTAATACGTCTTCACGTTTATCGTGGATGTAGGTGAAGACATTTCGTTGACCAAAATAAAACGGCCATGTGGATTGTGAGATATCATCTTCATAAAGTTGCTTTACAGTTTCATACTTTTCTCTATAAGCTTCTACACTAAATAAATCGGATATGATCAAATCTTGTAAGTAAATCTCGTATTTTAGTTGATATGCTTCTATCTGAAAGAGTTTATCGGTTAGGACATGGCTGACTTGTCTACCTTGTAAAACACTACTTAAATCTCCCCAAGCGTAGATATCCATACCAATTGACCAATTAGAAAATACAGGGTTACCATCCCAACCTTGGCCCATACCATGGTCGTAATCATAAGGTATCATCGTCCATTTTTCTTGGGCAGTATTATAGTATAGATAATAATTATTACCCATCGCACGGTAGTCATCGGGATTGCCCAATAAAACACCCACAGCGAGTAGTCTAAGTAAACGTTCAACATCAAAATGTTCGTCTAAATAGGTTTTAAATGCTTCTCCCTCAAGGGTATTAATATTTTGAATAAACGAAATTAATTCACTGTTATCAAACGCTTTTTTGTTTGTTTTTAAATCATAACTTGGGAAATAATTTAAGTCTTCATTCTTTATCCCAATAGCACGTGGGTCATACCCAGTTTCTAGTGTAGCTGAACCAAATTGTTGCCAAAGGACTTTATAGAGATTGCCTTCGGATTCATTTGGAAAACGTTTATCTAAAAAGGCTTGATCGATGGATTCTAACACACTAAATAATCCCAAAAAATGTGTTGTGTTTCCAATCTTCAAATAAAGTTTTGAGTGGGTCATCTTTGGTGAAAATACGCTAAATTCTCTGAATAAATCATACGAAAACTTTTCGGTTACATGGGTAGAGTCCCAATTTTTATTGAACTTGAAACTCAGTTCTGTCATACCAAATATTTGACGATTTTTGATCGATTGTTCAAGTGCTGAACCTTTATCAGCGTAAACTGCTTTGTCAAAATAGATTTTATAACTCGCGGTATTCAATTGCCCTTCATCGTTGATTAAACGGGTTCGTGAAGTGTTACCACGACTACGAAAAGCAATGTTATCTGCAATGATTTGACCTTCTTTGTCTTCATAAATCATTTTCGCTTCCACAACTGCGTCGGTCTTATAGTTACCATATCGGTTGAAGTACTCCACCATATACTGATCTAATTTCTTCCATTCACTTTGTGTGATTTCAATGGTAAATGATTTTTCTTTTGAGTCATCAAACAAGCGCTCATAAGCTACTATATTTGGATCTTTTTCAATTGGAGTTAAGGGCTTAGCATCACAGGCACTCAAAACTGTCAGTAGGGTGAGCAAAAGTGCGATTAGTTTAGATTTCATTTCACTCTCTTAAATAATTTTTTCGCTACCCACATAAACCCAAGGCTCGCCCATAAACCGATGAGTAAGTAACGAACGAAATCAAGAATGAGAACCCAAATGGATTGTGGGTCTGATTCAAATAAGCTGTAAGGTAGTACGAATTTGAGTCCTTCTTTGAGTGCTAACGCAATCACTAGGCCGAGGATTACTTTTATAATCTGGATTTTTAATGGTGCGGCAACCTTATATTTGACATAAAGTTTTTCAAAATAATAACCAACTGCTAATCCAATGTAAGCACCGCCTGCAACAAACAGGGGTTCTTCGTGGAAAAATACCATCAAAATGAGGAGAACAGGTATTGGATATAAAGCACGGATGTGTTCTCTATCAAAGTTTCCTACCCCAAGTAAGAACATGAAAGTTGAACCTAAAATCAACCCCAGCACCAAACCGACCAAAACGTCTTCTAAATAGTGTTGTCCTAAGTACATTCTTGATAGTGGAACTAGGATAATCATAGCGATCATCAATACTCTAACCCACTTAGCATAGTAATACTCATTCCATAGGTTGATGGCTAAAGCACCTGAGGCTTGAGCATGTCCACTTGGCATGGACGAACCAGTGGTTTCTTGAAGGATTGCTCTAGCACCCTCTTGGTAAGGACGTGGTTTATTCGTGATTGCCTTAAGTCCACCATTGATAAATGCAGACCCGAGATAAGAAACCATCAATTTAAAAGCGAATTTCTTGTCGACGGTCCAGTACAAAATCGCGCCCAATAGGATGAAGAAATATTGATCGCCTACCTCTGTGATGATGCGCATGGTCCAGTCTAGTACTGGATTGGATAAGGATTGTAAAAATTCAATGATTTGCATTTATTCACCTCGTGTGACCTTCTTAATGATTTTTTCTTGTATAGATTTACGTTTTCTATATTCTTTACGGGTAATGCGTCGTTCTTTTTTCAATTGTTTTATTTTTTGATAGGTTTCTTCTGGAGCTTCAAAGTACGTAAACTTATCTACTTTAACGAACTGTTCATTCATTCCAAATAAACTACGTTTTAAGATGTTTTGAGCACGGAGTTTTTCAATGATGTCAGTTGCAACTAAGTACCCATAGTTGTTACGTTCTTCAATGGATTCTTCCGTGAAGCGGATGATATCATAAGCATCAAATAACGGTAATGAACTGAATACATTGAAGTCTGTAAAATTGATGAATAAGACTTTGTTGTTCGCAAATTGCTTATAGTTAAATCCTTGATCTAGTGGCACACTTAAGATCACATTGCATCCTTGTTCTAAAAGGATATCAATAGGATTGTTGTCGATGAGTCCACCATCCACATACGCTTCGCCATCAATATAGGTAGCCCCAAAAAAGAGTGGAATGGATGCAGAAGCAATAACCGCATCAAACGCGTTGGGATTCGAATTTAAATGAAATACGGTTTTCTCATGATTACCTGTACGAATTTGAGAAGCAACTTTCTTGGTATCTATAATTTTGGCTGCAACAGCATAGGTATCTGCTTTCGCATTTTTAACTTTTTTATCATCAATATAGTGTTCGAACACTTCTCTAAGAATTTCTAAACTGTATAGACCTTCACGGTCTTGATTGATCCTAAACGCCTTTTGTTTAATGGGGTTCTTAGCTTGTGCTAAATGCCAAACTTCACTCATTTTATTCGCATCGTTTAAAGTCATCAACAAAAAACCATTGATTGCACCGATTGAGGTACCAGCAATACAATCGATTTTGTCGATTAAATTAGCTTCTTGAAGGGCTCTTATGACGCCTAATTGGTATCCACCTTTAGCACCACCGCCACCCAACATCAATCCAACTTTAACTTTCACGTCGGAAAGCCTCCTTGAGTGTTTTCTTCATGTGTTGTTTCGCATCTTCTTCTTTTAAAGATTCGCGTTTATCGAATAGTTTTTTACCTTTCGCAATCGCGATTTCGACTTTCGCTAATCCCTCTACAAAATACACTTTTAAAGGGATTACAGTATAACCGTCTTCTTTGATCTTGGCTTCAATCTTGAGGATTTCTTTTTTATGCATCAAAAGTTTACGAGTACGGGTTTCCTCGTGATTGAATAAATTACCGAATGTGTAGGGTGAAATGTGCATATTAATGATGAAAATCTCACCTTGTTTGATTTGAACATAGGCATCGTTTACAGAGACTTTTCCATCGCGAATCGATTTAACTTCCGTACCCTTTAAATGGAGTCCAGCTTCATAGGATTGTTCTATAAAATAATCATGCCTTGCCTTTTTGTTTTGTGTTACGATTGAAATCTTTTCTTTCATAGTTTTTTTCCTCTAATACAGTGAATGTGAGTTGTCTTAAAACGACATCACAATCGATCAGTTTAACTCGGATTGGGTTTCCAATGGAGTATGTATTTTTATTGTTTTTACCTTTTAGGGTCAAATGAACATCATCAAAATAGTAGTAATCCTTCATCAAACGAACCGGTGCTAACCCTTCAATACCATTTTCTAAGCGAATGAAAATACCGGCTTTAGTGATGTTAGAAATCATCGCATCAAAGACTTGGTTCTTCTTATTCGCCATGAATTGAGTGGTCTTCAATTTGTCGGTTTCTCTTTCGAGTTCATCCGCTTTACGTTCCATCATTGAACATTTTTCCGCAATCGTTACAATGACCGATTCGTAGTAACGATAGTTTTGATCAAAATTGTCGGTTTCAATTAAGAATGCTCTAATTAGTCTATGTAAAAGTAAGTCTGGATAACGTCTAATTGGAGACGTAAAGTGTGAATAGAATGTCGATGCTAGGCCATAGTGTCCAATATTTTTTCCACTGTATTCTGCTTTTTGCATCGCTCTTAATAACATGGTATGAATCACGATTTCGAGTGGATGACCTTCGACTTTATCGAGAATATTTTGAAGTGTTTTCGGTGTGATATGATGTAGTTTAGGTATCTTAATGCCCATTTCTTTTAACATATTCATCACATTCATTAATTTTTCTTCTGTTGGTTTATCATGGATACGATAAATACATGGTAATTCCATCGAGGATAGATGCATCGATACGGTTTCATTGGCTAAGACCATGAACGATTCAATGAGTTTTTGTCCACGACCAGATACATACGGATGGATATCGATGATATTACCTAAGTCATCGGTTTCGTATTTGAATTCAAGGGATTTGAACTCTAAAGCCCCACGGGCTCTGCGTTTCTCTTCTAAAATATCGGAGATGTATGCCATATCCGTAATCATTTGTTCGATTTCTTTGGTATAAAGTGTGGTTTCTCCATCTAAGAAAAGGTTAACTTCATCGTAGTTTAGGCGCTTATCCACAGTAATCCAAGTTTGTTCAATCTTATGGTCAATGACATTCGCATCTAAGTCCAACCACATCGTAACCGATAAACATTTTTTACGCGTTCCCGCATTCAAACTACATAAGTCATTGGATAGTTTTCGTGGTAACATCGGAATCACACGATCGGCTAAATACACCGATGTGGTTCTTTGGATGGCGTCACGGTCGATGAATGAATCAGTAGTAACATACGCTGAGACATCGGCGATATGAACCGATAGTTTATAGGTGTCGTCTTCTTTTTTAAGCGCGACAGCATCATCTAAGTCTTTCGCATCCGTACCGTCAATCGTCACGATGAGTTCATCTGTGACTTCACGACGTGGTGCGATGTCGACTGGATTTACAGATTCTGCCTCATCGATTGCTTCTTTTGAAAATTCATAAGGCCAATTAGCTTGATAGACCAGTTCAAGGATATCCATACCTGGGTCTGTTTCAAATCCTAGTGATTTTATAATGGTTGAATATACGGTTTTACCTTCGTATTTTTCAAGTCTAACAAGTAAAACTTCACCCCCTAAAAAGGTTTGTTGGGTTTCAACTTCAATTTTTAATCTTAACGGTTTAATCGGTAAAAACAGTACTTGAGTATTGATTTTCTTAACATGAACCACCAGTTCAAGGGTATTGTGTTCCAATACCTCAACGATTTTATTACGTCTACCTACATGGACTAAAACGAGGTCACCATCTAAAGCAAACCCCAAATCCTCTTCGTAAATATAGAGGTCTTCTTCTTTTTGTAATAAAAAACCAAACCCTTGGTTCTTAATGTCTAATAATCCAATTGCATAAGTCGTTCTTAAAGCGTACAAAGCTTCTTTTTTAACAAGTTTCTTCTCGCTTACCAATAAATCGAGTTGACTCGATAAGGTTTTAGGGTCTAAATGGGTTTGTTCAAGGAGTTCATCAAATGTATAGGATGTTCCATTTTGAAACAAAGTGATTAATTTCATAGCGTCACCAACTTCATTTTAATTATACCATATGGTATATCGGTTCATTCACAAAACCAAGCAAACAATTTAAATCGTCAAGATTACCTCGTTATATTTACTAAAAATGAAATGACATTTAGTTTAGTTAGTGTTAATATAACGGTTAAAAAGTCGATGAATATACATGAAAAAAAGCACCATATGGATCCAGTTTTTAACGACTTTTAAGAACCTCAATTAGGACTCCCTTTATATGGTGATCAATGGGTTATAATCGAAACAGGACAACGAGTCTACTCAGTTTTGGCAGAATATCAAGGCGACCTTTATCACATTACGGTTAGGCTTCTAGATGATACCTTGGTCTATGATTCAACTTTGATTGAGGTGGACTATCAATTCGCGAGCTACACCAATACCAACCAAACTAGTGTAGTCATCTCACAGGATAATGCAGTTTCAATATATAATGACGCTTGGATTTCGATACATTCATTTACATTAGATGGTGATTTCTCATGTGCCATCAAATCCGATTATTACGGACCATACGTCATTGAGACGCCCAAACACTATTATGTTTTAAAGGACTCTATTCTGAAGATGACACTAGATAAACACCCAGATATCACCTATCTAGGTGCTCAACTCTATCTCGATTGGACAAGAGAGGATTTTATGTATTACTTTCTTGAAAACAATCAAGTAAAACGAATCGTCATCGCACTTTAAAGCAAAAAAACGCTCGGCTAGTTAAGCTGAGCGTTTTTCGTTATTATTTTTTTAAGTTGTAGAAAGACTTGATACCATGGAATTGTGCAGTTTCACCAAGTTCATCTTCAATACGAAGTAATTGGTTATACTTAGCAATTCTGTCTGTACGTGAAGCAGAACCAGTCTTAATTTGACCAGCGTTAACTGCAACGACGATATCAGCAATGGTAGTATCTTCTGTTTCACCTGAACGGTGGGATACAACAGCTGTATATCCAGCTCTCTTAGCCATTTCCATAGCGTCGAAAGTTTCTGTTAATGTACCGATTTGGTTCACTTTGATTAAGATTGAGTTAGCGATACCTTTTTCGATACCCATAGCTAATCTTTCAGTGTTTGTTACGAATAGGTCGTCACCAACTAATTGAATCTTGTTTCCAAGCGCTTCAGTTAATAACTTCCAACCATGCCAGTCGTTTTGGTCGAAACCGTCTTCGATGGTGATGATTGGGTATTTGTTAGCTAAACCAACATAGAATTGAACCAATTCTTCAGAAGAGAATGCTTTGCCGCCTTCACCTTCAAGAACATATTTCTTAGTTTCTGCATTGTAGAATTCAGAAGCTGCAACGTCCATACCTAAGAAAATATCTTTACCAGCTTCGAAGCCAGCTTTCTTGATTGCTTCTAAAATAACTTGGATTGCTTCTTCGTTTGAACCTAGGTTTGGAGCGAAGCCACCTTCGTCACCAACTGCTGTATTGTAACCTTTGGATTTTAATACGCTCTTTAGGTTGTGGAATACTTCAGTACCCCATTGGATTGCTTGTTTGAATGATTTAGCACCTACTGGTAAAATCATGAATTCTTGGAAATCGATGTTGTTGTCCGCATGCGCACCACCATTGATGATGTTCATCATTGGTACTGGAAGTTGTTTCGCATTGAATCCACCTAAGTAGTTATAAAGTGACACACCTAGGAAATCAGCAGCTGCTCTCGCAACAGCCATGGAAACACCTAAAATCGCGTTCGCACCTAATTTGGATTTGTTTGGTGTACCGTCAAGTTCAATCATTAATTTATCGATTGCTACTTGGTCAGTTACTGCATAACCAATGATTTCTGGAGCGATGATTTCATTGACGTTTTCAACGGCTTTTAAAACACCTTTTCCTAAAAATCTCTTTTTGTCGCCGTCTCTTAATTCAACAGCCTCATATTCACCTGTGGAAGCACCGGATGGCACTAAAGCTCTACCGAATGCACCACTGTCTGTGTAAACTTCTACTTCAACAGTAGGGTTTCCACGTGAGTCAAGTACTTCTCTTGCATACACATCTGAAATAAATGGCATAATTATATTCTCCTTTTTATAGTATCTCAATATTCCGTAAGTATTATACCCCAAGGGGGTAATAAAATAAAGCAGTAACCCAATAAAAGCGGTTTCGAATCAGCGTTTCATCATTTGATAGATGCTATAGCTAAAATAAATGGTGAATAGGATTTGTAAAATATTATTGAGGATGACATCGAAATTAGGCAACCAAACCCAAAAATAACTGAAATAAATCAATGGGTTTAAGATAGCGATTGCTGACCAAAAGTTGCTGAAGACGGTGGTTGCGTTGCCTGTGATCAATTGGATGATCAACAAATTAGCTGTCAAACCCATCATGTACTCACTCAATAGTAGGAAGAAAATAGCCAGTATCGAATATGCTATATGGTATTGACTAAAGCTTCTATACAAACGATTGGATAAGAAAAAATACAAAATCAAGTAGGTAAAAATCGCTAAGATTGAGTTAAAGTAATTTTCTAGGTAGAAATCTAAAGCCCCAATAAACCCACCAAAGACAATACTTGCTAAGAAACCTTCTAATAAAAAGCGTTTCATATCAGCTGGGATGAATGGTTCTTTTAATGCATATAACAATCTTTTCATAATTTACCTCGCTTTACACTTTATTATAACTCAACTTTTTCCAATGTCGATTTAATTGTTAAAAATAACACACTTGTGATAAACCCTTTTGCAAGGTTTAAAACAGCGTAATTACTGATGATATAGGTTAAATACAATGACCAATTGGATAAGTCTACGCCAAAGATATTCGCCATCCCTGGATCATTTAATAGTGGAAACACCGTAATATAGAAACGTTCAAATCCGAAAAGTCCAAACATCGCATCATACGTGCTCAAAAAGATGGGTGTTAAAATAAAAATATTTAGAGTGATTAAGACCACTGTCAACAGTACAGTAATCCCACCAATCACACCAATAACTTCTTTCTTTGATAACGGTTGTGGGTCGACAACGGCTTCAAGAATTAGCGGTTTTCGATACGTTTTAAGTACTTTTGAAATGAAATAATAGCTTAACAAAATGACTGTTGAAGCAATCATCGCGATGGCTTCTCCAACTAACTCTGTTGGCATGAACAAATGTCCCTGGAACAATTGTCTAAATAAACCTCGGATTAATACAAGGGTAAATGCGCCCTTATATCCGATTACGACTGCTGCGACTAGAATCGCGAGTTCGCTGACATCCAATTTAAGCCACGGTAAACCGAGTGGAATCTCGATTAGACCGAAAACGACTGAAATGGCTGCAAGCGAAGCAATAAAAATGAGTTTTTTAATACTGTAATTTGTTCTCATAATATCCTCCTATGAACAAAAATGCCGCCACTCCAGGGTGACGGCAAAAAACAGGCTAAAAAACCTCTTTCTTCTCCCATCCAGACTATACTGTCGGTACTGGAATTACACCAGTTCAACCAAAACGGTTCGCGGACTTTACCGCCGATCAAGGAATTTCACCTTGCCCCGAAGTATTAACTCAGCCTCATTATAAAAAATTTAAACATGAATGTCAATTTTATTCGACTATGTAAGCGTTTCGATGAGGTGTTTAATATCTGATATTTCTTTTTTAACGGCTTCGACATACTTTTCATTGATTTCTCTAAACATTCTGAGGTCAAAAGAATCGACACCATTATTGATTGCAATATAGAGTTTGCTATCTATAAACGCAATTTCTATCGCACCATAAATTTGCTTAAGTTCGACCAATTGTTCCATAAATCGTGGTTTGATTAGCTTAAACGCTTCGAGTTCATTTGAACTGAAGACATCAAACGTTTTATTGAATTCAATCCATTCAAAATCAATTCTTGGCATACCAACCCTGCTGCTGAAACCAATATAATTATTTCTTACGATATAGACAGGGGAGGTTGTGCTTCAGATAAATTGATTTCATAAAATCGACCTTGAAAAACGGTGACGACAGTTGTCGTTTTTCCGGATCGTCTAACATCTTGAAGTTTGATATCGGATGAGCGAAATTCATGACCTGATACGATCCCTGATAAAAAATCCTCTGAATAAAAACGGTCTTCTCTTTTTAATAATAAAGTATCGTAAACAGCTTTGCTTGTAAAACCACTTAAGGGATCATAAAATGCATTTTCGACCAATGCTTCTAATTCTTTTTTGATATAAGTCTTCTTAAAATCTATGCTCATATTTCTAAAAGCTTTGGAGGCATAAACTGATAATCCAAAACCTGTACCTAACCCAAATACGCCAATAAAGGGGTCAAAAGTGAATGAAACAAAACCCAAAATCATGATCAAAACCGCTATAAATTCTAGTGCTTCATACAGTAATTTTTTCTTCTTAATTTCATCTAGACTCATCTATGTACTTCCTTTATTGTAGCGCAGTTGCTAAATCCATGAGCGTTTCAATTTCTTGTTCGATTTGTTCAAACCATTTTTTAGATACGCGTCTATGGATGTAAAATTCAAAGCTGTTTCGTCCTTCCATCGCGACTGCCATAGTTTTGTTTGAAAATGCGAATGCAATCGAACCGTGTTTCTTTCTAAGTTTTAAAATAGCCTCCATTGCTTTTGGTTTTAATAACTTGAAGGCAGCATCCGGTTTACTGGTATACACATCGACTTCATTGTTAAATTCGATGTATTCAAAATCAACTTTAGTAAGTCCTTGTTTAATCCCAAATTTTTCAGCGCCATTATTGACAATATACACAGGTGAATTAACAATCATTGGTAATTCAATTTCATAAAATTTTCCACGAAAACGGGTCACTCTTTGGTGACCACTTTTAGATAACCGATCAAACTGAACTTTAACATCGGAAGTACGGAATCTGACTTGATTGATTTTCCCATATAACAAGTCTTCACTTTGAAAATAATCCCCACGTTCAATGAGTTTTGACCCATAAACATCCGCTTGAGACAGTCCATTGTTCATCTCATATTTAACTGTTGGAAATCGTGATTCTATAGCGGTTTTAAGGTACTCATTTTTGAACTTAAAAGCAACTTTATTAAATCTGTTAACAAGAAATGAATTTACAAATAAAGCAACCATCATAAAGAGTAATACCCAAAACTGTCCAAAGAATAACCCGATTGAAGATAAGACGGCTAAAATTAAAAAACTACGTCTAATCCATTGATATTTTAACTGCAAATTTGAAAACTGTTGAAGTGTCATTTTCCATCATCCTTTACGAAACGAATTATAACATAGACAACAACACTAATAAATAGTTTATTCAAATTATTTCTGTTTGTAACCGATGGGGGGGGTGGCTTAAAGCGTAATATGAATATATTATGGTTTTTTATATTCGTAAACACTTTCAATTATGAGTTTGAAAAGACTTAGTATATAATAACAGTGGTAAAAATAGAAATGAGGCATACTATGAGTACAAAAAAATTTGTCGGATTAATTATTCTCGATGGGCAAGGGTTAGCCCCAGCAAGTGATTCCAATTCGGTTTGGCTTGCGAAAAAACCAAATTTAGATTCTATTCTTGCGAATTATCCTAATAGCAAACTCCAAGCTTCTGAAGAAGCGGTTGGCCTTCCTGAAGGTCAAATGGGCAACAGCGAAGTCGGTCACTTAAACTTAGGGGCTGGTCGTGTTGTGTATCAATCATTGACTCGTGTAAACGTGGCCATCAAAGACGGTTCCTTTTTCCAAAACCAAGCTTTCTTACAAGCCATTGAACATGCGAAGAAACACAATTCAAAATTACACATCTTCGGTTTAGCTGGTGACGGTGGGGTTCATGCTTCAAGTAAACACATCATCGCTTTAATTAACTTAGCGAAAGAACACGGTTTAGAATCCAAAACGTATTACCATGCATTCTTAGACGGTAGAGACACCCCACAAACTTCTGGTTTAGGGTATGTTCGTGAACTCATTGAAGCAGGCGCACGTATCGCAACTGTTCATGGTCGTTATTATGCGATGGACCGCGATAACAACTGGGATCGACTCCAAAAATCTGTCGATGCGATGACTATTGGTAAAGGCGAAGAAAAAGATTGCCCTATTTGTGGCATTGAAGAATCTTATGCTAAAGGTGTAACGGACGAATTTGTTGTACCATTCATCGTGAATAAAAAAGGTTTAATCGAAGAAAACGATGCGATTATTTTCGCTAACTTCCGCCCTGACCGTGCCATTCGTATTGCAACCGCATTCTCAAACCCTGCTGAAGTATCCAAATACTACTCAGAAGGTAAAGCTACCTTTGATGCAAGCCATATTCCAAATAATCTCTTGTTTGTATCCATGATGCATTATGCTTATACAGTTAAAGGCCCAATCGCTTTTGAACTCAATGACTTAAAGAACATTTATGGTCAAGTGATTGCGAATGCTGGATTAAAACAAATCCGCGCAGCCGAAACTGAAAAGTATGCACACGTCACCTTCTTCTTTGATGGAGGTGCTGACTATGAATTAGCTGGTGCAACCCGTATTTTAGTTCCTTCTCCAAAAGTACCAACTTACGATTTGAAACCAGAAATGAGTGCTTACGAACTTACTGATAAAGTCGTAGCTGCAATCATGACCAACGAATATGACACAATGGTTTTAAACTTTGCTAACCCTGATATGGTAGGACATACCGGTTCAATCGAAGCGACTACAAAAGCGGTTGAAGCTGTCGATGAATGCTTAGGTAAAGTCTTAAAGGCGATTGAATCTGTCGGTGGTGTTGCTATCGTATTAGCCGACCACGGAAACGCTGAAAAAATGCGTGACGAATTTGGTAAACCACACACAGCTCATACCACAAACTTAGTTCCAGTAGTCATTACTAAAAAAGGCTTAAAACTCCGTGATGGCGGCGCATTGTGTGATGTCGCTCCAACCATGTTAGACCTTCTTGGAGTAACACAACCTGCCGAAATGACTGGCGTTAGTTTAATTAAAAAATAAGAAGATGGTCCACCATCTTTTTTTTCTTACAATCGGTGTGTAAACGCTTACTTCTTTTCTTAGAAAACAACTGAATAACGTTTACCCATGCTATAATAGGTTATGGTAAAGTGAGGATACTATATGTCAAAATTACTAAAACTACGCGAAGCGTTGGTGATGAATAAACCAAACTATCCGCTCAACTATGCAATTCCGGAAATGTTTAATCTGTTTGGTCATTCATCGCTTTCGATTTTAAATAACGGGGAACAGTTAGTGAATCCCTATGATTTTTTAATCGATCTCATTGATCAAGTGTTACTTAAAAATTACGAATCAACTGAAGTTTCATCTTTATCACAATCTAAAGGCGTTAAAGTGCCTAAAAACAAAATGGGTGGTGACTGGATTTTAAAATCCACCGTTTATTCCATGATGATTCGTACCTCAACGACATGGGACCATGACCGTAATGGTTATGTCGATGAAAATAACATTTATCATTTAAAAGAAACTGGTACATTCATTAAAACCTTAGCGCTACTTCCATTATTAGACAAAATGGGTGTAGACTCGATCTATTTACTGCCAATTTCTAAATTTTCACTTAAAAACAAAAAAGGTGAACTGGGTTCGCCTTATGGGGTCTCAAACTTCTTTGAATTAGACCCAAGTCTATCCGACCCAATGGTAGAAAATACATTATCACTCGATGAACAATTTCAAGCCTTGGTTGAAGCTGCACATACCCTAGGTATGCGTGTGATGATTGATATCATCCCTCGTACAAACGCGACTGAAAGTGATCTTATTATTGACCATCCAGAATGGTTCTATTGGATTAAGACTTCCGATTTACCTATATACAATCCGCCTTATGTTGACGAAATCAACGACCGTACAGTTTCACCTACAATGAAGTACATGCCAACCGTCTATAAGAATAAGAAAGTATTAGAACACATCCATCGATTCCAATTTGATCCAAAGACTCAGAATAAAGATCAGTGGGCTAAATTGAAAAAAGAATATGCGAAAAAGGGTGGTTCTATTCTCGATTTAGTGGATAAATACTTTGGACTTACGATTGCACCTGCATTCTCAGACCACATCAACGATATCCAACCACCATGGACCGATGTCACCTTCTTCAGAATGTATTTAGACCATCCTGCAGAAACTTCTAAATATCTAGAAGATAAAAATGTTGCACCTTACATCTTATTTGATACCATTAAGTCAAATTTATACCCAGGTCATAAACCTAATAAGGAATTATGGGATACCTTATCAAACATCATTCCTCATTATCAAAAAACCTATGGTATTGATGGTGCAAGAATCGATATGGGCCATGCGCTACCTAAAGAATTGGTCAATCAAATTATTAGTACTGCTCGTGCTATTGACCCTGATTTTGCATTTATCGCTGAAGAGCTCAATGTAGATAATGCGAAGTTCGCTCGTGGCTTAGGTTACAATATGATTATTGGTAATGGATTCTCGATGCAACCTCATATTTGGGAAGGCAAACTTCACCACTTCTATTATAAGAGTGTCGATTTAGATTGTGCCGTATTTGCCTGTGGTGAAACCCACGATACCCCACGTCTAGCTGCTCGTGATGGTGGTCAAAATCTATCCAAGTTCTTAACTGTTATGAATATGTTTATGCCTAATGGTGTACCATTTATCAACTCTGGTCAAGAAGTCTATGAACGTCAACCAATGAACACAGGGATTGACCCAAGACCAAATGAATTATACATGTTACCACCTGAAGATCCATTCTATATGAAGCTGGCTTTATTCGATAAATTTGCATTACACTATTTAAACCATATGCACAATGATATCCCGGATAATCTAGCTAGAGTCAAACCAATTCGTAAGAAATATCTCAATACCATCACAGATAAAAAGAATTATATGCCAATCAGCTTCTTAGAAGGGTATAATCCAGTTGGATTTGCTTATGAAGCAAAGGATGAAATCTTAATTATCGTTGGTAACGCAAACCCATTTGATGCTCAACATGTAAAAATCGATTTAAGACCGATTCGTAAACGCTTTGAACTCAATCAAAATGAAGGTCGTATTCTTTATGCGATGCATGAAGCTGGCCCTCGTATGTTCTATGAATTTGATGAAAACCAAAACCCATATTTCTTCATGGGTGCCGGTGAAGTTAAAATCCTTGTCCTACAAAAAAACAGTAAGAAATAGCCGATTTCGGCTATTTTTTTATCTATTAGGAAAGTTCGTCATTTATTGTTCACTTATCGAATATAGACTCTATAAGTTTTATAAAAATCATGCTAATTGGTTCTATAAACCACCTTGTTTCTAATAATTATACATAATTAAATATTCATATAAAATATACATTTTATGAGTCATTTATGGTATAATTTAAGTAGGAAAGGAGGAAACGATTTATGTCTTATAAAGCCCTAAAAACTAGACTCTATTTGAATCCTAATCAACATCAGTTTCTCTTATCCCTAATGCGTGCTTCTAGAAGTTTATACAATCAAGCACTTTATAACGTAAGACAATATTTCATCCTAACCCAAAAATACTTACCCTATAACGAAAACTATAAGCTACTAAAAGATAGTGAGCATTATCGTTACTTAAGTACGACTCAAGCTCAAATGGTTATTCGTAAAGTCGATGAAGCGATGAAAGGATTTTTTGGATCTTTAAAGTCTAAACTTAAACAAACTATTAGACTCCCTAGATATTTGAAGAAAGATACTTACTATCCACTATATGACCGAATGGTCTATAAACCATCCAATGAAGTCTATACACTCCCTAGAAGTCACTTCATCAAGAAAGTATCCAAAGAGATTGAATTAGTTTCAAAACAAATTCATAAGCACACAACCGAAT
>NZ_JAOEGN010000012.1 GCF_025446935.1 Paracholeplasma vituli | reverse complement strand
CAGGTCTTTGAGGATGGATACCACTTATCCATCACCATTAGGGTCTTACCTTGTGTTTCTAACTTATACTTCAAGAATGAAACAAATCTTGTCCATCCAAACCTGGATACTTGTTTGGCGTAATAAGGACTCGTTTGAGACATCTCAATGAGATTCAAACCTTCTACACTCACTAAATCATAACGCTTGGTTATCGCGTAGGATAGTTTATGTATAAAGTCATCTCTCTTATGTCTAATTCGTTCATGTAATAAGGCGATGTCTAATACCTTCTTATTATAATTACTAGAACCCTTAATTCTTCTAGATAAACTTCTTTGAAGGATTCTCAGTTTACTATAGTCTGTTTGAATATCTTTTGGATAATCTAGTTTGAATCCCTGATCATCCACATAAAAATGATTCAACGAGAAATCGAGTCCAATGGATGTTTTGATTTCTTGTTTCTTAATCTCTTTTTTGTATTCATAGAGTATGGATACATAATACTTACCCGTACTTGTCTTAGATACGGTTACACTCTTTAAAGTCATTTCACTAGGAATCACCCTATGTTGTTTGATTTTAACATCACCCAGTTTAGGGAGTTTGATGTAGCCTTTTAATAGAACGATGTTATTGTTTACAAGATTGGTTGTGTAACCATAATCTTGTTTCTTAGAGTGGAACTTAGGTAAGTCTTGTTTACGCTTAAAGAACATTCTAAACGCTTTTTCTAGGTTGAGTTGGGTATTTGAAAGAGACAATGAATCAATATCTTTTAGAAAAGGATAAGTATCTTTATATTGAGCTGGACGGTTATATAAGTGGGTTTTATTCAATTCATAGTGTTTCTGTTTGTCTTCTAACATCTTATTCCATAGAAATCTATTATGTCCAAGGGTCATATGAATCAACGTCTGTTGAGTTGGGTTTGGATAGATCCTAAACTTAAAGGCTTTATTCATTCGGTTCACCTTGGCTTTCAGTAGAGTGCAGAAACGTGTATGAATACACCTTTATTATAACATTATTTATTATGATTTGTAAATATAAAATAAATCAATTCATCCCACCACCTATAGAGGTAGGGGACTTCTTGATTGTGTTGTTAAATCTGATCACACATAGTGAATCATCTAACTGTTTAAAGTATAAATTCTTCTCTGCCTCTAAGGTTTTATAAACCCATAGAACTTCATCAGCATCCATCGATATCTCAACAGGTACATCTTGATATACGGGTTGTTTTAATTCAAATGATAATGTTAACGTATGTGTAATAAGCGCTTGTTGGATTTTGGGTGTGTCCTTATGTACAAGTGCGTAATAGGTGTCGTTTTTTTCAACCACACTTAGATAGCCCTCTTTCTCTTCAAATCTAAATTTTACTACTTTTTTCATATAATGACCTCCTTAAGGTGTCCTTATTATATCAAAGGATTAGAGGCTTCAAAAAAGATATGCTTCTTTAGGCGTGGTATAGGATGTTGTCCAAATTGACTTTACCTTGAGTGACTTGTATTTTTAGAATCACATTGGATTCGTTAATTGAAATTTCATAGGATTCAAAGGTAGTACCTAATTCAGAAATGGTTTCTAGTAAAACAAAGGATGATGAAGATTTATCATAGATAAAGATCTCAATCAAAGCGTCGTATGAAAAATAAGTTTGTGAGCCGAATAGACGCGCATCAAATGTCAGTTTTGATACATATTCCAATGGATTCACATTGTACATATATGCTACAGGTGTAGAAAAGTAATCGTCTTTATCGCCTCTAAAGCGGGCTACGACAGAACCTTGTTTGGACGAATCCATATAAGCCAGTTCTTTTTCGCCGTGCATGACTAAGGTATGTACTTCTTTGAGTGCGAATAAGATACCGTTTAGGGTATGTTCTGTTTCATTATTATCAAAATCAAAACGATCGTCTTCGAAATTAATGAGAACCGATTCAACTTCTGCTTTGGGCGCTACATTGGTCATCCAAGATAGGTTATCAATGGTTAAACGGTGTCCACTACTAATCTCTATAGATAATGTATAATCCCCTTTAATATTGAGGTTTTCAAGGGTAAATGTTTTACCTTTGTTAGCTTCATCATCGTCCTTGAATTGTAAGGTTTCAATAAGTATATCGTTGATGTAGACTTTTATTCTTACGTTAATCGCTTTATCCGAACCATTGCCTTGTGGGTAGGTTGATTTAGGTGAGAATGGCAATCTCGCGTCAAACGATAACATTTGAATACCCTCACTTAAACTACCATAAATTCTCCCCATACCAGCTTGAGTGATTTCATTACCAAAACCACCGAGTGTGATGGCATTTCCGCCAGCTTTCATACCAATATCAATTCGACCGTTAATGATTTCCCATAAAATTGGGGTATTGCCCATATAGTCGAAATCTATGTATTCACTGAAGTTGTTTCCAGAGTCTTTTTCGTTTTGTAATGCTTCAAAATCTTCTTTAAAGAGCGTGTCTTTAGCAACCGGAATCGGTGTCCAAAGTGCTTTTATGGTGATGTTTTCAGCCGGAATAAGTTCAGGAATCGGTTGGCTCCATCCCACAAATGTATATCCGAATTTTGTGGGTTGAACAGGAACTTCTACAGGACTTTGATAAGGTGCGATAATCGCTTCAATAAGAGATCCTCCATCGGTATCAAATGTAATCGTGTACTCATTAATATCCCATAAAGCTTTTAGTGATAAACCCTCATTTGGCATTATTTCTGGAATATCTTTGTCCCAACCTTTAAAGGTATGACCTAACTTAGTTGGTTCAGTGATTTCCCCAATCGGACTTAAGTAATCGATAACCATTGGATCCATTAGAGACCCGCCATCGGTATCGAAGCTTAGGGTGTATTTTTCAGCTACCCAAATAGCTTTAACTGTGATGTTTTCAGCAGGCATAACCGAAGGAATTGTCATATTCCAACCATTAAAAACATACCCCGCTTTGGTTGGATTCTTTGGGTATGTAATCGAATCTCCCGCTTCTAATAACATACTATTTACGACACTTCCACCATCGGTATCGAAAGTTAGTGTGTACTTAATGGGTTCTTCAATAATTGGTTCACCTGAGTTTTGTTTCGCTTCACAGCCAAACAAAAAAAGCATCATTGTGAGAACCATCATCGCAATTATGCTTTGTTTGAAACGTGTATGCATGCTTAAATCCCCTTTATCGTTATAGTGTGTATATTATAGCACATTCAAACGCTTTTTATAGATAAACATAATTTATGTACTACTAAGAGAATTTCAGCCATATTTATTTAAATTTAGAAAATGTTTATTAGACGCTTGAACTAGCGTTCTTTAACATAATGATACAACATTAGTAATCCATAATAAGCCGGGAAGGTAATTAGTACGGATAAGAAGTATATCCAACCATAAACGGTATCCATAAACTGGAATCGACCGACTAGACCAAGAATATTTACAACTACGGGTATTACTAAGACGCATACTAAGAAATACCACCATTGATAAATCAAGACATCTTTTATTTCTGACAAGATATAATTTTGGTGACGATTGAACACCGACCACATGAAGAATAGGATGAAATTATAGAATAGAGCCGAGCTGATTATGAGTTGATAGGTTTGAAAAAATGTCTTTTCTAGTGTATTAATTGAAATGATATCAATTTCGTCAAAATAAACCTCATCGTAGACTTGTGTTACTTTCACTTCTTGTGTGTGAAAATGTCTGATGTCATCCTTGATTAAAAGTGTTACACGCTTTTGAAAGACACCTTCTAAATAGGTATCGAGCACGAGCGTGGTTTCCTTAATATCGTGGTGATAACCATTTCGAATGGTGAGTTCCATGACTAATGTGGTCTTCTCATTAACAAAATCCATCGTTGATGTCGCTTCAACCGCAGTTATCTCAACATCTCTACTAGACTCCTTTATGGGTAAAGTCGTTTGAATAATTGTCAATAATCCTATGAAAATACCAGCTATCAATTTCATGTGAACTCAGCTCCTTTAGTGTGTAATCTTAATTGGTAATCATTATATCACAATGAATACGATTTCAAATATTTTTTAATAAAACTAAGGATAAATTATAAACTAACATTTCCTTAGTTTTTCTAGAACTGCACTCATTATATATGATTTATACTATCGCTAATGTTTTCGCCTATTTATTTCATGCTTTATAATCCATTTTCCAAAACGGTAGAAATGAATGCTCTTGACTACTTCGAATCCTGCTTTTAAGTAACTATTTAGTGAGAATGTATTGTAAGCCAATACATGTGCTTTAAGTGTTTTCATATCTTGTTTTATACATAGTCTTATTCTCTCTTGGATTGACCATGTATGAAAACCTTGATTCCTAAAGGGCGTGAATGTGTAATCATCCAAAAAGTATCCCATGTTAGATTCGACTTTCATTTTATATCGATTGGGTAAGTTTTAATCTTTTGACTTTTTTGTTGGTATATTAAACTTCTTTAATCTTTGAGCCCTAAATGCCATCGAACCTTTGGGTATGACATAGGTGGTCACGCCAACTTGTCCACCTCCGATTTTACTTTTGGGTGATTTAGCCCAATTAAAGAAGGTGATGACAGTCCTTGGGTCATCGAAGTTTACTGTTTTCTTAACAGGACTTAACCCTAAAACGCCTGCATTAAAATCGATATTTTCTTGTGGGTATCCTACAATCGAGATAATATGGTGAAACCCTTATGTTTTTTTCACAGGTAAAGTCCTTTCTTATGACGACATTCAATATTATCTCGAATTCGATTTTTTTACATCCGATATACCATTAAGATTACAAGTGGATTGCATTTGATCTATGAAAATCAAAAAAACCCTTAGAAACCTAAGGGCTTAAGTGCTGCTATTCTAATATAAATGTGTTTTTTCCTTTATGTTTAGATTTATAAAGCAAAGTATCACAGTGGGTAAGTAGATCTGTGGTATCACTAAAATCATTGGCTACAAATTGAATTGCACCTATGCTAGAACTTAGTGAAATATCACCAATCGGTGTTTTCCAATGTCTTAATTCGTTCAAAAGTACATCCATTAAAGCTTCCGCTGTTTTATAATCAATGTGTTCCTTGATATAGACTAAGAACTCATCGCCACCTAGTCTGAATGCATAGGCATCCGTATAGGGCTCAATGAACTTGGTTAATTTGCTACCAACTTCAACTAAAATATCATCACCAACCATGTGACCGAACTGGTCGTTCACGTTTTTGAAATGGTCGAGATCCAACAAAATCGCCAATCCACCATTTTGGATCATTTCATCTTTACGGCTCAATAGAAACTGACTATTGTATAAATTTGTTAGTGGGTCTTTATATGCGAGTTGTTCGAGCTCAATATAATATGAGAACAACTTAGCGATAGAACTTAACAATGCAACATCTTTATCGTCAAAATGACTCTTATCGTGATGTGCTGCACACAGTGTTCCAAAACGTACACCATTTTTAAACGAAATGGGTATGCCTACATATGAACCCATATTTAAGTCACGAATGGTTTTATTCACGCGTTCATTAAACTGGTTTTCTCTAATGTTTTCAAGTATCAGTGGTTTACCGCTTTGATAATCAATTTGGTTACAAATCGCATCATCTACAGGTATGGTAATGCCTTCTTTAACATTAACGTCGGTGTTGTTCTTAGATACGCGCATCGTCACTTGAACTTTTTCATTTAAAAAATTGATATAAATAACCTTGTTTGGCATGATTTCTTTTGCGAGTTCAATGACATCGTTCGACAACGCATTAAAATTTTGATATGACATGATGGTTTGCTTGTTAATTTTCATAAGGTCGTCCCCTTGGATATAGTATTACTTATATAGATATGATACACGGTTTACGCAAAAAAAGATACATTATTTCTCTAAATAAGGCCTATTAAGGCTTTTATGCGAAAGAATGCATCTATTGACTATATATAATGAATAAATGAAGTATTCTTTCCTTACATATTCATTTTCGTTAGGATTTTGGATTCAGAAACACCAAACCGTGTAAAGTGATATAATGAAAGTGTAATAACTAATCCATTTTTTGGGAGGGGATGACTTATGAAGAAAAAGGAGATATTCTCTGGTTTACTCATTCTTTTAATTGGATTTTCGAGGTTGTGCTAATACTGACAACATATCTTGGCATATATCTTGGTTTAGAAACTCTATTTTACCCAACAAACCCACAAGGATTTCCGGCAGATCAACTTCGTATCGGTTTAGCATGCTTTTTATACATACTCTTTCTTGGATTGATACATACGAAACTAACTGATTTTTGGAAAGCTGCACTGTTTGTTGGTCCCAATTGTGTCGCAGTCATCGCGATTATCCTTACATTTTATGACAACACAGGGTTATTCTTAGCTTTGACAACTTTATTTGTGCTTCTTTCCTTAATCTTCATGGTTAAGAAAAAAGTCGTTTGGTACTACTATTTCGCTTTAGTCATCGGTATTTTCTTAGGATTATTCTACGCTTGGCCGCCATAAAATATAGAACCTTTCTAGCCAGGATACCCCATGTTTTATGGAAAATATGCTAGAAAGGTTTTTAATTATTTAGGACGTTGTTGATATTGAATTGAGTTAAGACACATCCATGGAAATATAGGTTTTCTTCAAAATTTATACCTCAACATAACCAATACTAAATGTAAAACTCTTACCTACACTGGTATCAGACATGTAGTTGATTAAAACAATGTATGTGCCTGCTTCAAAATCGTACTCTTTGGTTTGATAGCCTGAAGCTACTCTCTCATTCTGATCATTCAAAATAACATAATAAATTTGCATAGTAGTTATGAGTTTAATTCTCGATGCTTCTTCTAAGGTAAACGTGAGAATTTCATGGTCTGATCGATATGATTTTGTGAAGGTGTAATCTATCCCAAACTCCAAATCTAAAAGTTGATTTGAATCATTGAAATTATCGTCCGCTAGTACAATAGGGTCTGTAATACTGAGTAATGCAAGTTTAATGTCTTTAGCCCATAAGTCCTCGTTTTCAGGGAGAATTATGCGATAAGCACCTGGGCTTAACTTATAGATTTGATTGTTTTTTTGTGCCGTATAGTTAATGGTTCTATTGGATGAGTCCATTAGACTATATTCTAAGTTGTATGGAGTACCCACAAATAAATACGTAGTTTCCGTTACACTAAAATCAATTTGTAATGTTTCTGATGGGTATTGAACATACGTTTTTTCATATGTAGATGGATTACCATCGTATAAAGCGATTTGATTAAGTATTGGTAGTTCAATCGTCGCTTGTGTAATTGGTGTAGCTGGTGTGATGGTACCTTTTAGTTTGATACTTGATAATCCGAATACACGAATCGAATAACGACCAATTGGGAAGTACATTTCTTTAGAATCCGTCATCGAGAACGACTGAGCTAGTTCAAGTATACCGTTCTTGTTCTCTCTCCAAATTTGATAGTTGCTTGCACCAGTTTTACCTAAAACCGGATCTATAAGGTGTTCAAAGTTGACCATCGAGGGCTCAGCAATCTCAAAGGCTAAAAATACATCTTCATATGGTCTTGATACCACAAACTCACTTTGGAACTCAGTGGGTAGAGTATCCCCGGTTTGATAACGAACGCCGTGTGCTTCAGGCGTAAAGTTGACCTTTTCAATTTTGTTTTTATACTCGAATAAAATATTGTTTTCACCTGGATAAAGGAAAATAACAAAACCTTGATCTACTTTCAGTACACGATTGGTTAGGATTCTACCATCGGTATCGAGTGTAGACACAATCCCTTCAAATGGGACATCGCTCTTAAGTAACAATAAACCTTCATCTTCCGAAACAAATCGAGCTAAGACATAGTCATAATACCCCTCGATTTTGACTTCAATCGGAGACGCTTTAATCTCAATCGGGTGTTCGATATCGATGATACTTTCATAGGTTTCATCTAAGGCTAAAAGCTGTAGTGAATATTCAAAAGTTTTAACAGCACGGTAGGATACTTTGACCAGGTAATCGCCTTTTTCAAAAAAGTACACATTTTTTACTTTGGTTTGAAAATTGAATCTAGGGTCTTTAACTGGTGTAACTGGGTTTAAATAGGTATCAAAGAACTCTAGTGTCATATCGTCCGGGTTTTGAAATGCGTACGCACCTGCTTCTAAATGCACTAAATAATAGTTCGGTACTTCACTGATATAGAGTTGTTTGGATAGAGGTCTGGTAATATTGGTGTACTCGGTTAGGAATAATGGCGAGTTCATTGGGACTTTCGTAATCGAATTCATGTTGATACGGTCAGCGCGATTCGGATTGTAGTAGGTTTTAATGGTGACGTCAGTTTGGCTCATTCGATAGGTAATATTTAATGTGACGCGCTCATTCGTTATGGTGACTTCCATTTTGACTTTTAAGTTCAAATCCTCGGTACTGAACATTTCATGGATGACGTCTTCATCTTTTATAGCCATACCAATAATGTCGCCTAATTTAGCTTCAATACCATAGACGTCCTTGTTAAAGGAATAAAACCATGTATCCTTAAAGTCAAAGGTTGGACTTGAATCCGTTTCTATCGTGGAGAGATCATCTAAGATGCCCACCAGTTGAAGATAGGGTTGATAGTCATGAGTTATTAATTGATAGACATAATACTGTTCATCTTGTTGTGTAATAATGGTTCCAGCTGTTTGATTGACAGTTGTAGAATAATAAAAAGATTCTAAGTCAATATTCGTAGCTGTCGTCAAGGTTTGGGTATAATACGGGGACTTCATTTGAATGGTTTGATAGATGTTGATCTTCTTTAAATCTTCGTGGAGTACGGTTTCAAGTTCGTTTTCTAACACTGTTTTTAAGCGAACACTCTCTTCATAGGGATCGGTAGGTCCGTACTCTTGATTGGATTTGAGTTGTCCAGAAACATTCGTAATGACGAGTTCTTCAAACTCTAAAAAGGCAGAAAAACGGGCGCTATAGGTATAGGAATCATTACCACTAAACGTGAATTCATAGACCGTCTCTTTGTAAGGATCGTTCGGGAAAAATTTGCTCGATGTGATGATTTTAAAATAAACGACAATTGAATCTGCCACATCATCTTCACTCTTTAATTTCACTTCAACCTCAACATATTGATCGCCATCTTGATAAAGTAGGGGTGTCGTACTAATCTCTATAAGATCCTGATAGTTCGACATATGTAGTTGGTAGTTATATTTGTATTTTATCGGTTCAATTACTTCTTCCTCATCATCAGGCGGTATTGGGTCTTCAGTACTATTCGGTTTACACCCAACTAAAACTATGAATAGAAAAAAGAATAAAATGAATTGTTTGTATGACATAAAGCATCCTCTCTTTCAACCCCATTATAACACGCTACTATTTATATTTAATTAATAAATTTTCCATAGTGTTTATTCATGAATCATAAAAACCCGACTGCTGTCCTACATATCGGCTTTGTCGGGTGATTAGGAATTCCACAAATTTGAGGTTATTCGATAAATCTAAGGATGTGTGTGATCACAACGTCTTGTTGTGTTTTGGTATCAATCGTAGCTGTGCCATCCCCTTTTTGAGGACCATACCATCCAAACTGTGCATGGTTCCCACCGATGATTTCATAAGCTACATAATCACTCGGTAATTTGGACGTACTGTCTGCTAGACTATTTCGATTCAATACTTTATCGAATTCAGCTGTGATGAGCACTTTACCGATAAGCTTAATGATTTTTATTAGTTTTTCCATATCAAAAGGCTTCCTTACTCTATTCACCTTAATTATATACACATACTTAATAATGGTATCTTATGTAACTATGATGAAAAAATGCTGACTTATTTAAAAAGTAAACGTTTTCTTTACAAAAATATTATGCTATAATGAAACTATGAATACAAGCTGTCTGATGTAGTATATATGATTACGAGTTGATCTATGGAAACATCATTTTTATTTAAACACAAGGAAATCGATTTCTTTATGGGTTCTTAATCGTGAATACACGGTTTAAACTATATAAAGCAATTAGAAGGGTTGTGAAATATGCGTTTTAATTCCGTATTGGCATTACAGACTTTTTATATAATTCTAGGAGGAAAAATGAAAAAACGTTTGTTTGTATTAGTATTAACTCTTTTTGTTGGAATTTTCTTAGTCGCGTGTGACGAGAAGAAACCTCCAGTTGTAGAGGATCCTGAACTCACTCAATTTCACATTTTCTTTAATGACAATGTTACGATTGATTTTGGTTCAGAGTTCAACGTATTAAGTGGCGTTACCGCTGTCGGTAACGATTATAAGGAATATACAGATAAGGTTACTTATACCTCTACTGCAACCATTTCCGCTACTCACATGCTCGATACGACGGTGAGTGGTACTATAAAGATTACTTATAGAGTCGCTGTTGGTACTGTCGTAGGCACAAAAGAACGTACAATTACCGTACGTGATGAAGCTTATGTTGAACCAGAACCTGAATGGAAAGGTTACGGCTTGACTGTGGAAAATGGTGAAAATAACGTTACTATTACTTATGAAAATACACCTGAACAATGGTGGAATAATAACGCTCAACTCGAAATTAAAGATTTTGATGGCACAAAGAACTCAATCAAATTCACCTTCACTGGTGTAGCTACTCAAACCTATCTATTTAAGATCGAAGGTGGCGGCGTCAATAAAGAAACGCCAATCATCGCGGATGGTACACTTCAAACGATCACCCTTGACTTAACTTTAATGACTGAAGCACAAAGAGATGGTCTTAACCTAATCGTTGTATTCGTTCAAACTGTCGGTGCTTCTGGTACTGTAGTTGTTAACGATTGGACATACGGCGACACCCTTGTTGTTGAAGAACCTGAGTGGACTGGTTATAACTTCACCGTTGTACAGAACGAAACTCAAGCGACATTCACTTACCCTGCAACACCAACAAACTGGTGGGAAAACAATGCTCAACTTCCAATCATTGGTTTTGACGGTACGAAGAACTCCGTGAAGTTCACCTTTACCGGTGTGGCTACACACGAATACCTATTCAAGATTGAAGGCGGTGGTGTCAATAAAGAACAAGCAATCGTTGCTGATGGTACAGAACAAACTATTACGTTAGACTTAAGTTTAATGACAGAAGCCCAAAGAAATGGTCTTAACTTAATCATCCTATTTGTTAAAACTAAAGATGCAGCAGGCTCTGTAGTCGTTAAAACTTGGGAATATGGTCCATTTATTCAACCGACTGAACCACAATGGCAAACTGCTGGTGCAGTGACTGTTGCTAAAGAAGGTACTACAGTGACCATAACATACACCAATACACCAACTGAATGGTGGAATAACCATGCGAAGCTTCAAGTCGTTGATTTCGATCAAACTAAGACTAAAATCTTATTCACATTCACAGGCGTATCCGGTCAAGAATACAAATTCAAAGTTGAAGGACCTGGTGTTGCTAAAGAAGAGGCCGTTACCGCTACTGGTGAATCACAAGTATTTACATTCGATATCTCTACACTTTCAGAAGCCCAAAGGGATGCGATTAACCTTCTTGTTGTATTCAATACAGTTGTTGGTGCCTCTGGTACAATCGTCATTACGAACATTCAATTCGCTAACTAATATTAAGAAACCGGGTATGAACCTCATGGTTCATACCTTTTTTTAATCATAGAGGCCTAAGTTCTTTAATACCATTCAAATTAAAATGACGTCTGCTCAAAAACAAAATCTATACCGTGCTTATTCGGATAATATCGATCAGGATCTCATTCCGGGTCCTAAAATGTCTTATTTGTCTTTCATTAATCAACCTAACCCTGAGGTTATGGTCGATATGAAATGTTTGGATTGTCACTTCGCTTTAAGAGTCAATTTCGCACTTTATGCAGAGTATATGAAATTAGAAAAGTCTCCTTATCCTTTAGATACTTGTCCTCACTGTAGAAAGCTTCAATTTGTGCCTTTAGACATTTATAGCAAACTCATCGATTCTAAATAGATAACTCAATCTTATTTAACCTCATCGAGGTTTTTTCACTTTTGTCTTTTTTTTGTCTCATCAATACAATTTCCTAATAAATAACAAAAAATAGACTTTTTGGGATTCCAAGAAAGTCTATTTTTTCTACTTAAGTGTACACGCCACAAAATGGCACGGTTCTACCTCATAAAAATCTAAATCTACTGAACCATTTTCTTTATATAATCTAAAATCAAACAGTTCATTTTCAGCTTCATACAAATCTATCGATTGAACCGAATCTTTACGTGCAATGTCTGTCTTTAGAAAAGCTGCCAGTAACTTTTTGGTATACGGGTGTTTGGCATTCTTAAAGATTGTTTTCACTGGCGCACTTTCAACGATTCTACCGCCATACATGACGATGACATCATCGACCATTTTAGAAACCACCCCTAAATCATGGGTAATGAATAAGATCGACGTTTGATACGTATGCTTCAATTCGTTCATTAATCTTAAAATTTCTGCTTGGATGATGACATCGAGTGCGGTAGTTGGTTCATCCGCAATCAATAGTTTTGGATTACAAGCTAAAGCCATCGCAATCATGACCCGTTGACTCATCCCACCAGATAATTGATGTGGGTAAGCTTTCATCACACGGTCTGGATTTTGAATTTTAACAATTTGTAACATCTCATACGCTTTTTTAATGGCAGCTTGTTTTGACATATTTTGGTGGATCATGAGTACTTCTGATAACTGCCGACTTACGGTTAATACAGGGTTTAAACTTGAAATAGGCTCTTGGAAAATGACTGATATATCATTTCCACGAATCTTTTGGAGTTCTCTTTGACTGTATTCGGAAATGACTTCGCCATTAAATGTAATTTTGCCTTCATAAATTTTTTGATTTTGACTGAATAGTTGGATGATGGACATGGCAGTTTGACTTTTACCACTACCTGATTCACCTACAATACCCAGAGTTTTTCCAGCATCTAAGCTAAATGATATCCCATTGACAGCCTTAACCAATCCATTTCTGGTCTCAAAATAAGTATGCAAATTTTCAACTTTTAATAGACTCATACCAAGCCACCTGTTTCTTTCATGGTTTTTAGTTTACATGCCACAAAGTGTCCCTGAGAGACTTCTACCCAATCCGGATCTGCTTCTTTTGTTTTTTCATAGTTAAATAAAAATGCATCCGTTTCATATTGAATGTCCCATACAACGGATTGGCTATTCTCATCTTCATAGGCGGGAATCGCATTTAATAGTTGTCTTGTATAGGGATGCATAGGATTATTAAAGAGTTCTTCTGCTGGGGCTAATTCTACCAAATTGCCAAAATACATGACACCAATGCGATCAGATATGTACCGAACAACCCCTAAGTCATGGGTAATAAACATATAGGTTAGTTGATCGCTTTGTTTTAATGATTGGAGTAAGTTGATGATTTGTGACTGAATTGAAACGTCTAGTGCACTCACAGCTTCATCGCATACAATGAATTTTGGTTTTAAAGCCAATGCTCTTGCAATCCCAATTCGTTGTCTTTGTCCTCCAGAAAATTGGTGAGGGTATCGATTCTTATATTGCTTATCCAAACCACACTTTTCCATCATATCTAATACATAATTTTGGTAACCCTTATTGTGCTTAGACTTGAAGAATTTGTGTATTAATAGCCCTTCTCCAATAATATCGGAGACTTTTTGTCGTGGGTCAAGTGAGGAATACGGGTCTTGAAAAATAATTTGTAAATCCTTCTTGAGTCCTCGTAGTTCTCTTTTAGTTAATGCGGATAAATCAATCCCTGTATCCCTAAACTGTTCGTATAGTTCAAACTTTGGCTGTTGTTTTAAACGCTGTCGAATACCTTCAATTTGTGCTTCAATGGCATCAACATCTTTTTGAGATGTTTGTAAAGCCAACTCAATCCGTTGTTTTTTGACTGAGTTGGCTTTCGGATTGATGGCTAGTTTTTCGACTTCAAAATCCAAGATTTGTTTTAATCTCGAATGTTTCTTTAAATGATGGTATCGATTCAATAAGATTCGACTGATTTCATCTAGATTATCGTAGGTAGCCAATCCCCCAATCAGTCTAAATGTATTGTAATACTTGTTCTCAAAATCAATTTTCTTGAGTCGATAGGTTTCATAAGAAGCTTCATCGATTCGATTCGCTTTTAATTCTTTCAACAAGGCCTGGTCTTGATCGTAAGATTTCGATACTTTCGATAATGACTGATAGACCCTTTTGACATATCGTGGCATCCAGTCATCAATGTGAACACCATAGTACAAGGAAGAACCCCCTGTTTGTCTTTGTAGCTGGATGATGGTTCTACCTAAAGTTGATTTTCCACATCCAGATTCACCGACAATCCCTAAGGTTTCACCTTCATAAATATCGATTGTCACATTTTTATTGGCTTTAACGTATTCTTTTCTGACTTGAAAAGGATGACTTTTCTTGATTGGAAAATATTTTTGTAAGTTTTTAATTGAAAGTAGTACTTTTTGATTGCTCATAGCCTTACCTCTCTCTCAATTTCGGGTCTAATGCATCTCGAATCCCATCGCCTACCATGTTGAATGCTAGGATGGTAATCATGATGGCAAGACCAGGATAAATGGTCAAAAATGTATGGGTTCTAATATACGCTCGCCCAGATGATAACATCAATCCCCATTCAGCCACACTTGCTTCTAATCCTAATCCAATGAACCCTAATCCAGCTGCTGATAAGATTGCTGTAGCGATTCCTAAACTGGACTGGACAATGATGGCTGACAAGACGTTGGGTAAGATGTGTTTCAAAATGATTCGAAAATGTGAAGAACCTAAAGCATGTGCTGCTTCGATGAATTGCTTTTCTGTTAAAGATAATACGCTTGAACGGATAATTCTGGCGAAAATTGGAATACTGCCAATGGATATCGCAACAATCATGTTAAACATACTGGACCCAAATGAAGCGACGATGGCAATTGCCAATAAAATCGAAGGAATGGAAAGTAACACATCCGATAAACGCATGATGAAAATATCGACTTTACCTTTATAATAACCGGCTAAAATGCCTAATGACCCACCGACAATTAACGCTATGGATACGGCTGATAATCCAATGACTAAAGATGTTCTTCCCCCATAAATTACACGAGAAAATACATCTCTACCTAGATTGTCTGTTCCCATCCAATGTATTGCATTCGGACGTTGTAGTGCATTGTTTAGGTCTTGTGCTTTCATCCCAAATGGTGCAATAAAATCTGCAAATAAGGTCATAAATACCAGCAAGGTAATGACAATCGCGCCTAGCATAAAGCGCTTATTGGATTTAAGTGATGACCAAATCTCCTTAAAAGGTGTCATCGGCAGTTTCGCGATGGCTTCGATTTGTTGTTTTTTTCTTAACCGCATAAAACAGCCTCCTTATTCATATTGTGCGCGAATTCTAGGGTCGATATACGCATACATAATATCTACAAACAGATTTACTAACGTAAACACAAACGCTACAAACAATACACTGCCTTGTACCATCATGATATCACGTTGTCGAATTGCATTCACCATCAGCACGCCTAACCCATTGATACTAAAAATGGATTCAGTCAATACGGCACCGCCCAATAAAGCGCCAAACTGCAACCCGATAATGGTTACAACTGGAATCAGTGCATTTTTTAATGCGTGGTCATAAATGACGCGACGTACAGAAAGGCCTTTTGCATAGGCAGTCTTAATATAATCCTGATTTAAAGCATCGATCATACTTGAGCGTGTAATCCGTGCAATCGATCCAATCGATGATGTAGAAAGTGCAATCACCGGCAATACCATTTGATCTATTCTGTCAAATCCTCCGGATGGGAACCATCTTAGGGTGAGTGAAAAGACGATGATTAAGATTAAGGATTGCCAGAATGTTGGAATCGATACCCCCAATAAAGAAAAGACCATCGTTGCGTTGTCAACAGATTTATTGGGTTTTCTGGAAGCTAGTACACCTAATGGAATGCCAATTATTGCTGCAAATGTAATGCTTAAGGTTGCTAGAATAATGGTGTTTGGTAATCGAATCAGTATTTCATCTAATACCGATCTGTTATTTAAGTATGATCGCCCTAAATCAAATCGTAAAAACACATCGCTAGCATACCTAAAATATTGAACCAAAAATGGGTCGTATAAACCCATTTCTTGTCTCAATTGATCTAAAGGTTCTGGGGATGCATTCTCACCTAAAATCATCACAGCTGCATCGGCTGGTGATAAATACATGATGGTAAAGACAATGAAGGACACCCCTATCAAAATAGGTAGGAGCCACAATACTCTTTTAATTATATATTTGTTCATTTAACCACCTTTTTAAAAAGAATGGGTTTTTTAGGCCCATTCTCCATAGATTATTTTTTGGATACACCCGCAAGGAAGTAACTACCCATTGGATGATGTTTAAATCCTACAACATTTTTGGATACTGCGGAGACATTTTCACGAGTTTGTAAAAATACCCAAGGCAATTCATCTGCAATGATGACTTGTGCAGCTTCATAAGCAGCTCTTCTGACAGCTTGGTCACTAGAATTACGTCCTGTTTCTAGGTAAGCATCTACTTGAGCATTGCTAAAGAATACACGGTTTCCTGCAGAAGGTGAACTTTGTGAATGGAACAATGGAAATAGACCGTAGTCAGCATCTGCAGTCACTGTCGTCCAACCTAACAAGAATAAATCGGCTTGTGTAGTTTCTGCTGGCTTAGCCGTTTCTTGTAAGAACGCAGCCCATTCTAATTGATTGATTTGAACTGTAATGTTGAGTTTAGCTAACTGAGCTTGAACGACTTGCGCAACTGCGATACGTTCCGCACTATTATCCCCTACATATAGTTTAAGGGTAAATCCGCCTGTTGGCCATGGCGATTGCGATAAGAATTGTTGAGCCAATGCTTCATCATAAGCATAAGGTTGTAACGCACTGTTATAGCCAAATACTGAGCTGTTGATTGGACCGCTCATTTGAGTGCCTACTTTTTGATAAACGGTTTGAATGATTGAATTCACATCCATGATATGAGCAATCGCTTTTCTCACATTTTTATCTTTTAAATAAACATTACTAGCTTGATTTAAACCTAAGTATTCAGCACCTAAATTAGGTGTATTGATCAATGTCAAATCTTTGTTTGCTTTAACGCTTGCGATGTCGGCTGGTGAAATATCATAAGCAATATCGATTTCACCATTTTCAAGTCCGATTAATCTAACGCCAGATTCACGGATGGTTCTAAACTCTAGCTTAGCGACTTTAGCCTTATCGCCCCAGTACGATTCATAACGTTCTAGGACAACTTTCTCACCGGAAACCCATTCAACAAATCTAAATGGTCCAGTACCTACAGCACTGTTCGTACCAAAATCTTCGCCTGCATCTTCAACAGCTTTCTGATTTAAAATAGCAGTCGCAGGATGCGCCATGTGTGTAATAAATGGTCCAAATGGTGTTTTAGTCCCAATTCGAATGACATATTTGCTTACAACTTCAATTTTATCTACGTCTACTGAACCCACAATATGCGCGATCGTTGGTGAAGCTAATGCGCGTTTCATCGTATACTCAACATCATATGCATCGAACAACTCTCCATTGTGGAAGGTAACACCCTCTCTTAATACGAATTCATATGTGTTATTACCAATATCTGTCCACGATAAAGCAAGCCCAGGTAATAACTCGAGTTCTTCATTTTGAAAAACAAGTGTTTCATAAATCTGTCTTGCAACACGTGTCGTTGCTTGGTCATTCGTCTTCTGAATGTCAAATGTAACGGGGTCTGCGCCATTAGCGACAACCAATGTATCTTGACTGCCACCAGATCCACATGCGGTAACCAATAATGTAAAAGCAAATGCCATTACAAGGATAATCCACTTCTTATTTTTCATCATATTCTCTCCTTTTTGATGATATTTAAGGCCTATTATCTAGTTTAAACGGGCGTTTGTCAATCTAATCTTGAAATAATTAAGAATGAAAACGTTTTACTTTATGTAGCATGTCAAATAGTGATTGATTAATAAAAGTACACAATAGTAAAGAACATAACCCGATTTTATTACTGGGTTATATCGATAATTATTTAGTTAATCGTACTTTTTGGAGCAGTTTGAATCCTTATAAAACTACTAAACAATTTCAAAGTGTGAGCATCTTTATAGGCGATATGTTCTAAATCTAGATAATATGAAAATAGTTTTGCAATATTGGTGAGCAGCGCGACATCTTTGTCTTCGAAGTGACTTCGATCGTGATGCGCGGCACATAGTGTGCCAAAACGAACCCCATTTTTAAACGATATTGGGATACCTAAATACGATCCAATGTTACAATCTTCAATAGTTTTATTCACTTTTTCGTTGAAACTGTTCTCTCTGATGTTTTCCAAAATCAATGGTTTGCCTGATGGATAATTAATTTGATTACAAATAGCATCCTCAATCGGAATTGTAATCCCTTCTTTAACATTGACATTCGTATTGTGTTTTGAAACCCTCATAGTAACTTGAACAGCCTCATTTAAAAAATTGATATAAATGACTTTATCAGGCATGATTTCTTTGGCTAGTTCAATAACGTCATTCGATAACGCATTGAAATTATGGTAGGATAAAATCGTTTGTTTGTTTATTTTCAAAGAATTGCCCTCTTAGTCATTCGTCTATTATATAAATATAATGCTTCATTTAGAAAATATTGATATGCTTTTCAGATAGTTAGTTCTTGAGCATCATAAATAAGTCTTATGTGCCGTAGTATTGAATCTTATGAATGTTTTAGTAATCCGAATAATCTCACGATATGATCGATTTTAGTTAATTGCTGTAATGTAAAACAAATTACCATGTTTCAAATAGAGACGATACCGGCTTAATCTAGCCAATATCATCACTTTTATGGATGGTTAATTTAAGAAAGGATAACTAATTACAATCTTTATCTTTGAATGCTTTTAATAACGATTGTACTAGAAGCTGTTGGCGTCTTACAGAATACAACGATTAGATTAAGTGTATCTCTTTGAGCTTCTGATAATGTGGAAATTTTTCAATTACACCAAGCGAACTTTTTGAGTTCAGATTAGAGATTTTTTAGTAAACACAACAGTATATTATCGCTTAGTGTTTTGAGAATGAATTCTCAAAAGACATCTAGGATTTGAAGTGGATAATCACATGATCACGTCATAACAAAAGTAATTCAAATCGACTAATACCGTTCCAAAAGCCGTTAAGTTGGGAATGCCCTATTTACATTCAAAATGCTTAATGATGTACCGTTCGCGTTCTGCTATTACTGGGGTGTACATTTTTGACGTTTACTCTATTTCATGATTAGACCCTATTCAATCTTCACCTATTGAAGTTCTATTACACTATCATCCAGTCAGCATAAAAAGGTTTATAAACACATAACCATCCGCCATTTTCCGCCTGGTTGGGGGTTCGACTCTTAATAAAAACAAGCGCTGCATTCACTAATTTGGACTCTAACGAATTTAATATTCATTTACGGTGTAGATATTAGACCTATACAAAAGTACTAGATCTTATAAAGGACAAAAAAAGCCTATCACTGTATGTGATAGACTGATTCGAATAAAGATGGTGACCCGTACGGGATTCGAACCCGTGAATGCATGCGTGAAAGGCATGTGAGTTAACCGTTTCTCCAACGGGCCATAATAATACATAATAAAAGCGCATAGTGGCGGAGCAGGAGGGATTTGAACCCTCGCACGAGTTTTGGCCCGTCTACACCCTTAGCAGGGGCGCCTCTTCAGCCTCTTGAGTACTACTCCAGAATGCGCTATTATATGATAACCTATTTTTGTCCTTGTGTCAACCAAATATGTGGTTTTTTTTCAAACTCAAAAAATAAAAAAAGCACTGGAGAGTTTGTGCTTTTTTTATGTTGTTTATTTATCGAGGCTCAATCATGGAGAGAGAGACTTTACCTCGTTTTTCATCTACACTTAATACCCATACTTTTACAATGTCTCCAACGGCGACCACATCTTTAGGATGTTTGACAAAGCCTTTGGAGAGTTTCGAAATATGGACTAAACCATCTTCTTTTAAACCACAATCTACGAACGCACCGAAATCGACAACATTTCGGACCGTTCCTTCTAACATCATACCAGGTTTCAAATCCTCTAAGTGAAGGATGTCGTTTCTTAATACTGGTGCGTCAAATTGGTCTCTTGGGTCTCTTTGAGGGGCAATAAATGCATCTAATATATCGTTTAAGGTGTATTTATCAACCGATAACTCTTTTTGTAGAGCTTCACGATTGATCTGATCAATGACCTTCTTTAATTCAGGTTTACCAAATTGGTCTGGTGTAATCTGATATTTGATCATGATCTGTTTTGCTGTGGCGTAAGATTCAGGGTGAATCGCGGTCATATCGAGCGCTTCATCGCCACCCACAATGCGTAAGAACCCCACCGATTGTTCAAACGCTTTGTCCCCTAAGCGAGGAACTTTTTTAATGTCTTGGCGTGATTTAAACGCGCCAAATTGGTCACGGTATTTCACGATGTTCTCGGATACCGTTTTATTTAATCCAGATACATAGGTAAGTAGTGACTTAGACGCTGTGTTGACATTCACACCGACTTGGTTAACTGCATTACTTACAATAAAATCTAGAGATTCTGAGAGTTTCTTTTGGGATACGTCGTGTTGATATTGACCAACACCAATCGATTTTGGATCGATTTTAACGAGTTCCGATAGTGGATCTTGTAAACGACGTGCAATTGAAGCTGCGCTGCGTTCTTCAACGGAATATTCAGGGAATTCTTCTCTTGCGAGTTCAGAAGCTGAGTATACCGAAGCACCGGCTTCAGAGACAATCACATATCTCGTTTGTAAATCATACTTTTTGAGTAATTCCGCTATAAACGCTTCGGTTTCTCTTGAAGCAGTACCATTACCAATTGCGATTATATCCACATTGTGCTTCGCAATAAACTGTCTGATAATCTTTTCAGATAAGGTTACGCGGTCTTCAATGTGTTCTTCACCTTTATACTTTTCGTGTGGATAGATGACACCTTTTTGCAAGACTGTGCCTTGTTCGTTGACCACACAAAGTTTGCAACCAGTACGGTATGCTGGGTCAACGCCAAGCACAACTTTATTCTTCATTGGTCTTTGTAAGAGGAGATTTCTTAAGTTCATCGCGAACACTTCGATGGCTTGATCTTCTGCTTTAGAAGTCAAGTCAGCACGTATTTCACGCTCTAAACTTGGATAGATTAAACGCTTGAGGGCGTCTTCTATCGCAGCCTCTACAACGGGTACCACAGGTGAGTTTAAATTGGTTAGAATTTTTGAACCGAGATATTTTAACATAGCAGGTGTGTTACTGTCAATAGATATCGATATGATTTTTTCATCTTCGGCTCTATTCATCGCTAACACCCTGTGTGGTGCAACTTTTGAAACCTTTTCGACATGATCATAATACATTTCGTAAGTGTGTTTTTCGTCGAGTTGTTCGCCGTTTTTCTTCACTTTCGAAGTGATTAAACCATCGACTTCCATCTCAACACGGAGGGCTTTACGGTAATCTGCATTGTCGCTCACTTGTTCAGCAATAATGTATTTAGCACCGGTTAATGCGTCTTCAATAGTAAGGACTTGATCGTTAATATACTTCTTCGCTTCCGCATTCAAATCGATTTGATTTGGGAACGTTAATATGAGTTTCGCGAGTGGCTCTAAACCCATCGCGATGGCTTCAGTTGCTTTTGTTTTTTTCTTTTCCTTATACGGGCGGTATAAGTCTTCCACTTCGACAAGCTTAGTAGAATTTAGAATGTTTTTTCGAAGTTCATCGGTCATCATCCCTTTTTCTTCAATTAAACGGATGACATCTTCTTTACGTTTTAAGAGGTTAACACCGTATTCCCAGGACTTGTGAATTTCATTGATTTGTTCTTCATCTAAGCCACCAGTAACTTCCTTACGGTAACGTGCGATAAATGGAATCGTATTTCCCTCATCCAATAAATTTAAAACCGATTCAATTTGTTTTTCCTTGATTGACAGCGTATTCGCTATTTCTTTTACTAATAATTGATCCATAGTTTATTCCACCTTTTTCGGACAAAAAGGGCTTATTCGCCCTTTTTAATTTTTGATTTGGTTTAGTACTGATAAAATGGCTGTTGGGCTAGTAGAAATTGCATTTTCGGATGCTAAAGCTTCGCCTTCGATATGAATAAGCGCAGGTCTGTTTGGTAAGAATAGACCTTGAATGTATTCAACTAATCCTTTATTATCTTTGTCATTGTAGTCAATAACATAGAAGGAATAGCCTTTTTCAGCTGCAGCGTTTGCGGCTTCGATAACAGCACTTTCTAAGGATTCACACACGGTGCATTCCTTGAAATTCCCATTATAAATGTAAACATAAACATTATGATTTACACCGGTTAAAGCATCTTCTTCATTGTCTCCAAGTAACCACTTATAATTGTCTAAAGTGATTGGTTTAATGGATTCGACATCAACGAATCGTTCATAGTTTGGTTCAGATTCTTTTAATATATAAGTATCAATAATCCAATAAGTGAGTGCACCTAATCCGACTAATAAAACACCTAATACTGAAAAAAGAATGATTTTGTTGGTTTTATTGCTTTTTTTAACTGCTGATTTAGCTGATTTCTTTTCAATTGGTTTCTTTGTATTTGTAACGCGCGGCATGTTAATCTCTCCTCATTCCTATGATATTATACAAAAAATACAGAGTTCTTACAAGTTGATTATAGAATATGGTAATTATTCCTTTATTTCAAGTAAGACGATTGCCACGGCGTAGTGGTCTGTATGTGAAATACTTAACTCTAAATGATACCTTTCTCGATTAGGAAATGCTTCAAAGTAAGGTGCACCATGTGCATCATTTAAGATGCAAATATCTTTAAAGTTCAAAGTTAAATCGCCTTGTTTTAATGCTTTGAACAGAGCTTCCTTAGCTGCAAATCGCCCCGCTAAGAAAGTCATTTTTCTATGTTCATTATGGATTGAATGAAAATATTCTAGTTCCTTATGTGCAAGTATGCGTTGAACAAATGCCTCACTGAAGGCTTTTTCAATACGTTCGATTTCGACTAAGTCGATGCCGGTTTTCATCATTTTTTGCCCTCCCGAATAAATTCTGCTAAGGCTTTTATTTTCATGAGTCTATGATTCATTCCTGATTTTGATATCTTCTGACCGGTTTCTTCCTCATACTTTTCGATTAACTCAGATAATGAAGCTTCTGGATAAGCTTCTCTTAATCGAATGGTATCCTTAAGCTTTGAATCAATAGTCCCTAAGGCTTTATTCGCTTTGATCAATTCAATATCTTCGAGTTGATCGTTCGCAGCCTCAATGGTTTTTTTCTCGTTAGCAATCTCAATATTGATTAAACGATTAATGGAGTTATTGAAGTCGCGTTTAATGCGTTCATCTTCGAACTTGAAGACCGCTTCAAACGCACCGATTGCACTTAAGAAGGCACTGATGGCTTCTGATTCCTTTAGATAGACAATCAATCCTTGTCTGCGCTTTGTTATTTTTGCATTCAAATCAAAGTGATTCATTAACCTTTGAATAAATATAGCGTCTGTTTTATTCATGACAAATAACTCTAGATGGTATGTAGGTTTAATTGGATCATTGACTGACCCCGTGGCGAGAAATGCCCCTCTTAAATACGCTTTTTTCTCTTCGTCTGTTTCGGTTAAAAATTCATATTCCATAACGTTTTGGTCCACCATTGAATGTTCATCCATGATCTTATTCACATGACTTTTAACCAATACTAAGTAACCACTTTTCTTGTTTAGCTTCATGGTTTTCTTAGAGATGATTTCCGTTTTTGCTTCATACATATTTTTAATTAAAACGAAAAACCTTCTCGCAATGGATGGGTTGTTTGTGTGAAATTCTAAGTGGACACCTTCACTCGTCAGATGGATATCTGTATTTAAGTGAAGTAGTGCAGATAACTCAGCGAGTTGTGCTTTCGCATCCGTTCGGATTTTAACAATCTCATCTTTAACCGTTCTAGCAAATGACATAATTAATCCCTAGCTTCTAAATATTTTAAAACATTTTGTACTGCGATCGCACCATCCGCGGTAGCGGTGACGACTTGTCTGATTTGTTTAACGCGAACATCACCGGCTGCGAAAAGCCCTGGTATCGCGGTTTCCATCTTTTCATTGGCTTCAATGTATCCCCAAGGATTGGTGATATTTAAGCCTTTTAACATATACGTATTAGGTAGCCATCCGATGTATTCGAAGACTCCTTTACATGGGATAATTTGGGTTTCTTTAGTATCGTTATCGGTGACTTCAACCCCTGTAATCTTATCTGCTTCAACGACAAAACGGGTCACTAAAGTATTAAAAATCACTGTTACATTGGGTTGTTTCATGAGGTGATCAATCGCTTTTTTATCCGCTGTAAAATGCGGTAGATTTTGTATAATCGTTAAATGATTCACCAAGGTTGAGAGGTATGAAGCTTCTTCGACAGCGCTATTCCCACCACCAACCACAACAACATTTTCACCTTTATAAATAGGTCCGTCACAGATGGCACACCAGCTAATCCCGTTTGAGGATAACATCTCTTCGTGTTCTAATCCAAGTTTTCTTTGAATCATACCGGACGCGACAATAACGGCTTTAGAAATATAGGTTTCACTTTCAGTTTTCACATGGAATATGTTGTCTTTCTTTATTACAGATTCGACATCGCCATAAGCATAATCCACACCTAAAGACATCGCGTGATTAAACATGTTCAAAGCCAGGTCTCCACCAGAGAGTTTCGTAAATCCCGTATAGTTCTCGATTTCTCCAGTGTTAACAATTTGTCCCCCTGGAGCGCTTTTTTCAATTATAACAGTTTTCAAATTCGCACGCATCGCGTAGATGGCTGCGGTTAAACCTGCAGGACCAGCACCGATAATCACTAAATCAACCATTTATATCACCTCTAAAATTTGTATGAGTGAATCTAAATAATAATCTGCTTGTGTTGCTTTTAAATCTTCTAAATTCCAGCTGTAGTTCATCCCAATCGTTTTTATCCCAGCCGCTTTTCCTGCAAGGATGTCATTCGGATGGTCACCTACATATATAGCATCCTCAAAATCATCGAATAGACTTAAAGCTTTATGAATGGGCTCTGGGTGTGGTTTATGATTGACCACGTCATCCATACCAATGATGATATCAATATACGGTAGTAATCCTGTAACCTTTAATCCACGTTCAACGAGAAAGTGCATTTTTGAAGAAACCACACCGGTTTGAATACCTCTTTTTTTGAGTTCAATCAAGAGTTGTAACGCCCCATCAAAAGGCTTCACAAAGGTATCGTGTAGTTCTATATTTTTCTTACGATATACTTGGATTAACCTTTGAATTTCTTGTTCGTCTGAAACGTAATTCACCAAACTCTGACTGAGGGTAGGTCCAATAAAACGGACATAATCTGAATGTGTTAATTTGAATTGTGGGAGTTCAGTTTCAAATACGTATTTAAATACGGTAATGATTAAGCGGTTTGAATCAATGAGAGTACCGTCTAAGTCAAACAAAACGGTATCAATCATTTGAAAATCCTCGGTGTAATGGTATCGACATAATCTGGAAGGTCTTTTAAGAAAATGCGTTTAGATACCAATAACGCGATTCCGCCGCCAACGAACAATAATATTGAATTCAACACGTTGATTCGGATATCGGTATTACCTAACATGAGTGGGTCTGTTCTTAAGAACTGTTCGATGACCGCTCTACCAATTCCGTACCAAATTAAATAAACACCAATCAAATCACCTGATTTTAAACCTTTTCTTCTTCTAAGGACCAGCATGAGGATTAAACCAAAGAAGTTCCATACGCCTTCATATAAGAAGGTTGGATGGTAGTAATTGGTTTCACCAACGTTTGAATCAAAGAAGTACATGTTATCAACAATAAACTTTGGTAATTTTAAGGTGTTTCTTAAGAAATCACGTGTGGTTGCGATTCCATTCGCTTCTTGATTCATAAAGTTTCCCCAGCGACCTAAGATTTGGCCAACTAAGAAACCAGGTGCGAGTAAATCAAGTAGCTTCCATATGGATAACTTCTTAATTCTAGTGAATACGATGATGAATACGAGTGTTACAATGACTGCTCCATGAATCGCTAAACCACCATTTCGGATGGCTAAAACATCCCAAATGCTATCATAAGATCCGTTCGGGTCAAAAATCACATAGTATAAGCGTGCTCCGACAATCGCTAAAGGTACAGCGAAGAGTAAACCATCGTAAATATCGTCACGTTTAACACCAATTAAATCAGCTTCTTCCATAGCTAAAATGGCTGCGAATACAATCCCTGTTAGGATAAAAACTGCGTACCATTGTACATAATCGGTACCTCTAAAAGAAATCGCAGCGGAATCGTAAGGTGCACTACCGCGTGTAGCGATTAATAATAGTAATACAAACCAAGCGACCATTGCTGAAACAATACTATAGTTACGTTTGTGTTTCTTAATATGTTCGAGTACTTTATTCATTGTGATTCTCCTCCTGTTTTTTCATATGTCGGGTGATTTCGCGTGTTAAGTTAAACGCCGCGTGATACCCCATATATTTCAATTTTTCATTCATCGCAGCACTTTCGACAAGCGTCGCGACGTTTCTACCGGGTAAGACAGGAATCGTTACTTTTGGAATTTCGGTGTCAAAATACTTGGTCGTTTCTAAATCTAAGCCTAAACGGTCATAGTATTTATTTTCTTCCCATTTTTCTAATTCAACCACCAAGCGAATTTTCTTCGTTTCGCGGTAAGCACCTACCCCAAACATCGAGACGACATCGACAATACCAATGCCTCTAATTTCAAGATAGCGTTCGAGAATCTTTGGCGCTTGACCAATTAGGATACCGACATCTTTTTGATATACATCGACTCGGTCATCGGAGATCAAGATATGCCCACGCTTAATCAGTTCAAGTGCGGTTTCACTCTTACCAATTCCGCTCTTACCAATAATCAGTGTACCCAATCCCCCAATATCCATTAACACCCCGTGAACTGTTTTACGTTCAGTGAGTTTTTCTTGAAGATAGGAATAGAGTTTTGAGTTGAGCGCGGTGGTTCTCAAATTGGATTTGAGAATCGGAATGCCATATTCATCGCCTAAGCGGATATATAGTGGTGACACATCGACATTCACAGAAAAGATAACTGCGGGTGGTCGATGGCTGAAAATATCACGAATACGTTCTTCTTGTAGGGTTAATGAGAATAAATTCGAGAACGAATTTTCTTTAGACCCAATCAAAATGACACGTTTCGCATCAAAGAAATCCATAAACCCAGCGAGTTCAATCCCTGGTCTTGAAATCATATCTTCGTAAATATAATTCTCAAGTCCTTGATTTCCTGCTAGGATGGATAACTGATTGTCTTTGACTAAATGTATTACTTTAATGCCGTTCATATCATGCCCTCTCATTCTTTCGCCCTTTAGTGCGTTCATAGGTATAGTTCATCAATAATCGTAGTACTAAGAAAAACACACTGAACCCGATGAGTCCAAATATGGTTTTAAAATGAATATCTGGCACTACTTGTTCTGTAAGGAATATCACCAAGAAACCAAACAGTGCGTAAATCAGACCTAAGGATTGGACAACCCACTTGAAAAAGTAACGTCTAATCATGAGGTTAATCATGGTATCTAAAAGTGTAAAGAAAATAACGAAGACGATAAAGCCTTCGATTGAACTCACTTCGAGTTGTCCTGTGAGACCAATAGTCGTTGACATGGCTAACGCATTGATGATAACTGCAGTCAAATAACTCATCGAGTAGGAATCGCCCTTTAAAAACGATTTAAACCCTTTCTTAGCCATCATTATTTACCCAATAAAAGCGGTTTAAGGTAGGCCCCAGTATAAGAATCTTCACATTGAATGATGTCTTCCGGTGTACCGGTCACGACGATGTTTCCACCGGATGAACCGCCTTCCTTACCTAAATCGATAATATAGTCTGCACTCTTGATCACATCTAAGTTATGTTCGATGATGACGCAGGTCGCACCTTCATCGACAATCCGGTTGATCACACTCATTAAACGTTTGACGTCATCGGTATGAAGACCGGTAGTTGGTTCGTCGAGTATATATAGTGTTTCAGGTGTGATACGTCTATATAGTTCAGAAGCGAGTTTAACCCTTTGAGCTTCCCCACCCGATAGAGTGGTTGCGGATTGACCAAGTGTCATATAGCCCAAACCAACGTCAAATATGATTTGGAGCTTTTCTCTAATCTTTGGAATATTCTCAAAGAAGTCTAATGCATTTTCAATCGTCATATCTAAGACTTCAGAAATGTTCTTACCTTTATACTTAACTTGTAGTGTTTCACGGTTATAACGGGTCCCACCACAAGCTTCACATTGTACATAAACGTCTGGTAGGAAATGCATCGTAATGCGCTTCATACCATCCCCACCACAGGATTCACAGCGTCCACCTTTAACGTTAAAGGAGAAACGGCCTTTTTGATAACCTCTTACTTTCGCTTCGTTCGTCATCGAGAACACATCGCGGATATCGTCAAAAACACCTGTATAAGTCGCAGGGTTACTGCGTGGTGTACGGCCGATTGGGCTTTGAGAGATATCAATGATTCGGTTGACGTTTTCAACACCAATAATAGCTTTATGTTTACCAGGTTCATCTTTTGTCTTATAAAGCATTCGATGAATCCCTTTATATAAAATTTCATTTACAAGTGATGACTTACCAGAACCCGAAACCCCAGTCACACAGACCAATTTTCCGAGTGGGAAAGACACATCAATATTCTTTAGGTTATTATGAGACGCACCTTGTACGGTAATAAATTTACCATTACCACTACGACGTTCTGTTGGTACGTCTATTTTAAGTTTACCGGACAAATACAGACCCGTGATACTCTTTGGGTTATCCATCACTTCTTGAGGGGTACCTGCAGCGACTAATTCACCCCCATGTACACCCGCACCTGGACCAATATCAATTAAATAATCGGCAGCCATCATGGTTTCTTCATCGTGTTCAACAACGACTAGAGTGTTACCTAAATCGCGCATCTTCTTAAGTGTATCGATTAGTTTTTGATTATCTTTTTGGTGTAGTCCAATTGAAGGTTCATCTAGGACATATAAAACCCCAGAAAGTTTGGATCCAATCTGTGTAGCCAGTCTAATACGTTGTGCTTCGCCACCCGAAAGACTCGCAGCTTCACGTGATAAGGTCAAATATTCGAGACCGACATCTTTCAAGAATGTTAGGCGTGCATTGACTTCATTGATAATACTTTCAGCAATCTTTTGTTGTTGGCTAGTAAGTTTGAAACGCTCTTTTCGAATGAGGATTTGTTCGACACTCATGTCGGTTAATTCAGCGATATTCAAGCCATCAATCTTGACGCTTAAAGCCGCTTTGTTAAGACGTTTCCCTTCACAAACTGGACAAACCTGTTCAGTCATATACGATTCAATCCATTCACGAATCCAGGTACTGCTGGTTTCGATATAACGTCTGGATAAGTTGGTTATTACACCTTCATAGATACGTACGGTTTCGTGAACGCGTCCGGATGAACTTTGGAGTTTAAAATGAATTTTATCTTTAGAACCATATAATATAATATCGAGTTTTTCTCTTTCAATATCTTTAATTGGAATATCCATATCGATGTTGTAGTGTTTACACACAATTTGAAGTTCAAGAGCTTGGAGATTTTCATCGTCTTGATTGCGATATGGGACAATCCCACCATCGTTTAGACTACGGTTGAAATTGACGACTAAATCCTCAGATACGGTGAGTTTTTTACCTAACCCATTACATTCAGGACACGCACCAATAGGGGAGTTGAATGAGAACAGTCTTGGTTCTAAGTCTGGAATTGTGAAATCACTGTCTGGACACGCATAGGTTTCACTAAATGTGAGTTTCTCACCGCCCACAATTTGGACTTCGACAAACCCACCAGACTTATTCGCAGCCAATTCAATAGCATCATACAAACGGCTTCTGACATCGTCTTTGATCACAATACGGTCAATGACTAAAGAAATGTCATGCTTCTTGTTTTTATCCAAATCTAAGATCGGTTCAAGATCGACAAGTTCGTTATTGATAATCGCTCTGACGAAGCCATCTTTGACGAATTGTTCGAGTGTTTTTCTATGTGTCCCTTTTTGAAGTTTAACCACTGGACTAAGGACCATGACACGGGTATTTTCACCTAAATCTAGGACACGATTGGTCATTTCTTCGATTGTCTGTTTTGATAGTGGAATGTCTGTGCCTGGGCAATAAGGAATCCCAATCTTCGAATACATCAAACGAAGGTAGTCGTATATTTCTGTTACTGTACCTACTGTTGAACGAGGGTTCTTAGAAGTGGTTCTTTGATCAATCGAAATCGCAGGACTTAATCCATCGATTTTATCAACATTGGGTTTTTCGAATGACCCTAAAAACTGACGGGCATAACTGGATAAGGATTCAACATAGCGTCTTTGTCCGTCTTGGTAAAGTGTATCAAAAGCCAAACTGGATTTCCCTGATCCGGATAATCCTGTCATAACTATAAGCTTATTTTTAGGTATGGTTAAATCAATATTCTTAAGGTTGTTTTCTTTAGCACCCTTAATGACTATATAATCGTTGTTACTCACTCGGAATCATCTCCTTAAATGTTTGTTCATCCAATACCGTTACACCGAGCGCATTCGCTTTTTCAAGTTTAGAACCTGCATCAGAGCCTGCTAAAACATAATCTGTCTTTTTTGAAACAGATCCACTCACTTTACCACCTAAGGATTCGATGATTGAGGAAGCTTCTTCTCGTGTAAACAGTTCAAGTTTACCCGTTAGGACAAATGTTTTATTTTCGAATAGAGGGCTCGTTTTCGATTCGCTTTGAGGCATCGAGGTTTGAATACCCAATTCGTGTAGTGTATCGATCAGATGTGTTGCATACTCACTGCTAAAGTATTGAATGACACTATTCGCAATCGCAGCGCCAATATCATCCACTGAAGTCAGTGCCTCAAAAGAAGCCGCTTTGAGTGCTTCTAAAGAAGGAAATTTTTTTAATAGTAATTTAGCTACTTTCGCTCCAACATGGTTAATACCTAATCCAAAAAGGAGTTTATCGAGGCTATTTTGTTTTGAAGCTTCAATCGCCATGAGCAGGTTATCTACCTTTTTGTCACCCATACGGTCAAGTTCAATCAATTCATTTCGATACTCTTTTAGTTTATAGATATCTAAGAAATCTTTAATGTATCCAGCTTCATAAAGTTGAACTACAATCTTCTCACCTAAGGAATCGATGTTCATTGCAGGACGGCTCGCAAAGTGAATGAGTTTCCCCACATGTTGTGCAGGGCATAATGGATTTTCACAAAACCAATCTGCTTCGCCTTCAGTTCGAGTTAACTTAGAGTTACAACTTGGGCAGTGGTCAATCATTTTGAAAGGAATTGTATTTTCGCGTTTTTCTAGTACCGGTTTTACGACTTCAGGAATGATTTCGCCTGCTTTTCTAACAATTACTTCATCACCGATTTCGATATCTAAGTTTTTGATATAGTCCTCGTTGTGTAGAGTAGCACGGGCTACCATTGATCCCGAAATTAATACAGGTGTTAATTCCGCCACCGGTGTGATGACACCAGTACGTCCTACTTGGAATGTAATCGCATTTAAACGCGTCGTGACTTCTTCTGGTGCGAATTTATAAGCTATCGCCCATTTTGGGTATTTCACAGTTTGACCGATTTGTTGATATTTAGATAGTTCATTCACCTTTATGACCACACCATCGGTATCATAAGGTAAGTTTTTTCTGAGTTCATCGTAAACACGGATTTGATGAATGACGCCTTGGATGTCTTTACTTACAACATTCTTTGGATTGGTTTTAAATCCAAGCTTGCTGAGATAATCTAAAACACCACTTTGCGTATTTACACCGTACTTTTCAGCATCTACAAGGGTGTAACAAAAAATGTCCAACCCTCGATTGGATACGACTGATGAATCTAATTGTCTAATGGTACCTGCAGCAGCGTTTCTGGCGTTTCTAAAAAGTTCTAAGCCTTCCTTAGCACGTTCTTCATTCGCTTTCTCAAAACTCTTGTGAGGCATAAATACCTCACCTCGAACTTCAAGTGTTAAAGGTAGTGAAAGTCTCATTGGTAGACTTTTAATCGTCTTAACATTTGAGGTCACATCTTCACCAACAACCCCATCACCACGTGTAGATGCACTGACAAAAACCCCATCGATATATTTGAGGTTAATTGCGAGACCATCAATTTTGAGTTCCATATTGTAAGTATATCCACTTACTTCTTTTTGAACACGTTCATCAAAATCTAATAAGTCTTGATCGCTGAACGCATTTGATAACGACATCATCGGACGTTCGTGAACCACCTTATTGAATTTATCCAGAATCACACCACCCACTTTTTGAGTCGGTGAGGATGCGCTCTTAAATTCAGGGTGTTTCGATTCCAACTCAATCAGTTCCTGCATTAAGAGGTCATACTCAAAATCAGAAATGGTTGGTTTGTCTAATGTATGGTATTCATAATTCGCTTTTTCAATCGCTTCTTCAAGCGCCATCATTCGTTTCTTAATGTCCATAAAAATCACCGTAAATATTATAACATATTTAAGGGGACCTAAATCACATTTGACAACTCACCTTTGTGTTTTATAATAATCATTTTCATTTCTTTGATAAATCTAGGTACTCGAGTTTCGGAGGGTGATGTCATAATCAAATGCGTTTTAGCTCTTGTAACAGCAACAAACATCAACCGTCTTTCTTCTTCAATAACTCGTCTAGATGTATTCGGTCCATCTTCAATACCCATAATGAAAACAATCTTGAACTCTAGACCTTTCGCCTGGTGAATCGACATACAAGCAATGTCATTATAATAGCCCTCAGACAGTAAGGTTTTTATATCATTCGACATATAATGGTTTCTAACTAAAATAACCATATCTGTTAGAGCCATTTTTTGATGTAGAAATTCGCGAATTTTTGATAGTACAAAAAGGGCTTCTTTCTTAGTATTACTAAACTGATGATACTCAACCAATCCAAGATGCTTTTGATGAGGTACTAAGTCTTTTTTAACCCTTTTAGTGTTATGTGCAATGAGCTTGTTCGCAACCTCTAAAACCGATTTAGTACATCTGTAACAATCCACCAAGGTATAGGTATGACACTTGAATAGCTTAATGAGAATTCGAACTTGATTGGGTATCGATCCTCGAAAGCCATAAATCGATTGGTCGGGATCACCTACAAAAAAGAGATGTGTATCTTCATTTACCATAAGGTTCAAAATTTCAACCTGAATTTTTGACATATCTTGGGCTTCATCTACAAAGATGTATTTATACTGGTTTTGAATGGTCTTCTGGTGGTTTATATCCTTGAGGTAGCTTAGGTAATCAATCTCTAAATCAGGGTAGTCAAATAGGTTATTTTCATCTAAAATCATTTGATAACCTGTTTTTGGCTTGGTTGACACATTCATGATTTTGAATTCTTGTTTTTTGACTAATATTTGGGTGAGCGTAGGTTGATCAAAATCCATAAATAAGTCAGATTGATGATTAACGAGTTGTTTTGAAAAAGTAGTACTAAGTGTTGAAAATGCCAACCCATGAAATGTCTTTATTACGGGATTATCAGCACACTGATTAAACTTCATTTTTATGTCGCTGATTGTTCTTCTCGTAAATGAGATGAATAAAATCGAACACGAATCGACTTTATTCTCGATTAACTGGTTAATACGATTGAATATGACTGTAGTCTTACCTGTATCCGCACCAGAAACGACAAATACACGTTTGTGTTGTGTAATAACAGCTTCGCTTTGATTATTATTTAACATGAATAAATCACCCTAAATAATGTATACAATTATTATATATTTATTACTTTAATTTTACTTTTATGTTATTAGATCGATGAAACTTCTTACATTAATTGCAAATCGATTATCATATCGATAATAGGTGATCTCTTCTTCGGTTAATAGTTAGTTGAATAGGATTATTTGGTTCAAAAAGACCTTAAAAAAATAGGTATTGCAGAACACAACAATCGACCCTTAAAGGTCAATTCTAAGTTATAGGCTGTAAATGGCTTGGTTGACACATTCATTAATTTCAAATGTCTATTTTAGGGCGTTTTCAACAGTATGGTAGACCATCCTAAACGCTTAGTAGTTCACAATACTCGTCTTCAATACTCTGCTAAAAACGTTGTAAATATTTTAACTAGAGTCTAATTTTTAATGGCTCTATGTTGCGATTTAACAGCGTTCTCGTATAAATATATTTTTGAAATTTTCTTCATCCAATTCTATAAGACCTTTAAAATTTAGATGTTTTGTACTATTTCGGACTGAAATAGGGTGGTTTCGTACCCTTGTTCTATAGTTCACTTTAGTTGAGTAAAAAAAGAGACCCCTCAAGGTCTCTAGTTTGATCATTTTATCACGTGTTATTTTAAATATGAATAATTATTCTAATTTTCAGATTTTATCTTCTTTAACGCTTGATGTCCTGTTGTGAATAATTTAATACCAAATTCGATAGAAAATGCTACACGGGTGATCTCATCGTTTTTCATCACGACAACACCCTTACCATATTTTTCATGTAAAACGGAGTCGCCAACATGGATATCATCTTGGACAACTTCTGGTGCAACTTCTTGTTCAACAACAAGACGTTTTTCTTTGTTCTTCTCTAAGTCCATATCCTCGATAAATCGGGATGGCGAGTTGTATTGAGTTTGCCCATAACGGAACCTTTGTTTAGCATGAGAAAGAATTAGCCTTTCTTTTGCGCGAGTGACACCGACATAAGCAACTCGTCTCTCTTCCTCGATTTCTGTAAATGAACCACTTATATCACTTGGAAATACAGTTTCTTCCATTGCAACCATAAATACTGCCTTAAACTCTAATCCTTTAACTTGGTGGATAGTCGCTACCTTCACAGTATTCTTATCATCTTCTAAATCAAGGTCTGTTTTAAGGGCCATATCATCCAGAATCTGTTCGATTTTTTCTAGGTTTGTACCTTTATAATCGACTGCTCCATTATAGAAAATGGACTTCAATTCTTGAATATTATCGTAACGGTCTTTACCTTCATTACCTTCTAGTCTAAGCATTTCTTCATAGCCTGTGAGTTGTAAAGCAAGATCAACTACTTGAGTTAAATCGTATATTTGTGTGATTTCGTCTCTTAAGACTTGAATGATTTTTTTGAAAGATTGTAGAGCTTCTCTTGTTTGTCCACCAATGTTGATACGATCAATCGCTTCATACATTGAAATGTGGTGAATGGCTGCGTAGGCTTCTAATTTAGAAATCGTGGTTTGACCGATTTTTCTTCTTGGTGTATTGATGATACGCTTTAAAGAAATGTTATCATGTTCAAACAAAGCGAGTCTAATATAGGAAAGCATATCTTTAATTTCTTTTCTTGAAAAGAAGGAAATCCCACCGTAAATGATATACGGAATGTTGTATCTTAAGAATGCTTCTTCAAAGATTCTTCCGATTGCGTTTGAGCGGTATAATACTGCAATATCTTTAAACTGATAACCACCATGAACTAAGATTTCTATAGCTCTCGCAACAAAATAAGCTTCATCCTTATCGGATTCACGCACTTCTTTAATCACAAGTGGTCCATCACCCAAATCGGATTTCAACAGTTTATCGGTTTTACGATTTCGATTGTTCGAAATTAAGTTGTTTGCTGCCGTTAGAATGTGCATCGATGAACGATAGTTTTGATCTAAGACAATAATTTGAGGTTTGAAGTCGCGTAAAAAGAATGTGTAGTTTTCATAATTCGCGCCTCTAAAACCATAAATACTTTGATCTGGGTCACCAACGATGAAGACATTTTTATATTTACTTCCAAGCAATAGAATCAATTCATATTGAATGATATTGGTATCTTGGAACTCATCCACGAGGATATACTTGTAACGCTCTTGAAACATATCTAAAACCGCTTTATTCTCTTTTAGAATCTTAAGTGTGTAATTCAACAAATCGTCAAAATCCATCGAATTATTGACTTTTAAATACTCATTATACTTGATGAAGACTTTTTCTTCCTCGTATTCTAATGAATCATATTGACCATTTTTCACTTTGGAGAAATAATCCTTTAATCGATTTGAATTATATCGGTTAGGATCTAGATTTAACTCTTTAACTGTGTCACGAATCACTTGTTTCGCGTCATCTTCATCTAAGATGAGGTAGTGTCTGGTATAGGTATCGCCTAAGTGTTCAATCTCATCTCTCAAAAAGCGCGCACAAAAACTGTGGAATGTAGATATCATCGGTGCGAAACCCTGAGGCCCGATTAGGTCAACGACGCGTTCTTTCATTTCACGTGCGGCTTTATTCGTAAATGTCACAGCGAGTATACTTGAAGGGAATATGTTATTGTCAATCATATTCGCGATTCGATAAGTTAGGGTTCTGGTTTTCCCAGACCCCGCCCCAGCGATGACTGCTACAGCCCCTTCAAGCGCTTTGACAGCTTGGATTTGATGATCGTTTAATCCTTTTAACTGCATATTTAACTCCTTAAAGTGAAAAGGGGATTTAACCCCTTTTTATTTTTGGAATGAACTCTTTAATTCAACAATGCGATTGAGTTGTACATCGTTTGTGTTCGATAGTTTATCAAATGTGAAGTAGCCCACACGCATCAATTGGAATGACTTGGTTGGCAGTGCTTCTGAGAACGCAGCTTCAATAAATCCATGTTTCTTTATCCAGGATTCCGGATTTAAGCGTTCCATAAATGGGGTGTCCCCATCGAATACTAGTGGTCCAAATAGGTTGAATTGTGCTTTGATTGCGTTATGTGCAGATACAAAGTGAATGGTTCCATTTGGTTTTCTTTGATCAAATCCACTACCTGATTTGGTTTCAGGGTCGTAGGTTGCGAGAATTTCTGTAATGTTTCCAAAAGCGTCTTTAATAACATCTGTACATTTGATGAAGTAAGCATGGAATAGTCTAACCTCAACATCTTTAGCCAAACGTTTCCAGTTTTTATTTGGTTTTTCTTCTATAAAGTCTTCTCTTTCGATGTATAAATCTCTGCCAAAGAATACGGTTTTATTACCTAGTTCAGGACGGTTCACATCGAATGGTACCGATAAAGTTTCGAATTGGCCTTCTGGATAGTTAGTGATGGTCACTTTAAGCGGATCCACCACACCCATCATCTTAACCGTATTCACTGATAAGTCATCTCTTAAGAAGGACTCAAGCATTTCTGTAGAAACGGTTGTGTTAATTCTAGATAACCCTGTACCTAAAATGAAGTTACGAATGGCTTCAGGGGTATAACCTCTTCTTCTCATCCCAGAGAGGGTAGGCATTCGTGGGTCGTCCCAACCAATGACTTTCTTCTCATCAACAAGTTGTTTTAAATAGCGTTTAGACATCACTGTGTTTTCAATCGATAAACGACCGAATTCGATTTGTCTAGGAACAAGTGGCATTTCGGTTTCACGTACTACCCAGTCATAAAGCGGTCTATGGTCTTCAAACTCTAAGCTACAAAGAGAATGGGTAATTCCTTCAATCGCGTCTTCGAGTGGATGGGCATAGTCATACATTGGGTAAATACACCATTGTTTGCCTGTATTGTGGTGTTCTGCATAACTGATACGGTATAAAACAGGGTCACGCATGTTCATATTCGGACTCGACATATCAATCTTCGCACGAAGTACAACTTCACCCTCTTTAAATTCGCCATTTTTCATCGCTTCAAAAAGTCTTAAGTTTTCTTCAATTGGACGATTACGGTTCTTAGATTCAACACCAGGTGTAGTTAAGTTACCTCTCGTTTTGGAGATTTCTTCTGCAGTTAAATCATCGACATAAGCTAAGCCTTTTTGAATGAGTAGTACTGCGCGTTTATACATCTCACCAAAGTAGTCAGATGCATAGTAAATATTAGATGGTGTGTAACCTAACCATTTGATATCTTCAATGATGGCGTTCACGTATTCTACATCTTCTTTACCAGGGTTGGTATCGTCAAATCTAAGATTGGTCTTACCGCCAAAGTTCTTCGCAAGCTCAAAGTTGTTGATAACTGCGCGGGCATGGCCAATATGTAAATAACCGTTTGGTTCCGGTGGGAAACGGGTAATAATATCGGTGTGTTTTTTCGATTCTAGGTCTTGAATCATGATGGTTTTAATAAAATTTGAATGGTTTTCCATAATATCACTTCCTAGCTTAATATTATATATTAAACAATACCCTCAAACAAGTTAAAAACAAAAAATACTTGATAGATACCATTTTCAGGATTGTTTTAATGCAAATGATGAAAAAAACCTACCTGTTTTGGAAAACTGGTAGGTTTTTGTTTGATTTATTTCTTGCTAAAAACTTTATATTTAATCATGATATAAATAGATACAGCTAACCATAGAACAACTGGAACAAAATTAGTTATACGGTCTGCACTTGGAATAATCGCTACTAAAGCTATAACGAATAATCCGACTGACAGTGCTTTATTATCATCTGCGATATCTTTAAGCTTTAGACCAAAATATAAGGTCGCTATAAAGATAAACATTCTGAATACAATGGTTAACCCTGCAATTTCCATGTCTGGGTTTGGTACATTTATTTTCTTGAATTCAAATAGGAAGAAGAATAGAAAATGAATGAATGCGCCTAAAATGATCAAATACGATTCTCTGTTTAATAATAATTCTTTTTTGATTTTTGTTATCATGTCCGATTATCCTTTCGTTGCGCCAGCAGTCATACCTTCGATGAGATACTTTTGGAACGCAATATACAGTATCGTAATCGGTACTGCAATGACGAGCGCCCCTGCTGCGAATAGAGTCGGTCTGTACAATGAGTTACCAGATTCTAGGAATCTGAATAAACCAATTGCGATGGTCCAGCCCTTAGATGCATTCGCACCTGTACCTCTTAAAATGTAGCTCGGTAGAATATAGTCTAGCCATGGTGCCATAAACTGTCCAACGGCGACAAATGTCAAAATCGGTAACGATAATGGCAGGATAATCTTAAAGAAAATTTGTAGTTTATTTGCGCCATCGATGGTTGCGGATTCATCCAAGTCTTTTGGAATGCCTTGTAAGTACCCCTTGATCAGCCATACGTTGAATGGAATCGCGCCTGCCGTATAAATAACTACCAATGCTAATGGTTTATTTAATAACCCGAATGTATCAAATAAAATGTACATCGCAACCAATCCTAAGAAGGTTGGGAACATTTGCATAATCATAATGGTCAATAAACCGAATTTTTTACCCTTAAATTTAAATCTAGAGAACACATAAGCCGCCCCAGTTATAAATAGGACACTGGCCACCATGTTCACGATTGCAATCACGATGGTGTTCTTAAACCATTCGATAAACCAAACCCTAGTCGGTTCAATTTGTCCAACTTTAAACCATTTTTGAGTCCATAAAATTTCAAAGTTTTTAAATGAGACTTCTTCTGGCCATAAACGATATGGAATTTCTGATGAGTTGGTTAAAGCAGTACCGATGATATAGATTACTGGTACCAATACCACAAACGCTAACATAATCATTTCGGCGTAAATCACACCACGGCCTAGTAACTCTTTGACTGAGTACTGTTTTCTTACAGTTTGTTCTAAGATATTACGCTTGGAAGGTACCAACAAATAATATCCTACAGATAACAATGGTATAAAGCCTAATAATCCTGCTATTATAGTGTTTTGTCCGCGATTATCTGCAATCGAATGCGTTACCGATTGATTCACAAACATGAGTACTAATAATACCAATACTGCAAACATCTTGAGTAAAACGATGTCACTGTTAATTTGTGTCAATGCCCAAATAAAGGTCAATACAAGCACTAAAAACTTAATTGTCATCAAGATGACTTCTTTGGTGTTTAAACGCTTTGAAATCAACCCTGGATTATTGAACTCTGAGGTCATTTTGCTTACTTGCATCGGTCCATAAACGGGTATAAACGCCTGTTTTGCAACCGTAATACGTTTGATTTTTTTAGAATCCGCGAATGTCATGGTCACGCTGAAGTTAATCATCATCGCGACTATTAAAATGCCGAATATATAAGGAAGTATTGTCATATTACATCATATCCTCCTCTTTAAACGATTTGGTTCTTAAGAAGTTCCATGCACTGATTGAACCAATTATTAAGAAAATCAATATTGAGAACACAGATGCCATGGAGTACCAACGAATATTATCATCCGTGGTTAGTTTATAAATCCATGAGATGAGGATATCCGTATAACCCGCATAGGCTCGTTGAGCATTACCGCCACCTGGACCACCACCAGTGATGAAATATATCATCCCGAAGTTGTTAAAGTTTCCGGCGAATGTCATGATGAGCAATGGGGATGTTTGATAAAGTACAAGCGGCATTGTAATCGACTTAAACTGGACTAATGGGGTCGCGCCGTCAATTTCCGATGCTTCATAAAGTTCTTTAGAAATATTGGTCATAACCCCACTCATGAGCGCCATGAAATATGGGAAACCCAACCAAATATTTAATACAATGATGAAAATTCTAACAAACCAAGGATTGACTTCGTTGCCTAACCAGTTGATCGATTGATCCCCTAGATAAATAATTCGATCCATGAATGTCGCTGTCGCAACCGTGAGTTCTGACATCGGACGACCCAAGCTACCAATTGATCTTAGGAAATCATTAATCCCAGCAGTTTCAAGGAATTTGTTGACAATCCCGTCACCGTGGAAAATAACCTTAAACATTAATTGGGAAACCAATGCAGGTACAGCCCAAGGTAAGATAAGAACTGCACGCCATGCTTTTCTGAATACGACGCGTTTGTTATTGATGATAACCGCTTGAATAAATCCACCAAAGAAACAGGTGAATGTAGCCCCTACAGCCCAAACCAATGTCCAAGAGAGGACTTTCCAGAAGACTTGACCAAATGGAATGGTCGAACCGCCAGCTATTGAAAATAAGGAAGTAAAGTTTTTGATGCCTACCCAGTCAACCAATTGTGCTGGTGGAATGTGTTGGTTATTGTAATTTGTAAAAGCAATTAAGAAGCTAAATAAGATTGGCATGACAGTGATATAAGTCAATAGTATAATCGCCGGAGTCAATACAATATACTCAAACGAGTTGTTATATAATTCTTTAAAATACTCTCTTTCAGAGATTTTTTTGCCACTTTGTCGTTCGACTGAAGTTCTATAAGCATCTTTAATATTCCAAACATATAAGAACACAAAGAACAATAAAGTAAGTGTAGAAATTAAACCTCTAAGTAATAGTTGTGTTGAGTTATGACCACTGATAACATAGTTAAAAGCAATTTTGCCATCTGGCATTAAAAAACTTACTTTTGAACTTGCTTCAATGGTTCTTTGTGGGGCTTCCCCTAAAGTTAGGATTGACCACAACCCTTTAAGGAAAAAGCCGCCTCTTTCATAGTAAAAATTGTCATATGTATTGTAAACATCAGCAAAATCTTCTGGAAATGCTTCGTAGTAAATTCTTAGTAATGTCTCATTCCAGTCATCACCGGTAATGGATATAAAGTTACTGCCTGGTTGAGTGGATTTAAGTGAGAAATAATCTTGAAGACCAGATAGAAATTTATCCTCTAGCATCTTATTTTTATACAATCTGTCGTAATTCACAAGTGTTCGATTTTCTAATCTAGTTGGATATAAACTCGGATATAACCGATCAAACTGTGCTTGCCATTCGACAGGATGTGTGACTTTGGTGGCTGTCGGATCGCCTAGTTGGATACGTAACGCGTCCGTTGCTTGCCCTTCAACATAGGTCAATGCTTCTCCTTCAGCAATCGTGGTTGCTTGTGCGAGTAGAGCATCCTTTTGAGCTTCATGAATACTGCGAATACGCTGTCCGACAAATGTCAATATTTTATCTGTATTCACACTATTATCTGATGTGTTAAATTTATGGTCTGATAAGAATGTTTGCCACTCTGTATCAGTAGGGTTAATATTATTAAACTGTAACCATCTTGGAAATTCTTGTGAAAAACTTTGATTTCCTGAGTTATCTCTAATTGCTTCACTGCCTAGATACTCACCGGCAATTTTAGATGCATATAAATCAAATGGTTTTGAATTAAAATAGTCGCCTGTAGATATTTCGATACCTAAAAACGAAACAAAGATCAGTAAAAAAATAGCCGCTTTTACAAACTGCTTATTGAATACCTGTCCTAATCCCCAAATGATTGATGAGGCAAATGCTTTCAAAAAATGCGGGAGTTTATTCATTTTCATAACGTGCTTGCTCCTTTATAAAAACTTTAAGAAAAGGCATAGTTAACCCATGGCTTTTCATCAGTTTTTGATTAATTAATTATTATTTGCCTAAACCAGCAAGGCCTTCATAGTTTGTCTTCGCTGCTGCAACTGCATCCGCAGGTGTCTTAGTACCGTTGAATACGTCTGCTAACATTGTAGCGTATGTGTTCCATACGAAGCCCATTTGAGGAATACTTGGCATTGGTTGTGAGAACGCTAATTGCGCACTGATACCAGCTAGATATTCGTCATCAGCAAGACCAGGAATATTCGAAATGTCTTTAAGTGCAGGTAACTTACCAGTTTCTTGGTACATGATAGTTAAGCCTTCTTCAGACGCTAAGAATTCTAATAATGCGAATGCGGCTGTAGGTACGTCTGTGTATGCACTGACTGCAGCTACTTGAACACCAGAGAATGTAACTGGGTCAACTTTAACGCCGTTAACAGTTAATTGTGGCACCTTCATGATCTTAAGATCGATTGTACCTAATTCAACTGCATCTGCAGATGCTGCAATACCCCAAGGACCAGATAGAATGAATGGCATGTTGCCTTCATCGAATGATTTCTTGATGTAATCGCCAGTTAATACTGAAGTATCTGGCATAATTCTAACACGGTTAGAACCATCTAATCTGGTAGCATATTCGTTATAAATAAAGTTTAATGCTTGTAGCATACCTGGGTCATCAACACCTAGTTTAGTAGGGTCGTTATGAGCAGGTCCGAATAATTCTACACCGAATGATGTGAAGAAGAAATGTGCGACATAATAGTCATCAATGTCAATACCAAATAGGTATTTAGATTGTTGTGGATTATTGTATGTTCTTGCTAATGCGAAGATATCATCTAGTGTGAAATTAGCAGGTAATTGACCACCGTCGATTAACGGTTGAACAAGCTTCATGTTAGCATATAATGCGATAGATTCAGCTTGTAGAGGCACACCATATAATTTACCACCATTTTCAACTGTAACGATTGTAGCATCTAACATATCATCTCTGAATTTGTTTGCTAATGTATCAGGAACAGCTTGAATGACTTCACTTTGTAATGCTAGACCAATGTGGTCATGTGGGAAGACGATAACGTCTGCGCCATCTTTACCTTGAAGTTCAAGTTTAGCTCTTGTATCAACAGAACCAACGGATTCAACTTCAAGAATGTAGTTAGGATATTTAGCTTCAAAAGCAGTTTTTAAAGCTGAACCGTAGCCTTCGCCATCGATCCAAAGGGTTACTTTTTCTTTTGGTGTTACGATATTGCCAACGTTGACAACTTGGCCACCAGTTGGTGTAACACATGGTTTTTCTTTATTGCCACAACCTGCTAATACAAAGATTGTAAACGAGGCAATGACAACAGTTAGCATCGCAGAAAGCGAGATATTTAATATTCTTTTCATATTGTTATGCCTCCTATAACACAAATTTCTTCACAGCAAATCCTGCAAGGACAAGCGGTGTTAATAAAATTGCTACCCACATAAATGCTGTTGCTTCTTCTTCAGCACATGGGTCATAAACTTCAACAGTAATGGTTTGTGTACCAACGTTACCTAATGAGTCTGTAACAGATAAAGTAACTGTGTAAGTACCAACTTTAGTTGTGTCAACAATACCAGAAGCTGTTACGAATGGAGTAACTACGCCATCGACATCATCATCTGCACTGTAAATACCCAATGCCCAAGTTGAACCAATTTGAATACGTTGTGTTGCACTATCAATTAATGTGAATGTAGGTGCTACTGTGTCATAAGCGACTTGTAGATCAGCACTTTGTGATTCATAATTAAAGGTTACTGTATAAGGTGCTTTAGCTGGAACTAATTTGTTTGCTTCAGCTAATACTAAGCTAAAGTTCTTAGTTGCGTTGACTGTTGAGTCATATAAAACGTCTGCAACCGGAATAACAACACCATCTTTATCCTTTAAAGTAATCCAAGATTTATTGAAATTAACTGTCTTAACGCCTTCTTCATCAACCAATACAGTCTTGATATCTTTATTAACTGTTAATTGAATTTGAGTTTGTGATGAAGCAACCGCTGTGCTGACTTTGAATGCATACGCTTCAGCCAAGAACACATTAACATCGCCACTTCTTAGTTGACCTTCACCTGCTAGATAGAATAATCTGCCATAACCTTGTGCTAAGAATTCATTGGTTATTGCGAAGACAATATTTTCTGGGTATTTCTTTTGCCATGAATCAGTTCTTAAAATGAAACCTAAGGTAGGATTAGTGAGTGTTTCACCTTTAGTAATTTGAATATAAGCAATCATGTGTTTACCAATAATGCCATTGTATTCGATGTTGACTTCGCCAGTAAATTGTACTGGGTTTTCAGGTGTAACGGTTAGTCCACCTTCGCCCCATGTCCAAATGTTCCAACCTTCGTATGAACCTGTTGGATCATAGTATACATAAGTCAATACGAAAATGTCGCTGTTAATTTGACCAGGTGTTGTAGTCGATTCAACTGCTAAACCTGCTGCAATTAACGCTTGATCCTTAGAAAGATAAGATAATGCTTGTCCTTGAACAAAGTAAACATTTAAAATTTTGTCAGAACTTGCTTTGAAAGCAGTGCGATCATAGAATACGTTTTGTCCATCGATGCCATCGTCAGCACTGTCTTTAGCGCCATCGCCCCATGCAGGCCATGAACCAATAGGTGCACCTTCGAATCCTCTACCAAATGGAATAAACCATCCTGTATCTCCCATAGTTGCTTTATCAACGTTTAATGTAACAGTTGCCCAGCCATCAGCATCAAAGCCAGTTGCAGGGATACCGTCTGAACTACCGCCATCACCATTACCCCAAGTCCAAACGCCGACACCATCGTAATCGCCCGCTAGTTTGTAGTAATGAATGACTACTTTTTCGCCTTCAGCAGCATTTACTTCAACAGCTCTATTAATCGAAAACAAGCCTGTAAACGCTACCAAAAGTAACAATAATACTTTTTTCATACTTTCCTCCTATTTTGTCTTTCAACCCTATTTTACACTATGTAAACGCTTTTGTCATGGGATTCTTTGTGTAACGCCTTTCATAATTGTTAGCGTTTACATCGCATGTGCGCATATGGTAAGATGTGACCTGAGGAGGATTGGGTATGTTTAAAAAAATTTTTTTATTGATTTCACTATTATTCTTAAACGTCTTTGCCGTATCCCTTTTTGCAGATACTGTAGAACCGAATGTTTATGTACATTACTTTAGATACGATGGGGCTTATGATGCTTGGGACGCTTGGGTATGGAAACGAAATGCCAACGGTTCAGCCATTATTCCAACCACGGAAACCATTTCAGGACAATCCTGGGCAACCTTTGATTTACCTTATTCGACCTATCAAATTAATGCAGATACCGAATTTGGAATCATCATTCGAGCAAGAAACAATTGGGATGGTCCAAGAGAACCAGGTGGTGACCGCTACTTTAGAGCGGGCGATGGGCATGTCATCAATGGTGACTATCATTTCTACATTTTGCAATCAAATACAACGATTTACACAGTCAAACCGGATACTTTTCATACCATTTTGACTGCCAGTTTTGATGACCAAGATACCATCCAATTTACGACAACTACAACGGTCACTTTAGCAAATATCCAACTTATAAAGGGTGATGTTCAAGTCCCTGTTACGAACTTAAAAGGATCTCCAACTGGTTATACAGTAGACACTCAAACAGTCGATTTGACTCTGCCTTACACTTTACGTATTGTGTTTGGGGATAATGGTACCACCGCTTCAACACGCCAAGTCACGTTTGATGGCATCTATGCTTCTGATTTCTTCAATAGTGCTTACGGCTATACCGGCAATGACTTAGGTTTAACTTATACAAAGAAAAAATCTACCTTTAAACTTTGGGCGCCTATCAGTGATTCTGTGAAGCTCAATGTATATGATGCTGGTCATCCAACATCCGTTCGTGCGGATGGTGATGATTCTGCAACTGAATTTGAAATGACCCGCGGCGATTATGGCGTTTGGTCCGTTTCAATTTCACAAGACTTAGCAGGTAAATACTATACTTACACGATTCAAAATGGTAACAGCACATTCGAAGTAGTGGATCCTTATGCTGTGAGCAGTGGTGTCAATGCGCTTCGTGGTGCCATCATTGATTTAGATAAAACAAATCCAACAGGATGGAACAAAATCGAGATTCCATATTTCAGTGGTCGCTTTGTCGATGCGATTTTGTATGAATTACACGTTAGAGACTTAACCAGCCACGCTAGCTGGAATGGTCCTTCAAATTATGTAGGTAAGTTCTTAGGTATTGCAGAAACAGGCACATCCTTTACCAAAGGCGATAACACTGTTAAAACAGGGCTAGATCATATGGTTGAACTCGGTATTACACACTTACATCTACTCCCTGCTTTTGAATTTGGGTATGTGGATGAAACCAGACTCGACGATCCTAACTATTTTAAAATCAAAGATGGTGGATTCAACTGGGGTTACATGCCAACCTTATTCAACGTTCCAGAAGGCTCTTATTCTACCAATCCATATGACGGTTCAGTTCGTGTGAATGAATTTAAAGTCATGGTTAAATCCTTGGCTGAAAATGGCATTCGTACTGTTATGGATGTCGTTTACAACCATACAGGTGATGCTAATTATAACTTCAATAAAATCGTGCCTAATTACTTCTTTAGATTATCGGATACAGGGGCGCTTTCAAACGGTTCTGGTACTGGAAACGAAACCGCTTCTGAACACTTTATGATGCGTAAGTTCATGGTGGATTCAGTAGTGTATTGGGCGAAAGAATACAATGTCAAAGGCTTTAGATTTGACTTAATGGCCTTACACGATGTAGAAACTATGAATCAACTCACTGAAGCATTACACGATATTGATCCAACCATCGTTGTCTATGGTGAACCTTGGACTGGTGGTACTACACCATTGCCGGCTTCACAACAAGCTACAAAAGAAACCATGGATGAAATGCCAAATGTAGCCGCATTCAATGACATTGTTAGAAATGCGATTCGTGGCAATAACAATGGCGAAGGACAAGGTTGGGTTCAAGGTCGAAACAGCAGCCGTGCAGATGTTATTAAGGGCATTTTAGGCACTCAAGATACTAACTATACATTTGTGTCACCAAATCAGACCATTAACTACGTCAGTGCTCATGATAATTCAACACTGGCTGACCAAATCAAGTTAACATCGACTAAAACACTGGCTATCCGCAAACTGATGCAAACACAAGCGAATGCAATTGTATTAACCTCTCAAGGGGTACCATTCATTCATGCTGGTGCTGAGATGATGCGAACTAAAGTTGATCCAGCTGAAGATAATGGCCTTAATCATAATAGCTACAATGCTTCTGACCTAGTCAATCAAATGGATTATAATTGGAAGATTACACATAAAACAGTCTTTGATCAATATGTTCAACTGATTGAATTACGTAAAGCGCAACGTTCATTCAAACTCAATACGTATGAGGAAATAAATGAAAAAGTTGAAATCTTAAACACTGGTCATGATGGCGTGATCGCATATCGTATTGTCAACGATCAAAGTCTATACCCTGATATGATTGTGATACATTCTAATGGTACAAAATCGATGCACAGTATGGCGCTACCTGCAGGTACTGATGCGTTCAACAAAGATGGCGAACCAGTATGGCAAATTGCTTTCTCAAACTTAGGCGCTGAGACATTCAATAAAGCACAGATTGCAAACGGTGAAAACGTCAATGTGAAACCACATGAAACCATCATTTTATATTATGGTCAAAACACCGATAACACCATCACAATTCCAAAACAACAAAGCGGCTTATCGCCATTTGCTATCTCCCTGATTACAGGTGGATCTGTCCTCAGTATCGGGGCTGCAATTGGCTTAATGTTCGTATTTAAGAAAAAGAAAATTGCTTAACAAAAAGCGCACTTGAAATCCCAATCAAGTGCGTTTTTTTCGTCAAAAAAAACGACGAAGTTAATCGTCGTTTAATCGAACTATGCTATTTTTTTGTCCACATTGGATAATTCAATGTTTCGATACTTGAGGTAGCTAATGAACATAACTAAAGGTAGTCCAAAGTTATAAAACACAATTGACATTGGTGGCGCTAATAGTCCAATCAAAGCCCCAACCATACTTGGCAATAATGATGAAAAGAACGCAATCTTCATGATTTCATTAAAACCGGGTACATTTTGATCTTTGTATTTTAAGAATCCTGCAATTAAACTAATAATGCTGACATAAATCAAATTGATTGCTGTGAAGATGACAAGTATCAACACAATGACTGGTAATAAGAACACGCGCTTTGCGCTCACATACAGTTGATCATATAATCGTGTCATTGCTTCATTTGAAGCCATGTTTTTTAAATCTGAACTGTGTAAGTTTTGAAACGTATTATAGTTAAAGGTAAATGGATTCCCGGCAAGGGATAACGTATAATTTTGTGGATTAAAAATGACCCCATTCAAACCATTCAACATAGCTAAGTCAACAGCATCCTCAGATGGATTGACAACAATGATAAAACTGTCGTTTAAATTGGTGACTGATACAAAATCTATTGGGGTGGTCAATCCCCCTGATGTAATGACGAATGCTGGTAAGTCATTCAATAATCCGGGCTGTTCATTTAAAGCTAAATCTGCGCCGAATAAGACGTAATTGATCGTCTTGGAGTTCATTAAACTGATTGAGATTGGGACAGTAATCAATACCATTGATAACAGATATATTAAAATTGCTTTACCAAATTTCTCACTTTTTAAACTGAATATATCGCGGATATTATAGACTGTGTTGAATAAGATGTGTTTCATTGTTTCACCAAAATCAATGTTTGCATCGGCGCGATTGTTGATGAGAATGCTGTTGTACTATAAATAACATCATAGCCGGTAATGTCCACCGCAATTTCAGCGTTTGAGAAATTATGATAAACGAGTACGGTTTGTGAAAAATCCTCGAATGTTAACGTTCTTGAGAACGCTGATAAATACGTTTCTGTCGTATCAACTAGTTTAAAATCACCATATTTTAATGCAGGATAGGTATTCTTCAAATTCAACAATGTTTTATAGGTGTTAAACAGTGAAGTTGTGTCATTCTTTTGAGCATTTAAATCAGAGACTGAACTGTTATAGTCCACACAAGCTGTACACCAATTCGTGGTATAGGTATCTCCCCATTTGAATGGTAAGCCTCGTGTTTCATCCCAAATACCGTTTTCACCAAACGAGGAAACGCCCTTCATCCCTAATTCTTCTCCATAATAGAGGAATGGGTTGCCAGGTAATGTCAATAATGCTTCAGCTGCTAATTTAAGTTTATCGGTGTTTAATACACTAGCTGGACGATCTTGGTCATGATTGCGAATGAATGGGGCATCAATATAAACTTCATCACTATTAACAAAGCGTTTGTTATAGTTATCCATAACAGTTTGGAAAGCTCGATAATACCCATTGAGTGTTGTATCGTAATTACTGGTTCTAGTATTTTGTACGGTATTCATAATTTGAGTTGAATAATCAAAGTTGAATAGACTATCAAAACCTTGATAAAAAGACGCTGTGTAATCCTTTGAAGCCCATACTTCTCCTACTAAATAGACATCCGGATTAATCTTACGAAGTTGTGCCCTTAACATGGTAAAGTAGTCAATACTGCGTTTGATATCGTTGGTTGCAGGTAAGCCATTCACATAGGTATTGCTATTGAATATATGGATAGCTGCATCCACTCTGAACCCATGAACGCCTCGATTTAACCAGAAGGTCATCACATCAAGCATCGCATCTTTGACTTCTGTTTTAGAAAAATCTAATTCTGGCATCCAAGCGCCAAAATAAGAGAAATTGGTATACCATGTTGGATGTTGCGTTTTCCAAAGGTGTTGATCGGATGTGTGATTCAAAACCAAATCAATGATGATTTTAATCCCATTGTCTTCGGCTGTTTTAATCATTAAATCAAAGTCTTCTAATGTGCCATAATCGTCATGCGTATCGTAAAAATCTGTGACATCATACCCATGATAACTCGGACTTGGGTGGATTGGCATCAACCATATGCCATCAATACCTAAATCAGCTAAGTACGGCAGTTTTGCTGTAATACCATTGAAATCCCCAATGCCATCATTATTACTGTCTGCGAAACTTCTGACAAAGATTTGATAGTATGAACCTGTTCTGGGATTGGCAAGTTCTAGTTGTTCTAACAGGGTTTCTTTAGGTTGTTTGGTCGATTGACAACCAACCAATCCGACTGTGATAGATAGGATTAATATCATTAGTAATATTTTTTTCATCATTAAGCTCCTCTGGTTTTTAAGTTAACAACGCGCGTTTTAAATAGATAATCATGTAAAACACGTTGTTCATCTTTAGTTTTAATCAACGTGATAACCACTAAATACAGTGTAAAGGTCGAGAATGATAAGACTAAAATGAATAGTGATCGGATAACCAATACCCATTTAGCAGCTGCTTGACCAGATTGATGCACAATTCGAATGTGTTGATTGTTCTTTCCATAGGTTTGCCCCTGAGTCAATAACACTGGTAGGATGTAAACCAAAAAGAATGTGGCATATAACAAAACCCTACCCACAATCAAGTTTTGATTGGCAATGCCTAAAGCAATCAATACCCCAATCGTTGCTAATGATGTGTCTATAGCAAACGCTTTAATCCGTTGTTCTAAAAGTTCAGTCATGTTTCATCACGTCTCATTTCACCTCATCATTATACATGATATCGCTTTCTCTCACAAGTTTGGCACCCGTTACATAATTTCTCCAAAAAAAACCACTACCAAGGCAGTGGGTTAGTTTTAAGTTTGTCATCATATAACTTAATCAGTTGATTTTTGATTTCATCTGAAATCGTGTGTTCACATTCTAGAATGGATTGTAACTGTGATTCATCCTTTATACCAGGAATCACTGCTGTAATTTCAGGATAAGATAAAATGAATCCGAGTGCGATGGGTACCAACGCTTCTGTTTTTGAGATAGTTTTAACTTCATCGACCAAATCAGCGCGTCGCTTAATGACAGCTGGACTCCATCGTGCTCTAATGCCCGTGAATTGGGAATGATGGTTATATTTGCCTGTTAGCCATCCTGAATCCAATGGCACTTTCACAATCAAACTAACATTTTTTAAAGAGGCCAGTTGAAATCCTTGAGCTGGGCCTTGAAAAAACACATTGAATAGTATTTCAATCACGTCTAAATCTACGTTTTGGAGGACTAACATTAGGTCTTCATAAGTATCGATTGAAACGCCATATGCACGGATGAATCCTTGTGACTTCAGTTGTTTTAACTTATCAAAATGCATTGTCTTACCTGCTAAAATAGTCCGATCTGGATTGTGTAAAATAACACTATCGATGTAATCTGTATTGAGTCGTTTTAGGGAAACTTGAATTTGATTTTCTAAGGATGATACCGAAAAATCACTGGTACCATCCGCTAAATGACCCACTTTAGTGTTGATGACGACGTGTTCGCGTTGTCCTTGAATCGCTTGACCTAAAATAACTTCGCTTTGACCACTCCCATAGGCGGGCGCTGTATCAAACAGATTAATGCCTTGTTCTATAGCGTAGCGAACCAGTTTTATAGCTTCTGTTTCAGACATATCACCCCATAAAGGATTATTGAGTTGCCAAGAACCAAAACCAAGTCGATTCACTATTTTATCTGTTTTTGCGTAAACTGCTTCATTCATTGAAATCACCCACTTTTTTGATAACAAAAAGACCCATTTTTTACAAATGAGTCTCTTATAGTATTAATTATCTAATCCAAAATGGAGTCTGAGTTTACCATTAACAACCACGCTGTTGTTGATTACTAATCCAGAACCTTGGAACATCTCGTTTATTTTTTCTTTTGGTATAACAAGTGTATTACCAACCATGAGGTTAGCGTCAAATACACTAATTAAGCCTGTTAAAGTTTCTTGATCTAATACGACACTACCAATATTCGCGTTTATAATCGTAAGTACCATGTCTCCGTTTGAATTCATGCTGATATTACCGGTTAAATTAAATTGCATATCAAAAGCACCAGCCATACCCGTCTTGGTTAGAGTCATCTTTAAGTGGATGGATAATACATCAGCTTGCATACGAACGAATAGGTTCGTCGAACTAAATTTATACTCAACATCATTTCCATTGAGTTTAAACTTAATTGGGAAATCAAATTGGACTTTATCACCTAGTGTGTAATCTAGAATCGCATTCACATCTGCTTCAGTTAAATCCATCCGTGGATCGGTTGGATTTAGGATAACGCTGGTCGTTGCTTGAGTAGCTAATCCTGCCATGAAGGCTGCTTTATCCGCTTCACTTTCCCATTTGGTAAATGATGGTGCGTTTAAATCTGTTGGTAATCGGCGGAACGCACCCAGATTCAGAGATATATCAAAACCTTGATCTGAGACATCTAAAACAAGCAATTCTTCTTTGTAAATGATCTTAAGTAATGCAGCAAAAGTTGGGTCAATATCATACAGATAATCAGTAAGTTCTGTTTCACCTACAGTGAAGCTATAATCTTCTAAGTTGAAATCGCCAAAATCAAGGTGTTCATCGACCATATCGTTTAAACTCTGGCTTGTTAAAGTCTTAACGATGAAGTTTGTTAACTGATACGCTTGTTTAAGTGGTAACTTCAAGGACCCCATTTGAATTTTCGCTACTTTTAAAAAGTACTCATTGTTTTCGGCTAGTACAATGTTAAACACAATTTCAAATCCGGTTTGATAAAGTACCGTACCACCGAGGACAAAATCAGCACCAGCAGTCACTTTTAACTGATCGTCGGATAATGTCGTCCATACGCCTTTTAACCCTGCTAATCCACCAAAAACCATCATGTAATCATGTTCAATTTCACCTTCATAAGTTGAGACCAAATACTTGGAATTTTCTTTGGATAAGGCTTTTTGAATGACACGATTGATATACGCTTCTGTAATTGTGAATACGACCGAATCTTCGTTAGAATCGGTGATTAAAGCGGAGAGTTCTCCATCAAGTTCTGTGTAAAATGAGGTTTCAGAAGCCTCCACATACTGATCAACGGGTGCTGTGGTCTTCTTATACAATAATGCTAGAGGTAAGACCACAAATAATAAACCCAATACGAGTAAAACAATAATAATCTTCAACAACAATTTGAATAAAAACTTCACAACACTCACCCCTTTTATGTGTATTTGTTTGTGTCTAGTTTTAATAATCTAATGAGGATTGACCACCTAAAATGTAATCACTTAGTGCACCTTTTTGTTTATAAGTATAATAAGCTGCTGCGCCAATCATCGCAGCATTGTCTGTGCAATACTGCATGGAAGGAATGATAATTTCCTTATCTTTAATTGTTTCAAATAGTCGAGTTCTTAACCCTTTGTTAGCTGCGACACCACCCGCGATTAAGACTTGCTTAACTTGGTAATCGTTCGCGGCTTTGATGAGTTTGGAAACGAGCACATCCACCACACTTTGTTGAAATGAAGCACACATGTCTTCAACACGGATTTCTTCTTCTTTACGTTTCATGTGGTAAATCATGTTGTTAACTGCGCTCTTTAATCCCGAGAAAGAGAAGTCATAAGAGTCTTCATCGATCATCGGTCTAGGTAAGGTATAAGTTGGTTTACCTTGAGTGGCTAATTTGTCAATGAGTGGTCCACCTGGATAAGGTAACCCAAGCATTCTACCAACTTTGTCATAAGCTTCCCCCACAGCGTCATCTTGAGTTTCTCCTAAGAGTTCAAATGACATGTGGTCTTTCATATAAACGAGTTCAGTGTGTCCACCCGATACGACTAACGCAACTAGAGGAAACTTCATTTCGTTTTCAATGTTCGCTGAATAGATGTGCCCAATCATGTGGTTCACACCCAAGAGCGGAATGTTGTGGGCAAACGCGAACGTACTCGCTGCGTTTATTCCAACCAGTAAGGAACCAATCAGACCAGGTCCTTCGGTTACCGCGACTAAATCAATATCTTTTTCAGTCACATTCGCTTGTTTTAAGGCTTCTTCAAATACGATGGTCATATTTTCGATGTGGTGTCTCGAAGCGATTTCTGGAACCACACCCCCATAGACCTTATGGATATCAATTTGTGATAAAACGACATTGCTTAAAACGGTTTTTCCATCTCTTACAATGCTAACTGAGGATTCATCACAGCTCGATTCAACGGCTAATATCAGCATCATTATTCCTCCAAATGAGCACATGAGCGTCTTCTTTGTTATCGTAATACTTTAGACGTTTATAGCTCTTTTTAAAGCCATACGATTCGTATAAATGAATCGCTCTTTCATTCGTTTCTCTGACTTCTAAGGAAACGATATCTACGTTATTTTGTTTAAAGTAATCCATGATAAATGTAATCCACTTTTTACCTAAACCTTTGTTTTGATGGGTTGGTTTAACTAAAAAGTTGACGATTTGTCCAATGTTATCGTTAATCCATAATCCTACATAACCAATGATTTCGTCATGTTCTTCATCAACAAAATAGTGGGCGAAGCCATGGTTTGTAATTTCATTATAAATCATATCGTAACCTAAAGAGTGTCCAAAGACTTCTTCTTCCAATTGAACTACGGTTTCGATATCTTCAGGCGTCATTTTTCGAATCATTCAAGATTGCGCTCCGCTTCTGTTATTCTCAAATAATTAGGAACAAAATGGTGAACATCGGTAACAACAAAACTCATATCAAGAATTTTCTTAGTGTCGATTTCATAATGTCTTTCATCAATAAAATAGGGTTTAGCAAGGTTGACTTTCGCGACTTCTCTGACGTAATCTACAGTATAAAGGCCTTCTGGTAGAACGATTTTGTTACCTTCAAAAATGGCCGCGAACACATTACCATTTCTAGCATCAATCATCGGAGCGATGCGGTCAGCTTCAATCCCTGATGATAGAAAATATAACGAGGATACAGCTCTTAATTTAATGTGTTTGGTGTAAGCGAGCATTTTCGCAACCATAACAGCGATTCTAAGTCCCGTATAAGAACCCGGGCCATAACCAACAACGATTTCATCGATTTGGTCAATGGTTAAATGTTTACGTTTGAGCATTTGATCCATACGGTCAACGACATATTTAGCGTGGTCTTTTTTACCGATACGAATCGAATAATCAATCATTCGGCCGTCTTTGGCTAAAGCCATCACGAGGACGCCAGTCGATGAGTCAAATAGGATTTGGTTCATAGGTAGTGTTCCACCCTTTCGTATTTCTCACCTTTGGCTGTAAACGTAATTTTACGTTGGTCGTTGCCGAGGTCAGTGAATTCGACTAAAAGATATTCTTTGGGTAGAATATGACTGACTTTATGGGGCCATTCAATCACTGAGATGCCATCTGAGTTGATGTAATCTTCTAAGTCAAAGTCAGAACCGACTTCATCTAACCGGTATAAATCGACATGATACAACTTATTTTCATCCATCATATAACGTTTCATAATGGTATAGGTTGGACTGTTGATGTTTCGCTTGATCCCGAGGGCTTGTCCAATCCCTTTTGTGAATGTAGTTTTACCAGCTGCGAGGTCTCCTTCTAGGAGTAATACAGAGCCCGGTTCTAATAATAAGCCAACTTGATACCCCAAAAATGTGGTTTCTTTGGCTGAATTTGTGAATTTTTCCTTCATGATATCACCGTTACTATTTTAACATTTTTCTTTCTAAAGAAAACAATTGTGCACCATTAGAAACAAAAAGGCGGTTGCCCGACCTTTTATTTAAGTTTCTTTTCGAGTTCTTGTTTTAAGGATTCATACCCTTTTTTGCCAAGTAAAGCGAACATATTCTTCTTATAAGATTCTACACCTGGTTGGTCAAATGGGTTTACATCTAATAGGTATGCGGACATGGCGCATGCTTTTTCAAAGAAATAGACCATATAACCAAATGTTTCAGGATTGATGGTTTCAATTTCTAAGACGATGTTTGGTACACCGCCATCGACATGGGCTAATAATGTGCCTTGGAAGGCTTTTTCATTCACGAATTGCATTGACTTACCTGCAAGGTAGTTGAGTCCGTCTAAATCTACAGGTTCGGATTCGATGACCAAGTCTTCTTGAGTCTTGTTCACTTTGATGACGGTTTCAAATAGGTCGCGTTCGCCTTCTTGAATGTATTGTCCTAATGAGTGAAGATCGGTTGAGAACGCTGCGGATGCGACAAATAGACCTTTATTTTCTTTACCTTCTGATTCACCGAATAGTTGTTTCCACCATTCAGAGAAGAACACAAGGCTAGGTTCGTAGTTTACAAGCATTTCAATCTTCTTACCCGATTTGTATAAACGGTATCTTAGTGTGGCATAATCGTAAGCAGCATTATCTTCATTTAAAAATTCATGATACGCTTTTTGAGCGCCTTTTAAAATCGCGTCGGTATCAATACCTGCTGCTGCGATTGGGAGTAGACCTACTGCAGTTAACACAGAGTAACGTCCACCGATGTCATCCGCAATCACATAAGTTGGATAGCCTTTTTCATCGGCGAGTTGTTTTAATGCGCCTCTTGCTTTATCGGTTGTTACATAAATACGATTCTTCGCTTCTGCTTCACCATAACGTGCTTCTAAATAGCGTTTGAACACACGGAATGCGATAGCGGGTTCTGTGGTTAATCCGGATTTTGAAATCACGTTGATGGAGAAAGATTTGTTTTCTAAGTAACTTAATAAGGATTTTGCATAAGCTGCGGAGATTTGGTGACCCACAAAGATGACTTCAAGATCACCTTTTTTAGGGAATGCTGGTCTTAACATTTCAAGTGCTGCTTTCGCACCTAAATAAGACCCACCAATACCGATAACGACTAAGACCTCAGATTGTTCTCTGATTTTCTTAGCGGATTCTAAAATACTTGCGTATTCTTTTTTATCGTAATTGACTGGTAAATCTAACCAACCTAGAAAGTCATTTCCACGGCCTGTTTTTTCATGAATTTGTTTATGAATTTGTTTAACTCTAGCACTTAAGTTCGCGCCATCGTTTAAAAATGATACTGCATGTTTTTCATTTATTTTAATCATATGTACACATCCTTTTTATCGATATCATTATATCATCTTTATTTCTATATGATATAAATATCATGCTTAAAACGGTTACAATCCGAATAATTCACTTAAAAAATAAAAGTAGATGTACGCATCCACTCTCATTTAGTGATTTTCAAGTTTTTGTTCAATCCATTTCGGTAAATTTTCTTCTAGTGTTTTGAATCCTATCTTCATATCACAAATCTTGATTTTTTTCGATCGATCACATTTCTTATAGCTTAACTTCAACTGTTTGTTGTCTTTATCGACTTCAATGACGATGACTTTGACTTGGTCACCCGTCATCGCGAACTGAGAAATGTCTCTTACAAATTTATCAGAGATTTCAGAGATGTGAATTAAGCCTGTATACTCGTTGATTTTTACAAACACACCATAGGGTGCGATGCCGGTCACTACAACATCAATGATGTCGCCTTTTTGATACATAAAACCACCCCGTTTGCTTTATTATATCATGATAAAAGAACAGATAAAACCAAAAAGAAAAGAGGTTTCCCTCTTACTCGTTTGTCAGATAGATACCTAAGCCTGCTTTACCAACATGTACAGCGATGACCGCTGAGATGGTACCACTGACTTTTACTGATACATCATCAAATTTAGTTTTAATGATTTCACAAAACTGATTCGCAACATCCGATGTGGTCGTATACGTAATTCTTACAACCGTTTTGGCTTTATCACGGAGTTTACTCACTTCGTTGGTAAGATAGGTCAAAATCCCATCCGTACTTCTCACTTTATGTTCTACTGATAGTTTTCCTTGGTCAAACCTTAAGATGGGTTTAATCTTTAAAAGATTCCCAATCATCCCTTGAATTTTGGATAAACGACCGCTCTTTACTAAAATATTTAAATCATCAACGGTGAAGATTAAAGAGCCGTGACTGATGTCATTATGAATACCTTCGATCACTTTTTCAATTGAATGCTCGGTTTCAATCTTTTCAACTAAACGCTCAACTAAGTACTCTGCGCCACAAATCGCAGATTTCGTATCGAGTACTGTGACTAATTCCTTATGTTCAAGCATGTCTTTCGCGAGTAGAGCACTATTAAATGTGCCACTCAAAGATTGGCTTACTGTTAAGCAAACCACGTGCTCATAGCCTTCATCTAATAAAGACTGATAGGCAATCATAAAACGATTGGGTGCTGGTTGTGACGTACTAACTTTCTTATTTTGATCGACAAATGCGTAAATTTGTTCGTTTGTTAAATCCCCATCACGGTACGTTTCTGTACCAACCATGATATCTAGATAAACGACGCGTATGTCATGTGTTTTAATAAAGGATTCTTTCAAATTGAAAGTTGAATCCACAACAACCCCGAGTTTAAGCTTATTCATTGTTATCCCCCGAAATAATAGCCTAATGCTGAAATGATAAGGCCCAATAAGACCCCTGCAAATACTTCAATTGGAAAATGCCCTAATGGTTCTTTAAGTGCTTTTCCTTTATTGATATGGTCAGTTTCTAAACCTAATTTTTCATTGATATTATTCAACATCATCGCATGCTTTGAAGCTTCAAGACGAATCCCCATGGAGTCGTGTATGACGATTAAAGCGAGTGTGAGCGAAATAGCAAAATATAGGCCTATGCCTTCATAAAAATAAATACTCGCAGTCAATGAAGCGACCGTAGCACTGTGTGAAGAAGGCATCCCACCAGTGGTTATTAAAGCGCGTAGGTTGGGCTTCTTTTCTTTAAGGCTTACGGAAAAAAACTTCAAAAATTGAGCTACGAGTAAAGCGATTATGGTGTGATTAATAATTTGTTGTGCGGTGTTCATCTAATTACCTCCTAGACGGTGATAACAGCAATGACTCCTGGCACATTTTCCAATAACATCGTTTCGATACCTTGTCTTAATGTTACGTCAATGAGGCCGCAGCCATCGCATGCACCTAACATTTTAACATATACTATACCATCTTCGACAGAGACAATTTCGATATCGCCACCATCACGATGTAAATAGGGTCTAACACGATCAATTAATTCGTGTACTAATTTGGTTGTTTCATCCATGATAAAATCCCCCTTGCTTTTATAGTATATGCTATAGCATGCGTGTTTTCAAATGTTATGATAAACTCTCTATTTAACACGTTTTAGAATGTAATACCCACATTGATAATTACAGGACTCATTCAAGTAGTCAGGGATATATTTAAAGTAGTTTTTATCTTTAGGATCTAACACAAATCCTTTCAGTCTAAGTAACTCTGAAGCGACATCTCCAACGATGTAGTCGAAGCGGTCAAATGTGTCGACATAACGTGCATTAAATTTCGCGATATCGAAGGCATCTTTGGTGTTATGAATTAACTCAAAGTTACCGAATTGGGTTTCTATTAACATGATTCTATTCTCCTTTAATCAATAGTACTGTAGCACTGGCTGCCATGGCTTTTTCATTGCCAATCGCATCCATCTTTTCATTGGTTGCAGCTTTAATATTTACTGCTTCTTGTGGTGTGTTTAGTAGGGTGCTTACCGATTCTTTTATTTGTTTGATAAATGCCGCTAATTTGGGCTTTTCCGCAAATATAGAACAGTCGATATTAGAGACTTTGTAACCCATATTTTTCATGCGTTGTACAACTTCACTTAATATGATTTTGGAATCGATATCCTTATACTTATTATCTGTATCAGGAAAGAGTGTTCCAAGGTCTCCAAGGCCTAATGCACCGAGTATTGATTCCGCAACAGCGTGTAGTAAAACATCTGCGTCACTGTGTCCTAAGAGCCCTAGTTGATGAGGTATTTCGACGCCCCCCAAAATGAGTTTTCGGTTTTCAACTAGTGCGTGAATATCGTAACTATGTCCGATTTTTATCATGTGTTTTTCTACCTCTTTTTCAAACATTTCGATGTCTTTCTGATAGGTGATTTTATCGTTGTTTTTTTCATGTAAAATCAAACCGACCTCATCATTAAATGCCGATTGATACATACTTACATCATCCGTAGCTAAAGGGTTATTCTTCGTATAGGCTTTACGGATTTCTTCTGTGATGAATGCCTGTGGAGTTTCAGCTTGATACAAGAAGGTGCGATCTAAAATTTCTAAGCCACTATTCTTGTGATAGATTGTGTTGGTTACACGTTTAGATAACACACAAGCTTTATATATATGAAGTCCGTTTTCAACTTGTTCAATCAGTTCATCATCAATACGAACTCGCGCTGCGTCATGAATTAATACGTGGTTCTTGGTTACATGGGTTAACCCATTTCTTACAGATTCACTTCTACTTTTTCCACCGTATACAATTTTAACATCTTCTGGTAGATAGGACCTCACAAAGTTTTCATCTTCTGGATTGATGACAACAACCATTTCATACCCACGATCATAAAAAGGCTTGAAGGCATACCAAAAAAGTGGCTTTTGATTCACAAGATATCTAAGTTTGTTATAGCCTAAATTAGCTCGTGTGCCTGTCCCAGCAGCCACCAATACGCATGCGTACATGTGTCCTCCTATAAAACGTCATCTAACAAGATGTCGTGTGGTTCTTGTAAATCATAATCAAATTTGTGAGCGGGATAAGTAATGCCTAATTTGTAACCTTTTTTTCCTATTAAAAAGCGGTCAAAAAAACCTTTTCCATAGCCGATTCTTAAGTTCTTTGAAACTGCTACACAGGGAATCAAATAGAGTTCACAATCTTCAATAGAAGGATTTTCTTTAGGAACTTCTTTAAGATTGAATGGCGCTACAATCAAACTGTCTAATCGCTCTATAAGGCGATATTTGATAGAACCGTTTTCGATATTTGGTATGTAAAAATGTTTGTCTGGATACTGTTCTACTAAGGATAACAAATTGATTTCTTGGTGAATCGGATAGTATAAACCAATGTGTTTAGAAGTTTTGAATATTTCGTTTTGTTCTAGCTTTTCAATCATCATTTCTGTGATGGCTATTTGGTCTTCAATCGGGGTCTTTTTTCGTGCAGACAGCACAGTTTGTCTTAGGGTTTTCTTATCCATGAATTTCATGGTAGTAACATGCGTTACTTTGGTATTGAGGGTTTCTCGCAACCATCAAAGCGTCCTTCGCATGTTGATAAATCTCTTTGCCTGAAGACCCATCTGAGTGACTTCTCGATACCCCAATCATCACTTCGAGTTCGGTTTGAATAGACCCGTAGTTCATTTGTAAATTCATATATGTTTGATTCGCTTGAATTCCTTGTCTGAGTAAATCCATCTTACGTGGATCAATTAATGTAATTGCGAAGACAAGACCGGATAATCTGAATATTTGAGAGGATTCGCTCATGAAGGACCCTTTTAATTTCTTGATGTATTCCCCCATCAACATATTCCCAATTTCTCGTCCATACATGTCGTTGATTTTTGGTACACTCGATAATTCAATTAAAGCGAGTTGGAAGTGTTTCTTAGACTCTACCAACTGATCTAAATGTAATAGTAATTCAGGTTGTCCGAGTAAACCATCGATTTCAGATACATTAATTTTTTGATACCCACTGGTTTGAACTACATTGAATGAGCCCATAATGATATTGGAGGACTTATCTTCAAAAATGCGTTTCCCTGCTTCCTTGACCCATATATAATAACCTTGTTTGAGCAATCTATAGGTTGTTTTGTACGTTTGTTTTCTAGAGGTTAGTCCACTAATCACACCTAAATAGGTTTGGAGGTCCTCTTCTTTAATGAGTTTGCGATAATCATCTAAATCGATGGTGTTTGAAGGGATACCGGTCATTTCAACGAAACGATCATTGCCCCAAATATAACGTTCATCCAAATCAATATAAAATAAGCCTTCTTCAGATAATTCAAGGGTTGCGATGAATTTTAGTCTCATCGATTCTACACTTTGTTCGGCTGCCTTTAATTCTTTTTCAATCGATAATAAGTCAAAATCACTACGACGTTCACCAATATTTATTCGACCACGATACTTTCCTAAGATGAATATAGGTTGCTCAACCGTATGTAATAATACAGGTTTGCCTTGATAATTTTGGAAGAGCATTTCATGTTCTTCACTGGTTTTAGGTTTAACAATCTTTTGGTAATCTTCATAATAGGTTTCCATCGCTCGGTTGTTGGTTTCAACCCCATCAAACGAAGTGATACGAATGCTTCGATTAACAATATCAAAAAACGATTTGTCTTTGATTTGTTCTACTGTAAAACCGAATTCCTCACAAAGACTATCAGACATTTCTTGAATGCGGCCTTTGTGATCTACAACATAATATGCATTCCACTTAGTAGCTTTAATTGACTTAATAAATAGGTGGTAGTGATTTTTAGTGAATAAAACCTTCTTGAAAACCATAAAAGCAGTCACGATAAACAGCGTGACTGTAAGCATTAAAACATAATAATAAATGGTTTCTAATAAGGTCCCTTCAATGTATGTTTGGTAGAATAGCGCGGTTGGAATATATAGTAGTGTGATGAAAATCAATCCTACTTGTGAGAATCGATACGGTTTATCATTCATAATACCGATTAAGATCACAAATATCCAAGAAAAGAGCGCGAGTATACCGGGGAACAGTGGGTAAAATGACACATTATCACCTCGGCTAATCTATTTTAATAGGTAAGTCATAACGAGTAGTACACCCACAACGATAAACGCGATGAGCATTTTGAACCATGGGTTTTTATTTGAGAATGTTACAATGCGATCAGAAAACTTAAGTTGACCAAACTTACGGATAGGGTCGATAAAGAATGAACCAATTTGAACAATTATATTTTTCATACGCCCCTCCTATTTCATAAACATATTGAGATACTCATAAATCTTCTCTTTGTCATTGGCTTTTAACATAATGCCTTCAATGACAATCGAAATGGTTCCGGTTTCTTCCGAAACAACAATCGTTAAGGAGTCAGATACTTCAGAGATACCTAAGGCAGCACGGTGTCTAGAACCCATTGTTTTATCGTGCTTTGTGGTTTCAGATAACACATAATATGCACCTGCACAACGAATGGTATCGCCTCTGATGATGACCGCGCCATCATGAAGTGGGGTAAGTGGGGTAAATATGTTAATTAAGAGTTCTTTAGAAACTTGAGAGTTCATAATAATAGCGCGTTCAGCATACTGATCTAATGAACTGTGTTTTTCAACAGTAATCAATGCACCAATGTTTTGGCTAGATAGATACGTAACGGCTTCAACGATTTGTTGCTTGGTTTCAGCTGAACCCATCGTCGCGACATCTCGTTTTGAATCGATAACAAAGGCTGATTCAAAACTCTTACGAATGTCCGGGGACAGGATAACCACGAAGATAAGCGGAATCCATTCTTTTATATATCCCAAGATAGTAGCTGATATCGTGAGCCCTAGTTTCTCCGCTCCAAAGGTAATCAGGTATAAAAAGATGATGAATAACAACATCCTAAATACGCGTTTACTACTTAAGAAAAAACTAAGTAAAAAAAAGACAATCATCCATACAATATAGCCATCTAAAAGAATTAATAACCAATCTGTCATAGTTCCACTTCCTTCTCATTAATTATATCACACAATTATATGGATGAATCATGGAATCTCACTGTATCAATTTACCTTAGTAAAGCCTGATTTAGAAGTCTTCTATATTGCAGTAAATTTCAAAAAATAAGGCAATCAAAGTAAAACCGCTAAATAAAGACATATCTACGAAATGTGCCTCTAATTCGGTAAAAAAATAATGTTTTTGGCTCTTGCTATTGATACCGATTACCTTTATAATCAAACATACAAGGAAGGGTGTTTTTATGAACGTATATTCGAAATCATTAACTGAAAAAATCAATCAAGATATTCAACAGTTTTACCCCCACTTATTCCCAATTACACCTGACATGAAGATGTCATTTACAGGTGTATCGAGATTGGTCATGCTTGATCGTTACACTCAAAAGGATTTAGCACTCGTCAGTTTAGCAGTAGGTGACTTAGTTGTCGCCGTCATTAAACACGACCCTAAGTTCCCGGCTAGAGGTATCGGGACCGTTACAAAGATTGAAGATCACCATGTATTCATCAAGGTCGATGAAGAGTTCGTTGGCCAAATTGGTGATGACCACATTGATGGTGTTGTTCGTCGTGAAAAACGAGAAATTGAAAAACCACTCGAACTTTATTATGAACAAATCGCAAAACGTGTAGGTTCAAACTTAGGTGAGGGCGAATCACAAGAAATCATTGATGGTTTTGTTCATGAACTTAGCAACCTTCATTTGATTCCAGCTGGACGTATTTTATATGGTGCTGGTTCAAAATCTAAAGTCACTTATTTTAACTGTTATGTCATGCCTTTCATCGAGGATTCTCGTGAAGGTTTAGCCTTACACCGTAAGGAAGTCATGGAAATCATGGCTCGTGGTGGGGGTGTTGGTACAAATGGTTCCACACTAAGACCTAAAAACGCGCTTGCTAAAGGTGTGAATGGTAAGTCCTCTGGTTCTGTATCCTGGCTGAATGACTTGGCACAATTGACCCACTTAGTTGAACAAGGTGGTTCACGTCGTGGTGCCCAGATGATTATGCTTTCGGACTGGCATCCAGATATCATCGAATTCATCATTTCGAAGATGCAAAACCCTCGTATCTTAAGATTCTTAATCGAAAATACGACGGACGATACCATCAAACAATTGGCGAAGGACAAACTTAAATTCAAACCACTATCTTCAGATAAATATAATATGTATCAACAAATCATTCAGTTATCGGACATCAACCCTCACTTCTTCTCTGCATCTGTAGTCGATGAAGCAAAGCGCTTGGTCGCTGACGGTGGTGAATACGATGTTCAAAATCCAGACTTCTTAACAGGTGCTAACATCTCTGTAGCCATCACTAAAGATTTCATGGATGCTGTTGAAAAAGATGCATTGTATGAACTCAAATTCCCAGATTTAGATAATTATACTAAAGAACAAAAAGCATTCTATGACCGTGAATGGCGCAACATCGGTGACGTTCGTGAATTTGAGCGTTTAGGTTACCCTAGCCGTGTTTACCACACACTCAAAGCACGCGAATTATGGAATTTAATTAACGTGTGTGCGACTTACTCTGCTGAACCTGGTATCTTCTTCATTGATAATGCGAATGACAATACCAACGCCACTTCTTATGGACAAAAAGTCGTCTGTACAAACCCTTGTGGTGAACAACCATTAGCACCGTACTCCGTTTGTAACTTAGCAGCGATTAACCTCGCAACCATGGTTAATCCAAAGACCCACGAAATCTTATGGGATCAACTCGGAACAACCGTTAAAAACGCGATTCGTATGCAAGACAATGTCATTGACCAAACTTACTATTTCTTAGAACAAAATAAACAACAAGCTTTAGGCGAACGCCGTATTGGTATGGGTGTCATGGGTCTTCATGACTTACTCATCTACGCGAACAAGCGTTATGGCTCTAAAGAAGGTAATAAGCTTGTCGACCAACTCTTCAAGTTTATCGCAACCAAAGCTTATGAAACCTCGATTGAACTGGCTAAGGAAAAAGGATCCTTCCCATTTCTAGACCAGTTTGGTTCTAGAGAAGCCTTTGTTAAAGGGGAATTCATTCAAAAATTACCAGCTCACGTTCAAAAAGGTATTCTTGAACATGGGATTCGTAACTCCCACTTACTCACCATCGCACCTACTGGTTCAACCGGAACGATGGTCGGTGTATCCACAGGGTTAGAACCTTACTTCGCATTCACCTACTTCCGTAGTGGCCGTTTAGGTAAATACATCGAAGTCAACGCGAACATTGTCGAAACCTATCTTGAATTACATCCAGAATATACCAAAGAAACATTACCAGACATTTTCGTTCCAGCGATGGAATTAAGCCCTGAAGAACACGCCGATGTACAGTGCATCATTCAATACTGGGTTGATTCCTCGATTTCTAAGACTGTTAACGCCCCTAAAGGCTATACCGTTGAAGAAGTTGAACGCGTTTATATGCGTTTATACAAGGGTGGTGCAAAAGGCGGCACAGTTTATGTAGACGGTTCTAGAGACGCTCAAGTCTTAAGCTTGAAGAAAGAATCCGATACCCCAGTTCAAGTTGAACTTTCTGACCTTGGTGTTCAAATGCCAGGTGCTCAAAGCCAAACCTACAACGATGAACTCGCAACCCCACTTAGAAGCGACCGTCAAGACCGCGAAATCGGTGTTGAAGTCGGTAACCTTTGTCCAATTTGTCGTGAAGGTACCGTTCAAGATGTCGGTGGCTGTCACACTTGTACCAACTGTGGTGCACAACTTAAATGCGGATTGTAGTATAATTAAGAATAGCCGAGTGCTATTCTTTTTTTTGGTGGTGATACTGTGGATAGAGCATTATTGGTTGGTCTCGATTTAGGGGAATATGATATGAAAACATCGATGAATGAACTTTCTGGACTCGCAGAGTCATTAGAAATTCAAGTCATCGATCAGTTTGTTCAAAAAGCAGACTTACCGAATGGTCGAACCTATATTGGTTCTGGTAAAGTTGAAGAACTTAAAAAAGCCATTCAAGTCTTAGATATTGATATTGTAATATTCAACGATGAATTATCACCAGCTCAAATCAGAAACCTTGAAAAAGAGCTTTCGATTCAAATTATGGACCGCAGTTTTCTCATTTTACAAATCTTCTCAAAACGTGCTCAAACTAAAGAAGCTGTTTTAGAAGTCAGCCTTGCACAACAACGTTATATGTTACCGAGATTGATTGGATTATCTTCTAGTTTATCCAGACAAGGCGGGGGTTCATTTAATGCGAAAGGTGCTGGGGAAACCCAGTTAGAGTTAGATAGACGAAAAATCGCTTCAAATATTTCACAATTAGAGCGTGAACTGGATAAGATTAAACGCGAAAAAGATACCGCACGTAAACGTCGACAAAACAATGAGATTCCAGTAGTTTCCTTGGTTGGTTACACCAACGTAGGTAAATCTGCTACATTGAATGCGATACTCGATTATATCCTCAAAGTATCGGATAAGAATGTGGTTGAAAAGAACATGTTGTTCGCGACATTGTCAACCTTTTCTAGACGTATTAAACCGCCTAAGAAACCTGCATTCATCCTAACGGATACAGTTGGATTCGTATCTCGATTACCACACGATTTGGTTCGATCATTCGAATCCACATTGAGCGAAGTAAAACACGCAGATTTGATTTTGTATGTGATGGATGGGTCTAGTTCTTTAGCGCCACTTCAAATTGAAACTACCACAGAGGTATTGAAGGGTTTAGAAGCAGACCAAGTTCCTCATCTTTATGTCTTAACACATAAGGATATGATGTTTACGGATCACTTAAGTTATCATCACGATGTGGCGATATCGAATAAAACTTATGAAAACTTGGATGTTTTGATTGATAAAATCTATCAAAAAACTTATGGTAAGAAGATTATCGTTACACTTCATATCCCTTTTACAGACCACGGTGTCTTGCATCAACTCGAAAACGACACCATGATTCTTTCAAAAGTATACAACGATACAGGTACTCAAGTACTTGTGGAATTGTACGAAAAACAACTTTCTCAATTTATGACTTACTTCAAACACGAACAAATATTATAAACAAAACCACTCAAATTGAGTGGTTTTCGTCTTTATTATTGTCAAAATAAGCATCAATGATGCGGATGAATTCATCCCATTTTTGAACTTTGGATAACTCCGCTTTGGTATCTCTCGCATTTGGTAAACCTTTGAAATACCATGTCCCTTGGCCACGCATTTGTAACATGGCTAAGTGTTCACCCTTTAATGCCATCAATGATCTTCCGTGTTCGATAATCATTTCTTTGATTTCGCTCATCGATGGTTTAGGTGCTTCTTCACCCGTTTTTAAGTAGTGGTTAATTTCATAGAATACCCACGGATTACCCAGTGCAGCACGACCTACCATGACAGCATCTACACCTGTGTACTCTAACATTCGTTTCGCGGATGGGCCATCCTTAATATCTCCATTACCGATGACTGGAATCTTCACAGCTTTTTTAACGGCTTTGATTACATCCAGATCAGCAAAACCTGTATACATTTGGCTACGGGTTCTCCCGTGGATGGTAATTGCACTGGCTCCAGCTGCTTCTGCTTTCTTTGCAATTTCAACCGCGTTGATGCAGGTGTGGTCCCAACCAGCACGAATTTTTACAGTGACAGGTTTAGACACATTCGCTTTAATCGCTTTAATGATATCATAGACTTTATCTGGGTCCTTTAACAAGGCTGCTCCAGCTTGTGCGCGTTGTGCTACTTTCGGAACCGGGCACCCCATATTGATATCAATGATATCGCAGTCTGTGTTTTGATCCACATACTTGGCCGCTTCGACCATGGTTTCTACGTCTGACCCAAAAATTTGTTGTGCGTAAGGGTGTTCCCCAGGTACAGATGCCAACAAGTCTTTGGTTTTTTCATTATCGTGTGTAAGGCCTTTATCGGAGACCATTTCAGCGAAAACGACTCCAGCCCCTAAATTTCTAGATATTAAACGAAACGATGCGTTGGATACCCCAGCCATTGGTGCGAGTACAACTTTCGAATCGACTTCAATTTTATCGATCTTAAATCCCATTGTTATAACAACCTTTCTAGAGTATTGTATCATAACAGTGTATTTATTCAACAAAGTTGGCTCTTATGGTAAAATGATTTTCGAGGTGTTCTTATGAAAGATTATTGTTTAATTTCAACAGCCTATGATGGGCAAGCCCGTATTTATGTTTCTTATAGTAAAGCCTTGGTTGAGCGCGCAAGAACCATTCATGGTACTTGGCCAACCGCATCCGCAGCACTGGGCCGATTTTTAACAGTTTCCGCGATGATGGGGTTAATGTTAAAAGACGACGATTCAATCACACTACGCATTGAAGGTGATGGTCCAATCGAGTACATGCTTGTTGAGGCAAACGCTCAAGGTGAAGTCCGTGGTGATATCAAACATCCTGAAGTCTATCTAACGTATAATAGTGGTCCTAAAGAAGGTAAGCTCGCCGTTGGAAAAGCGGTCGGTGAAGGTTACTTACATGTGACTAAAGATTTAAACTTAAAAAACAACTTCACTTCTTCAGTTGAACTACAAACTGGGGAAATCGGAGATGATTTCACATACTACTTTACGTCTTCCGAACAAACACCTTCAGCCGTAGGTTTGGGGGTTTTGGTAGATATCGATCAAACCATTAAACAAGCTGGTGGTTTCATCATTCAATTGTTACCGAACGCAACCGATGAAACCATTACCAAAATCGAAGGGGTTTTAAGTACCATTAAAGCTGTCACTGAACTTTATGAAGATGGGTTAAGTCCTGAAGATATTACCGATTATTTATCTAGTAACACAGCTAAAATTCTATCCAAACATGATATCTCATATAATTGTCATTGTTCAAAAGAAAAGTTCTCAAAGTCCATTGAAAAACTCGATGATAAAACCATTCAAAGTTTCATCGATGAAGACCACGGAGCAGAAATTATTTGTCATTTTTGTAAATCCAAGTATCACTTTGATGAATCCGATCTACAAAACATATTAGGTGAACTACCCACCACTTAATAGAAGTGAGGGCTTCCTATCCAAACCAGTGTACCCACCAGTGACTCAATAGGCTATCCCCGTAGTCCCTACGGTTCTTAGTTCTTATATGGATAAAGCTAATTTGT
>NZ_JAOEGN010000011.1 GCF_025446935.1 Paracholeplasma vituli | reverse complement strand
GAACTCAAACTCTCTAATCGCGTGTTTGAGTGTCCAAAGTGTGAGTTACACTTAGATCGAGACCACAACGCAGCGATGAATATCAACAAAGAAGGATTAAGACAGTACAAATTAGCTTTAGAGATATGAAAGAACTAAGAACCGTAGGGACTACGGGGATAGCCTATTGAGTCACTGGTGGGTACACTGGTTTGGATAGGAAGCCCCCACTTCTATTTAAGTGGTGGGTAGTTCACTCACTTATCGGTAGATCTCATTCACCCTTCACAATATGGGATGATTGAAATCGCTAATATCATTTATCAACACCTAAAGATGTAAGCCAATTACATCTTTTTTTGCTTATCAAGGGAAAAATGAACCATTCTGTGGTATAAATAATATGGTGATTAAAGATGAGTTTAGATACGTTATATTTAGAAGCGATGTCCTATTTAGGACTCAACGTAAAAGAAAAAGACCCAGAAAAAGCGGTCAAAATATTTGAAACCCTCGCATTAAATGGATACGCAGATGCTTTTTACCATTTAGGCCGTAGTTTCGCTATTGGTGAGGGTAATGCCATGGATGTTATCAAGGCGAAGGAACTTTATGAGACGGGCATGTCTCTAGGCAGCCTCAAATGTTTTTATGGCTTCGCATTACTACACACAACCGGGTATGGTGTATTGAAAGATGAACGTCTCGCAAAGGACTATTTCGAAGCTGGCTTTGAAGGTATCCGTGATGAGGCTAACCAAGGTGACCCAATTTCAAATTATATGATTGGTTGCTATTACTATTATGGTTTTTACGTTAAAAAATATGTAGCGACTGCTATTGAATACCTAGAAAAATCTGCTAAAAGCGGATACGCTGAAGCACAATTTTTGTTAGGTTCAATCTATGAAGCGCTTCATACCGACGTAAAAAAGGATAAAGAAATTTTTGAATACTATGGACAAGCCGCGATGCAAGGCCATGCCTATGCACAATACGCTTTAGCCCTATTATATATTGACTCTGACATTGTTAAAAAAGATTATGAAGAAGCGAAGAAGTGGTTAGAGTTATCAAGTAAACAACACCACTATTTGGCTTTAGGTACTTTAGGTGTCATGTATTATGAAGGTGAATTTGGTAACAAAGATTACGATAAAGCCTTCCCTTATTTAAAAGAGTCAGCTGACTTAGGTTACGCATTAGCACAATACTATGTTGGATTGATGTATAAAAACGGACAAGGTGTTGAAAAAGATATCGATGAAGCGGTCGCGTATTTAACGATGGCTGCGAATCAGAACGATATGAATGCGCAGTATAACCTAGGTATCTTATACTTTAAATACAAAGGCAAACCGCATTTTGACAAATCATTTATTTGGTTAACAAAAGCGGCCGAACAAAAACATCCTTATGCACAATATAACTTAGGTGTCATGTATCAAAATGGCGATTATGTAAAACAAGACTATGAAAAAGCATCTGTTTTATACCGTCAAGCAGCTGAAAAAGATGTCGTTGGTGCGATGTTTAATTTAGGTATTTTATACATTAAAGGCTTAGGGGTCGTGAAGAGCGAAGATACCGCAGTCTATTATTGGAAGAAAGCGGCTAATTTGGGGCATGATCAATCGAAAATGTATCTTGAGTCGGTTGAGAACTTCAATAAAAAACAAAAATGATAACATACACTCCAATAACTCTCCCTAATTTAAAGCGCATAGCAGAATTATCTATTATGATGCCAAAAACAATTGTAGCTAATCAAACTTATCCAGTCTTATTTTTCCAAGATGGTCAAAATATTTTTGAAGATACAAAAGCGTCTTTTGGTGTTTCTTGGGGAATCAAAGACATTTTTGAATCGAATGAAATGAAACCCGTCATCATCGTCGGACTCTCGTGCGCGAATGGGTTAGATCGATTAGATGAATACAACCCGTTTATGTCTACAAAAGAAATTTCCTTTGGAGATAAACCACGAATCACAGGTGGGAAAGGGGATTTATATTTAAAAGATTTAATCGAAACGGTTTTACCTTATCTGAAAGAGAACTATCCAGTGAATTTGACTAATGTAACTCTAGTTGGTTCATCAATGGGTGGACATATATCCTTATATGCCACACTTAAGTATCCACAAATCTTTAAGAATGCACTCTGTTTATCCAATGCTTTTTGGATATCTGAAGAAGCTTTAATCGATTTTATTAAAGAATCCCAAAAACCTCATAACGGACTTATTTACTTAGATACTGGTGATTCTGAATCAGAAGATTTCGATTATATTAAAGCGAATGAATCTGTATATAACGCCTTGATTTCTAAAGGATTGAACCCGATTTATCGAGTGATTCCTTTTGGAAAACACCATGAAAGAGACTGGCGTGCACGCATTAAAGATATTATTGATCTTATTCCTGAATAATTAGGACAAAAAGGCGTTTCTAAAAGGCCTTTTTTCTTTTTAGAGTGTCACAAAACTGTCACAGAAATACTAAAGACAAAATGGATTATGTTTGGTATAATACATTCAAAAGTTGAGTAATTCTCAAGTTACTTGATGGAGGTGTGGTATGAAAAAATCAACATCCAAGATGTTAGGTATCCTCTCAGTAATTACCTGGCTTACTATGTTTTATCTGATCATGGTAGCATTTACAGAGTTGAGAAATACTAATTTGGTTTCCGATGAACCAGGTTACGGTAATGGCTTTATGCTCCTCATTCTATTATTTTTATGGATTGTTTGGATTGTGTTCGCTGGCATTGTTGTTTTTGTTGCAATCGGAATACCGCACTATTTTTTCTATCTAAAAGACAAACACCGTGTTTCCTATATCTATTTAGTTAAATACGGTTCAGTTGGGCCGTTAATCATTTTAGGATTTACCGCTTTAACTCTGTTTGAAACCATAAGAGAAAATCCATTTTCACAATATACGACATTCTTTATAGGCATGGTTGCTGCTTGTGTAGCACTCATAACACTGATGGTATTTACACATACACCAATAGATCCGAAAGCATTGAAGAACGAAACATCAATAACAAAATAAACACCAAAAAATCCCACGTTATTCAAAGCGTGGGATTTGCATTTTATGAGGTTGTCTGATTATCCTTTGGAAATCAATTTTATAATCTCTACCATCACGTCGACAGCTTGTTCCATTTGTTGGATACTTGCGAATTCATAACGACCATGGAAATTAAATCCACCTGTACCAAGGTTTGGACAAGGTAAGCCCATGAAAGTTAAACGTGCACCATCAGTGCCTCCGCGAATCGCCTCACTGTGCGGGGTTAGTCCGACATTTTGAATTGCTTGTTTCGCAAGTTCAACAGGAGACATGTCGTATTTTAATACTTCAAGCATATTGAAATAACTATCGGTAATGGTTAGGCTGACAGCTTCGTAACCATATTTCTCATTCATATAACGGACGACTCTCTTGAAGTCTTCTTTTTGTTTATTGAATTTGACCATATCGTGATTACGGATGATGTAACCCAATTTAGCTTCTTCAACAGAACCTTCCATATTGCTTAAATGATTGAAACCTTCGTAACCTTCCGTGTAGGCTGGGTTATCAAACACAGGTAATAAACTATGGAATTCGAAAGCGAGGTGTTGGGCATTGATCATCTTATTTTTAGATGCACCTGGATGAATGGATTTACCAATAAAAGATACTTTAGCAGAAGCTGCATTAAAGTTTTCATATTCGATTCCACCAATCAGTGATCCATCTGCAGTATAGGCAAACTTCGCTTTAAAGAAGTTTAAATTAAATAAGTCTGCCCCACGCCCGATTTCTTCATCAGGGGTAAAGCCGATGTATATATCGCCATGTTCAAACGGATGAAGTGTCATAATTTCAACCATGGTCATGATTTCAGCAACTCCGGCTTTATCGTCTGCACCTAATAACGTGTGGCCGTCAGTGACTACTAAATCTTGTCCGACGACATAATTTAGAGCTGTAAATTTGGCTGGGTCCATCGATAGGGTTTCATTCAATTGAATCACGCCGCCATCGTAAGCTTTAATAATGCGCGGGTTCACGCCTGCGCCTGGCGCGTCAGGGGACGTGTCCATGTGTGCGATGAAACCGATTGGGGTAATAGGTTTTTTTGAATTGGATGGAATTAATCCATATACATAGCCGTGTTCGTCCATATATGCATTAGATACGCCTAAGGATTTAAGTTCTTCAACAAGTAGATTTCCAAGATTCTTTTGTTTTAAAGTAGAAGGACACGTATCGACATTAGGATCGGATTGGGTGTCAATTTTGACGTAAGTTAAAAAGCGTTCAAGTAAGTTCATAGTAAAAAGCCTCCTGCACCTATTATAATATAAAACCCTGTGGTTGGACAAAATAACATTTAAACCTTGTATAATTTATAAAATCCCAGTTAAAATTAAGAAAATCAATATAGAAATTAATAAAATCAATTTCAATATTAAAAACATTAATAAAAAGTGTTGACAATAATTGATTCGAGGTATATTATATGGATGTAGGTGATGAAAATGAACAAGAAAAAAGCATTAGCACTCGTTGAAAAGGGAGACATCTCTGTGGGTGCCTACTTAGATTTCAGGGAAAAAGCCTTAAGTAAACCTTACAAATTTAAACCAGTGCGCGGATTTAAATTGGTGTTTCTTAAAGGCAACCTCTTATTTCTAACACCGAAAATTCCATTTTGGACCTTACGATTCTTAGGGACATTCATCAAACGCATTCCGACAGGAGATCAAGTCCAATTAGAATCCTTCACATTACAAGACATCTTACCTTTGTTAAAAACAATTGGTAAGAACAACCGTTTAATTGGGGTGGAATCCCCAAAAGAAAACTTTCTATTTGAAATATGGGGCGTTTAGAAAGGTAAAAACATGAGAGACATTACAAAAGCATTTGAACTGATCGGTGCAGACTTAGTCGTTACCGAAATCCAAAGCAAGAAAAAAGACATTACCGTTAGAGGCGAATTCCAACTTTCAAAGTTTGATTACCTCACCAAGGAACAACAATATTTCATTGAAGTATTCATCAAGAATCAAGGTAACATTAAGCAAATCGAAAAAGAGTTGGGCATTTCATACCCAACCGTTAAGAAGAGCCTAGAAGAAGTCACCAGCGCTTTAGGTTATAAAGTCGAAGATTCTAAGGATGATGAAAAACGCATTGAAATCTTTGAAAAAATCCGTAAAGGCGAACTTTCAATTGAAGACGCTGAAGCATTATTAAAGAAACTTAAATAAGGAGAAACCACATGAACGACAAACTTAGAATTTTAGAAATGTTAAAAGAAGGCGTCATCTCGATCGATGAAGCTGACCGTTTATTAAAAGCATTAGAAAAAGAACCAGACAACACCAAGGTGGAGGTCTTAGTACCGAAATATAAAAGCGATCCAAAGAACTTGATGTTCAAAGTCAGAATTGTCTCCGCCGATGGCGATAAAGTCAATATCAATTTACCATTAAAATTTGCGAAAACTGCCCTCAAGAGTGGTAAAATCAATATAGGTGGTAATTCGGATGTCTTGAATAATATTGATGTCGACGCGATCATTGAAATGATTGAAGAGGGTGCTGTCGGTGATTTAGTCGACATTACGTCTGCTGACGGAGATATCGTAAAGATTTGTATCGAATAACCAAATAAAAAAGAAATTAGGTAAAGCATATGATTTTTGGTAAACACATTAATAAGTACTACATAAAGTACGCGATTCCACTATTATTAGGTATTGCAGCCTTGTTGTATGTGGATTATGTTCAAGTCGAAATTCCAAGAATCTTTGCTGATATCATCGATAAATTGAGAAGTAGCTCACTTACAGAAAACAACCTGAATGAGTCTTTGATGAGACTCGTTTGGATTGTTTTAATTATGGGTGTTGGCCGTGTGTTATGGCGTATATTTGTCTTTGGAACAGCAAGATTTGTTGAACACGATTTGCGTATGAGCATGTTCTTACATGCAGAACAACTCGGTGTCGATTTTTATAAAGAACACAAAGTTGGTGGTTTAATGACACACTTCATCAATGACTTAGAAGCCATTAGACAGGCATTTGGTCCGGGGACATTGATGTTATTTGACTCACTATTCTTAGGTACAATCGTCATCATAAGAATGACTCAGTTATCAGCTGAAATGACTTTAATCGCCGTGATCCCGATGGTCTTCATGGGTGTAGTTGCGATGTTCATCATTAAAAAGATGCGTCTAAAATATAAACTTAGACAAGACGCTTTTGAACATATGACGGATTTTACTCAAGAATCCTTCTCAGGTATGAATGTCATCAGAGCCTTCGTCAAAGAAGCCAAAGAATCGCTTTTCTTCGCGGAAAAGAATGATGATTTTTATAAGAAACACGTTGAATTTGTCAAAGTGATGATTTTGATTAACATTGTGATTACAATCTTCATCAACATAACCATATTAACGATTATCGCTTATGGTGCTTGGATTGCGATTACCTCTGACTTTACACCAGGTCAGTTAACCGAATACTTTACACTATTTACGACACTCATTTGGCCAGTCATGGCGCTCTCACAGTTCGCCTCAATTCGTAGCCAAGGGGTCGCGAGTTACAAACGCATAAAAACATTCATGGATGCGAAAGTAACAGTCTTAGATTCAAAAGACGTTTTACCTCCTCAAGCACTAAAGGGTGGCATCCGTTTTAACCATTTAAACTTCAGTTATCCAGATGCACCTGAACAGAAGATTTTAAAAGACATTAGCGTGTCGATTGAACCCGGTGAGATGGTTGGGGTCTTAGGACGAACAGGTTCTGGTAAATCCACCTTTGTCGATTTATTACTTAGACTTTACAACGTTGAAGAAAACGCGCTTTACTTAGATGACCACGACATCATGAAACTTTCAATTAAAAATGTGCGTGACCAAATCGCCTATGTTCCGCAGGACAACTTCCTATTCTCAGATACCATTTTGAATAACATAGGGTTCTCTGAGGCACAAATGTCTGAAGAAAAAGCGGTTTATTATGCAAAACTTTCCGATGTTCATGACAACATCGTGGACTTTACACACGGTTATCAAACTGAAATTGGTGAACGCGGTGTGACATTATCCGGTGGTCAAAAACAACGTATTTCGATTGCGAGAGCACTAGCTAAAGACGCACCCATCTTAATTCTCGATGACTCGGTATCCGCTGTCGATACGAAGACAGAAGAAGCCATCATCAAACATTTAGAAGAAATTAGACAAAACAAAACTACCATCGTCATCGCTCACCGTATCTCGACCATTAAGAAGATGGATAAAATCATTCTTTTAGATCAAGGTCAATTACTGGATGTCGGTTCACACGATGAGCTATTAAGTAGAAACACAGTTTATCAAGAAATGGTTCGTAAGCAAGAACTCGAACACATGGTGGAGGGCTAGTATGAAAGACTTTAAAGAAAATACGATCACCAAAACCGATTGGCAAATTGTAAACCGTTTAATCCGTTACGCATTACCGTTTAAAAAGAATTTCATCTACGCTTCACTCATGATGATTTTAGATGTTGCAGCCTCATCGATTGGACCCATTCTAATCGGGTATACCATTCAAATCATCGATAGTAATCAATCGGTCAACGATAAGATGCTCAATTTCTTATGGGTATCGATCTTATTCTTAGGTATAATCATCGGGGTTTCCTTCATCATTTATTATCAAAACTGGCTTTTACAAGAATCAGGTCAAAAGATTGTGTATGGGATTCGTAAGAATGTATTCAATCACATTCATACGTTATCGAATTCACAGATTAACCAAATTCCGGTTGGGAAATTGGTTACCCGTGTCAATAACGATACTAATACGTTATCTGAAATGTATTCCTCTGTCATCGTCAACTTAATTCGAAACATATTGATGATGCTTACCTATTTGGTGATTATGTTCGCAATCGATTATAAAGCGACCTTGATCATGTGTCTGGTATTCCCGTTCGTCTTTATTTCCACGATATTCTTTAGGAAGTTATCTAGAAATTCTTATCGTAAAGTCAGAAATAACGTATCGAATGTCAATGCGTTCTTATCAGAAAACTTATCTGGGATGAGACTCACTCAAATCTTTAACCAAGAAGAAAAGAAGAAATCCGAATTTATCAAATATAGCCAAAAGCTTAGAAACAGCTACTTCAATGAATTGATGGTATTCGCGATTTATCGCCCACTGATGTTCATCTTCTCGATGGCAGCAACCTTAATTGTCTTATACTATTTCGCAACCTCAATCATCGATATGACCTTAGCAGGTGCAGAACCTGCAGCGATCATCCTAAGAGTAAGCTTGCTTGTTATGATGTATCAATACGCTTCTCAACTCTTTGAACCGGTTCAACAACTCGCTGAACAGTTCAACGTCTTACAAAGTGCGATGGCATCTTCTGAAAAAATCTTTGACGTTTTGGATACTAAACCAGAAATAGAAGATGAAAATGACGCAATCGAACTAGAAAACTTTAAAGGTGAAATAGAATTTAAGAACGTTTGGTTCCAATACGTAGAAGATGAATGGGTCTTAAAAGATGTGTCATTTAAAGTGAATCCGAACGATACCGTAGCTTTTGTCGGTGCGACCGGTTCAGGTAAAACCACCATTATGAGTTTGATAGTTAGAAACTATGATATTCAAAAAGGTGAAATCCTCATTGATGGCATCCCAATCAGAAGAATTAAACGTAGTAGTCTCCGAAAATACATCGGTCAAATGCCACAGGATGTCTTCTTATTTACAGGCACCATCGGTAGTAACATCACACTCAATGACAAAACTATTTCAAGAGAAAAAGTCATTGAAGCGAGTGAATACGTCGGTGCTAACACATTTATTGATAAACTTGATGGCACATATGACCATATCGTTAGAGAACGCGGTAACAACTTCTCAACCGGTCAACGTCAACTACTCAGTTTCGCGAGAGCCTTAGTCTATGAACCCACCGTTATGATTTTAGATGAAGCGACCGCGAATATTGATTCTGAGACCGAAGCCTTGATTCAAACCTCACTCGAAAAGATGATGAAGTTATCGACAATGCTTGTGGTTGCACATAGACTTTCAACCATCCAACACGCGGATAAAATCATCGTCATGCAAAAGGGTGAAATCAAAGAATCTGGCACATACCAAGATTTATTAAAACAAAAAGGTTTGTATTATCACTTATATGAATTACAATACCAAAAGAAATCGAATTGAACCTTATAACTAAAACCACTTCGGTGGTTTTTCTTTTTGTTTTCAACATTAAAAAACCACAATTGATGAAACCTTTCTGTAACCAATTGGGTCATTTTTGGGTTATACTATAGAAGGAGGGCATGTCAATGATCGATTACAGAAACTTAACATATGAAGAACAAAAAAACTATTTAGAATCTCTACATGCCTACGACCTGAAAGAACTTTATGAGTCGCTTACAGAAGACGAACAAGTCGAATTATTCGAACGACTTGATGACACTCAAAAAGCGGATTTGCTTTCGTATTTGGATGTCGATGATGCAGCGGAAATTGTAGAAACATTGGATGCTCAAGATACCGCCGATATCTTCAGTGAAATGGATCCCGATGATGCGATGGACATTCTTAATGAGCTTGAAGAAGAGACCTCTACAGAATTAATCGAACAATTTTCGGAAGAATTAAAAGAAGATATTCTATCCTTAAAATCCTATACAGACGATGAGACTGGTTCCATCATGAATACCGATTTCATCACGCTCACAGCCGATTTGGATGTGAAAGATGCAATGAAAAAACTTATTAGTGAAGCGCCAAATGTGGAAACCATCTCTAAACTTTTTGTCATTGATAAACACAACACCTTCTTAGGCGTTGTTCCGCTAAAAAAGCTCATTAAAGCGAAATCACCGTGTGCGATTGAAACACTTTATGAACCATCTTTATTCGCACTCGATACCGATGATAAAGAACAAACAGCTACCCTTATGCAAGAAGAAGCGATTAATATCTTACCTGTATTAGATGATCAACATATGCTTAAAGGGATAGTAACTGTAGATGATGCCATCGATACTTATGAAGATGAAATGATCGAAGACTTCCAAAAAATGACTACTTTAAGTGAAGATGTTTCAGATTCAACGTTTACCAGTGCACTTAAAAGATTACCCTGGTTGGTTGTTTTATTATTACTTGCGTTACCGATTGCAAATCTCGCATTACAGTTTGAAGGCGTTTTAAAAGATTATACAATCATCATCATTTTACAACCCCTCATTCTATCGATGATTGGGAACGCAGGGACTCAAACATTAACCTTTAGCTTAATTATGATTGCAGATGAGGAACCAGATAAAGTCATCAAACGAAATATTTTCTATGAAGTTTCCTCTGCAGCCTTATCCGGGTTGTTACTATCTTTAATCTCATTTGTCGTAACGCTTTTATTCATCGTTTTCAACCCAAGTTTGTCTGAAAATCCATACCTATTCGGTAGTATTGTCGGAATCAGTGTATTGTTATCTTTAATCATTGGTACATTTTTCTCAGCCATCATTCCGGTAGTCATCCATAAAGTGGGGTTAGACCCAGCCAGTGCTTCAGGGCCTTTACTCACCACTGTGATTGATATTACAACCATACTGACCTATTACGGTATCGCCACATGGATGATTGGGGTGATATTATGAGACTAAAAGATGTAATAAATACACACTTTCTCACGTTAACGCCTGAGATGGATGTTAAAGACGCCATGAAAGTGGTGGTTAAACAATCTGATGAGGACTCACTCATTGATATTCTGTACGTCATTGATCAAGGTCAATTGGTGGGTGTTGTGGATTTGAAAGCTCTAATTATTGCGAGAAGTCCACTGAGAATTGATCAATTGATGTTAAAAAATTATCACTTTGTTTATGAAGATGATCCAATTTCAAAAGCGATTGATACGGTTCAAAACTACGACCGACATATGATCCCGATTTTGTCTAAGAAGAAAGCTCTGCTTGGTGTAATTACAGCGGAAATGGCTTTAGATTTACTTGCGGATGAAACCTTAGAAGACTTCCATAAAATGGCATTCTTAAATGAGTATGATGTCCATTCTAAACCCTGGATGCGAAGTAAAAAACGATTACCATGGCTCTTATTACTCCTCGGGTTTTCATTGATTACCGCCTCGGTATTGTCGTTTTTTGAAGCGACTTTAGAAGCGATTATCGTATTAATATTATTTCAACCGATGATTCTGGATTCAGCTGGGAATATTTCCACACAATCCTTAGCGAAAGCGATTCTCGTCATCAACGAGGACCCCGATGCCAATATGAAATCGTTTGTCATGAAAGAACTTTTAATTGGCCTCATGAATAGCTTATTCTTAGCTGTTGTTGGGTTTATCTTCAGCTATCTATTCTTATGGGTTTTTAAAAACGATAGTGCCGACATTAAACTCAGTCTCACCATCGCGATTTCACTATTTGCAGCCTTACTCATTGGCGCATTCACTGGGGCGTTGGTACCAATCCTATTAAGAAAACTTAAAATCGACCCAAGTGTCGCCTCGGGACCATTCATGACGACCATAAATGACGTCATCGCACTAACGATTTATTTCACTTTAGCAACCATCATTTTATTATAAGGAGACCCTATGAACCATTTAGAAATTTACTTAAACGCCAGAAAACAAAAACTGGCTTACCAATACGCCATGTGGCTATTGTCTTGGGATGTCGAAACCGAAACCCCAGAAGGTGCTTTAGAATATAGAAGTCAACAAATTGAAGTTTTATCCGGTTTAGCATACGACGTCGAAATGGCAGAAGACCGTATTCAAGCGATTGATTACTTAGCTTCAAATGATAAAGACCTCACAGACGATTTAAAGGTTGAAATCAAACGGGTGAAGAAAGAACTCGATCAATTGCGTAAAATTCCTAAACAGGAATACATTGATTTCCAAGTCTTACTCTCGCAAGCAGGCTTCATCTGGTCGAATGCGAAAAAGAATAACGACTTCGCTGCTTATTTACCAACCTTAGAGAAGGTCATTGACTATCAAAAACGTTTGGTTAAATATTTAGAAACAAACACTGTTAAAGGCTATGATGTTTTACTCGATATGTATGAACCAGGGATGACTGTAGAAGATTATGATCACTTCTTTAATACCCTTAAAACCGATTTGGTTCCATTCGCTTTAAAAGCCTCTAAAGTGCCTCAAAAGTTATCCAAAAAACTGATAAAAGGTCATTTCTCTAAAGCGAAACAAATTGAATTTAACACTTATTTATTAGATGTCTTTAAATACGATTTGAAAAAGGGTGTATTAAAACAAAGTGCACACCCATTTACCTCAGGCGTCGCGAGTGTCGATACACGTATTACAACCGCTTATCATGAAAATGACGTCAGAAGTGCGATTTTCTCAACCATCCATGAAATGGGTCACGCCATTTATGAACAGCAAGTGAAACCAGAATACGATTACACTGAGTTAAAAGGTGGAGTATCAATGGGCATTCATGAATCTCAATCCCGTTTCTACGAAAATATGATTGGCCGTAGTGAAGCGTTTTGGGATACCCATTATGAAAAACTTCAAACTGTTTTTGAAAAAGAACTCAAGAATGTGACCCAAGCAGAGTTCATGAAATACATCAACCAAGTTAAACGCGATTTCATCCGTGTTGAAGCTGATGAACTGACTTATAGTTTACACGTGATGGTACGCTATGAAATTGAGAAGATGCTATTCAATGGTAAATTAAAAGCGAAGGATCTTCCGAAGGTTTGGAACCGTCTTTATAGACAATATTTAGGTCTGAATCCAAAAACCGATGCCGAAGGCGTGTTACAAGATATCCACTGGGCATTTGGATCCTTTGGTTACTTCCCAACTTACGCATTAGGCTCAGCGATTTCTGCACAAATCTACCATAGAATGAATCAAGATTTAGACATTGAAAGTACTGTTAGAAACAATGAAATTGAGAAAATCAATCTTTGGTTAAAGGATCATATCCATCAATATGGTAAATCGATAGAACCTAAAGACCTCATTTTAAAAGCGACTCAAGAATCATTTAATCCTAATTATTATGTGAATTATCTCAAAGAGAAGTATTCGAAGTTATTAGGCATTGAAGCCTAGGAGGGTGTATGCAGTCCTTACGTAAACTATATAAGATTGGACATGGCCCATCGTCATCTCATACGATGGGACCTGGTTTCGCAGCTTCCTATGTTAAAGAAAAACATAAAAATGCTACCCGCTATGTGGTGACCCTATATAATTCCCTCGCTTTAACCGGTAAAGGCCATTTAACAGACGCCATCATTGAACAAACCTTATCACCCATTCCTGTTGAATTTAAGTTCAACATCGATATCAAACAACATCCAAACTTTTTTGTGTTTGAAGTTTATCATAATGAGACACTCATCGATACGGTATCGGTTCGTTCGATTGGCGGTGGTGATATCCTTTATGATAACGAAGAAAACCACATCGAGATGATTTATCCACACCAATCCTTTGATGAGATTAAGGCTTACTGTAAAAAGGAAGAGCTTGATCTATATACTTACGTTAAACGATTTGAAGGGCCTACTATTGATACGTTCTTAAATGAAATATGGACTCAACTTCAAAAGACAGTTGAAACCGGATTGAAAACCGAAGGGGTTTTACCAGGGGATTTAAAGGTTCAAAGAAAAGCGAAAACCTTGATGGACCGTGCTAAAACGACTGAAACTGACGCCCAAAGACAAAACCGATTGGTCTCGGCTTACGCCTTCGCAGCCTCAGAAGAAAATGGGGCTGGGGGTATCATCGTTACCGCACCGACCTGTGGTGCGTCTGGAGTATTACCAGCGGTCTTATACTATATGAAGCACCATCACCAAATGTCCGATCAAAAAATCATCGAATCCTTGGCAGTTGCAGGTATAATTGGCAATATCATTAAAACAAACGCGACCATCAGTGGCGCGGTTGGAGGCTGTCAGGCTGAGGTTGGGTCTGCCTGTTCGATGGCAGCAGCGGCTCATGCGTATTTATCTGATTTAGAAATCGAACAAATCGAATACGCCGCTGAAATCGCGATGGAACACCATTTAGGCCTTACCTGTGACCCGATTGACGGGTATGTCCAAATCCCATGTATCGAACGAAACGCCGTCGCTGGGATTCGTGCAATCAACGCTTCAGGACTCTCTGAATTTTTAACAGATACACGTAAGATATCCTTTGATATGATAGTTCATACGATGTATCAGACAGGATTAGATATGCATCCAAAATACAAAGAAACGGCCGAAGCTGGGATGGCCTATTTCTATAAGCAAAAGAAATGAAAGAACCCGTTATGTTAACAGCGCTAGACCTCGATTATCAAGGTCAAGGTGTCTGTCGTTATCAAGAAAAAGTTGTTTTTGTAAAGGGCATGTTAAAAGGGGAAACCGGATTGGTTCGTATTACCAAAGATAAGAAAACCTATTTTATTGGCGAACTGATTAATCTGAAAACCACGAGCATGTTACGCGTTAATGTAGACAACCCAGACGACTTACATTACGCTCCCTTATTACATTTAAATGTTCAATCCCAGTTGGATTGGCAACAAAAAATCACCGAAGAAACCTTCAGAAAGATTGCGAAAATGGATGTTTCTATTGACCCAATCTTGTGTGATAATCGTGACCGCCATTACCGAAACAAAGTGACTCTACACGTAGCCAAGCTTGACACATTAAAAATGGGTGTCTTTGAACCCGGGTCGAACCGTTTATATCCAGTTAAGCATATGGTGCTCGCGAGCGACCCGATTCAAAAAGTGATACTAAAACTGAATGAAATATTCAAAATGGTTCAGCTACAAGACGATACTCTAAAACACATTACACTACGCTCTTTCCAACAAAAAGTGATGCTTATTTTTGGGACAACAAAACCTGAATGGTCTGAAAAAGACATCTTCTTAAGTCATTTAAGCTTACCAATCATCTCATCTATTTATCAGAATATCTTAGATAATGATTATGAAAATATGGGTAAAACCTCCATATTACTTTTTGGAGATGAAACCCTTGAAGTGAACTTAGGTAACTTAAAGTTCTCATTAAAACCACAGGCGTTTTTCCAAATCAATACACCGATTGCGTTACGCATGTATGAAAAAGTAAAATCTCTCATAAAAGGGAAAGTGGTCATTGATGCTTATGCAGGGATGGCTTCAATTGGACAGTTTATATCTGATCGGGTCGATCGAGTTTACGCAATAGAATCAAACCACGAGGCCATTTTATCCGCTGAGATTGCGTTAGAGGAAAACCGCATTCGAAATGTTCAATTGATTGAATCGGATGTTTCGTTAGCGATTGAACGCTACTTACCTTTAGCGGACACCATCGTCTTTGACCCGCCAAGAAGTGGGTTAGATGATCACACTAAACAATTGTTATTAACACATCTAGTTCCAGAGATTATCTATGTTTCCTGTGATTTAAAATCATTAGTAAGAGACATCAACATGCTTAAAGCACATTATCGTGTAACCTCAGTGACACCAGTTAAAATGTTCTATCATACGATTGAAACAGAAACGATTGTTAGACTAGAGAAAATGTGAAAGTTAAGACATTTTACTAAATAAATTCTTACTTTCAAAAAAATGTGTATTAGTACATAAGAATTTATTGAATCAGTGATATAATGACCTCATTGAAGAAATGAGGTTTTTTATTATGCTTAAATTAGAACATATTAAGAAGGATTATCTCATTGCGGGAAAGCCGTTTACGGCACTGCATGATATCAATCTAACCTTTGATCGTAGCGAATTTGTTGCGATACTAGGGCCATCTGGATGTGGTAAAACAACCCTACTAAACCTAATTGGTGGGTTAGACCAATACACATCTGGGGATTTGATTATTGAGAATAAATCCACCAAACGATTTGATGATCGTGACTGGGATGCTTATCGTAACAACAAAGTTGGATTCATCTTCCAAAACTACAACTTGATCAACCACATCTCCATTATTGAAAACGTCGAACTCGGGATGACCCTTGCAGGTAAATCGATCGAAGAACGTCGTAAAAAGGCAGAAGAAGTCTTAATTCGAGTGGGTTTAAAAGACCAAATGTACAAGCGTTCAGCTCAACTCTCTGGGGGACAAAAACAACGTGTTGCAATTGCGAGAGCACTTGCGAATGACCCAGAAATCATTTTAGCGGACGAACCAACAGGTGCGTTAGATTCTCAAACTTCTGTTCAAATCATGGAGTTAATCCAAGAAATTGCGAAAGAACAATTGGTCATCATGGTTACACATAACCAAGAGTTAGCAGATACCTATGCGACGAGAACCATTCGACTATTGGATGGTAATGTCGTATCCGATACCAAAACCACACAATCCACCAAAAATGATGAGACTGTCTACACCCCTAAGAAGACTTCGATGTCTTACTTACAAGCGATTAAATTATCCTTTAATAATTTAAGAACTAAACTGGCTAGAACGTTGATTACAGCGTTTGCAGGCTCGATTGGGATCATTGGGGTCTTATTAGTCCTCGGTGTCGGTAATGGCTTTAACAAGACCGTATCAGACCTTGAACGTGGCGCTTTGGTGTCCATTCCAATCATGATTAATCAGTATTCAGTGACGTTTGGTCCACCGGATTTTGATGCACCTGCACCGGTATCGAATGGTTATGTAAAACCATACGACTCGAGCATTCCACCATCGGCTTATTTGAATAACTTATCCCCTGCTTTTATAAGTTATTTAGAACAAAATCTAAATCCAAATGATTTCACCAGTATTGAATATGAATACGCTGTTCAAACGCTACTCTTACAACAAAACGCGGGCGTTTATAGACTAGTTGATAAAGAATCCATTCAATTTGCACAAACCAATAAAGCGTTCTTGAATGAATACTTTGACATCATGGCAGGATCGTTAACTGTGACAGACCCAAATGTCTATGAAATATTCATTTTGTTAAACGATGAGTTTGGTGTCGATAAACGTGTCTTAGAAGCCTTTAACTTACCAACAGATGGGTCAGTTGCGTATACAGATTTAGTGGGTAAAACACTCGTATCACCTTACTATAACGATTACTATCAAGCGGATTCGACCACATTAGCTGGTAAGACGATTTTCAAACCTAACACCGATTTATCGAATGCATTCAACAATGGTATGGTGTTAAAAATCTCTGCGGTTCTAGCACCGAAAGTAGAAAACGTATTTACGATTGATGATGGTGTTTACCATCTTGATGACTTTAATAACGTCCTCTTACAAAAGGCGTTAACTTCACAAGTTGGTATCGCTCAAAAAAATTCGAATTACTATGTCATGGACTTCCGTGCTCAAGGACAAAGCTTGAGACCTGCAGGAACTAACTTTGTTGCAGAAGCGATGGAAAGACCACTCGTTGAATCCTTTATCGGAGTCGATCAAAAGCCTATATCCATCAGCATTTATCCAGTATCCTATGAATCTAAAGAAGGTATCATCGATGTGATTGAGGCTTATAATAAAACCGTCTCTGAAACCGATAAGATAATCTACTTAGATTTAGCTGAAACGATTGGTTCTGCTTTAGGTAGTGTCGTGAATATGATTTCGATTGTCTTAGTTATTTTTGCAGGTATATCCTTGGTAGTATCCTCAATTATGATTGGTATCATTACCTATGTCTCAGTTATTGAAAGAACTCAAGAAATTGGGGTCTTACGTGCACTGGGTGCGCGTAAGAAAGACGTAAAACGCGTATTTAACTCAGAAACCTTCTTAATTGGTTTAACTGCAGGTATCCTCGGGTCATCCATAACCTACATTCTATCTTTCCCAATCAATTTAATTGTGGAAAACTTAAACGAACAAATGGCACAAATCTTACAACTCACATGGGTACATGTATTGTCGATGATTGCGGTGTCGATTACCTTAACCTTCATTGCCGGTTTATTCCCAGCGTCCTTAGCTGCGAAGAAGAACCCAGTAGAAGCGCTTCGCGCAAACGACTAAAAAAATATCGGAAACCTTTTAAACGGGTTTCCGATTTTAATTATACTTAGATGGTATTTTGTTCAAGATTTTCTAACATACTGAATAGGATGAGGGTTGCGAAAGTATAGACAATCATATACATGGTGTTATCGATTAAACCATGGATTTGTGAAACTAAAATGCCTATCAAAATGACGCTTTTCACCAGATTACGTTTCGTAAATAAGTACTTAAAAGTTTGATAGAAGTAGTAGAATAAGCCAAGTAATCCAAAGGTGCCCATCACAGCGAGTGAATGGAATATTGTAGAATGGAAGACTTGGATTCGGTCTGGATTACCGATATCGGTCATCGATTCCCATCCCCCACCAAACACAGGGAATTCTTTATATATATCTAAAGCATGTTTATAAAGTGTGATTCGACTCGATGAGAAACTATCTAAATCATCCCACCCACCTTGGATCGCAATCTCATAAGCGATTTCCACCAATAATCTCAGTTCATATAATGTGAGTCCAACGATGATGAAGGCGTAAATCATATTGAGAATGCCCCACTTGTTGGTCTTCTTTATGACGTATGGAATATAGAATAAGAATGATAATGCCATCGATAAATACCCACCACGTGAAGCCGAGACAAACACAACAAAACCGGTTAACAGTGGGAAAATCCAAAGCAAGATGTTTTTAGGATATTTTAAGATTAAGTAAAACTGTGCACCCATTAATAAAGTGATATGGATGACCACATCGTTGATGTTAGCCCATCCGAAATCGGCATTGAACCAAGACGCTCTCATGCCAAGTGAAATGCGTTCTCGCATCGGTTTTTCTAAGTTTTCTAAGAAGAAGCCGAGGCCAATATTATAAGAAAGCTCAGCTAGTAATAAGAGTGATGCGAAAAACAGTATTCGCATCATATAGGATTCATCGGTCTTCATGGTTTGACGGAAAAATTGATAGACCATTAGGTATAGGAATCCGACAAGTGATAATTGAAGGTAGGTTACCGTAATATTTACATAGAATATGGAACCAATATACGCTAACGCAATCCATAGGTAGGGTTTTGTGAGCACCCCTTTAGTAAATTTAGGCTTGAAGCGTATCCAGTGGATAACGATGGAAGCGACAACAAATACCGGGATTAAATAGACAAAACCTAACTCACTGATGGTATTCAAGTTCGGGTTTTGCATGTTAAAACCATACATGATACCCATCATGAAGGGTACAGTATAAATTGTATTCTTAAAGAAGATTAGAATAAGTGATAGCAAAATCAAGAAAGTCAAGAGTACGTACGTGTTATATATTTGATTTTCACCTCGTGAGATGAAACCAAAAAACGTCAAACCGTTGACGAGTATTAGGAACACATTCGATTTTAGGAAAGCCTCAATTTTCTTCATTTTCAATTACCGCGTAAATCTATTATAAAACAAAACTAAGGTTTTCTAACCACACTATTATTTATTTGTTCAAATCCAATATGTGTTGTTCGACCATGGCCTGGATAGCACAAAGTGTTTTCAGGTAGTATATAAAGTTTTTCTAAGATACTTTTTTTAAGTGCATCGAATGAAGAATGGTATAAATCGGTTCTACCAACAGTCATATAAAACAGGGTGTCCCCTGAAAATAAAACGCCTTCTGTATATAGGCACGTACCGCCTTCTGAGTGTCCTGGTGTATGAATGACTCTAAATTCATAGCCTTGGAATGGAATCACTTGTTCGATGTCATCGTCTAGAAACTCATCGACATGGACTTTGTAGTTTAAGCGTGAAATACCAAAAGCTGGATCAAAGAATACAGCATCCTTTTTAGGAGCTATCACCACTGCTTTTGGATAGAGTGCCTTTAACCCGTTGATACCACCAATGTGATCAAAATGACCATGGGTGGCGTAGATGATGTCTAATGTTAAGTTATTGTCGGCGAGGAATTCTTTGACCTCATAAGTATCAAATCCTGGGTCAATGACCATCGCATGTTGGTTATGATAGACGACGTAACAGTTGCTACGGATTTCGCCAAGTGTGAATCGTTTTATTTGCATGTTTCTTACCTCATGTCCTATTATAGCGTTTTCTTTAGAAAGGTAAAAGCAAAAGCAACTAAATCGTTTGTAAATAATGCGTTAAAAGCATACAATAAGGTATGGAGGTACTATCTATGAAAATCTATCAAAATTATGCTGAGTTGGTGGGCAATACGCCATTACTCAGATTACACACACTCGAAAAAGAAACTCAAACTGAAGGCAGATTGATTGCTAAAATTGAACGTTTTAACCCGCTTTCTAGTGTCAAGGACAGACTTGCGAAAGCGATGGTTGATGACCTAGAGGTAAGAGGTCTACTCAAAAAAGACACAGTACTTGTGGAACCAACGTCTGGGAACACGGGAATTGGATTAGCCTTTATCTGTGCTGCTAAAAATATTCCACTCATCATTATCATGCCTGAAACTGTAACAAAAGAACGCGTTATGACAGTAAAAGCCTTAGGTGCAACTGTAATCTTAACCGAAGGTCCTATGGGTATGAAAGGTGCGATTGCGAAAGCAGAAGCGCTCCTTGCAGAACACCCAAACTATATCATGCCACAACAATTCAAAAATCTTGCGAATGTCGAAATGCACCGTAAGACAACCGCTGTGGAAATCTTAAACGATACTGACGGCGAAGTCGCTGCGTTTGTAGCGGGTGTCGGTACCGGTGGTACCATCACCGGTGTTGGTGAAGTCTTAAAACAAACCCTTAAAGACGTTAAAATTGTTGCGGTTGAACCTTACGATTCTTCAGTACTATCCGGAGAAAAACCTGGATCACACCGTATTCAAGGGATTGGTGCGGGGTTCATTCCGGATGTATTAAATATGAAAGTAATTGATGAAATCATCCGCGTAACCAACGATGAAGCCATTCATATGGCGAAATTAGTGGCGAAGACAGAAGGTGTCTTTGTAGGCATATCTTCAGGTGCTGCTTTAGTTGCGGCAGTGAAAGTGGCTAAAAATCCAATCTATAAAAATAAGAACATTGTGGTCGTCTTACCAGATTCTGGTGAACGTTACTTATCCACGGGGGTATTTGAATAATGTTCTTCAAAGAACTCCGCTTGACGATCAATCAAGCGAAGAAACATGACCCATCAGCCCCGTCAAAGCTAACGATATTATTAGCTTATCCTGGGATTCATGCGCTCATGTATTATCGTGTAGCGAGATTTTTCTATAAATTACGCTTTACTGGATTAGCACGTGTTATATCCAATATAGGCAGAACATTCACCAATATTGATATTCACCCAGGTGCTAAAATTGGTAAAGGTTTGTTTATCGATCACGGAGCAGGTGTTGTTATCGGACAAACTGCAGTGATTGGTGATGATTGTGTGATGTTCCATGGGGTAACCCTTGGGTCCAACTCAACCAATTCAAAAGGCAATCGTCACCCAATCTTAGGTAATCGCGTCACGATATATGCGAACGCGACCTTGGTTGGGCCCGTGAAAATTGGTGATGATTCTATCATTGGTGCGAGCACCATTGTGAAACAGGACTTACCTGAAAAAAGTGTGGTCGTCGGTAACCCGATGCGTTTTATATCAATTGATGGCAAGCGTGTATACGACTCGACTTGCGAATGTGAAATCATGAAACAAGAACTCGCTCAAATCAAAGAGCGGTTAGAAGAACTTCAAAAGCAATTAGCTTCAAAAGACGAATCTACTATCTAGGACTATATGTCCTAGATTTTTTTCTAAAAATCGCCTTATTATGAGATAAAAACCTAGTTATTTATAATCTTTACTATATTTTTTGAATTGTCAACTCTAAAAAAATATAATAGGTTTGTATTAAAAAGGTGGGTTTCCATTGAAAAAACGGCTTTATTTATATTTGTTATTTATTGTGCTGTTAGTCATGTCTATTTTTGTAGGCGTTTCTGACATCAAAATACAAGATATCGTATCACTAAACAAAGAGGCGTGGTTCTTATTATGGACTTCAAGAATCCCTCGTACACTAGCGATTATTTTAACTGCTGTAGGCTTGTCCATTTCAGGATTGATTTTACAAACCATCAGTAAGAATAAATTCATATCCCCTTCTGTGGTCGGTGTGACTGATTCTGCACAGCTCGGTATATTACTCGCTTACTTATTGTTAGGGACACTCTCCCTAACCTTCAAGTTGGTATTCGCGTTTGGGTTCGCTGTATTAGGGTCATTCATGTTTATCACGATCTTAAACAAAATTAAATTTAAGAATGAAATCTATGTCCCACTAATCGGGATGATGTTTGGTAGCATTGTCGCTGCGATTGTTTCATTCTTAGCGTATCAGTTCAACGCGACCCAATTTGTCGATACGATTGGGGTGGGTAGTTTTACAACCAAAATCGCTGGGAACTATGAATTACTTTATGTGATTGTACCGCCACTCATTTTGGCATTTATATATATGGTTCAGTTTAACATTATTGGGATTGGTGAAGATTTCGCCAAGAATCTAGGTGTGAACTATAAACGTACGATGATGATTGGTTTAGTGATCATATCGATGGTATCCGCTGCTATCTTCGTCGTTGTGGGGTCCATTCCATTCATTGGATTGGTTGTTCCTAATCTCGTCTCGATTTATTATGGCGACAACGTGAAGAAGAACGCTCTTGATATCGCATTATTCGGTAGTATCTTCGTTTTAATCGGAGATATCTTATCGAGAATGATCATTTATCCTTATGAAATTCCAGTATCCTTAACTATGGGCGTATTAGGCTCGATCATTTTCTTATATTTAATTTATAGGAGGGTGTATCATGCCAAGTAAATTTATGAAACCGATGTTATGGATTGGGTTGTTGGTAGTAGTTTCTATTGTTTTATACTTAACGTTCTGGCTGATTGGGATTGACGTCATCACAATAGGTCAACTTGAACGTGGGTTAAGTAGACGCGCATCTCGTGTGGTCGCCATGATTGTGGTCGCAATCACGATGGGTATGACAGGTTTGTTCTTTCAAACACTTACTCAAAATCGAATTTTGACACCGAGTGTCATTGGATTCGATTCGACGTTTGTGTTGTCACAAACCTTAATTGTATTCCTGTTTGGTTCGTCTTCACTCTTCATCAGCAATCCTTACTATAATTTTGTAATATCAACCACCGTAATGGTTCTTTCTTCCTTATTACTTTATGGATTCGTCCTTAAAAAGGGGAAGAACAACCTCGCTTTACTCTTATTAGTGGGTTTGGTTTTTAGAACACTGATGGGCAGTCTAACGTCCTTCCTATCGAGAATTATTGATCCGGACGACTTTCTCGTAGTGACTTCGCGTTCAATGGCGAGCCTGTCGAATATGAATACCGATATCCTTTGGTATTTGGCATTACCGATTATGATTGTCGTTATATTTTTGATGTCTAGAGACACCAAATCCTTTGACGTCATGAATTTAGGTGAAGACCAAGCTAAGAGTTTAGGGGTTTCTTATTACAAACTTATGAACCGAAACTTAGTCTATATCGCGATTTTGATTTCGGTATCGACCGCATTAGTTGGGCCACTCATGTTCTTAGGATTAATTACGGTTAATCTAGCTCGAGAACTGATCAAGACCGATTACCACAAACCACTCTTATGGATGAGTTCGATGCTTGGGGTTGTATTCTTAGTGTTAGGACAGTTAGTCTTAACCACATTGAATTTGAATACTTCACTCGCAGTACTCATCAATTTAATTGGAGGTCTTTATATGATCTCAATTCTCGTAAAAGGAGATAAAAAAGCATGATTGAAATTAAAAATGTTCATAAAAAATATGGCAGTCTGGTTGTACTAGACGATATCAATCTCACCATTAAAGAAGGTGCAGTCACCGCTTTAATTGGACCAAATGGCGCAGGTAAGTCTACGCTTTTGGGTGTCATCTCCAAATTGCTTGAAGCTGATCAAGGCACCGTTTTATTAGATGGTGAACCCATTTCTAAAGTGAAACCTCACAACTTCGCGAAAGCCATCGCGATATTAAAACAAACCAATCAAATTAACGTGAACCTAACTGTTCGTGAATTGGTAAGTTTTGGACGTTGGCCACACTCTAAAGGAAATTTGACTACTTTTGATGAACAAAAAATCAACGAAGCCATTCAATTTTTAAGATTAAAAGAAGTCGAACATAAGAACATCAATCAGCTGTCGGGTGGGCAAAAACAACGTGCCTACATCGCGATGATTGTAGCACAAGATACTAAATATGTCTTATTAGATGAACCTCTTAATAACCTCGATATGCGTTATTCTGTGGATATGATGCTCATCCTTCAAGACTTGGTTAAGAAACTCAACAAGACTGTTATGATAGTCTTACATGACATCAATTTCGCCGCGACCTTCTCAGATCACATCATCGCGATGAAAGACGGAAAAATCATTAAAGAAGGTACACCAGATCAAATCATGGAGAAAGATGTTTTAGATTATGTCTTTGACCATGAGTTTTGTATTGCGGGTGTGAATGGAAAAAAATACTTTATATATTATCAAGAAAGTGTAGATGACAAACTATGAGAAAATTATTATACTTAAGCCTTATATTCGTTTTAAGTTTTAGCCTAATGGCGTGCACCATCGTGGATGACAATAAGAATTATCCAGAAACGGTCACCATTACCCAAACCGTTACACACGCGACTTCAAGTACAGATACCAATAAGTCCAACGAAACGGTCGATGAGGTTATTCCAACTAATCCAAAAAATGTCGCCATCTTTGATTTTGGCGTATTAGATATCTTAGATGCCATCGGAATCGATGAACTTGGTATTGAAAATTTAGCGATTGTAAAATCCAACGTTCCAGCGTATTTATCTAAATATAATGTCGATAGCGTCACCAATGCAGGTACGTTATTCGAACCGAACTTTGATAACCTAGATTTATTTAGCCCAGACTTAGTCATTATTTCCAGTAGAAGTGCCTGGACCTATGACAAACTTAAAAGTGAACTTGGTGGTGTCGCGGTTTTAAATGTCGCTGTGAACAACACGAAGTATTTAGAAAGTGTCGTAAACAACATTACCAACCTAAAGAAAATATTTGGTGGTGTGGAATCTTTTGACACCATGATTTCAACTCTAGAAACCAAGACTTCTGAAGTGAAAACTTTAGCTCAAAATAGCACATTTAAGGCTTTAATTTTCATGACCAATGGCGATGACATTTCAGGTTATGGGATTGGGTCTCGTTTTGGATTCATCCATAACGAACTTGGATTCCTAGCTGCAGATGCGAATTTTGGTAATGGGGATGCAAACACGCATGGGGATATCGTTTCATTTGAATATATCCAAACTTTAAATCCAGACGTTATTTTCATCGTCGACCGTGCCGCAGCCATCGGTGGTGAAGCCTCTATAGGTGTATTAGATAACGCGCTTGTCAATTCAACGAACGCAGCTAAAAATGACCGTATGGTCTTATTAGATTCGGTTGCGTGGTACATTGTCAGTGGGGGTTATCAATCCACCCTTACAATGATTAACGATGTGAAGGCCCTGTTTGTTGCCTAATAAACAGACTCTTAAAGAGAGAACCAGCGAACCACACCGTTGACAGTTGACAACAAAACGATTAATTGATACAATAAAGTGTATTTTAGGAGGTACCCACATGAATTTTGCTGATTATATCGCTATGGTATTGGGTTTATTACTCATTGTAGCAGTTGCTTTACAATCTTCACAAGACGATGTCGCAGCGGCATTCTCTGGTGAAAAATCAGAGTTATTTAAAAATTCAAAAGCGAGAGGCTTAGAACTCTTCTTAGTAAGATTCACAGCTGTCGTTTCCGTGTTATTTGTGGCTATGGTCATCACGTCCATCCTTACCCACTAAAATAACTTACTCAAAAAACAATAAAAATCCCTTATTTAGTTAAGGGATTTTTTGCCGTATAAATACGTTCAATGAATCGATTACTTCATATAAAAGTCTAATTTATTCAATAAACAGGTCAGAAAAGGTGGGTTTCATTGACTAAATTCGATTATCTTGATAAAATAAACTTAGATTCATCACATGAGGGAGATGAGCTGATGGACCGCGCTAAATTCATGAAAAAGTATTTTAGGAAGAAAATTAAAGGAGCACAGGATTTTGATGCTTATGCACAAGAGGACTATAACAAAGCCTTAGTGAGAGCTAGAAGCATTCTTGGCTTAACCGAAGCGGAAACCAATGAATTAAACCCGTTAGTCGTATCTTTACCTGAAGCATTTTTTAAAGGATCGAGCATTCTCTTTAAAATGTCTAAGAAAAATGACCATATTCGCTATAATCAAGCCCGTGTTACCGTATTTCTTTTTGGTGAGCATCAACTGTTTTACTACACAGCACTGATTGACCATGAACGTGGCGCATTTACAGATGACTATACCGTTGAGATTCCGTATGGATCAATTGTGTCGATTGAAACCAACTCCATTCGTTTCTATGAACGTGGGACCAATCACCATTACATCGATTTCCAACTATATCTCGTGAATGATCACGCGATTACCGTAAGAATGAAGGATGTAGTTGTGGATCGAAAGATTCTTCAAGCAGGCGTTTCGATTCCTGAAGATACCCAAACAGTCTTACATAACATAATGAAACTGCTACGCGCTAAACGCGGCTTATAGCTCACGAAAACGTGGGCTTTTTACTTGAGATTATCGATATTAATTATGTTTGACAAACAGTATAAAACCATGTATAATTAATCAAGCTGGTGATTGTATGATATTAACACTTGAAAAGCTCAAAACCGAATATGCCAATCAGGGCATGAATCTTACACTCGACTTCAAAAATCGCTTAAAAGATCAAACACTGATGTATGACATTGATTTGGTTAAGGTAACTGGCCAAGTCCAGTTTTTACAGAGCCGTTATGTCCATTTCGATTTAACTATTGAAACGACATTAACCCTACCGTGTGCCATTACACTTAAACCGGTGATTTACCCGCTCAGTTTCAAAATTGAAGAAGATGTTTCAGAGACCAGTGACGCTGAATACCGAATCATCGAAGACAAAATCCACTTAGGCGACATCGTATGGGGAGCCATCATTCCGATGATCCCAATGCAAGTCTACGCGGAGGATGCTCCACGTGATCAGTTTGAAGAAGAACCGAAAATCAATGAAGTATTCGCTCAATTAAAAGACCATTTTGACAAAAAATAGGAGGTGTGAAGATGGCAATTCCTTTTCGCCGCACGTCTAAGACTGCAAAAAGAAAACGTCGTACACACTACAAACTAAGCAAACCTACATTAGTGGTTGACCCACAAACAGGTGACTTAGTATTACCTCACAGAGTATCCCCAGTTACTGGCGAATACAGAGGCAATAAAGTAGTTAACGTCAAAGAATCTGAATAATCAGATTTAAAGAAGGATGCCGATGGGCATCTTTTTCTTTACATAGCGGTTACATGAAGTATAAATGGCTTTACAAAGTAACGCTTTAGTTATAAGATATTCATGAATTATTAAAAATGAGGTTTGTTTATGAGAAGAATTAAAGACAAAGGATATATCCTTTTGATTATAACAGCATTTGTAGTACTCACTATGCTCAATCGTGTTATGGTCACCGCACAATTTTTTAATCCAGGTATGAATTTATATTACGAATCCTTGATGATTCGTTTAAATGCTTGGATGGGAGACTTGGGATTACTACTAGCATTAGTAGGCCTATTTTTAATTCTATTTAAAACCAAACGCAGTTTTTCACTATCCGTCCTAATCTTAGGCATCACCTTATCTGTGTTAGTCTTTTCCTTAAAGATTTATGCATTCTATTACGGAACTGCATTCTCGTTTTTCAATGCGAGAACATTTTCCAACAGTGCACCAGTCTTAGGTCAACAATTAACCATTCACCTCTGGCGTAATCTATTTAGAATGGGTCAATATATCGCGTTAATTCCAGCATTCTTATTCATCTATTTAGGAATCACTTTATTTACCCATAAACGCTTTAAAGAAACCCCACAATTTATAAACCAAAACAGAAGACGAAAACTTGCCATCACCACCATCTTAACAGGGCTATTAATGACAACATTCTCGCAAATGGTTTATTATAACCATATCAATAATACCTTCTATGAAGAACACCGTAACGCTTTAAAAGGTGTTCAAACCATGGGAATTTATAACTATTACTTAGTGGACTTAATCAGTTATACAGTCATTCCACAAGAAGTGGTTGAACTTGAACAAAAGCCAACCCTTAAAGCGCAAGTCGACGCGTTTATTGATAATGCACAACAAACTTGCCCGCTCAATTATGAAGGTAATCCAAGTTGTATAAATGCAGATCTAACAGGTATTTTTGAAGGTAAGAAGTTGGTCATTTTACAATTAGAAGCTTTAAACGACTATATGATGAATCTATCGGTAGAAGTCGATGGCATTTCATATGAAATCATGCCATTCATGAATAGCATCGTGAATTCAGACTCAACTCTATACTATGACAAATTCTATTCGAATTTCGGTGTCGGTAAGACCAGTGACGCAGAATTCGCAGCACTGACAGGACTCTATCCAACCGGTCAAATTGTAACGTATTTTGATTATCTCGCAACCAACTTTGAAACCATCCCTAGCTTATTCAAAGATAAGGGCTATAAGACTTATGGCATCAACGGTTCAACCGAATCCTTCTACAAACGGTTCATCAACTATGAACTACTTGGTTTTGAAGAGTTTGTTCCAGCAGAACGTTTACTTGCAGAAAATTATTTTGATCCAGAACAAGATATCATCAACGGCTGGGTCGACGATACGGTCATCTTTGATTACATTACCGATGTCCTTCAAAAAGACGAAGATCAGTTCGTCTTCGGTTTATCGACGGTTACACATACCCCGTATTTTGATGTTGAAGGTATTACCAGTGTGAATGTTTGGGAAGAAACCATCGTTCGTGATTTAGGTAATTACTTCGACTTTAACCACCGTTTTGATAAAGTCTTAGAAGCATTCTTTACGGAACTTGAAACACTCGATATCCTTAAAGACACGGTGTTTATGATGTATGGTGACCATACAGGAAACATGACTATGGGTGACTTAAAACAAATCTACCCAGACATCACACATCATCAATTCCAAGAACTGGCTCATAATGTTCCATTCCTAATTTACGCGCCTGGCATGGATTTATCTGGATTTGACTTAAATACATCTTTAGTACGTGGTCAAGCCGATATCAAACGTACCGTCAGCAACCTCTTTAACCTTAATGAAGTGTATCATTTTGGGGTAGAAATCACCTCGAACAACCGCTCATTCTCCTATAATCCAATGACGCTTGATTTATTCACAGACGATTATCACTTAATCGTACCAGCGCTTGAAGTAGATAATGAAGCATTTGCAGATAAAACCCTTGAGATTCAAGAGTGGTTCTTAAAATATAAATTAGTGAACGATGCGATACTGAAATATCGTTATTTCGATAAAGAATAATATGAAACATTACAGTGTATTACTAAAAGAATCGATTGACGCACTGAACCTCAAGAAAAATGGCATTTACGTGGACGCAACCCTCGGTGGGGGCGGTCACAGTGAAGCCATTTTATTGGCGTTATCTGGGGGTCATTTATATGGTTTTGATCAAGACCAATACGCGTTAGCAACCGCTAAAGAACGTTTATCTAAATTCAATAACTTCACTGCAGTAGAATCGAACTTTGAATTCATTGAAGAAGAACTTCAAAAACGTGGCATTACTGAAATCGATGGCGTTGTCATGGATTTAGGGATGTCCTCCTTCCAAATCGACGACGCGTCAAGAGGATTTTCTTATATGCAGAATGCGAAACTTGACATGCGCATGAATCAATCTCAAACCAAGACGGCTTACGATATCGTGAACTACGCGTCGTTTGAAGAACTTGTGTACATCTTTGAAGTGTACGGAGAAGAAGACTTCGCTAGACCGATTGCGAAGAAAATCATTGAACTAAGACCACTAGAAACCACTTTTGATTTGGTGAAAATCACCGATATGTATAAATATAAGTCTAAATCTCACTCCGCGAAACAAGTCTTTCAAGCTCTCCGTATCGCAACCAACGATGAACTTGGGGTTTTAGAAAGAACCTTACCGAAACTATTAAAGATTTTAAAACCGGGTGGGGTACTATCCATCATAACCTTCCACTCGTTAGAAGACCGGATCGTGAAACACTTCTTTAAAACAAACAGTGAAGTTCATGTTCCTAAAGGCATTCCGATGCTCAACTTACCGACACCACCGCTTAGACTAATCTCAAAAAAACCAATTTTACCGAGCGAACAAGAACTCGCAGAAAATAGCCGCTCGAATAGTGCGAAACTGAGAGCCGCGATTAAAAACGAGGTTAAGTCATGAAATGGATTAATTATGGGCATAACGCCTTCAATGAAATCATTTTAGACATCGATCAAGCTCAAGGCTCTATCCTCATTCAAATGTTTATTTGGCGTGATGACAACATTGGCAATCGCTTATTGAGTCACGTTCAAAAAGCCTTAGACCGTGGTGTTAAAGTCACCATTCAAAAAGACGCGTTCGGTTCGATTTTCGAAAAAGCCGAAGAAAATAAACAGAGCTTATTCCATAAACCCCACAATAAGAAACTCCAATTTTTAACCCGTATCATCGATATCGGATATCACGATAAGCGTAAACCCAAAGGGTATCGTCAAAACCAAAACCAAGCCTTAGAACGATTCATAAAACATCCCAATTTAACCCTCAAAAGTACAATCTTAAAAGACCATACCAAGTTTTATATCATCGATGACAAAATCCTTTATATTGGCGGTATCAATGTTGAAGATAAAGAAGATGGTAAAGATATTCAAGGTAGACGTTATCTAGACTATATGGTTCGAATCGAGGATTCAAAGGAAGTCGCGTATTTCCTCGATCGCTTTAATCAAAAAACCCCTTATAGTGCCTTAAGACCCATGGATTACATCATGAACAGAAACGGTGTCTTTAATGTTCAAAAAGACTTAACAGAAATTATAGAAAAGGCTCAAAAACGCATTTTAATGCACATGGCTTATTTCGGAGCGAAACCCGCGATGAACGCGCTAGAAAGTGCTTTAAAACACGGTATTGAAGTCATCATCGTAACCTCACGTGTTTCAAATCTTCAAACTGAATACAATCTCTACTGGATGAATAAACTTCAAAAACTTGGCGCGAAGATTTATCTATTTGAAGGGTTAGTCCATGCGAAAGCATTACTCGTCGATGATACGCTCATTGTCGGGTCTACGAATTTAAATAACTCAGCTTATTATCAACTCGGTGAATGTTCTTTAGTCGTTAGAAGCCATAAAGACTTAAACCAAGCCTTTCTAGATAACCACCATGAAGTGATTCAATCATCCATCCAAATGAATCCAATTAAATACTCTAAAGTGAAATCATTTTTTGAAAAACTATTCAGCTAAAGTGTGCAGCCGCACACTTTTTATTTTTTTCATTAGGTTAGTTAAGATTTCTAATTCAGTTTCAAAAACGCACTATGATATAATAAACCCATAGGGTAGGTGTTAAGATGGCAGAACAACGACTCACCAAAGGCCCTCTGCTCGATGAATGTGGAAATCTTATTGAGAGCGGGTATCACGAAGATTTAATTCGGGCTTACGATCGTAAAGACATTACGGTTAAAGGCATGCGCATCAAGGAATGGGATTACTATTACATTGGTAATCAAAAACACGGTATCGCGTTGACGGTAGCGGACAACTCTTATATGTGGTTGGTTTCGATTACCACATTTGAATTTGAACTCAAACAAGAGCACACCAAATCACTCATGGGCTTTTTCCCGATGAAACGATTAGGTATGCCAAATTCGTCTCGTGTGGGGAATGTCGTATTTAAGAAAAAAGGATTCTCATTTGAGTTTTTACTTGAAAATGATCGACGTCATTTAATAGTAAGTATGGATAACTACAAGGCTAATCAAAGATTATCCGCGGATATTTATTTAAAAGAAAACCAAAATACATCCTTAGTGATTGCCACACCATTTCATAAAAAAGGACATTTTTACTACAACCATAAGATTAACCTCATGGAAACAGAAGGCAGCTTTACCGTTGGGAATTCAACCTATCCACTAGAAGGTGCATTTGGTACACTAGACTGGGGTAGAGGGGTCTGGACATACAAGAATACTTGGTATTGGTCTAGCGCCTCCGGATTATATCAACAAAAAACGATTGGCTTTAACTTAGGGTATGGCTTTGGAGATACCTCAAAAGCGAGTGAAAATATGTTTTATTATGACGGCGCTTGTTATAAGTTTGATCACGTTATATTCAATATCCCGAAGAAGAATGACCAATATGACTATTTAAGTCCTTGGTCATTTACCTCTCAATCGGGTGATATCGAATTGTTATTCGAACCGATCCTCGATCGTTCTAGCGCTTCAAATGTCATCATTATCAAATCGATTCAACACCAAGTCTTTGGGAAGTTTAGTGGATTCTTTAAACTCCCAGATGGAAAGAAGATTGAATTTAATAATCTCATGGGTTTCGCAGAACGGGTTATCAATCACTGGTAAAAAAAAGAAGGCAAACTGCCTTCTTTTTCAAGAATAAATCCCTCGTTTTGAGGGATTTTTGTTATTAATATGATTTTTTCTTACGGGCACCAATGGTAATTCGAACGTAATCGATTTGTAAGTCTTTCAATTCAGGAATTTGCTTGATGAATTCAAATACATCGGTATTGTTGATTTCTGTAATCTTATTGGTATCCTTAACCACGACGTGGATATGGCTATCAGCGTTGTGCATTGGGTTATCAATCGCGAGGTCATAATACTTGGTATCGTTGATGAAAAGTTCAACCACGATACGCTGCTCGATTAAAAAGTCTAAGTTGTTGTATATGGTGGAAATGTTCGTAAACCCTTTTTTAGCTAAAGCAGTTTGAATTTCCTTGAAGGTTAAGTGGTTATTTTCAAGGACATCGATCATCGCTTTACGGCTATTGGTAATACGGAGATTTTTCTTGCGTAACTTATTTAAATACGTCTCTCTTGAGTCCATTTAATTACCTCCTACATAGTCACTGTGCGTATTGTAGTATGCAGTAATTATCTTCTGAAGTTCTTCAGTGTTAAAAGATAACGTCTCGTATTTGGTCTCTAGTTGTTTTAATTGGTAGGGGTCCAAAATATGCAATTCTACACACGGTTTGCGCTTAAGGTACTTATAAAAGCCTTTCGGTTTCTTGAATATAAATACCATAGGTATTATATCAACATTCGCGTTAAATGCGAAACGAAATGCTCCTTTTTTAAAAGGACGAATGTGGTCACAGTAAGGACGCAGGGAGGCTTCAGGGAATACAGCGATGATATTGCTGTGGTGTAAACGTTCATTTAACAAGGTTTGATAACGCAAAATTCCTTCTTTAGTATCCGGAATGGGTGCGCCACCAATGATATGAAATAGTTTACCTACAATTGGCAAACCGAGGTTCGATTTTAACATGGTGTAGTAAATACGCTTTGGATAAAACGAAGCCCCAAGTAAGAAGGAATCAAATTGGTGGACATGGTTAGATACGATGACAGCGCCTTTTTTACGGTACTGCTTCATAATCTTTTTATTACGGACGCGGAAACGTAAGAAGAAGTAGCCGTAGATATAGACAAAAATAACCTTGATTAAGAAAACCAAGATCTTCGATAGAATACGGCGATGCCACTTTTGACCAAAGTAGTCAAAGTCAGGTGGTAAATCTACCGGCTTCGCTTCAATGGTTTTAAACGTATGCTCATTTTCGGTTTTGGGTTTTAAATCGTCGTTTGGTTCCATAATGACCCCTAAATAAGATTAACTACTTAACTATTATATCATAGCACATCTGAATCATCACTGACTATAAATACTCATAGAGTATGATATAATATGTGCGGTGATGGTATGATTTTAGTCTTTGGTGGGGCATTCAACCCACCGACCAAGGCACACAAAACAATTTTTGAAACGCTAATGAGTCGATATCAACCATCGCTTTTTATCTTTTTACCAGTGGGTTCGGCATATCCAAAGCCAGAATTGATCGATTTTAAACACCGTAAAGCGATGCTTGAAATCCTAACCAACCACGTGCCTTCCGTATTGGTTTCAGATATTGAACAGCACCCACCTTTTAAAGGCAGTGTGTCTGCGTTAGATCATTTTAAAATCCAATACAATGAACCCGTAAAGTTTGTTTTAGGGTTAGATAACTTACTCGATTTACCGAACTGGATTGAATACGAACGCTTACTTAAAGAAAATCAGTTCATCGCGATTGACCGTAATGGTAGCGCGAAAGATAAAATCCTTAAGCATTACCCTTTATATCAAGACCATTTCGATGTGGTATCATTAGACATCTCTACCGCGTCTTCCTTATTTCGAAAAGACCCAGTTCGCTATCAAGACATGATTGAACCCAAGGTCTTAGATTATATCTATAAGCATCATCTATATGGAGTGTGACCCCTATGTATCGTGAAGGATTTCTCAAACTGGCTTTAGTGACCCCAAGTGTGGAAGTCGGAAACCCAGTCTACAATGTCAATGAAATACTAAAAGCGATTGACGGTTTAAATACCGGCATCGCACTTTTTCCTGAGTTATCCATTACTGGGTATACGTGCGGTGACCTTTTTTACCAAGACAGTTTAATTCAAACTGCGAAAAGAGAACTTCAAAGACTCTTAAATGAATCGACCTTTAAAGGGATTTTATTGGTAGGTCTACCTTTAGATATTGAAGGGGTTTTATATAACACCGCTATAGTGATTCAAGGGAATAAAATCCTTGGTGTGATCCCGAAGAAGTATTTACCAAATACCTATGAATATTATGAAAAACGCTGGTTCAACTCCGGCTTAGATATTCAACTCAAAGAAGTACTACTCTTGAATCAAATGGTGCCGTTTGGCGATTTGATTTTTGAAGATAATGATAAAAATATCCGTTTTGGTGTCGAAATTTGTCAAGATATGTGGACAAACTTTTCACCAGGGAATGCGCTAGCGTTAAACGGCGCGAATATGATTTTAAACTTATCTGCTTCTAATGAGTATTTAGACAAAGAAGCTTCTAGACGGATGGTCGTGATTGAAAACTCACGCCGTAATGCAGGAGCCTATGTCTATGTCTCCTCAGGGATGATGGAATCCTCTTCAGACACCGTGTTTTCAGGACACAATATGGTCGCGATTAATGGCCAACTTCGTGATGAAAAATTCTTCAATAGCCCGACCACTAAAGTGTTACTCACTGAAGTGGATTTTGGTGAGATCCATTTCACCAGACGTCATGATACGAACTTAAAAGATGCGTTACACCGTATGAAGATGGATGTAACACGCATTCCGGTCAGTTTCACCGACGATCCAAACTTTGAGTTTTCAAAAAAACTCGATGAAATGCCTTTTGTTCCAAAACCAAAACAAGCTAAAAAAGCGTTTGAAGACATCAAACGCATTCAAGTTCAAGCACTTGCGAAACGCTTATTACATGTCAACTTACCTACTTTAGTCATTGGGGTTTCTGGTGGGTTAGACTCGACATTAGCCTTATTGATAGCCCATGAAACCTATCAATTCTTAGGATGGGACCCAAAAGGTATCTTTGGGGTTACGATGCCTGGATTAGGTACCTCAGACCGCACCAAAGAAAATGCGTTAATTTTGATGAAAAAACTGGGGATTACCCATCAAGAAATTTCGATTGTGGATGAAACCCATAAACATTTTGATATGATTGACCAAGACCCGAATTTGACCGATATTACCTATGAGAATACCCAGGCTCGTATTCGCACGATGACACTTATGAATCTAGCGAATAAACACAAAGGCATTGTCTTAGGCACTGGCGATTTATCCGAAATCGCCTTAGGGTTTATGACCTATAATGGCGATCAAATGAGTATGTATGGCATCAATGCAGGCTTACCAAAAACCTTAGTACGTTTTATGGTAGAAATGTATTCTACTGTCCATGAAAATTTAAAAGAAACCTTACTCGATGTTGTTCATACCCCTGTATCTCCTGAACTCATTAAAAATCAAAAGACAGAAGATATTTTAGGGAAGTACATGATTAACGATTTTCTCTTACATAGACTTTTACGCTGCGGTGATGAACCCGCTAAAATGGCGTTTTTACTTAAGCACGTCTTTAAGCTCACAAGTGAAGAAGCTGAAACCCGTGCAAATTATTTCCTAAACCGTTTTTACAACCAGCAATTCAAACGTCAAGTCTTACCTGACGGACCTAAAATCCTAGACATTACGCTCTCACCAAGAGGCGATTTTAGAATGCCTAGTGACATCAAAGTGGTGATTAAATGAAAGTAATCCTAGGCTTATCCGGTGGTGTCGACAGTAGTGTCGCAGCCATCAAACTCTTAGAATTAGGCTATGAAGTCGAAGGCGTATTTATGCGCAACTGGGACTCGGCAGCGAATCAAGACGTGTATGGCAATCCAACCGTCAACGATGAGATGTGTGCTCAAGAAGTCGACTATCAAGACGCCTTAAAAGTAGCCAATCAAATTGGTATCAAACTCCATAAAGTGGATTTTACACAAGAATATTGGGATCAAGTATTTCAATATTTTTTAAGTGAATATAAACGTGGTAGAACCCCAAACCCAGATATTTTATGTAATACGGAAATCAAATTCAAAGCGTTCTTACACTACGCGAAGAGTTTAGATGCAGATTACATCGCAATGGGACATTACGCGAAAACGGAAATGGTCAATGGAAAAGTACTCTTAAAACGTGCCCATGACGATAACAAAGACCAAACCTACTTTTTATCACAACTCACAGAAGCTCAAATTGAAAAAGCATTATTCCCACTAGGGGATATTGATAAACCAGAAGTCAGAGAAATCGCGAAAGCACACAATCTCGCTACCGCTGTAAAGAAAGACTCCACTGGAATCTGTTTTATTGGAGAACGTCAGTTCAATCAATTTTTAAGTAACTACATCTATAAAAAACCAGGTAAAATGACGAAACTCGATGGGACATTCATCAAAGCTCACGATGGCTTGATGAACTATACCATTGGTCAACGTAAAGGTTTGGGTATCGGGGGATTAAAAGAATACGATTTAGAACCGTGGTTCGTCGTCGGTAAGGATGTCGAAAAGAACATTTTGTTCGTTGAACAAGGCTTCCACCATCCATACTTATATTCCAACCGTTGTATCGTCAAAGACGTCGTCTGGCGTTATGAAAAAGACTTAAGTGGTAGAACCTTTACAGCGAAGTTTAGATACCGTCAAAAAGATACCGATGTATTTTTAAAATGGCTGGATGACACCACTTTGGAAGTCACCTATCCAACCACCGTTCGCGCTGTGACCCCGGGTCAAGCGTGCGCGATTTATGAAGGCGATGTCTGTGTGGCAGGCGGCTTCATCGATACCGTATATATGAATGAAGAAAGAAGAAACTACTGATGCATAAAGCTTGGCTCTTACTTGCCTTTTCACTCTTAGTTGGACTCGGGATGAATTTAGCCCATCCTGTAACCCCAGCGCATTTAGACTCCATCGGGATTAATAAATCACTGTTTGGTGTCTTATTTGCCAGCATGAACTTAGGACAATTCATATTCGCTCCGATTTGGGGTAATTTAGGTGACCAAAAGAACCGAACGATGGTCGCCTTTATTGGTATCTTAGGCTACGCGATTTCACAATTATTGTTTGGATATTTTACAAACGTCTATTTAATCATTTTAGTTAGATTCACAGCTGGCATTTTCGCCTGTGCCATTCTTTCTAATGGTTTAGCCCACATCTCTGTCAATCCAGCCTTTGGCCGAAATAAAGCGAAACTGATTTCGCTTTTTGTAGCGTTCAATGTCATTGGATCAACATTGGGTTACTATATTGGCGGAACCATTGGCGATTATTTTGTGGGTCAAGAATCGGTCTTGATGTACATTCAAGCGGGATTCAATATCCTATTGGCTATCTTTACGCTACTATTCATTCGAATGGATGAAGAAGTGAAAATCGTTAAAAAACGTCAAAGTGCGATTGCGCAACTTTTACAAATCAAAGAGTTATCCAAAGAACTCTTCTTACTCATTATCATCATCGCGTTGGTTTCGATTGCACAAACCAACTTTTCAAAATATCTAGATATGTATATTACCGACTTAGGGTATATGCCTTCAACGATTGGTACCTTAGTCTTTACGACTGGAATGGTCACGTTGTTGGTCAGTTTTCTCGTCGTACCTTATCTCAATAGACACTTCAAAGAAACGAAAACCTTGTTGGTTGTAGTCATTCTTCAAGCTGTTTTTACAGCCTTAACGTTTGGACTCAATCAAAGCCATTTCCTACTTTGGGGGTATACGTTCTTTATGGTCTACACCGCGGGTAAAGCTATTTATGAACCCGCTGTGGCTTACCATTTATCGAAGTACACTGAAATCTCACCTGGGGTCTTAATGGGGTCTCGTCAAAGTGCGATTTCATTAGGCGCGATCATCGGACCACTCATCGCTGGACTCATTTATGACGATATTGGGGTTTGGATGTTTATTGTGTTATCCGGTATTTTAGGAATCAGTGCCGTTTTATTATTTATATACAATAAGCGGGTGAAAGTATGAGAATATTAACCGGTAATGTCACCCATTATTTATTTAGAAATCAAGATAACGGGTATTCGATTGCGAAAGTGATCCTAGAGGATGAATCCGAAGTCATCATGACTGGGTATTTTCCTGAACTTTCGAAAGAAGTTACCTATACATTTAACTGTGAAGAAACGACCCATCCAAAGTATGGGATTCAATATAAAGTCATCGCTTTTGATAAAGCCGATGTCCAAAATAAAGAAGGCCTAATCGCCTATCTATCTTCAGACTTATTCACAGGGATTGGACCTGTCAAAGCCCGTAAGATGGTTGATTTATTTGGCGATCAAGCGATCAAAAAGATCTTAGACGATAAACTCATTTTGATGGAAGTTGGTTTAAACCGACTTCAAATCGAACGCTTTTATCAACAACTCTACGACAATCAAGTGATCGAATCAACGCTTGTGAAACTCTATGGGTATGGCTTATCTTCAAAGATGGCGATGAGACTATTCAATAAGTATAAAGATGAGACGCTATCTGTTTTACAAAATAACCCATATCGATTGATCGAAGACATCGAAGGGGTCGGCTTCCAAAAAGCAGACGCCATCGCTGAACTTTTCTCAATTAAAAAGGATGACCCAAGACGGGTTGAAGCCGCAATTCTTTACGGGATCAAAACCTATTCATTCTCGAAAGGGGATACCTTCTTATTTAATAAGCAACTCGATACGATTTATGAGGTGATGTTACCTGAGATTTCTGATCAAAAGAAATCAGAAGGTTTAAATCGACTCATCGAATCGAATCACCTCTTACAAGAAGACAATAAGTATTTCTTAAAAACTATTTACGATACCGAACTCGCTGTATCGAATCATATCAAGCGTTTGATGGTACCGATCGAAGACCGTACCAATGAAATCTTAAACTTGATTGAGCGGGCACAGTTTGATTTAGGGATTGAATATACTGAAAAACAAAAAGACGCGATATTATCCGCACTTTCATCCTCAATCTCAGTTGTTACTGGGGGACCTGGTACAGGAAAAACCACGGTTATTTCAGGGATATTGTATGTGTATTCAAAACTCAATAAGATTGACTTAGGCTTAGAGTCTGCGAGTGAAGAGATTCTCTTAGTCGCGCCGACCGGACGTGCTTCACGCCGGATGCAAGCCGTGATGAATGTCAAAGCGATGACGATTCACCGCGCGCTAGGCTATAATTATGACGGCATTTTCTTATATAACGAGAACTATCAACTGCCACACGATTTAGTTGTTATTGATGAAGCATCAATGATTGATATCTTCTTAGCTGAAAACCTCTTTAAGTCGATTCCTGCTCATACACAGGTGATTATCGTAGGGGATGAAGACCAGTTGCCATCGGTTGGACCTGGGTATGTCTTAGGTGATATCATCGCTTCTAACCAAGTCCCGGTGATTCGATTAAAAGAAATTCACCGCCAAGCGAAGAATTCGAATATCATTGGACTCGCTCAAGTGGTGAACGAACAACGTGTTGAAGATACCGATTTTGAATCGAGAGAAGACATTAAGTTCATGTATCTTGAACCGAATAAAATCATCGATACAATCAAAGAAACCATCAAACAAGCCTTATCGATGGGGTATGATTTATATGAAGACATTCAAGTCTTAATCCCAATGTATAAAGGCCCACTTGGGATTGACGCTGTGAATAAAGCCTTACAAGAAACCTTAATGACATTTTCTAAAACCATCACGTATGGTGAAAAAGTCTTCACGATTGGCGATAAAGTCATTCAACTCACGAACTCCCCTGAAAAAGGCATTATGAATGGGGATATCGGAATCATTAAAGACATCTCAAAATCCAAAGACAACGAAGACATCATCTATATCTCTTTTGATGACCATGTGATCCCATTCCAAAAAGGGGACTTAGAAGACTTAAACCACGCCTACGCGATTTCAATCCATAAATCTCAAGGGTCTGAATACAAAGTTGTCATTATGCCTTTAGTAAGAGCTTATATGAGATTACTGCGTAAGGAACTACTTTATACTGGCATCACCAGAACCAAAACCCATTTATCCTTATTAGGAGACTTAAGACTAATCGAACAAGCTTCTAAGGTGTTGAATGAAAAAAGACAGACCCGTTTGGCTCACTATCTAAATGAGTCCATAGAATCTGTCGAAGTTGATGTGTCGCCGTACGACTTTTTGGAATAAACTTTGAAACCAAGTGTATAAAAGCACTTGGTTTTTTCTATAATTTTCTAGCTCTTAAACGGTCAAAATTCTCAATGAGTTTTTTCGTTTCTTCGATAGTTAATACACGACCATAAGTCACAATCACGTTATCGACAACCACCCCTGGGGTTCTCATCAAACCAGATTGTGCGATCGCTTTTAAATCTGTAACATATAATACTTGTGCATCTAACCCCATTTCACTGACCGCTTTAGATACATTCTCATAAAGCTTTTTACAATTGGCACAGCCTGAACCTAAGACTTTGATTTCCATGTGTAGCCTCCTATATGAATAAATAACCTAACGCGTTGAATAAGTAACCGACGAGTATAATCCCTGTCGTAACAATCCCTAAAAAGGTAAAAAGTAAACGGGGTTTAACGACTTTCTTTAATAAAATGAGCGAAGGTAAGGATAGTGTCGTAACAGCCATCATAAAGGCTAAAACAGTGCCTAAACCGACCCCTTTAGACACTAAAGCTTCCGCGATTGGTAGTGTTCCAAAGATATCTGCGTACATCGGAATCCCCACAAGTGTCGCGATTAATACCGAGAATGGGTTATCTTGACCTAAGATGGATTCAATAAAGGATTGTGGTATGTAGCCGTGAATAATCGCGCCAATTCCCACCCCAATTAATACATAAAGCCATACTCTATGAATGATTTCTTTCACTTGATTGAATGCGTAATGCATGCGGTCTTTTTTAGTCATGGGTAAAACTTCACCTAAATCGGTCATCATCATAGGTGTGGGTTCTTTAACAAACTCTTCGACATATTTTTCCATTTTAAGCAGGCTAATTAAACACCCACCGATGATCGCGATGAGTAACCCAGTAACGACGTAAGCCAGTGCGACCCACCCATTAAAAATGGTTGCGAGAAGTAGAATCGAAGCGAGGTCTACCATAGGCGATGAAATTAAGAATGAGAAGGTCACACCAATCGGTAAGCCTGCTTTCGTGAATCCAATAAAAATCGGAATCGATGAACACGAACAAAAAGGCGTCACTGTACCCATTAAAGCCCCGAGTGTATTCGCCCATAAACCTTTAAACTTACCCAACAAGGCTTGCGTTTTTTCTGGGGTAAAATAAGACTGAATATAACTCGATAAGAAGATCAAAATGGATAACAAGATGAAAATTTTGATGACATCGAAAAAGAAGAAGACAATGCCAGCATAAAATGGTGAATCGGGTGTTAACCCTAAAGTTTGAAATAACCATTCGAAAAAATCACTCAGCCAAGTCATTTTTAAGAATAAGTCACTGAAAGCTTGCCAGAGGTTCATTTAGTCTTACACCCTGGTTCACTCGATTTGAGATCAATTAAGAATGTTATCAACTCATCAATCAAATCGGTATTGACTGTGTGTTTTTTCCAAGTCCCTTCTTTTTTAGCGGTGGTTAACCCAATATCCGATAAAGTCTTCAAATGGTAAGAAAGTGTCGGTTGAGAGATATCTAGATTATCAATCAGTGTACAGCCGCACGTTTCACCATCAATCAATCGCTTAAGAATTAAAAGGCGGTTTGGATCGGATAGGACTTTGAAAAGATTCGATGCGTGTTCTTTAGTCATAAGAATTCCCTTCTTTATATAGATAAACATCAATATAGATATCTATCAATATTATAAGCCTTTTTAGGAGGATTAGTCAATCTTTCTAAGCTCATAAATCAATAAAAAAAGACACCCTTTCGGATGTCTTATATAAACATATTAAATTAGAAATCGAGTTGATCAGAAGCGTGTGCGGCTAATACAGAACCAAGTAATGGGAATACAATAAATACCCAAGATTGTTCTAATGCGATGCCACCTTGGAATAATGCAGGGGCTAAGCTTCTAACAGGGTTTACACCGACACCAGTTAAGTCAAATCCGAATAGAATCACAACCACTAAGGATAACCCAATGATTAAACCAGCGAATGGTTGAGTCTTTTCTGAACGAGTCGCGCCAAGGATTGCGAACATGAAGATGAATGTCATGATCATTTCAACCACACCACCCATTAAGAGTTCAACAAAACCGTCTTGTGGTAATGCAGCGGAAACTGTGTTTGCACCAAGTGCTGCGTTAGAACCTAAGAATAGAACAAGCAGTCCACTACCTGCAATCGCACCTAAAAGTTGACCTAAGCTATAAACCCCTAATTCAACTGTGGATAATTTTTTCTTTAAGAACATGGTTAAGGAGACTGCTGGGTTGAAATGACCCCCAGAAATGTGACCTACTGCGAATGCCATTAAGACAACGCTTAAACCGAATGCTAAAGCTGTGACTAAACGGTCACCACCGGTCATGACTGCGACCCCGGTACCGAATAGTACTAATACGAATGTACCTAAAAATTCTGCTACACCTTTTTGAAATAATTTTTTCATAGTTATATATACCTCCTAAAAAGCATTTTAGCACGGTTAAAAGATTAGGTAAAATGAAGTGCCCAATAAAAACTTTTCTAGATAATTAATAAGAATAATTATAAATTAATAATATAGAGTTATTCTTTTAATCTAGGTGTAAAATTCTCGTTAAATATGAAGAAAAACTGTGTATTTTCGAAACAAACACATGATATAATAGACGAGTAACTCGAGGACCCCAAAATGAAGAACATTTTACATACGAAACCATTAACTTATATTACCCTAATCATTCTATTTGCACTACCCTTTTTTGTAGATGATCCAAAGTCTATTTATGAAGGGTTTATAGAAATTCAAATTAGCCCATCGTTACTCATATCTGACTATTTAAGAATCGGTGGACTTGGCGGGTCCTTAATGAATCTAGCCATTGTAATACTGATCAATGTACTACTCATACGCTTATTAAAACTCAAACTCAATGGCCCAATCTTTGCTGGACTCTTAACGATTGCAGGCTTCGCATTCTTTGGTAAAAACGTCATCAATGCGCTACCGATTTATTTAGGGATATATTTAAATAGTCGCTTCCAAAAAGTTGAATTTAAATCGTTGATCATTGTACTCTTATTATCAACCGGGATTGGACCGATTGTAAGTTATATGGTTTTTGGATCTGGATATGATTATCTATTATCGATTCCACTGGGGATTGTGATAGGGATACTGGTTGGATTTATGTTACCAATACTATCGGTACATATGATTAGATTTCATAAAGGTTATAACCTATATAACATTGGATTTACGATGGGGTTGGTCTCACTATTCTTCTCAGCCATCTTTAGAAATGTATTAAAACTTGACTTGTTTGGTTTTGATTCCTCTACCAGTGAAGACTACCATCTATTCTTATATATATTGATTTTAATAGGTTCAATACTCACAATCATCCTCGCGTTAGTCAGTAAAAAAGACGCCTTCAAAGACTATCCAATAATATTGAAGAGTAGTGGCCGTTTGGTTTCCGATTACATGCGTGAAACCTCAAAAGAAACAACGATGCTTAATGTCGGAATTATGGGTTTAATCTCCTTGTTGTTCATTACAGTCTTAGAGATTAAAATCAACGGGCCGGTATTTTCAGGGATCTTAACCGTCATGGGCTTCGCAGCCTTTGGGAAACACCCCAAGAATTCTATTCCTGTCATGCTTGGAGCGACTATCTGGTTTTTATATGTCAGATATTCAACAGGTACGGTTGGTGTTGGTCTTCAAATTGGTGTGTTATTCGTTACAGCCATCGCGCCAGTAGCTGGACGTCATGGGTTCTTAGTTGGTATTCTCGCAGGCTTTACCCATGTGATGTTTACCCCACTGACTTATCCATTCCAGGGTGGATTTGACTTATACAATAACGGATTCGCAGCAGGCTTTGTCGCGGCGATCATGATTCCGTTATTTGATTTCATACGTAAAGATAAAATTGTGGAGGATACCCTATGAACCCCAAACAAGAACGCAGAGTGATAGCCCAAATCATTGAAGAGTTAACCTTGTTTTTACTGTTTCATGGGTATACAGAGTTTAGAATCGATTTTCAAAGTGATGAGAAACAAGAAATTTATGTTATCGATGTACCTCACATGCGTGAAGAACTCATCAAACGCATTCAAACCCAAATCGATCAACCCCGCGAAGAAGCCTTTGAACAAACCTACTTCGAATTATTAGGTGAACTCGATTCGAAAGAAGACCTCGATTTATTAGGCATATTCATCGACGAATTGGTTGTTAAACACACAGAAGATTCAGTCACGTTAACGTTAATTCGTAAAAAATAAGCACTCGGCAAATATTAGCCGAGTGCTTTCTTTTATTTGAGTAATTTTTTCATCGGATTGATGTAGCCACCCGATACATTCGATATTTCATTCGATACGATCACAGCGGCTTCGTGAACCGATTTGATGATGTGAACGGCTTTACCGGCATCACGACGGTTCGCGTAAATCATTAACATGGTTTTCTCATCGTCTTTGCCCATCGCTTGAAGGGTTGTCACACCAAATCCAGAGGCTCTTAATAAACTCGCGATATCATTCGATAAGGCTTTACTCGTAATGGTTTGAATCATCACTTTACCAAATGCGAGTTTTTGTTCGATTAAGGACCCTACATACACACCGGCTGCGAAACCAAAGCTGTATGAGACACCCTTCATTGGCGATTCGCTTATCCCGTTTATGACAGAACTCGCAACAAACACCCATAAGAAGATTTCGATAATCGCTAAAGATGTACCAATTTTACGGTAACCTTTAGAAATTAAAATGATGCGCATTGTCCCAATCGAGACTTCAATAATTTTCGCTATAAATATCAATAACAGTTCCGAAATCGGTGTTATTGTTAACATCTCTACAAAGTTATTCCACATAGAATCACCACCTCCATTATTCTAACATAGAAGTAAATAAACTGTACCGATAAAATCACTTATGAAACCACTTTTTTGAGGGCTTCAAGCTCTGTTTCAGAAAGCGGTCTAAACTTGCCTTTCGGAAGGGTTTCATCTAAGGCAATTGGACCGAAGGATACGCGCTTCAAATAGGTAACAGTCATGCCTAAAACCATAAACATCCGTTTAACTTGATGGTATTTGCCTTCCTTAATAGTGAGTAGGGCTTTTTGAGGTTCTAAGAGTTCAATCTTACTTGGCATACATAGATACCCATCCTCTAAGGTTACCCCAGTTTCGAATAAAGCAGTGTAAATACTTTGGTAATCCCCACTGAACTCAACATAATAGGTTTTATCGACATGATACCTTGGTGATAACAACTGATGGGCTAATAACCCATCGTTGGTAATGATTAATAAACCCTCAGTATCTAAGTCGAGTCTACCGACAGGAAACGTTGCGTAGTGTTCATACCCTTTAATCAAATCTTTGGTTGTTTTATGATTGGGGTCATAATTAGATGAAATCACACCAGCTGGTTTATGTAACATTAAATAGACATGTTTAGTGTAATTAGACTTCTCACCACTGACGATGATTTCATCGTTTTCTTCATCGATTTTTTGGTCATCTTTTTTAATGATGACACCGTTCACCTCAACCAAACCTTTTTGGATTATTTTTTTGACCTCACTGCGGGTACCATGGCCCGCATGGGCTAAGTATTTATCCAATCTCATGGTGTTTATACCTCTGGTAAATAATATAGGCTACCCCTTTTGGATTGAGTAGTGATTCATCAATCGGCAGTTTATACCAAGAAGCTTCATCGACTTCTTTAGACAATACAAATGGGACTTGTTTAACTCTTGATATATAACATAAGAAGAGCGTATCCAAGCGTTCATGATAAAATGATTCGACAAACTTTAACGATTCTACCGTTTGACCAATTTCTTCATAAACCTCACGTTTAACGGTATCTTCTGCGGATTCGCCTGGTTTATAGTATCCTGCAACGAATACTTTATGGGTTTTGGTGACATAGTCTTGTCTCAATAAAGCAACCTCTTCAAATTCGTTGATCACCATCGTTAAGATACAAACTGGGGCGTGATCAAAAACCGGCTTTGAACAGGTTTCACAGTAAGGCACTAAGCCTTCATCCCCGATGATACGTTCAAGTAGACGCATGCCACAATGTGGACAGTAAATAGATTTCATAGTACATACCTCATGACTCCATTGTATCAAAAAAATATCGAATTGAGCCTTAAACCCGTTATTATGGCTTTAGTCCGATAATTTATTGTAAAAATATTAAAAATATCTTATAATGAGGGGGTAGTTAGACTTAGAAATCGGGGAAATAGAAGTGAATAAGGAAGTTTACGAGAGGCTCTTTAGCGAGTCTAGTTTAGGTATGGTTCATAACAAAATGATCTTTGATGAAGAAAATCAAGCCATTGATTATATTGTTTTGAATGCGAACGACGCGTATTTCAATTACATGAGCGCGACAAAAGAACAGCTCATTGGTAAACGCATTTCGTTTTTATCAAATGAAACGAATCACTATTTAGAGGGTTGGATAAAATCCTACGAGAAGGTTTTTACAACCTCTGATACGATTGAATTCATTCAGTATTCAAGTTTACTTAGAAAAACATATTATGTGAAAGCATTTCGAATCAGTGAAGATGAATTTGTATCTAGTATCGATCTTTTTGACTCCTATAAACAAGCATTTGAAACTTCAAAGATTGAACAAAATTTGATTTTGAATGCGATCGCAGAAGGCATTATTGTCCTTTCTAAAACACATGAAATCACCCATATGAATCAACGTGCCTTCCATATTTTAGGCTACGATGATTCTTTCGAACTCATGGGTAAAAATATATTTAATGTCTTATTCAGGGAAGTCTATTTAGAGAAAGAACAAAAATTCATTCAAAATCTGGATAAATTACCAGTGTTTAACCGTTTTTCAAGGTTTCAAAAAGCTGACGATTCCTGGGTCGATGTATCCATGTCGATTTTAATAAAACCAGGCAAAAACTCTGATATTGGTTATGTCATCTCATTCCAAGATGTGACCCAACTAGAAGGACTCAAACGACAAGTGGAAGAAAGTGAACATACCAAGGAAATACTAGTGAACCACTTACCAGGGATGATATACCGTTGTAAGATTGATGAGGATTGGACGATGGAATATGTCAGTGAAGGGTTTAAAATTCTGACTGGGTATGAAGTATTTGAAGTCATCAACAATGAGCGAATCGCTTTTAATGACATCATTCATCCAAACTATCGAAAAATTTTGGTAGAAGCTTGGAAAACTACCATTAACGAACATACTAACTTTGAAAAAGAATATATGATCATCACCAAAGATGGTAAAAATAAATGGGTTTACGAACAAGGCAAACCAGTCTATGATGAAGCGGGTAACCCAATTGCTTTAGAAGGCATCATCATCGACTTGAATAAACGTCGTGAACGTGACCTTGAAATTGAACACATGATGTATCATGACCAATTAACGGGTCTTCAAAACCGCCTAGCCTTTGATGAAACCATTCAAAAATTAGACGATGAAAAAGCGTATCCGTTTGGTATATTGATCGCCAATATCGATAACTTAAAAATGATCAATGATTCATTTGGCCGTGCGGTCGGGGATCAAGTCATTATGGATTTTTCAAATGTCATTAGAGCCTATGAGAAGAAGGGTTACTGTGTGGCGAGAACCGGTGGGGATGAATTCTCCATCATCCTCACGAACTCAAGTACTTTAGAAACCTATGATGTGATGATTGAAATCCAAGAAAAAGCCAAACTACACACTTACAACGGTCCGGATAACTTAACTTACCAACTCACAGTATCCTGTGGGTTTGAAACTAAGGTTTCTGAAGAAACTGCCATTCGTGATGTGATTCGCTGTGCAGAAGATTACATGCATAGACGTAAACTATTAGCGAGAAGCCGTTCTAATCGTGATTCGTTAACCTCAATCAAAGCGACGATGCTGGCGAACTCACAAGAAACCCAAGACCACATGGAACGCATGGGAGAGATTGCGTTAAAAGTTGGCGCTAAATTAGGTTTAAAACAATATACCATGGATGATTTATACTTATTAGCGATGTTACATGACATCGGTAAAATCGGTGTACCTCATCATATCATCAACAAACCAGGTCCTCTAACCAATGATGAGTGGGAAGTGATGAAGCGCCATCCTGTAATCGGGTACCAAATCGCGATTTCATCGGTCGATTTGAAACCGATCGCAGAAGGCATCTTAAATCACCACGAACGCTTTGATGGTAAGGGATATCCTAATAAAATTAGTGGTAGAGACATTCCGCTCATCGCGAGAATTGTATCTATCATCGATGCGTATGACGCGATCACACAAGACCGCCCCTACCGCATGAAAAAAACACACGAAGAAGCCATTGAAGAAATTAAAAAACATGCTGGTACTCAGTTTGACCCAGATATCGTAGAGGTATTTGTGCATATATTTGATTAGGAGTAGTACATATGGATAGCCTGTTAAAACGCATCAAAGTCTTTTTGATCACTTTTATCACGCTACTCTCAGTGCTCACCATTTTTGGGATTTATAGCCCGCTATCACAAACCATAGAAAAGGAAAAAAGGAGTCACTTCATCACGGCAGCCGAAATCTACCACGATTCGATTGAGTCCTTTATTTCTAATGCTTTTCAAGATGTGCATGTGATAGCATCAGACTATGATACCAAAACTCGGTTGATCGACTATTGGGAAGGCAACCAAACTAAAGCAGAAATCACTGCTTATTTCGATGTTGCTTTTAAGGAACACCTTGAAATTTATGAAGGTGTACTATACGCTGAAATTGGTGCGAATAACGAATTTTTAAGCAGTTATGGGACTAGTGTAGAAACCTATCCTTATTCAGAAATTATCATGAATTTTTATGGACATAAGCTCATAAAAACCGATACCAAAGACATTTTAAGAATTACCTATCCTGTCACTTTAAATGTCACGAATGTGGGTTATGTGGTTGTATATTTTGAGTTAGAACCCATCCTTACCTCGCACCAACATTTATCGTTATCGCTTTATCCAAATAATAGTGAACTCCAAGAAATCTATTTAAATTCAAAACAGATTAAAGTAGATAATACGACTTTGTACTTACACGATGATCACGTTGACTACATTGGGGTATTCCCAGGAAATCAAATCTTTTATGTGATATCCATCAATAATACCGATTTGTACGGTAATTCGAATTCCATCGTCAAGTATAGCATTATCGCCCTCATCCTCATCATTTTTATCGCATTTACGATCTTCAACACAGCGGTATTTAAAAAAGCTCAACAATTGGTCATTTCAACCAACATCGAAAAAGAAGAAATCCTACAAATCGCCGATGTCGATTCCTTAACGGGTGCTTATTCGAGAAGCTACTTTGACCGGTACGCGAAGACTTTTAATCGAAGATACGATTCAAGTTGGATCGCAAGCCTCGTGATGATTGATTTTGATGATTTGAAAACCATCAACGATACGCATGGACATTTAGCTGGCGATACTGTATTGAAAACAGTTGTTCAAATGGTGAACGAATCCCTAAGAGCGAATGACCTCTGTTTCCGCTTTGGCGGCGACGAATTTATCATCATTTTAGAGGATTGTGATTTAGAACTCGCGCATAAAATCGCGAACCGTTTGATGAATGATATTCAAAATGTATCTAACGCATTGCCTTACACAGTATCAATTTCATTTGGGATTGCGAAACTCTCAAATAACAGCGATATCAACGCAGTCATTCATGAAGCCGATCAAAATATGTATAAAGACAAAAAACAAAAAGATCAAAGAAATTACGATTTATTCAACGTTTAGAACCGACATTCTAAACGTTTTTTGTTGTATAATAAGGATAGGAGGGATACGATGAAACGATACGAAAAATGGATTTATCTTGGTTTATATCTCATATATACAATCATTTACTTACAGCTTCTATTTGGTTTTGCCCGTTATGAAGGGTCCTCTGGTATTGTATTATTTTTATTTACCATGATCTTATTCAACATCCTTTATGGTGTTTTTACCTATAAGGTCAAACCGAACCTTATGGCAATCATTTTAGCAACCTTCTATTTTGTGTGGTTTACAATTGTCTTATTTGAAATCACCCCAGTAGATTCAGGTATTCTACCAGCCTATACCATTCATTATTTGTGGATTAATCTAGGTTATTACCCAGCTAAACTCACCGCACTCAATGCGTACTTTGAAACTGTACTCGCGGTATCTGTTTACGCTATCCCACTGTTGTTACTACTCAATGTCGATTTATTTAAAAAGTTTGGAAAGGATATTAAGAAAGGATAAAATATATGGACGATTTAGAAAAAGTATTAGAAGTGATGACACGAGCATGCATCCCGCTTACTCAAAAAGAAATTGAAGCGAAATCAGGATTAGACCCTAAAACCGTAGATAAAGCGATGAAGGCCTTAAAGAAAGACGAAAAGATCATTTCAAAAATCCGCTGCAAGTGGGAACCCAATCAAAAGTAAGATATCCAAAACAGGATATCTTTTTTTATTTACTAGGAAAGTTCGTCTTTTATTGTTCTATCTAATAACAATTGATTTGTGACTTTTATAAAATTTTCTCTAAAACAACATTTAAAATGCCCTCTTTTAATGACTTTCTATATAATTAAATATTCATATAAAATATATATTTTATCGGATGTTTATGGTATAATTTAAGTAGGAAAGGGGGAATGCACTTATGCCTTATAAAGCCCTTAAAACAAGACTCTATCTTAATTCAAATCAACATCAGTTTATATTATCTTTAATGCGTGCTTCAAGAAGTCTCTATAATCAAGCCCTTTATAATGTAAGACAACATTTTATAAAAACCAATGGCTACTTATCCTATAACGAAAACTATCAACTACTCAAAGACAGTGAACACTATCGTTACTTAAGTACCACTCAAGGTCAAATGGTCATTCGTAAAGTCGATGAAGCGATGAAAGGCTTCTTTGGATTATTGAAGTCTAACGTTAAACAAACCATCAGACTTCCGAGATACTTAAAGAAAGACACCCATTATCCCATCTATGACCGAATGGTCTATAAACCAAATCATGAAGTCTATACCTTACCTAGAAGTAACTTCATCAAGAAAGTATCGAAAGAACTAGAAAAGGATTCAAAACAGATTCACAAGCACACAAGCGAATTAAACCATTTAAGTGATTTATCTTTAGACATCCAAACACCAGAATGTATCCAAAACAAACCAATCAAAGAAATCACCATCAAGTCCTATTATGATGGAAAGTACATTGAAGTGATTTATGTCTATATAGATGAAACCCTTAAAATAGAAACCAAAGATTATACAGAAATCATGGGGATTGATTTTGGGTATAACAACCTAGCGTTTTGTTCAACTACGAACAATGTGCACTTATTGATTGATGGTAAACGATTGAAAAGCATGAATCAGTTTTATCATAAGCGGATAGCCAAGCTAGCTAGCATTAGACCTAATCATAATGGCTTAACGAAACAAATGATTCGTCTAATGGATAAACGTAACCATCAAATGGATTATGGAATCTATAAAGCAGCTAAACTCATTATGAGTCACGCAGTTAAGAATAAGGTAAAACAAATCATCATTGGTTATAACGATACCTTCAAAGATGAAAGACTATCGGATACGTATAATCAGTGGACTAAAAGTATACCCATCGCTAGATTAAGAGATCGAATCATCTATCTAGCAGAACAATTAGGTATTGAGACTAAAGTAATTAATGAAGCGTACACATCAAAAGCTTCATATATGGACCAAGATGAATTCGTTAAAGGCGATTTCTCTGGAACTAGAATTAAAAGAGGTTTATATAGAAGTAAAAAAGGCACTTTGATTAATGCTGACCAAAATGCGTCATTAAACATGATTAGAAAAGGTAATCCCGATGCCTTATGGATAGGGACTAAAGGTGTGAACATACCTAAGCGTACAAACCTATTTGGTGTGTAGTCGCTTTAAATAAGACGAGTTAAATCGTTAAGAGGAAATCAAATCATTCTGTAAAGGGTGATTTATTCACCTCTTTGTTCTAATCAAAAGCATGCCCAATGCTTAAGATACGATATCAATCATGATATAATGACCTAGGAGGACTATACTTATGGCAATCATTAAAGGCGTTAATTTAGGTGGTTGGTTTGTCTTAGAATCGTGGATGAGACCAGCTTTATTTGAAGGACTCAAAGGACCCGATGAAACCCACTTTATGGAATTTCATCCGAATCCCCATGAAGCCTTAGAGGCACACTATCAAACTTTCATTACAGAAGCAGACTTTAAATATCTTAAAGATAAAGGCATCACTCAAGTTCGTTTACCTGTACCTTGGTGGTTCTTAGGTACAAACCTTTACCACAGGTCTAAAGAACACATCGATAGAGCGTTTCAATACGCAAAAAAATACGGTATTCAAATCTTAGTCGATTTACATACCGCACCTGGTTGTCAAAACGGGTTTGATAATGGCGGTATTACCGGCGTCATCGACTGGCCAAAAGACCCCAAAAACATCGATAAAACCATTGAAGTACTAGAAACCTTAACGAAACTTTATCACGAAGAAGAAGCCTTCTTAGGCATTCAAGTATTAAATGAACCACATAGTTCAATAGATATCAACATCATCTTAGATTTTTACCAAAGAAGCTATCAAGCGATTCGCAAGATTACCTCTAAACTGATTGTGTTTCATGACGCATTCAGACCGACTTTACCAGTTTGGGAATCTTTCTTTAAAGGTAAAGAGAATGTCGCATTCGACTTACACTTATACCACTGTTTTGATGACAAACTCGCCAATAGCGACACCGATACCCACCTTAAAACAGTCTTTGAAGAACGTCACCACATGATTCAAAAAATCTCTAAGTTTGTTAGAGTCATCATCGGTGAATGGTCTTTAGGTTTACGTGAAGGCCCATTAAACTTTAAAGACACCTTTACAAAGAACCTATTTGTAAGACTCTTAGCCGATACTCAGCTTTATGTCTATAACCAAGCGTTTGGCTTTTATTTCTGGAGTTATAAGATTGACCGTGAATCCCATTTGCATTGGGACTTCAGACGTATGATTGAACATCATTTATTACCTAATCATTTTGAATAAGGAGAACCTATGAAAGCATTATTCCATATTGATGAACGTCACAAATGGCCACTATTATCTATGAACGTCAAAAACATTTTACAAGCCAGTCCAAACATGGAGGTTGCAGTTGTAATCAACTCAGAGGCAGTCGAATTGTTCATTAAATCGACAGTCAAACTCGAACCCAATGTTAAATACTACATTTGTGAGAATTCATTAGTAACTAGAAATCTTAATCCAAGAGAATTACTCCAAGGCACTGAACTCACTAAGAGTGGGGTTTATCAGATTGTGTTTTTACAGAATCAAGGCTACGCATACATAAAACCGTAAATTAGTTACGGTTTTTTTATTTCTAACCTGGTATAATTGAATCAGTAAGTATAAATAAGCAATCATTTATCAATTTTAGAAAGAGGCTTTTCATGTCAAGACGTAGAAGACAATCCCCATTTGATGTATTACTAGAAATGGTTGTATACATCATTTATTCGTTAATCTATGTATTAATGAGACTTATAATGTTTTTATTTGATGTTATCACATTTTATACATCTAAGTATAAGGTTAAATCTGGTCATAAACTTTTATCAACCTTATTTGATAAAGGTCATTATGGTGAGTTTAAATTGTATAAGAAACTACTCCGTAAGTTCCATAAAGATCAGGTATTAACTAATCTATATTTAGATTCACAAAATACAGAAAAAACTGAGGTTGATATGGTCGCAGTAACAAAAAAAGGCATTTATGTCTTTGAAATGAAGAATTATGGCGGGTATATATATGGTTCTTATAAAGATGAGTATTGGACACAGGTATTAAATCGTTTTAGTAAGAATACATTCTATAATCCATTTAGACAAAACTACGCACACACCAAAGCGATTGAGGATTACTTAGAACTCGAACAATCGAGGATTACACCAGTAGTAGTGTTCTCTAATCGTTCTAAGTTATCTAAGGTTGATTCGGGAGATAAATATTTATTCCAGTTAAATGATCTTCATAAATTTATAAAATCACAGTATAAAAAGAAACCAGATATTTTCACAGATGATGAAGTCATCTCAATGATATTAAAACTTGAAAAAGCGACACTCGCCTCGGATGAAGTTAAAGCAAAACACATTGAAGATATAGAGGAATTAATTAAAACAGAATAGAGGATATTATGGGACAAGTCCGGTTCATAAGTAACGAAAGTAACAACAATTTCTATTTTCATTTAATATCATCCATCGAAAGTGCCAAATCTTTCGATTTTTCGGTTGCTTTTATATCGGATGCCGCAATTCAATTACTCACAGATACGTTCTGTGATGCTCAAAAAAGAGGTGTGAAAGGTAGAATTATCACGTCGGATTATATGTTTGGTACCGACCCTAAAGCACTAAGAAGACTTTTAAGTTTTAATAACATTCAAGTTAAAGTATATTCTACTCTAAAAAATAACAACAGAGGTTTCCATACCAAAGGCTATTACTTTACGCGAGATGAGGACACTCAAGTCACTATAGGGTCGTCAAACTTAACATCTAATGCACTCAAAAGTAATCATGAATGGAATATGACCTACTATTCAAATCAGAATTCTCGAGTAATTCAAAACGTCCGATCGGAGTTTGAGGATCTTTGGTTTGATGAAGATAACGTTATTCCATTAACGGAAGATTATATCAAGGAATATGAGCTGGCGTATAATTCGAACAAATACTCTAAGGTTAATCAGCAACAAATATTTAAAGAGCTTGCGGAGTTCCTAAAAGATAACGTAGATACCGATTTAATCAATCGAATCGTTGAAAGCTATGATATATCACCGGAAGAGGTTAAAGAAGTCATTTATAACAATGGACTTGGTTTGGATATTAAACCGAATCCCATGCAAGAAAAAGCCTTAGAATCATTAAAAAACCTTAGAGAACTGGGTTCAGATAAGGGATTAGTAATTGCAGCCACAGGGACAGGTAAAACGTATCTTGCCGCGTTTGATGCACTTCAAGTCAATCCAAAACGCTTATTATTTATCGTTCATAGAGAAAAAATCTTAAAGGAGGCAGAAAAAACATTTAGAAATATCCTAAATGTCAAAACCGGACTTTATACTGGTAATCACAAATCCTTGGATTCAGATTATGTGTTCGCTTCTATTCAAACTATTAGTAGAAATGACAATCTTTACCAACTCAAACCCGATACTTTTGATTATATCGTGATCGATGAAGCACACCGCTCTGCTGCACCAACTTACTTGAAGGTAATTAAACACTTTACACCTAAGTTCTTATTAGGCCTTACGGCTACACCAGAACGAACTGATGCTAACAGTATTTTTGAGCTATTCGATAATCAGGTTGCTGCTGAGATACGGTTAAGAGATGCTTTAGGTGAAAAACTTGTAGTACCTTTCCATTATTTTGGTATTACAGATATTGTTACAGATTATGAAGGCATTGATATTTCCAAAGACATCGATGAAATGGCTGAAAGACTTAATATTAAGGCTAGAGTTAATCTCATCGTTGAAAATATTAATAAGTATGGGCATAGCGGTAACAAAACCAAAGCGATTGGTTTTTGTGCAAACATTAAACACGCACAGTACATGGCTGAACAGTTTAACTTACGTGGTTTATCTGCCGTAGCACTCACCAAGGATGATTCAGAGTTTCTTCGTGATATGTATATTGAACAACTCGAGGATAACACTCATTCACTAAGTTACATATTCGCTGTAGACATTCTAAACGAAGGTATTGATATACCGAGTTTAAACTTGATCTTAATGCTTAGACCTACGAAATCACCGATCATTTTCACACAACAATTAGGCAGAGGACTCAGACTACATGAACAAAAAGAGTATCTTACTGTACTTGATTTTATCGGTAATCATAATCGTTCTTTCATGATTCCTGTTGCATTAACAGGGGATAGAGCCTATGATAAAGAAGATATCATGCTTGAAACCTCAAGAGACTTTATGGGTGTTCCGGGAGATACTTTTATTCGAATGGATCGAGTATCCAAAGAACACATTCTAAACCAATTAGAAAAAACAGATTTTGATAAAAAAGAATACTTAGAAGAGATTTTCTTTGATGTTAAAAGACAATTGAAAGATAGATTACCAAAACTAAGTGATTTTGGATTCGATGGTTTTGATCCAGTCAGATTCATTGATAAATCGAAATCCTACTTTGAATTTGTAAATTCAGTAAACGAAAATGCCAATATGGAATACTTATTAAGTAATACAGATGCTTTGAAGTATATCCGTTTCATTGATAACTTTTTACCGCTCAAGAGAGTTCATGAATTCGTGATTTTAGATATGATGATTAATGAAGTCAGTATTCACTTTGGATTTATCGAAAATGAATTGTACAAGTATATCTCTGTAATCGATCAACAGGATATAAGTCATGCGATTAAGCATTTAACTGGTGATCTTTTAACCAGTCTTGATAAATCTAGATTTAAATCCCCTCTAATACAAACGGAAAAAGGTATTTTCTTAGATCCGAATTTTAATGAATTATTACGTAATCCCCTATTCAAAGAGTATGTAACAGATAGTATTCAGTACGGGATTAATCGGTATCAACATGAGTTTGGAAGACAGATTTCTGACTATCCGAACTTTAAACTATTTTATCAATATGAATTAAGGGATGTTACACAGATTGCACGATTCGATAGTATTCATGTTATTCAATCTGGAGTGTCTTTATATGAAAAGAATTTCTACCTTTTTGTTACTCTAGATAAAGGCAATGTTAAAGAAGAGATTAACTTTAAGGATAAGTTCTTAAGTCGAAAAATATTACAGTGGGAGTCTATGAGAAAGACCTCTCAAGAAAGTCCTATAGGTCAAGATTTAATCAACCATGAACAACGTGGTATAAAAATCCATCTCTTTGTTAAAAAAGGTGGTAAAAATACTAAGTATTATACTACTAAAATGATCTATCTAGGAACTGCAAAAGTGATGAGTTATGAGATGAATAATCCGATTCGTTTTAGACTTGCCTTAGATCATGAAGTACCAGAAGATATTTACTATAGACTAACAACGGAGTATAAAGAAATGAAAAAACGTATAGAAGTGGTTGCTGCAGTAATTCAAAAAGACGGAAAGTATTTCTGTGCACAAAGAAAAAATGCAGGGGAGTTAGCTAAAAAATGGGAGTTTCCTGGCGGCAAGATTGAAGCGAATGAGTCTCATCAGCAAGCGCTAATTAGAGAAATCAAGGAAGAACTAGCTACCGATATTAAGGTTAATAAATTCATAACAACAGTTGACCATGAGTATAGTGGTTTTATTTTAACCATGCATGCTTACAATTGTGAGATAGTTAATGGTGACCTTACCATATCTGAGCATTTAGATTCGAAATGGCTGACTGTGGATGAAATGAGTAATTATGATTTCGCAGCAGCTGATTTACCGATCATAAAAAAACTAGGATAAAATAACACTTAGAAGGTATAAAAAAACCTTCTTTTTTCTTTAAACATAAAACTCCAAAACTAGATTAGATAGTAGTAATAAAAAAGATATAACTATGTTATAATACCAATGTAAACGCTTTTATTTCGAAGGGAGAATAACATACATGAATGATTTTAAAGTATTTGAGTACATGGAAAAACACAAGTATGAACAAGTAGTCTATTTCTACGATAGAACTACAGGATTGAAAGGCATCACCGTGATTCATAACACCACATTAGGGCCAGCCCTTGGTGGCACTAGAATCTGGAATTATGAATCCGAGGATGCTGCAGTCATGGACTGCTTAAGACTGGCTAGAGGCATGACTTATAAAGCAGCTGCGGCAGGTCTAAACTTAGGTGGCGGTAAAACTGTATTGATTGGGGACGCTACCAAAGTGAAGAGTGAAGCGTACTTCAGAGCCTTAGGGCGTTATGTACAATCCTTAAACGGTAGATACATCACAGCTGAAGACGTCAACACCAGCACAAAAGACATGGGCTATGTCCATATGGAAACAGACTTCGTTGTTGGTCTAGAAGGCAAATCAGGGAACCCATCACCAGTTACAGCCTTAGGAGCTTTATATGGTATTAAAGCATCCCTTAAGTACCGTTTTGGAGATGAAGATATTTCTAAGTATACCTTCGCCGTTCAAGGTGCAGGTCAAACTGGATACTACCTCATCAACCACTTAGTAGAACTTGGAGCGAAGAAAGTTTATTTCTCAGAAATTAATCCAAAGTATATTGAAAGAATGAAACAAGAACATCCTGAAGTCGAATTTGTCAACCCAGATCAAGTTTATAGCATGGATGTGGATGTATTTGTACCATGTGCCTTAGGTGGTGTATTGAATAATCAAACCATCCCTCAAATCAAAGCGAAAATCATTGCAGGTACTGCAAATAACGTATTATTAGATGAAGATATTCATGGACCAATGATTAAAGAACGTGGCATTCTTTACGCGCCTGACTTTGTCATCAACGCGGGTGGTTTAATCAACGTGTATGTTGAATTAAACAACTGGCCACAAGAAAAAGCCATGGCAGATGTTAAATTAATCTACGACCGTTTATTACAAATCTTTGAGATTGCGAAAACTCAAGATATCCATACACAACAAGCTGCGAAAGTATTTGCTAAAAACCGTATTGAAACCATTAAGAACTTACACGATAACTATATACCCAAAAGATAAGGAGTGATTCTGTTGGCTAAGTATCAACTTGATTTTAACAACGACGCCTGTAAGGGCTGTGAACTGTGTGTCAACAGTTGTCCTGTTAAAATCCTTGGGATGTCAATCTCAAGAACGAATGCCTCGGGTTATACACTCGTGGACGTATTAAACATTGACAAATGTATCGGGTGCGCCTTTTGTGCCGTCATTTGTCCAGACTCTGTGATTAAGGTGGTAAGAACCGATGCCTAAGCGCCTCATTAAAGGAAACGAAGCCATCGCGTTAGCTGCGATTAAAGCGGGTGTCGATGCGTATTTCGGCTATCCGATTACCCCACAAAACGAAGTACCAGAGTATTTATCCAAATACTTACCGGAACACGGTAAAGTGTTTGTTCAAGCCGAATCTGAAATCGCCGCCATCAACATGGTTTATGGCGCTGCCGGTGCAGGTAAACGCGTGATGACGTCGAGTTCCTCTGTAGGGATTGCTTTAAAACAAGAAGCGATTTCTTACATAGCAGGGGCTGAACTCCCATGTGTGATTGTATCTGTGATGAGAGGTGGTCCAGGCTTAGGTGGAATTCAGCCTTCACAAGCAGACTACTACCAAGCAACCCGTGGGGGTGGGAATGGCGATTACCATACCATCGTCATCGCACCTGAATCCATTCAAGAAACAGTCGATTATATCAAACAAGGTTTTGATATCGCCGATATTTACCGTAACCCAGTAATGATTCTAATCGACGGGTTAATTGGTCAAATGATGGAAGCGGTCGATTTAGAACGTGAAGTGCCTAAACGTAACTTACCTAATAAATCATGGGCAACCATTGGCATGGCACACCATTCTGGTAGAAATATCATCAACTCATTGTATCTAGACGCGCCTAAATTAGAAGAACACAACAATAACCTCAAAGCCAAATATGATATGGTGAAAAAGGAAGAAGTTAAATTCGAAATGATCAATATGGAGAATCCGGATTACGTAATCGTCGCTTATGGGTCAGTTGCGAGAATCGCGAGAAGCTCGATTGAAATGCTTAAAGAAGTGGGTATCAACGTCGGTATGATTCGTCCAATTACTGTTTGGCCATTCCCGAAAAAAGCATTTGATTTAATTCCTGAATCTTGTAAAGGTATTTTAGTCACTGAAATGTCAATGGGTCAAATGCTCGATGACGTATTAATTTCCGATAAAGGTAGACATGAAATTGCCTTCTATGGCCGTACTGGCGGGATTGTTCCAGACCCAACCGAAATTAGAGATGCGATTATAAACTTTAAGAAGTGGGTGATATCATGACCGTTAAATACGAAAAGTCTTTAGGTTTAACGAATGCAAAAACGCATTATTGTCCAGGATGTACTCACGGTATATTGCATAAAATCGTAGCCGAAGTTTTGGTCGAATTAGGTGTCTTAGATCACACCGTTGGCATCGCTTCTGTCGGTTGTTCTGTATTTTCCTATCAATACTTTAACTGTGATATGCAACAAGCCCCTCATGGACGTGCTTGTGCAGTCGCAACCGGTGTGAAACGCGTATTACCCGATAATATCGTATTCACCTATCAAGGCGATGGTGACCTCGCATCCATTGGGATTGCAGAAACCATTCACGCTGCGAACCGCGGTGAAAACATCACTGTAATCTTTGTGAATAACGCAACCTACGGTATGACTGGTGGGCAAATGGCTCCGACCAGCTTAGTAGGACAAAAAACGACCACTTCACAATTAGGCCGTGATCCACACAATCAAGGCTATCCAATCCGTGTATCAGAAATGTTCCAATACATTGAAGGCGTTGCGTATCTTGAAAGAGTTGCGTTAACGAGCCCTCAAAATGTGAAGAAAGTTAAAAATGCGGTTAAAAAAGCATTTACCATCCAACAAGAGAAAAAAGGATTTACCATGGTTGAAGTATTATCTACTTGCCCAGTCAACTGGGGCATGGCGCCAATCGACGCGATGAAGTGGGTCGAAGAGAAAATGGTTCCTGTATTCCCATTAGGTGTATTTAAGGATGTGACCAAACATGACTAAAACCATTCGAATCGCAGGATTTGGTGGACAAGGTGTGATGTTACTCGGTCAAATCCTCGCTTATAGCGCAACCATTCAAGGCATGAATGCGATTTGGGTACCGACTTACGGTCCTGAAACCAGAGGCGGAACCGCAAACTGTATGGTTACGATTTCCGATACACCGATCTATTCACCTGTATTCAAAGACTCTGATGACTTAATCGTTTTGAATGAACCAAGTTATCAAAAGTTTAAACACACCGTCAAATCCGATGGATTTATGCTTTTTAACGAATCTTTAATTCAAATTGATGAGAACCCTAAATATCAAGTAAAAGGGGTTAAGGCGAACGATTTAGCCCTCTCAGTGGGAGAACCAAGAGCCATCAACTTTGTATTACTCGGTGCGTATTTAAAACAAAACCCAATTTTTGATGAAAATACCATTATGGAAGCTTTAAAATACTTCTTTGGTTCTAAAAAAGAACACTTGATTGAAGTGAATAAAAAAGCCTTCAATCTTGGACAAACTGTATAACTTATAAAGGAGACCACTTGTGTCTCCTTTTTTGTGTTATGATTTTAATAACTAAAGGAGAAATCTATGGCGAACTACATTAAAGATATTAGAAGTGTCGTTGGACATATTCCAATAAGAAGTGTTTCTGCTGCAGTCATTGTCGAATACGAAGATCAAATCCTCTTGCAACACCGTAGTGATACGTTAGATTACGGTACACCGGGCGGGAATATCGAACTGGATGAAAAAATCCTAGAAGGTGTTAAAAGAGAAATGTTTGAAGAAACCGGTCTTCAATTAGATGACCTTACTTTGTTTGGAATCTACTCAGGTAAAGATCAAATTGGTGTGTATCCAAATGGCGATGTCACCCATTATGTCGTGATAGTCTTTTACAAGAAAATCCATGAAAAACCAGTCTTGATTCACGACGAAGAATCGTTTGGTTTGGATTTTTATCATCGAGACCGCTTACCAAACCCAATCAAACCAACCGATTATGCGTGGATTAAAGATTGGGTTAAACAAGATTTTAGTATTAAAATTGATTAATAAAACTGTTTCAATTTTTACTTATTTTCATTAATAGGTATACATCGCTATGTAATTGCTTTATAATCATACTTAGAGGTGATCGTTATGGACAGTATTGTCAGTATTCAAAACTTAAAAAAATCCTACGGTCGAACAGAAGCTCTCGTGGATGTTAATTTAGAACTTCCAAAAGGGAAAATCATCGGCTTGTTAGGTCCGAATGGATCAGGGAAAACGACATTAATCAAAATCTTAACTGGACTTTTACAACAGTTTGAAGGTGAAGTTAAAATTGATGGTATGCCAATTTCTAAAGATACCAAGCGTGTGGTCTCGTATTTACCAGACCAACTGTATTACGATTCATGGATGAAAATCATGGATTTAAAGCGTTATTTCATGGACATGTATAACGACTTTGATGAAGCACGCTTTGATGAGCTCATCCAGCAGTTTCAAATTCCAAAACGCGATTTAATTCGAAAATTATCCAAAGGTAATCAAGAAAAGCTTCAACTGGCATTCGTGCTTTCACGAAACGCGAAGCTCTATATCTTTGATGAACCGATTGGTGGGGTAGACCCAGCGTTACGTGAAATCATCTTAGAAACGATTATGAACTACCGAAATACCGACGCAACCATCCTTTTATCGACCCACCAAATTTATGATGTCGAACAGCTCTTTGATGAAGTCGTATTCTTAAAACAAGGCCATGTGATGTTACATCAAAACTTAGACGAATTGATTGCTGAAAAGAATAAGTCTTTATTAGAAATATTCAAGGAGGTCTTCAAGTATGCTCGCTAAATTGATGAAACATGAGATTTTATCTTCTTACCGTAAGTTCTTACCGATTTATGGTGCAATCATTCTTTTAACCTTACTGACATCTTTCACCTATAACATTGAGAATATATCTGCAGGGATGACGTTTACATTCTTATTATTTACGCTCATTGGGATTACGATGTTATTTACCTTTTATACCATCATCATTAACCTAGGACAGCGTGTTTTTGGTAAACCAGGGTATTTACTATTTACGACCCCTGCGACTACCCTAGAGATTATGGTCTCTAAAGTGGTCATCAACATGATGTGGCTTTTATTATCGGTAGTCGTATCTGTGTTCGCAGCCTCACTATTCATCCTTTCTGCATTCAGAGAGAACGTATTGAATATTTTCACAGAAGTATTCAAATTGATCGGAAACTACCCATTTGAAGCTGTGACTGTGGTTACTGCTGGAATTGTCTACGCGCTTTATACCATTGGGATGTTATTCTTCTTATTCGCATTACTCAATATGATTTATAAAGGCGAAAAGAAAATCCTATTTGGGATACTATTATACTTTGTTGTCAATCAAGTAGCAGGACTCGTTTCAAGTGCCTTCATTGGGACTTACGTGTCTTTCGCTTCATCATTTATGACAGATTTTGCGTCGGTATGGGTATTTATTGCCATCTACTTTATTTTGAGTGCCGGATTCTACGTATTAACCTATCTCATCATCGATAAGAAACTAGAATTACAATAATAAACAAAGTTGTAGTTTTTTACACATACGTGTGATATAATCACTTGTAACAAAAAATAAAAGCAATTTATTAGGGATGTTACCAAACATCCCTTATTTTTTTGAAGAAAGTGGACTTACATGACATTTAGAGAATTAAACATTATTGAACCGATTTTAAAATCCGTCGCGATTGCTGGGTATAAAGAACCTACCCCAATCCAAACTGACGCCATCCCAGTACTTTTAGAGAAAAAGGACATTTTAGGCAGTGCACAAACCGGAACTGGTAAAACAGCCGCATTTGCCATCCCAATCCTCCAAAATCTATATTTAGAACAGCCACACTCTGACCATAGACAAATCAAAGCTTTAATCCTCACGCCCACCCGCGAGCTTGCGAGTCAAATCTATGAAAACTTTACCCTTTATGGGAAGTTTGTCAATCAAAGAAGCACCGTCATTTATGGAGGTGTCTCACAAAAGAAACAAGAAGAAGCCTTGAAAAAAGGTGTCGATATTTTAATCGCAACCCCAGGTAGATTATTAGATTTAGTCTATCAAGGCCATATCAAGTTGAATGCAGTATCTTATTTAGTATTAGATGAAGCCGACCGTATGCTTGATATGGGCTTTATCAAAGATGTGAATAAGATTATTGACTTGGTTCCGAAAGCCCGTCAAACCATGCTTTTTTCAGCAACCATGCCGAAAGAAATCGAAACACTATCGAAAACCATCTTAAACGAACCCGTACGTGTCTCGATTGTTCCGGTCAATCAAACGATTGACATCATCGAACAATCGTTATACCACGTCAATAAGCAAAAAAAGACCCAACTCTTACTCGATTTAGTCAAATCTCAAAAGATGAAATCCGTTTTAGTCTTCATGAGAACCAAACACACAGCGAATAGGCTTGTGACTGAACTTACCAAAGAAAATGTCACTGCTGAACCCATTCACGGCAATAAATCTCAAAGTGCGAGGGAACGTGCTTTAGAAAACTTTAAAAAAGGGAAAACCCAAGTGTTGGTTGCTACAGACATCGCGGCTAGAGGCATCGATATCGATTCGTTAAGCTATGTCGTAAACTACGATTTACCTGAAACCCCTGAAACCTATATCCATAGAATCGGAAGAACCGGTCGTGTAGGAAAAGATGGCAAGGCGATTTCCTTATGTGATCCAAAAGAAAGAAGTCTATTAAATGATATTGAAAAAAATATCAAAATGACGATTCCTGTTGTGTCACATGCTTATACTGTGGTACTAGATGCGACACCTAAAGAAACAACATCCAAAAATAACAAACCAAAATCGAATAAACCTTCTCAAAAACCAGCTTTTAAATTAAATACGAAAAAAAATAATAAACCAAAATCGAATAAAACGAATAAAGAAACACAACCCATCACGGAGAAGAAAGCTATGACAGGATTAAAAAACCTCTCGCCAAAATCAAAGTTCGGACCAACTAATAAAGGTGTCACGAGCTATAAGGCACAACAACCTAAACGCAATCAAAACAATAAAAACAGAAGAGCAGTTAAATAAAGAATCGGAGCCAAATAACGGCTCCGATTTTACTTATTCAAGTTGTAGATATTTCTTGGTTTCTACTTTTTTAGCTTCTTTCGGAATTTGGATTCTTAAAACCCCTTTATCGAAAGAACCTTTGAGTTCATCCATGTGAATATCACCTACGTAGAAACTACGTCTCATGACCCCATAATAACGTTCACGGCGGATGAATTTGCCTTTAGAATCGTCTTCATTGGATTCATGTTTTCTTTCCGCTTCTACAAGTAAGTAGCCATTATCTAGGCTCACTTTCACATCTGCCTTATCAAATCCAGGCATTTCAATGGCTAATTCATAGACATGTTCACTTTCTTTGATATCTGTTCTCATGGAGACATCATTACCAAATGGTGCTACTCTGAATTCGTCGAACAAGCTATCAAAGAAGTCTCGGTCTTTTTTGAGTAAACTCAACATAAACATCGCTCCTTTTCTAATTGTCCTGAACTTATTTTCTAAGTTCACCTATATTATAAATCAATAAATTGGCACTGTCAAGTATAGAGTGCAAATTTTTTGATAAAAAAAGAAAGACTCTCGTCCTTCTTTAGTTAATGACATCTAAGTTGATTCGTCCATCTTTGATTTCGATGATACGGTCTGCTTTTTCAGCAATCTTTCGGTCGTGGGTAATGATGATGAATGTGGTTTTGTATTTCGCGTTGATCTCACGAAGTAGGGTATAGACTTGTTCGGTTGAATCGCTGTCTAAGTTCCCGGTTGGTTCGTCAGCGAGAATAATCTTTGGATTGTTGATCAAGCTTCTCGCAATCGCAACCCTTTGTTGTTGACCCCCAGACATATTCTTAGCCAAGTTGTTTTTAACTTTCTTTAAACCCACAAAATCTAAGAGTTCATTGGCTCTATCCAAAATTTCAGGGGTAATTTTTTGTTTTGAAATCTTATAAGGCATTAAGACGTTTTCAAAAGCTGCAAATTCAGGGAGTAAATAGTGGAATTGGAAGATGAAGCCAATGTTTTGATTTCTTAAGAAGGAAATTTGATTGGCTTTCATGTTCTTTGTATTTTGTCCATTGATGAAGATTTCACCATCGGTTGGGTTATCGAGTGTCCCTAAAATATTCAATAAAGTCGATTTACCAGATCCACTTTGACCGATGATGGCGTTGAATGAGCCTTCATAGAATTTTAAATCGACACCAAATAATACTTGAGTCTTGATTTTTTCACCATAAACTTTAGTGATACCTTTGAGTTCCATAACGGTATTAAGCATTGCGAATCACCTCGATTACAGATAGTTTAGAGGATTTACGGGCTGGAACTAACGCCGCGGCAGTTGAAACTGCGATGGCGATTAAAGCCGATAACGCGATGAAGTCATATTCGATATTGAGCGGAATGACCGGTTCGCCCGTTGTTGCGTCTATAGCGAAGGTTTGGAAGGATACGAGTAAACCAATCCCTAACAATACCCCAGTTAAGGCTCCAAATACACCGAGGATTAAACCTTGGAATAAGAAGATTAAGGAAGCGTCACTATTCTTAATTCCCATCGCTTTAAGAATCCCAATTTGTTTGGATTTTTGTAAAACGATGATCGCTAGAATGGATGCGATCCCTAATACAACAGAGATCAACACGAAGACTTGAATCATTAAAGAAGAAATGCTTTGGCCTTGTAAACCTGATAGTAAGGATGCGTTATTTTCAATCCAGTTTGTGACTGCGTAATCTGAACCGATTTTGTCTGCAACTTTTAAAGAAATCGCATCTGCTTCAAAATACGCAGATTCTTTCACTTGCGATTCAATCGAAGTCACGATGTCAGCTACACCATATAACCCTTGAGTGGTTGATAAAGTGGATACTGCCCACGATTCATTGATGCTTTTAACTTCAAAGTCGAAGAAGCCAACTACAGTTAACGTTTGATTGGCTTTAAGAGGCACTTGTATGGTAATCGTGTCATTGACGTTTAAATTTAATTCTGTTTGAAAGAAATTCCCTAAAATGATTTCATTGGTTTGATTAGGGAGTCTACCAGATGTGAGTTTATCTGAAAACTTATAAATGCCATCCGCGGAAGTCATATCGAACCCACGAACCAATACGGGGAGGGTTTCACTGTTTTTTTCTAAAGTCCCCGCGACGTTGAAATTACCGGTTGCGACACGGATGTTGGAATCACTGTTTAATATTTCAACAATTAAATCGTCATAATTGGAGATATAAGGATTGTCTTCATCTTTTAAGGTAACAGTAATTTGAGAACTGTTCCCAATGGTGGTGTCGACTAAACTTTTTTGAAGACCAGAAATTAAGGCTCCGATAAAGACTTGAACAGAAACCCCTACACCAATCCCTAATACAATAAATAAAGTCTGTAGTTTACCAGACGATAAGAACCGTCTAGCGATTTGAAATGCGAGTTTCATGCTTATTTGCCCCCTAAAATGAAGATGTCTTCTTTGGTTTTTAAGTGGTAATCATACACTAAATGATCTAAAGCACCTGGTTTATTAAAGGCGTTCCCTCCAAGAATCACTTTGACATTTGGGAATAATCCCTTCACTTGTTCGGTGATTTGTTTGGTAACGACTAAGTTATAGTAATTGGTTACCGATAATGCGAGGTAATCGGGTTTTAATGCTTTTACAGCCGATACAATATCATTCTTTGGAGTATTCGCACCAATGTACTGTGCATCGAATCCAGCTAAGGTGAAGTAGTTAGTCACGATGATGGCGCCCACTTCATGGAACTCTTCACTTGGACAAACGACAACGACTTTTTTGTTGTTCTTTTTAACCGTCTTTTTATTTTCAATTAAATATGGATAAGTCGATTCGAGAATGGTTCGGACAATTGAGGTTCTGACGTGTTCTTTCCAAATGCAAATCTCTTCATCCTCTGAATTACACTCAAACTCATTTAAAACAGGTCTTAAAAAGAAATCATACAAGTCATAAAGTTCAATCTTTTTTTCTTTTAATAACTCTAATACATAAAGCATGGCCTCATCTTTATTCTCGTGATTCACAAGGTCTAAGAACTTTGGATAATAAGGGTTCATTATAAGCCTCCTAATTTGCATTCTTATTTACATTAACACAACTTTATTACTTTCGTGTACTAGTGTATCAAAACTATTTTCATCTGTCTATCAAAAAGCATTGCATACAATTTAATTTTACACAATTAGCCATAAGCTTAAAAAAAAGGGGAAATCCCCTTAATCTTTTGAAACTAAAATCGCTGTGATGGGTATTAATAGAAACGCTATCCATGAGATGTGGAACATATCAAAGAAGAACCCAAGTGAATAGAAAATCACAACAGAGATAAACGGCATGAGCGCAACAATATTCCCTTTCGCAAATAATATAATCGCAGTCATAGGTATCCCTAACACAAACATCCAAGACCATCCCCAGCCATCAAAGGCTAAACCTAATCCAATAAATAAGCCAATCGTGAGTAGGATTACCCCAATCAAACTTAAGACTTTCTTTCGTTCTTGACCTTTTAAGTCTCCAAATGAGAGCACTATTTGACCGCGAATAATCGAGAAAATAATGGCTGGAATGAAACTTAACCACGCAAGCTGGAATCCGTAGGTTTCACCGACATACACATACCCCATAATCCCAAGTAGAACGAGACCTAAGAAGGTAAAACTGACCCATTTCTTATTATCAGAGAAGTACCCTAAAACCGGAATCGATAGGAAGGGTAACCAGGCTAACTCCCAACGGCCGGTTGTAAAGCCAATCGTAATTAGTAAAATGACTGAGATAAATGGGGATAACGCAACGAACTTTTCTTTTCGAGGTGTATTAAATAGAATTCCTAACATCGGAATCATTAAGAAGAAAAGCCAACCGAAAACCCAACCATCAAAATAAAAACCTGATATGAAGAAACAAATGGTTGCGATAAAAGGCGATACAGCGACGACCTTATTGCCTTTTGAACGTCTTTCTTGTTTCAAGGATAAACTTTCTTTGAGCTCATCCACAATGTCTATGGGATCCCCTAACATCGCTTCAACTTCCTCAGGGGTTTTACCTGTTTGTAATGCATCATCATACATTTCCTCATAATCACGAACGATGTCTTTCACATCGGCGAAATTGGTTGTATATTGATTTAATTCAGATTTAAGTCTGTCGATATAGTCTTGTTTCATTGTTTTTCCTCCATGATCTTTAAGACCCCTTTTAAAAATGCGCTCCATTCATCGGTATAGACCTTAAGCGCTTCTTTACCTTGTTTCGTTGTTACATAATACTTTCTAGGTGCACCATACGATGTCTCTTCCATTTCGATATCAAAATAGCCTGAAGTGGTTAATCGTCTCAAAATGGGGTAAACCGTATTCTCAGAAACATCCATAATTTGAGATAAGGTTTCAATCACTTCAAAACCATACATCTTTTTATCGTCAATGAGTTTGAGGATACACATCTCAAGAATGCCTTTTTTAAATTGAGAATTCATAATAACCCCCTACTGTGTCTTACACAATACCAGTATATAACAGTACTGTGCGAAACACAATACCCATTTTTACGAAAATTTAAAAATAAAAGCCACCCTGAATAGAGTGGCTCATATGTTATCTTTGTTTAGTTAACGTAAGGACGATCTTCTTTTTGTTCATCCAAGATAACTTCTTTTTTCTTTTCGACTTGTTTTTCTTTTTCCTTACCCTGATTGAGTTCTAGTTGGAACTGACGGTATTTCTTATAACCACCAAAACCATCGAAACCTAAGTAAACAGATCCAATCAACGCGACGATGAGTAAGAATAAACCCACAGTTTCATAAGAAAATTTAGGCGCGGTCGCGATATAGGTACCAAGGGTAATTGCGAGAATGTGAACCCAGAATTTAGGAATCTCGGTTTTTTCACCTAAGAACACCACAGAGTTCAAATAGACTAAGCCTCTCGCATAGAAGAAGAACGCGAGCGCGTAACGGTAAACTTCTTTCCAAAGGTCGCTGTTATCCATTTGACCGGTTGCTGCTACATAGATCAAGACCCCACCAATGAGGGTATCAAAAATGATTTCAATCAAATTAATCGTACGTAGGATTTCTTTTTTAAGAGTCTTCATCAGAGGAATTACTCTGAATAAAGAGAAGATTACGATAACTACGCCAGTAATGAGGTATACCACTTCATCGGCGAATACCATATAAATACCCATCCCCAATAGAATGGCTGCGAGTACAAATTTTAAAACCCAACCATAACCATACTTCATTTCAAAACCTCCTTTAAGTTTATCTCATTATAGTGCATTTAACTGACTTTTTCAACGACCTTAGTATAACATTGAACTATTTTTGAAAAAAACTAGATTTTTCATAATGAATTTAAGAACAAAGAGGTGAATAAATCACCCTTTACGGAATGATTTGATTGCCTCTTAACGATAATCTCATCTTATTTAAAGGGACTACACACCAAATAGATATGTACGCTTAGGTGTGTTCGCTAGAGGTGAATCGTGATTCACCCTTCCTATCCATATGGCATCGGGATTACCTTTTCGAATCATATTTAATGAGGCATTTTGGTCAGCATTGATCAAGATGCCTTTTTTACTTCTATATAAACCTCTTTTGATTCTAACACCTGAGAAATCACCTTTTACGAATTCATCTTGATCTAGATAGGACGCTTTGGAAGTATATGCTTCATTAATCACTTTGGTTTCAATACCTATCTGTTCAGCTAAATAAAGGATTCGGTCTCTTAGTCTCGCTATAGGTATACTTTTCGTCCACTGATTATACGTGTCAGATAGTCGCTCATCTTTAAAGATATCATTATAACCAATGATGATTTGTTTCACTTTATTATCTATCGCGTGATGAATAATGAGTTTAGCTGCTTTATAGATGCCATAATCCATTTGATGGTTCCGTTTATCCATCAGACGAATCATTTGTTTGGTTAAGATAGTTTGATTGGGTCTACTACTCGCTAGTTTCGCGATTCGTTTATGATAAAACTGATTCATACTCTTTAACCGTTTGCCATCTAACAATAAATGCTCATTATTCGTGACTGAACAAAATGCTAGATTGTTATAACCAAAATCTATTCCCATCGTTTCGGTAGAATCTTCTATCGTTGCTTGAGGTGTTTCATCTAGATACACATAAACCACTTCGATGTATTGACCATCATAGTAAGACTTGATGGTGATTTCTTTGATTGGTTTGGATACATGTGGGTGTAGGTATGTCTAACGATAAGTCACTTAAATGGTTTAATTCGGTTGTGTGCTTATGAATTTGTTTTGAAACTAATTCAATCTCTTTGGATACTTTCTTGATGAAGTGACTTCTAGGGAGTGTATAGACTTCATTGG
>NZ_JAOEGN010000010.1 GCF_025446935.1 Paracholeplasma vituli | reverse complement strand
ACGTCTTTCAGAAAGGGATAATTCTCTTTATACTGTGCAGGACGGTTATATAATTGGGTTTTATTCAACTCATAGTGTTTCTGTTTATCTTCTAACATCTTATTCCATAAAAAGCGATTATGGCCTAGAGTCATATGAATCAAAGTCTTTTGAGCTTCAGTTGGATAGATTCTAAACTTAAAGGCTTTATTCATCTAGGTCACCTTAGCTTTCAGTAGAGTGCAGAAACGTGTATGAATACACCTTTATTATAACATTATTTATTATGTTTTGTAAATATAAAATAAATCAATTCATCCCACCGCCTATAGAGGTAGGAGACTTCTTGATTGGGGTGTTAAATCCATATTCTCATGATTATATGCGCTATGTTGCTTAAATCTATCTCCACGTACTTCATTAAGGTCTGAGACACTTGCTAACCTTGGATTAAATCTTTCGTTTAATTTTTTTCTTATTTCTTTTTTGTTAATCATGAATGCCTCCTACTTATTATATTTAATGAATAAAGCATGTGCATGGTCTATTCCGAACGGATGATAATGTGGCAAATGTATGTCACCTATTTTAAGTTATTTGGGTTTAATCATTATTATCCTCTAAATCTACTTTAATTTGCTTAGTGATGGATTTAAAAAATTCGCTACTCCAAAGGTCTAAACTAGACTGATCTTTAATAAATGGTCTAACATCGGATTTGGCAATATCATAATCAATCTGGTCAAATCGTTTTTCCAACATGTCAATTAATAAATCTCGAGAAAGTTTGATGTCTTCGTCAATTGTTTTAGTTTGTTTGAGTCTAGATTCTAAGTGTTTTAAATTAGCTTTTGTCTCTAAACTTAAATAATAGACATAATCATATAAATCTCTGCCCTTTATGCGGTTCTTCCAACTTCTAGCAATCACAGCATGAATTTTGCCAGCAAATAACGATGAGGCATCATAAACTCGAACTTGGTATGGGAATGGTAATAATCGAAACTTAATTTCTGTATGTGCGTATAGTGGGGGATTTACATCAACTTCAAACTTGATGATAATCTTTTCATTATGAACAATAAGTCTGGAATCTGATGAACTTGAATAAATAGTAATCAAGGTTTCTTTTGTATTACCTTTGATGAAAGCTGAATCAATATTTGAGTTTACCGTCTTATCGTTTTTGGAAACTTCAAAATTGAGTCCAAGTGAGTTTACGGCGTCACTTATTGGTTTAAAATATTTACTTATATCAAAAGTATCATCTGATACAAGTAAGCTAAAGTCCAAATCCTCACTAAATCTATCCATTCCGTAAAAAATTCTTAAAGCTGTTCCACCATAAAAAGCAGCATGGGTAAAAAAGTCAGTTTTAGAAAGACCAGCCAACACCACTTCTTGTAAAACTTCTTTTATTGCATGCTTCTTATCTTCTAAGGTTTTTGGATTATACTTATTGATCATCTGCTGAAGAATTGTCATTTCATATACTCACTTTCAATGTATTTTCTTAAGTGCTTCATATTGTTCGATATGTATTTATCAGATAAAAATAGTATTTCATCAAAGTTTAGTTGTTCAAAAATATCTTTGTTTACCCGTAAATCCTCAAAAAGCAGTCTCTTTAATTCTTTGATACTTGTTACTGGTTTTCTATTATATAGTAAATCACATAGTGCTTTTTCTGGGCTAGCTATAAAGTAAGCATACCCGTCTTCTTCATAAGCTTTTACTGAATAAGGAAATGCAGCATTTGGAACATCTCTATAGGTATATAGTCCGAAATGATTTTGATAAACCTTACTTTTTCGTTTGTTGAATGTAGCACTCGTATAAACAACAACTCTTTCAGGAATGAGATTATGATATGAAAGTGCATATTCGAAAGATAAATAAGATGGTCCATAAATATATGAAGCAAGTAAAAAACCATCAACAGAGCTTTCTGTTTCATAAATGCCTCGTACAAGAGGAAATAAGAAACCATTATCAATATCTCTTTTGATTTTGCCATTAATATCCGTATAACTCTTATACTTTTCTTTTAAGTTTAATGTTGTAACAATCATATTATTTCCTCCACTTAATTTTATTATATGCTATTATCTGGAGAAAATCAATATATTATAGTGAACTGATACCAAAAAGTTGTACTTTGTTATAATACAAGTATATGCAGGAGGTATCAGATGAAGGATAAAAAGAAAAAATAGATTATAGAGTGGAGCATTCAAATTAAAGGTCGTTTTAGACATCATTGAAAACGAACTATCCTATAGCCAAGCTGCACGTAAATATAATCTATATTTAAGATCGGGTAGTTTAAATGATACACTACCAGCCAGATGGGTTTATCAATATAGACTTTATGGGAAGGAACGGTTTTTTCAGACACCAAAAGATTATCGTAGGAATCCAGTTAGAAAGTTCCATACACCATCTAAAGAGGTAGAACAGGATTTAGAACTCAAAGTCAATCATCTAGAAATGGAACTTGAATATACAAAAAAACTTATCTCCTTAGTTCAAAAACAGGAACGAATAAACAAAAATACCAAGTAGTCAAAGAATTAAGGCGAAAATATGCATTAAAAGATCTACTTGAGATATCTAGACTTCCTAAGTCTGTTTATTACTACTATGAGCATCATAAATCAACAGATAAATATCATCGTATAAAAATCTTAATTTCAGATATTTTTGAATCAAGCAATAAAACATATGGTTATAGACGTATTAAACTCGCCCTTCAAAACTTCTATCAGATTAAAATAGCCTATAAAACGGTTGTAAAACTCATGAAAGAACTATAGATTGTTTGTAAGGTAAGAAAAAAAAGATATCGCTATATCTCTCAAATCTCAAATAAAATAACACCAAATCTACTCAAAAGAGACTTTAAGAAAGACAAGCCTAATATCGCATGGGCAACTGATGTATCGGAATTTAGATTTAATCGTAAACGATTATATCTATCTGTAATACAAGATCTCTATAATGGTGAAGTGAAAGCATACTAAATATCTAGAAGTCAAAACCAGGATTTGATTCTTAAAACCCTTATGAAAGCAATCAACCCAAATGAGGATTTATCGAAGCTACTCATTCATTCTGATCAAGGTATTCTATATCAATCCCCAAAATATCGTAACTACCTAAAAAAATCATCATTTGTGCAATCCATGAGTGCTAAAGGTAACGCTTATGATAATGCAGTGGTTGAAAGCTTCTTCGGGACACTTAAGTGTGAAACAATCTATTTACAGAAAGTTAAATCACTATCAGATTTGATTAAGACCATTGATGAGTATATTTATTGGTATAATCACCATCGTATTAAATTGACACTTGGAGGCTATTCCCCAATACAATTTAGACTCATGAATCAACAAATATGATACAATAACTACAAAGAACATAAAGTACAAGAAAATGGTACCAGTTCACATTTAATAGTCTTTCGAAATCTGGTCTTTAAAATGAAGTGCCTGAATAACCGTCATCAACATAGAATTCATAGTTCCCGAGTTTATTTGTTTGTACGTAATGTATGAGCATTTCCTTTTGATTTTTAATGCTTAAGCTATCACCGTGATAATCATCATCTCTGGAAAGTCTACAATATAGCGCGATTATTTTGTTTATATGCCTCATCATTTAAAAACCTGCTTTCCAATTCTTTTTCCATAAGTCTTAAAACTATTTTTTCAATAGTTTTATCCTCTTCATCTTTATAATAGACAGCAAGTATCATTTTTACTTTTATTTTGTTAGATTTTCCTTGTTTCATATTTTCCAACACCTCTTATACTTATATTTTAAAGAAGAGTTAAGACACAGTGTGGCATTGGACAAATTTTTCTTAGTTTTTCAACATAAAAAAGGAATGCTATTTTTCAAGCATCCTCATATTAAATATTCAATTCATTAAAACACATGATCTTTAGCCACACTTAACACCAGTACAGTTTAGTCCGCGATAACGTGGCTATTAGTATAGCCACGTTCCGCGTAACAGTGAAACTAAGCATTTGAATAAATATTTGCAATTCTAACAACTGCTCTAGAAATTAATCACTCACCTATAGAATTTTTCCTTCAGCAACTTTTTTACTTCCTTCAAACAAATAAAACTCTAAACCTGTGACAAGAATATTATGTGGTGCATCATCAACTAAAAAATAGATTTGTGAAATTGTTGTTAAGTCATTATTATTTTCCAAATTAACTATAACTATGCTCCAGTTAAATATGCTTGTTTGTCCTTTGATTTTTAACATTGGATAGTATTTTTCATTAATACTTGGTATAACATTTTTGCCACCATCTAAATAACTAACCCACTTGATAATTGATTCCACAATATTTTCCTCCTTTAAAGTGCCGTCCAAATACGTTTGATAATCCGGTTTACAACACTAATATGCATGAAGTAAGCTTTGCCAATTCCGTCAAGAGATGACCAATAATATGCATTACCGCTTTTAATTTCTGATTTTAGCGCACTTCTAGATGCTCTAGCGCCCACTATGCGAAATGTATCATCTGCGAAATTCATTTTTTGTATGAATGTTTTTGCGCTTGACTTTGAAGTCCAGAAATATTTCCCTTCAGCAGCACCTTTTGCTAGAAAATTACCACTTTTTGCAATATCATCAAATTCACCGACTCCAACAACTCTGTAGGTCTTAGTATATTTCATTGCACCAATTGCTGATCCAGCAAATGCAAATATACCACCCCATAGTACACCATCTGAAAAGCCATTCCAAGCGCCTTGACCAAATTGACTCCAATCTCCACCAGATTCAATCACCGCTCCGAATCCACCGACTGCTGTACTAATTCCAACGCCTATTGCCATTCCGATAAACAATGGTGCTAGCGCTCCACCTGACAGTATCGTCAATCCTATTGCACCGGCAAACAAAACGCCTCCAATAACTATTTTACCAACATTGCTTACATTATCAAACCAGGTAAAAGGATTCCACCAAGTTGGACTATTTCCGTCGCCATCCATCAACATGACTGGAGTCATGTGCCTGTAACCCAGCACAATTTGATTTATCCTCGTTTTTTACGATAAAACATGTTAACAAGGCTCTCAAATCAACTTTTTAAACGAAGTTTAGTATGCGATAACGTGGCTATTAGTATAGCCACGTTATGCGCATTAGGAACACTAAACATTTACATTATACTATAAACCAATTACGCCCAAAAATTCGGATGTTTATCACCAATTTCTTTTATTAATCTACTAATTTCTAATTCATTCAGCAACTTCTGATTTTTAGCACATTTTTTTGCTTGTATATAGACAACAATTATACCAAGTATCCATATTATCATTCCTACAATAGCACTTATGGAAACGAAATTGAGAGTTAATTTCACAATCACTTCTTGCATAGTTATAGTTCCTATAAAGGCAATAATTATCATCAGAACAACATCTATAAATAAAATCATTAATAGCCATGCTATTTGTTTAAATCGAGGAACTTGTAGTGTGTTTTTTTTAGTAAAATATATCTTGTTAAATAGACTTTCTTCTTCTAGCAAATATTTATGATAAAACGAGATTGAAACATCAAATATATCTATGGTTCCTCTAAAAACTAGTCTCCAATAAGTGAACATGAAAACAATAACACTTATTAAAATTATTAACCAATATTGAATAATCATTTCTACCATGACTCAGATTTCCTTTCTATAACGAGAATAACCACCCCATAAATACATCTACACCACCGGATACTCCAATACCAACAAATGAACTCGTAATTCTATTTGCCATCACCATAGGCATTGCATTAGTCATTGATGCTGCTAGTGTACTACCATAAAGATTCATGACTCCTTGAAATCCACGTTGTGACATTTGTCCGGCGCTAAATTTAGCTGCAGACGATTGAAATGTGCCTCCAACCTTGGTTTTACTTACAGTTTTCCAAAGGTTTTTCCCTATCGCTTTTGAATTTTGTGCACCTGCCCCCAAACCTAATCCAAAGTTGACAGCTGTCATAACACCAGCTTTTACCCAGTTAACTTGATTCCAATCACCATTTGATGCAATCAAATCTCCTCCCACACTACCTATGAAGCCTAAACCACCACTAATAAATGCTGATCCTAATGCTCCAATACCGGTAAATGCCAAGAGTCCACTGATACCTCCAATAGTGCCATCCAGTGCGACTTGCCAACCGTTTATATTATCCCATCCGTTAGTTATTCCTTGGCTGACTACACTAGCTGTTGATCCAACTATAGCTCCGATTATGAAACCGGCAACTAATAATGAAATTGCAAAATTACCGCTGGGGTCGGAGTACATCACTGGATTATTCCCACAATAAGCGAACAAGTTAACACTATCAATGGTTCCTGGTTCTAAATATTGTGTGTGATCCATGTTAATGAATCTTGATAACAATGGACTATAATATCTGCTTTCTAGATAGTACCACTCAGTTTCAACATCATAATAATATCCCTTGTATCTAAATGGATTAATGTTACCAATGAAATCAGTACTAGTGTTTTCTACATTGGATGAGCCATAAACTTTATGATTACCCCATCCATCATATTTATATGTTACCACAATATTACCATTAACATCAATAATATTTCTAATAATTCCGAGTAAATCTCTTACATAAAAATAATTGTTTTGTTGGTGTTCAAATCCAACTAATTGGTTTTGCTCATTGTAGATGTATTGTATGGTTTGACCATTCTTTTTTTCTGCTACGATATTAGAACCCTGTAAATAATACTTAGTTTCAACACCCTTGATGTTTTTCTTTGTTCTTAAGCCTTGTTCATTATAGGTGTAAGTAAATGTATTAGTGCCGTCAATAATCTGTTTTAATCTTCTACCTTCCCAAGTGAGTTGTTTTGTTCCAATGGATAACGGATTACCTACATACTTAGGATCATAGGTAATATCTAAAGGTGTTTCATTTCCATTTTCAACCGTTCCAACATACACAAGCTGGTCTTCTGAGTTGGTAAGAAACTCCATTTGTTTAACCACGGTTGTGGTCTTATCATCATAAAATGTCTTTTTGATCAGATTTTGGTTAGTGTATTCCATCTTGATGGTTTGAATAAGTGCAGGGTTATACTCTTCAATGAGTCTTCCCATAAAGTCATACTTATATTCATATGTGCCTTCAGGTGTAATCATTTCAATTACATTACCTAATGCATCATAGTTATAGTAAATATCTTGATTCGCAAAGGTCTTCATATGTTCCACTTCAAAGAATATTTTGGCTGGATCATTAATAAGTCGATTGTACATGTACTCTGCAGTGCGTTTAGTAGACCCAATACTCAATTCATCTTTTTCTTTTCGACCTAACAAATCGTATTCCGATTCATAAGCAATCGTTTGAAACGAATTTAAGATACTAGATACTTTTGAATTATCATAAATTTGATCGCTATAGGCTAACATCTCAAACTGTCCATTAAAGTGTTTGGATGGTTCACCGCCACTGATCAACGCACCTACTGAAACTAAGGCATTCTCAAAACTAAAGTGCATTGGTTTTTCAACTACTGGATCACCATTTAAATGAATCCTTAGTAATGTTTCGTCCCATCTAATGACTAGTTGATTCCATGTGTTTGGAAGGATTGTGTTGTTAAGTGTGCCATTTTCCTCATTCAAATAGACAAGTTTGTTAGAGCTATTTACATAGAGAGCAAATGGTATTAATGAGCTTCGATGTAATGACAAAATTGTTCTGAGTTGTGGACCTACTGAAGTTGGTTTAAAGCGAATAGATAACATACCTGTATTCTTCATATTGAAATCATAAACCAGTTTGGCTTTTGAAGGGATTAAGTCTTTATCGTCTCCATAACTACCATATAAGTGAGTCTTTCTTGAATCATCGTATTCAAACTGTCTAGTTTTATCAAGTTTATACGTTCCTGCTTGGTATCCAATACTGGAGGGATGAACCCCTTTACTCGAAACAAGAGTACCTTTGAGTGTAACCACATCTAATCCGTCATAGGCTTGATGGTCATGATATAAGACACCTGAACGTTGCTTGCGAATAATGGTTCCATTAAAATAGGGTAAAGCGAGATTATAAATATTTGTGATATCCGAATCTGTATAGTTGAATGCACCTACTTGCATATGCGCAACTCGAATTTCACTGGTCACCAATGGAAATGCATCCGGATTGTAAATACCTAAAACGAGATTACCAAAATCACTAACCTTCATGTCAACTGTGTTCCCTGGTAACACTTTAATATTTTGTGTTATTTCGAGACTTTTTGAACCATTGATATAAACTGTTGATTTAATGTTGTTTTCAGAGTTTTCCAATTTTAACCCCAACATTACCCAATTGGTTCCTGTATATGTAAATGTACTAGAACTAATTAAATGATACTGTCCATTTACTCTGAGTTTGATTTGTCCGTTAGGTTGTAATGCAAGTTCGATTTGATTTAAATTATTGTGACCTAAAACAGAGAATACCGGTTGATCATATGTTCTATTTGTTGAAAATTTAAACCAACCAAATAAAAGCAGCTCCTAACAATACAGCATTTAAAGAAAATAGCAAGAATATCGAAAAGCTTGAAACGGAGCTATACCAACTCACTATTGAAACACAACTTGGATTATCAGAACTTGACTCATTTCAAGCTCAAGAATTGGCGGAAATTAAAAAGCAATTAAGTAGTTTGAGACGACAAAGAACTCAACTTAATACACAACTAGAGTCCTATCAAGGTGATAGTAAATATACGAATAAAAATTTTAAGCATTCTTATGATTCATTGAAAGAGTATTTTCCGAATGCGAATTATGAAGAATTAGATAAAGTAGAGGCATTTCACTTAAAGCTTGCCAATATTCTAAAGAAAGAATTTAAGCAAAGTGAAGATGAAATCAATCTACTTCTATCCATTGTTAAAGAAAAAATATCTTCATTAGAATCAAAAGCCACTCATTTAGAAACTGCACCAACTATTTCAAAAGCTATTTTATTAAAATATGCTGATATTACAAAAAAAATTGAAGTGCTTAAAGAAGCTAACAAAAACTTTTCTGAGTACGCCAAATTAAAGGACAATTTGAAAACAGAAAAAGATAAGTATGACGAAGTACTCAAACTTACTATTATTTCCATTGAAGATACGCTTAACTCACTAATGAAAGACTATACTGATAGACTATATAATGGCGAGAAAACTGCTCCAACTATTCAGATTACTGATTCTAGTCACTACCATTTCTTTACTCCAAATGATACTGGTACTGGATCTTTGTGTAGAGGTTTGGTCATATTCGATTTAGTTATGTTGAATAATACAAAACTCCCAGCAGTTGTTCATGATACTATTATCCTTAAACACATTGAAGACGAGACTTTAGAGAAACTTATTGAACTATATAACACTAGCTCAAAACAAGTATTTATTGCGTTTGATAGGGATACTACCTACACGAAGAAAATGCAATCCATATTGAATGATTCTAAGATATTAAAATTATCACCCGGTGGAAATGAATTATTTGGTAGAGCATGGAATCAACTAAAAAAGTAGATTGATACATTTTAAAACATTATATCTATATTTGTTGTTGTATATCGTATAAAAAGCAAACAAACAAATCTTAACATAATAATTTTACCATTCTAGTAACAATCTTTACTTAACTCTATAAGTATTCAAAAATATGAACCATGGCATATTATTATCGATAATGTTGTGGTTTAATATTTTTATTTAAATGTTAGAAACGATATTTGATAAATAAAAAAGAAGATTTCCACTTGAATGAAAATCTTCTATAATTAAACTATAATTTAATTATTTTAAGGAAAGCAACGTGATACTTTCAACGTGCGTGGAGTATATCTAATTGCTCGAAAATTTGTCGTTTCGTGTACGTCGGAAACATATTTTTGGCCATTTTATGTTTCCCCATTCCAGACTTTTTCCAGTGTGGGAACATATAAACAATACATTTCATTATAGATTGTGAAAACAAGTTCGATACCGCACATTCATTTGCACCGATGAATTTCTGCTTTTTATTAAGAAAATTGAATACTTATTTTGCTTCCATGTCCTACAACACTGTCAATTTGTAAATTTGCTTCCAATTTTCGAACAATATCTTTTACAAATTGAAGACCCAATCCACTACCTTTTTCGTTAAATTTCATTGCCTCTTCTGAACGATAAGGACCTTTTAAGATATTTATAATTGTTTCACTTGTCATACCAATCCCTTCATCACTAACTACCAGTCTTCTTGTTTTATTTTGAACTGAGATTGTAATATTTGATTGTGGATTAGAATAATAAAAAGCATTGAATAAAAGGTGTTCAATTAATCTTTCTAAATCTTTATCTGAAATATTTACAAGTAAAGTCTCTAATTCGAGTGTTATAGAAATCTGTTTACTTTCGAATATTTCTTTGTACTTATTTGCATATCTGTTAATAAATAGAGAAACATCCTGAATATATGGTAGTTCAACATAGTCAAGTTCGATAAACTTAGGAATTAGGTTCATTATTTTAACTGTTTCTACTTGAATGTCCAAAAATACTTCTTTAGTTGGATTAAGTTTTTCATTAACTAATGAATCAGTATATATTCGGATAACTGATAGGGGTGTTTTGATATCGTGCGCAATACTCTTGATATGAGACTCATAAACGGATCTTTGTTTTTCTCTTTGAATTTGACTATTCATTAGTTGAACGTGCAATTGCTTTATTTCTTTGTATGAGAAAACCGAACTTTCTGTCTCAATATGGTTTAAATCCAGCCTTAACTTAGTATTTTCATTCCTCAGAAACTTATATAAAATATACATACCAAAAGCAAACAATATAATGGAGGTTAAATTTAATCCAATGAATCCATAAAGAATATCTTTACTTAATTTAGAAGACTCAAAGTTGACAGCGATATATCCAAGAAGAATGTCATCATAATATACAGCTTCATAGTTTTGCAATTTCGCATCAAAATCATTAGAGAAAATGGTTTGCTCTGTAATGTTTTTGAAATGAATTGTTACATCATTATTATGTGTATAATGCTCCAAATATACGATTAAAGTTTCGAAGTTTTCTTCAGTGGATAGATGAGCAGTCATATTGTATAGTTCATCATATTGTCTTGCAATTTCTTTTTGGAATTGGTTATTTGTAAAAAAATAAAAAGCAATATTCAATAAAAAAATGGTTGATAGAAAAATGATGAGCACTATTTTAAAGATTTGTGATATAAGGAGGTTCTTTATACTATTCATCTTTTACCCCCACAAACTGATATCCAATACCATAATGCGTTTTAATGTATGACTTTTCAGAAGAAAAATCAATTTTTTTTCTGATGTTTTTTATGAAAACATCAATAACGCGGTCATAAGCATCACTATTTGAAAAACACTGCTCAATAATCATATCTCTAGAAAAAACAATGTTAGGATGTGAAAGCAAATGCCATAAGACATCATACTCATACTGTGTTAAATTGATTAATTGATTGTTCACTAAGACCTCTCTGCTTAATGGTAGAACTTTTAGATGTGAATGATTAAATGTATAGATTGTTGGATGATTAACAACAAGTCTTTTTTCAACATTTTTGAGTTTAGCCATGACCTCATCAATTGAAAAAGGCTTAATCATATAATCATCTGCCCCAAGTGTGATGACATCGACACGGTCTTTGATATCAATTTTAGCTGATAATACGATAATATAGACATCGGATACTTTGCGAATTTGCTTGATGAGTTCTTCTCCTTGTATTCCAGGAAGCATTAAATCTAAGAGAATAATATCAAACTTTTCATGATGAACTGCTGCAAGTGCTTCCTCACCGTTATATACTTGTTTGACTTCATGTCCATCATTACGCGCATACATCGCTAATAACTGATTGATCTTCGGATAATCTTCAACAATTAATGTTTTCATTCAAATCACTTCCTATGTGAATATTATACAACAACAACAACAAAAATATGGGTGAGTATGTTTACCCACCCACAACTTCTTTATTCATTCGGCTGAACCAGATTTGATAGTTGATTAACTAAATTTTTCTTAATTTCATTTATGCTTTCAACTAGTTCTTGAACTGATAGATTTGACAAATCCAAATTCATAATAGCTTCCGCAAATGATAAGTCCAAACTATCTCTTTGGGCATCACTCGAATGAATATACAACCATTCATAAGTACTAGCATTATTCTGGTAACCACAATTTGCATATGGATCATTTCCACCATACCCCATCATGTTACCGCCCATCATGCCAAATCGTTGGGTAGAATACTCAATCTGAACATCATCTATGATATCCGATTTAATCTGCTCAATGATTTCAACAACCTCTACAACAGTTTTTTGTTGAATATCTGTGGTTATTAACTCATTAGCAAAACCAGAATCTAATTTTTCTTGATTATCAGTAGATAGATGAAGATATATTCTTTCAAAACTATAAAGACTGTAATTTGATCCCATCATGCCATGTTGGCTGTAGTTGAAATTGATAGTATCACTGTTAATATCACGTGAATACGCATTCACTGCACCAATTGATAACGCGCCTAAGAACCCAACAGCAATAGTTAGTCCGAAAGCAATCAATCCTTTTCTCATATTATTTATCCCTCAATTTCTCTATTAATTTTTCATATTCATCAATAGTTATCTCACCTTTTGCAAGGCGCGACTTTAACAACTCAATTGCTCGATCATTTCTGCATTCACTGCGGTAACTAAAACCATTTATAGCAAAGTAAATCACACCAATCCAAAATATACCCATTGCTAACATTCCGAACGGCATACCCCAACCTCCCACCATATGACCATAGTACGGATAATCACTATTATTTGCCCATTGTGGTGAAAAATACCAAAAAACGATAGCAACTATAACCAATAATGCAATAAAAATTCCTAAAAAGATACCTTGTTTTTTATTCATCTTATTCACCTCGACTATATAATACCAAACAATTATGAATATAAAATGAATGTAAAAATATTATTGCATTTTGACACTATCATGATATAATGTACTTGTATACCCCTCCCGTGGTGGGGTTAAAGGAGGAAACTATGAATCAGTTGCATCAACACAACACAAGACATTTGAATGAGGAAAAAATTAAACAGTTATTAAAAACCGGGCGAGGTCAAGTGGAAGGCATACTAAAAATGTATGAAGAAGGAAGATATTGTGTAGATATCTCAAAACAGATACTATCAGTCATTGCTATGCTTCAAAATGCTAATGCTTTAATCTTAAATGATCACATCAGTACATGTGTTACAGAAGCCATTTTCGAACAAAAGGGCAAAGAAAAAATTGATGAAATCACTGAAATTTTAGTGAAATACTTAAGATGAGGTCTATGATGAAAAAGAAAGTACTAATCGGTTTATCTATATTGATAGCATTTATTGGAGTTATTGCTTTTGTAGCCGCAAATTCACCAAATCGAAACGATTTCTTGGCAAAATATGATTTAGAGGGTATGACGGTAAAAGAAATAGTAGCCTATTTAGAGAATGATTTGAATGAACCCACAAATTTTAGTGCTGCAATAACAGGATCCAAATTGCTTCTAGGTGATTCTCAACAGCAAGTGGAACTAGAACTACCCAATGGACAATTTTATCTCTCATTTGCGCCTTATGTCAATCAAACACATCCTTGTGCTAATCATAATTTAGTCACCTGTCGAGGAGAGTTAAAAAACAAATCGTTTGAGGTAAAGATTGTTGATTCTCAAACAAATACTGTCATCATTGAAAGAACGATTATAAGCAGTTCAAATGGATTTGCTGGTATTTGGTTACCTGAAAATAAACGTTTTCAAGTCACCGTATCATATGGGAATTTAACTGCAACTGAGGAAGTTTCAACTTTTACTAGTTCAAATACGTGTCTTACAACACTTAAACTAACTTAAAGGAGGCAAATTATGGACAAGCATGAACACAATCATCATCACAAAGTAGATAAGGATGAGCATATCGATCACAACAAAGTAGGCATGAATCATGAAACACAAGATGCACATAATCACCACCATGAAGAAATTCATCATCACCATCACGAAGATAGTCAAAAGCATACTGAACATCAAAATCATGATAATCACCACGACCATCATGCTATGATGGTTAAAGATTTTAAAAGAAGATTTTTAATTTCACTTATATTATTAATTCCAATTTTAACGCTATCACCTATGATTCAAGAATTCCTTGATTTAAATCTAAGATTTACTGGAGACTTATACATTCTTTTGATACTCAGTACAGTGTTATTTATTTATGGAGGATCCCCATTTTTCAAGGGTACATTTGAAGAAATGAAACAGAAAGCACCAGCCATGATGTCTCTCATTGGCCTTGCTATTGGTGTTGCATATATCTATAGTGCTTATACAGTCATATTTCAAACTGGACAAGACTTCTTCTGGGAATTATCAACGCTGATATCCATCATGCTACTCGGTCATTGGATTGAGATGAAGTCGGTATTAGGTGCATCAAGAGCGTTGGAAGAGCTGTTAAAACTGATGCCAGAAGAGGCACACCTAATAGACCAAGAAGGGCATATTAAAGATATTCCAGTCAATAACGTTAAAGTTGGTATGTTTCTATTAGTGAGACCTGGAGAAAAAGTTCCGATTGATGGTAAAGTGATCGAGGGAAAGTCATCAGTCAATGAATCCATGTTAACTGGTGAGTCAGTTCCTGTAGATAAATCACCTGGCGACGAATTAATAGGTGGTTCAATTAACGCTGAAGGTTCACTAAAGTATGAGGTGACTCGTATAGGTGATGAAACATTCCTCTCACAAGTCATTAAACTCGTCAGGGATGCTCAAAAGACACGTTCAAAAACTCAAAGAATAGCAGATATTGCGGCAAAATACTTATTCTATGTTGCATTACTTGGTGGAATATCTACATTTGTTATATGGATGTTACTGGGTAAAGATGTTGGATTTGCTATGGAAAGAGCAGTTACTGTTGTCATCATTTCATGCCCTCATGCACTTGGATTAGCTACACCACTCGTTACTGCTGTTTCATCAAGCATTGGTGCAAAGCATGGGTTACTTATTCGAAATCGAGCCAATTTCGAGAATGCACGCAAGATCAACACAGTTGTATTTGATAAAACAGGCACACTAACTAAAGGTGAATTTGGCATCTCAAAAATTGATAGCCTTAGTTTGAGTGAAAACGAGCTTCTATCATTAGCTTATGCGATTGAGAATGAATCCGAGCATCCTATAGCAAAAGCAATCGTTAGAGCAGCTAAAGATAAAAAAGTACAACTTCAAAAGGCTAAAGATATCACAGCAATTCCTGGTAAAGGACTTGTTGGTATAGTACAACAATCAACCATTGAAATCGTAAGCCCAGGCTATATAAAAGAATTGAAAATACCATTTGATATCAGCGCATATGAAACCTTAGCGAACCAAGGTAACACTGTTGTTTTTATCCTTAAGAACAAAAAACTAATGGGCTATATCGCTTTAAATGACATAATTAGAGAATCCTCGAAGGAAGCGATTGTATCGCTTAGAGAAATGGGTATTGACTCATACATGCTTACAGGCGATAATCAAAAAGTTGCAAATGAAGTCGCTAAGCAAATTGGAATATCGCATGTATTTGCAGAGGTTTTACCTGATCAAAAATCAGATAAGATTGAATCACTTACAAAAGAAGGGCGTCTTGTAGCCATGACTGGTGATGGCATCAATGATGCACCAGCACTAGCTAAAGCACACCTTGGTATTGCAATTGGTGCAGGTACAGATGTAGCGATTGAAACTGCAGATGTCATACTCGTTAAGAGTAACCCAATGGACGTCGTAAATATCATAAAGCTTTCTAAGTCAACCTATAAAAAAATGATTCAAAACCTCATATGGGCAACAGGATATAATGTTATAGCTATTCCTTTAGCTGCTGGTGTATTAAGTTCTATTGGTATTCTATTGAGTCCTGCAGTTGGAGCAGTATTAATGTCACTAAGTACAGTCATTGTAGCTATTAACGCTCGATTGCTAAAAATCTAAATTTATTACACAAAAGCGAGTTGACTAAACTCGCTTTTCTCTATATAAAAATGCCAGAGAATAATTTTGATCTCTGGCATTTCGTTATTGATTGTTATGATGTTACATTGACTAAATCTACTTGATAGGGAAGATTTTTCATCTTTAGTCTGCTAAAAAACAAATACACTACACCTAGAGCAACAAAAACGAGTGACATTATTATGTTTACCGGAATATCCATAATCATCAGTGCATCTCCATATGCACCATTGACTCTCATCGGCTCAATGATTATTCCTCTACCTAAACCGTACCATATCAAATAAAGTCCAAGATTTTCACCTACTTTGAGCAAACGTTTCTTCTTTAAAATGATCAGTGTGACAAGCATAGATAGGTTCCATAAACCTTCATATAAAAAGGTAGGATGATGAACAACACTACCTAGAGTCATTTGTTCAACAATGAATTTAGGCAATATGTCAATAACCCAGGCTGATTGAATTGCTGGTCCGTAGGCTTCATGGTTCATGAAATTTCCAAATCTACCAACGATTTGTCCAATGAGAAATCCTATCATCAACGTATCTATAAGTGGCAATAATTTAATTTTTTTGATCTTACAAAAAATAGGGACAAAAACTAGAGTGGTAATGATTGCTCCATGAATTGCTAATCCACCTTTTGAGATATTCATTATGTCCAGAAAAGTCTTATAATGTGGAATTGGATCAAAGAGCACATAATAAAGTCTAGCTCCTAAAAGTGCTAAAGGTAACCCAATTAAGAGACCGTCATAGATAATATCCTTAGGATAATTTAAACGATTGAGTTCATTCTGACTATAATATGCCGCTATAAATACTCCTGTCAAAATGAAAATTGCATACCAATAGATTTGAATGCTACCAAAATCAATTGCTACTCTTGAATAGGGGGCGCTACTCTGGCTTCCTATCGCAAGAAACAAGACCATCAAAAAGACGTGAATCATGATCATATACTGATGATGTTGATGTTTTGTATTATGATGAGTGTGCATGGACTAACTCCTTATCAACCTTTAAGAATGACTGTTTTTTTAATCTCAATGAATTATAGATTACATTAAGAGAACTAATTGACATTGCAGCAGCACCAATCATAGGATGTAATAAACCTAACATCGCAAATGGGATTGCAATCGCATTATAAAACCACGCCCAGAAGTAGTTTTGTTTGATTTTAATAAAGATGGCCTTTGATAATTTAATTGATGTGAGTAATGTATGCAACTCACCAGATACTAAAGTGACATCAGCTGCTTCTTTTGCAATATCTGTACCGGTTCCAATTGCAATACCTACATTAGCTTGCTTAAGCGCTGGTGCATCATTAATACCGTCACCAACCATTGCGACTAATCCAAATTCGCTCTGGAGTTTCGAAATTTCGTTTACTTTTCCTTCAGGTAAAACATCAGAGATGATTCTGGTTATACCAGCTTTTTTTGCGATTGCTTGAGCAGTTCTTGAATTGTCTCCAGTAATCATAGCTGTCGTTATACCAAGGTTTTCGATTGCCCGAATAACATGTACTGCATCAGGTTTTAATGCATCTGCAACAGCAATGATACCAAGTATCTCTATATCATCTGCTAGAATCATCACCGTTTTAGCTTCATTTTCAAGTTGTTGCATCATTGATTCTAATCCATCATAAGAATGACCAATCGATTTGATTAGTTTTCTGTTACCAAAATAATACGTCTTATTATCTAGAATACCTTTTATACCCATGCCAGATATGGCTTCAAAATCTGTAGGATTTAAAAGCTTTTGATTGACTTTTTTGGCATCTTCGATAATTGCCATTGCTAATGGATGCTCTGATCCTGTTTCAAGAGATCCAGCGATAAGCATCAACTGGTGTTCATCGATACTCACCGCATGCTTGTCAGTCACTACGGGTTTACCATATGTGAGTGTGCCAGTTTTATCAAAGGCAATCGCTTTGATATCTTTAAGTGTTTGAACTGCTTCACCGTTGCGAATCAGAATACCTTTTTCTGCGCCAACACCACTACCAACCATTAACGCTGTAGGTGTTCCCAATCCAAGTGCACACGGGCATGCTATAACTAACACAGCAGTCGCAGTAATAAATGCTAACGTTAATGGAGTTTGATCTGTGTTAATCCAAGGTAAGATAGGTTCCATATACTTTAAGATACTCAGATGGAAATTTTGAAAAATTAAAAAAGAACTGAACGTGAGTACTGTTAAAACCATAATTGCTGGCACAAAGTAGGATGTAATTCTGTCTGCAAATTCTTGTATAGGCACTTTGGACCCCTGACAAGCTTCAACCATCTCAATAACTTGAGATAAGAATGTTTCTTTACCAACTTTAGTAACTTCTACTTTGAGCAAGCCATCTTTATTAATGGTTGCTCCGATTACATTGTCACCCACATGCTTTTTGACCGGCATCGATTCACCTGTTGCAATCGATTCATCAATTAAACTTTTACCTTCAATAATCATTCCGTCTGTTGGTATTTTTTCGCCTGGTCTAATAATCATGATATCTTTAACACTGAGTTCATTCGTTAAAACTTCGATCTCATTGCCATCGACTAAAATGCGTGCAGTTTTCGCACCTAGTTCCATTAATTTTTTGATGGCTTGGGATGCTTTTCCTTTAGCCTTACTTTCCAGGAATTTTCCAATCAAGTGAAATGTCATAATTGTTGTTGCCATTTCGATAAATGTTGTGATTGGCAAAAACAATCCTGTGAGACCGATGAGATAGGGTGGAATAGATCCGAGTGACACAAGGACATCCATATTCGGTTTCAATGATTTAAGAGAGTAATAACTTCCTCTGTGCACGTGACGGCCAATGATAAATATGACTGGGAAACCCAGTATGGCATTGATCCAAGTGTATAATGGAATTTCAACAACAAACATGTGAATCAGCATGAGTGACATCATCAAAATAGTTATTGTTGAACTCAATTGAACTCTTTTTTTAGCGGAATTCATCTTGAGTGTATCAGGATCAACCGATTCATCATTTGTTACTTCGAGACTAATCTTATATCCAATGCTTTGGATGCGGTGTTTGATATCACTAAAACGAATGACGCGATCGTCATATTGTATGGTAACTTTCTCCGTAGCGAGATTAACATGAGCATCAATAATACCATCCATCTTCAACAGTGTATTATCAATACTGTTTGCGCATGTTGCACAACTCATTCCATCAACTTTGGCAGTCACAGTCTTATGATTGTTTTCGATAGTAATGAGTTCATATCCTATCCCCTTAACAGCATTCATTGCAAGATTTGAACTAAAACTGTTATCATCAAATTGAATTGTTGCAGTTTCAGTTGCTAAATTCACAGAAACATCAATGATACCTTCAACTTTTCTTAATGCTTTTTCAACATGGTTGACACACGAAGCACAAGTCATACCATTCACTCGATATTTAATATTACTCGACATTTTATTATTCCTCTTCGATGGTCGTTAAGTATTCGACTTGATATCCTGTTTGAACAATTGCCTCAAGATACATATTTGAATTGGGTTTTTCCTCTTCAGTCAATACTTTTGCAATATGTGTTGAAAAATTAATATCAACATTGATTGCTCCCGCTGATTTTAAAGCTGAAGTAATGCGATTGATGCATCCGATGCAATGGATATCTCCGATTCTATAAATTAGCGTTGCCATAAGTAATTCCTCCTTTTTTACCCCTCCCGTAGTGGGGGTGGTCATCTATACTATATCAAACTATTCATTAGATGTCAATCCTTCATCTTCTAAATAGTAGATGTGTCTAATTCCATCTGTGTTTTCTACATAAGCAGTAATATATGTATCCTTTGATAAGATAAGATCATTAACAGTTGTTACAAAACCATTATCATTTAGGGTTTTTGGATAGTTTTTATCTGAACTATTCTTACTTAACCCATATCTGTATGAACGACTTATAAAATCAGTACAGTAGAATTTGTTTTTTGTGTCCATAATGAAAAGGAAATTATATAATGAACGATTTTCTAAATGTTCATTGGCATATGACATAGTTTGATCCAGTTTTTCTTCATCTATATTTTTTACTCTTAATACTACGAATTTTTCTCTGTAATAAGAACCATAATAAGGATATGACAAGTCGTTTTCTCCTCTAAAATATGGCAACATCCAATAATTAGTAGAAGATTGTCTTACACCAACTGAATAATCATGTGTACCATCTGAAGGGTCTTTGATTATATCAAAGATACTTTCATCATCTTTTGGGAAGCCTACAGCTTCAATGAATTGATTGTTACCATTATTCAGTGCAGCGTGTCCTCCAACAAAAAAACTCATCAATTGATGAAAACCGAATATGTTTGGAAAAGGTGATTCCTGAGTCACAAATATATCCCCTTTTTTCCCAATAAATGGTTCATCTTTGGTTGTATAAAAAAGACTACGTGTATCCGCTTTCTCATATTCATTGATTCTTTCGACTGGGTGATACATTCTTATTTCTTCCATCCCATTATCAAAATAGATGGTTACTGTCTCTCCCTCTATACCTCGCTCTTTAAAATCTCTTATTAACTGATTGACTTTTATATTTTGATTAAGTCCTTGCAAGAATATTGAAACGGATAAAATAAGTACAATTAGAAAAAACCTTTTACGTATTTTTTTTACTTTCATGTTGAATACCTCATAATCAATATACAATAATAATGTGAACGAATTATGAATAAATAATAGTACTTCGAATGTGACAAAGCTGTTAACCAGAAGTTGTTTTAACAAAGCTATCAAATTAATATTTCAGATTTGAAATGAATTATTAGGATAACAAAAAAAGACAGTTCAATAGCAGAACCGTCATCTACGGGATGATCGAGTTTAAATTTCTATAAATTGTTTTTTTGATAATTCAACGCTATATCTTTGATAGAATTTGGAATAATAGTCTTGACTCCAAAGAACTCATATATTTTATGATGTGTGAATCCAATCGCGTCAATCTCGATCGATTGATTTAAATAATCATGATCATCAAATATTATGGTATCGCATGTTTCCACATTGGATGAAAAATACAACCATAGACAAAAAACGACATCGGACACCTATGAAGGTCATCTGATGGCTGATTTTTATTAAGTTGGGTTAAATATAAGAGTGCTGTCACGTATATAACAAGTGCTATTTTAATGAAAGCAACGTGATAGACTCTACATGTGTTGAAAAAACCATATTGCTTTCAAAATCGACCTTGTATGTATTGAAGAAACATCAAAATCGGCTAAATTATGTTTACCTTTACATGGTTGAAAACCTTCTATAATACCAAAGTAACATATTTTATAGATCAAATGGACCCTTTAAACCTTATAGCCTGAATGGATCATCATTTAAAAGGAAGTGTTTCAAACCAATTGTTGTAATGCCGTAATCATCTTTTCTAACATCAATGTTATCTCTTACAATAATAAATTTCCTAAATGAATCATCAACATTTAGAAATGGTCTAATCTCTTGTTTCACCTTTTCGGGACTTGGTAAATGATATGCTGATTGAACATAAATTTTATCATTTGAAATATTTGCAACAAAATCAATTTCTAGAGATTTTCTTACATAGTTGCCATTTTCGTTTTTTTCACTGACTTCAACAACACCAATATCTACATTATAACCTCTATGAATAAGTTCACTAAAAATGATGTTTTCCATCATGTGTGTGTCTTCTAATTGCCTGAAGTTTAAACGGGCATTTCTGAGTCCCATGTCTACAAAATAGTATTTTGAAGGTGTATTAATATACTTTCTACCCTTAATATCGTAGCGATTAGTTTTCTTAATTAAAAATGTATCTTCTAAAATATCCAAATAACTCTCTATGGTGTTTCTCGAAAGCGTTTCTTGTTTCACACTTTTGAAGGTATGTTCTATCTTTGATGGATTTGTCAAGGAACCAATCGATGAAGAAATGATGTTAAGTAGCGTTTCTAATTGGGAATCATTTCTAATCCCATATCTTTCTTTGATATCCTTAATGTATATTTCATTAAATAAATCTTTTAAGTACTTAGACTTTTGCTCATTCGTGCTTCTTTCTAATACAAAAGGCATTCCGCCATAAATAATATATTCATTCCATGCATCATCAAAGTCTTTTCCTCGAGCATCATAGTACTCTTTGAACGTTAAAGGAGACACATAAATTTCATCGCCTCTTCCTCTAAACTCAGTGATCACATCTTTAGATAAAAATCTAGAATTAGATCCACTGACATAAACATCTAAATTCTTAATTTTTAACCACCCATTTAAAAGCGGTACAAAACGATTAACTTGTTGGATCTCATCGACAATTAAATAATACATTTGGTCATCCTTAATCAATGATTTTACGTGATTATTTAACACATAGGCGTCTGTTAAATATTCATTTTCCAAATCTTCTAAGGAAATTCTTATAATATGATCTTCATTGACACCCAAGGAGATAAGATAATCGTAAAATATTTCATTAAGCAAATATGATTTTCCACATCTTCTAATACCTGTGATTATTTTGATCATTTTGTTATGCATTTTACTGATTAGCTCATTAAGGTACTTGTCTCTATTAATTCTCATTTTATTATCACCTATTGCATATTTTTGCATGTTCTTGCAATTTTATTCAATACAATTTTAGCATAATAATCAGATTATATCAATATGCAACTCAAACTATTGAATTTTTTTGCAAGAACTTGCGTTTATAATCAATCATCAACTTACTTAAATATCATTTCATAAATCAAAGTACAACTTTTTGGTATCAGTTCACTACATCCAATGAACAACATCATATAAAAAATATGTTATTCCAATTCAATTGAATCGTTGTCTAAATGTGTATAGTAAATGGTGATTTGATAACCATTTTGTCCAAAATAATACTGTTCAGTTGTTTGATCATAAACAATATCAATGACGGTGAAAATGAAACCTTCATAATTTAGTATGGTATTATCAGGAATTAGTATGGTCTCATGATGATTAAAAGACTTACCAGAAACATTCATATTGACACGATAATCATCTGTATTAAATGATGCGATACTAATCTCTTTAATGAAGTGAGCATCTGCTATGTTTGTGTAATCAAGCACTCCATTATTACTACCGATTTGATTTTCCGTAAAGAACTCGTTGTTTGAAAAATAAAGAGCAAACGAAATGATTCGATAGTCTTCATTTGAGTATGCACCAATTTCATAATACGCACCAAAATAAAAATCAAGACTAAAATCATCTATAGCATGAACTTTTTTATCACTTTTAACTGCAATTGCAATTGGTTCGGTTACATGATTCTCATAACCAAATCCCTTTTGATAAACAGCATTGTCTGAACAAGCACTTAACAATACCAGAAGTAACAATACAATACCAACAACAATGGTTCTTTTCATTTTTTTCACCTTCTCGTGTAATTTTTTTTAATATAACATCAAAAGCATAAACTTTTGATTAGTTTTAAATTAACTACTTCTTCAGATTTAAACCCCTTAAAGTACATCACTCCAATCTTTATTATACAATAATTCGTATTATTAATAAATTCAATATTCTTATAGTTTGATGTTTCCACATTGATTTAGATATGTTTCCACAATGAGTAAAAAGAAAAAAAGAAGCATTTAACCCAGTTTTAAAGGGGTAAATGCTTCTTGTTCTATTGTATGAATGGCTTTGTTAAGCGGTTTTTAGAGAAAGCAATGTGATACTTTCAACGTGCGTGGAGTATATGTGATTGCTTTCATTTTTGCAGTTTAATGTACGTAGGAAACATATTTTAAGCTAATTTATGTTTCCCTTAACAAGACTTTTTTCAGAGTGGAAACATGTATTTGGCTAGTTTTTGTCTGCAGAAGGTGAACAAACACTATTCTTCTTTGTACATTTTTAAAATACCCTTATTGGCTTTTGAAATGATTATTAAATAATATAGTATTAATATCAAACTTAAGCCAATGATCCCTAATATAACTAAAAGCACAGTTGATCTATATAAGTATGAACTGCTCGTATTACTTAAGAATAAACCAATAATGATTGTTGTGAATAAAGTTGAACCGATGACACCTTTCAGGTACTTCATTATAAAAATTCGTACAATTTGTTGATTAGAGTAATGATTCAATTTGTAAAACAATATATCAGATTCATAATACGCTAGCTCATAAGTAGTTGTTAAGATTATTGTAAAATACAGTCCTACTGTCAAAATCATAGATAAAATGATAAAAATGGTGAAAGTTACCACTCTACTACTAATATATTCACTGTAACTTAAATCATAAGATTTTTGGTCCTTACTCCTAATCAAATCCTGATTTAATACCACAAATCGATTATTCATTTCTTTATGAATTTCATAATTGATTTGATTTAAAATCTCATTTGAAAATATGATTCTATTCAATGTGTTAGAATCTGTGTATACACCTTTTACTTTATATGTCTTGCCCAATACTTCTATCGTGTCATTTATGCTGTAGCTAGTTTGGTCACTAACGAATACTTCATCATGAGCCAAAACACTTGTATTAGGTATTAAATTAATCATTGATGCGTAGGATATATTGTAATGCGGTGTCGTGAACACATAAATATCTTGATGATTCGCAATTTCTAACGCTTGACTATCATATATACCTGTCACATAAAAAGTGTAAGCAAGATTTTGATAACTGAGTTCTAGTCGTTTACCAATCAAGTCTTTCATATCTACGTTAATTGGTAATGTGTTTGCTTCTAGCATCATTCTCGCACTTTTAATGGAAAGGGCAACTTCATTGAATTGAGTAGGTGCATTACCAAAGAGATAACGACGCTTTATCGCTTGTGAATCCACAAAACTAATCTGTTGATTTTGAACCGGAATCAAGTATGCATACTGTTCTATTTCTGATAAAAACATCCCTCTAACGCTGAATAACTGCTGATAGATTGGAAAAACGCTACCTTCAATAATTGCATTTTCGATTGATGAATCTACCGTATCTATTACATAGGCTTTTTCATTGAATTGTAAGAACGAAGCCTCATCTTTAATAATCAATCGTGTGGTAACACTCAGCAACAAACTAAGTGCAACTAAAAATAAAGCGATTAAGACATAACTTAGGTTATGACTAAAAGAGGTAAATCTTGTGCTTGTTCTTGGAATGATTTTTTCGATAACTTGTTTAGGATGAATCAATGAATCGATAATCGAATGATTGTCTCGATCACTTTGGATGGTGCCATGGTCAAACACGATGATACGATCAGCATATTCACTCAATAGTTTTTCATTATGAGAAACTACCATCACTGTGATTGTTTTAGACATATTTTTAAGTAGTGACATGATGATGGATTGATTGTACTCATCTAGATTTTCTGTAGGTTCATCCGCAAGCAGTAATTTCACATCCTTAATCAATGCGAGAGCAATCATGAGTCGCTTTTCTTCACCTGTAGACAGATACTTTGTCTCTTTATACAAATAAGATTCATCCAGGCTAACATTTCGTAATGCTACTTTTACTTTGTCTTCAGCGTATTCTGTCATAGCGACTTTAAACTGATCGATAACCCTTTGATTTCTAAGTAAGACATTCTTTTGTGTAATGTAATACATTTCATTTAATGATAGGTCAAGGTTTATTTCGCCTTCATACGTGTGATCGAATCCATAAATAAGATTAAGTAATGTTGTCTTTCCACTTCCAGAGTGACCTCGAATACCAATCAGGCCAGGACCATTAATATCCAAAGAAACATCATTTAACCCATATGTAATTTCATTTTTTTGTTGAAATTGTTTTGTTACATGCTTAATGGATATCATTGTACTGCCACCTTTCTTTGTCTAGATACAAAAAGTGTCGTCAATGTAACCATGGTAAAGATGGCTATAACCAATAAATTGAAAATGGCTGCTGGGTTGATCCATCCAAACAAGAATCTAAAGACAATATCTTTTTCTCTTTTCAAAATAAACGAAACAAAAATGGTCAGTATAACCGCTGGAGTTACTGATAATAGATAGTATGCTACTTTTCTGATTAAACGATTACGATAGCTAATACCATGCCAAACTAAACTTTGTTCTAGTCGCTTGGACACTTTTAAATCCAGTGCTATAAATAGAGAAAACACCAAAACCGAAGTTCCTATTATAGTCGTTAAAAAGAGGATACCTTGATTGTTTTGATTAACGACATAAACTGAGAATCCATTTTCTCTAAGCGTACGGATGGTTTGATTCATATTGCTCACATGCAGTAGACTCGCTTGTGAATCCAATAAATTTGAAGTTAGTTCATCCCAAGTTGCTTGATTCATGCTAAAACTTGACCCTACGATCGCGTTAAGTGTGTTTGTGATGACTTGATTGCCTTTAGTTAATTTGATATCAATACTAGAACCTGTAAAGTATGGTATTTCAACTGTATTATTAGGTATCGAATTATTGATTGTAACTTGAATATTTGCTTGACTATATGAAAGCAATAATTCGTTTTTCGCAAAAACTTCTAACAAAACATTATTGAACCTCGATTTTGACTCAAGTTCATCGATTAGCTCGTCAGAGATAACATAAAAATTAGGAGATTGTAGTGATACGATTTCTTTATCAATCAACCCAACAATTGTTAAGTTTATACCTTCAGTTTGAATACCTACATGATCAAAACCATACAATAAGGTTTGATTTATAAGTGGGCGATAAGTGTCGATGTCTTCTTTTTGAATGGCTAACAATATTTCATTTTTACTTAAAATTGGTTGACCTTCCAGGACAACTGGAACAAACTGGTTATTAATGTATATTTGACCATCTATGCTCATATCTTGATAACTAGATTTCATGTAGCCATCTAAAAAAATGTCATTATAAACCACTTTCCCATTTAAGGTGCTCAAGAATCCTTTGTCAGCATTTGTAAAACCGGATTTATCCTTTTTTTGAATAATCAGGCGGTTTTGATAAAAAGCAGAAAAAGATGGGTTGGAACTCGTATTCTCATTAAAATAGACATTTAACCCTGAGGCCACACCAAATATCAACATGAGTGCTAGTATAAACGAAAAGCAATTTAGAATAAAGCCAAAGGGAGAACGTTTTATCTGAGTTAACGGACATGGTATTCTATTGTTAGGTAAGTACTTTGGAACTTGATTTTCTTTTTGATTAGTAATAGCCTTTTCTATTGTTATAGTGCCATCTTCTATCTCAATAATTTGTGTAGCATAATCTTTAACCAAATTCGGATTATGAGAAATGAAAATGACTGTTTTATCTTTGATATTAGAAAACAGTTTAATGATATACTTCGCATTAACTTCATCTAAGCCTTGGGTAGGCTCGTCCGCAATAATAATTGGTTTTGATGTTAGAAGTGAAGCAACTACAGATATTCTTTGAATCTCGCCACCTGATAAATTCTTTAACTTGGAGTCCACCTTATTTTGTAAATTAACCATACTTAATAACTCATTGATTCGATTTATATCACTTGTCCTATTCAACAAGTTTTCAAGTACTGTGAATTGTGGTATCAATTGATGTTTACTATGGATATACTCAACATGTCTAGATGCATGATTTTGTTGAATAATGCCATCTATTACATATTCGCCCTGATAATCTGTTATGATACCAGCCATAATTTTAGCTAAGGTTGATTTACCACTGCCAGATTTTCCTTTAATGAGCACAAAATCAAATGCATTAATTTGTATTGAAATATTGTTTAATACTTTTTGGTAATAGGTTTTATTTGTATAATAGTAGTTTAAATTATTCAGATGAATCATGGTAATCCTCCACTTCTTACAATGATTAAATAGTAATCATTTAACTAAATTATACCATGTTGCTTTTAATACCTTAAAGTGGACACGATAAGTGAGAATTTCTTACTTTGAGTAATACACTTTAAGGTATTAAAAGCATATCGTTTGATTCATTTAAGTAAATGCCAGCATAGCTATTAATCAAATAATCATTATCGCTACCCTGCCAAGTTGCTAAATGATTATGGATCTTTAATGCTATGTCGGTATTCTCATAATTCTTAATTTCAGATAACTCATTTTCATTGTATGAATCTTTTGAATCACTTGCATTAATCACTGAAGCATTAAAAGTGAAAAGCAATAATGCCAATAAAACTAAAATGATTTTCTTATTCATTATTTACTTCTTCTCCTTTGTGCTTAGACATAAACTTCAAATTTATATCACGAAATATCACAACTACAATGGGAAGCCAGTTTAAATCATATTATCCTTTATAAAAATAAGTCGATTAATTCTTTAGTTCTTTTCCATTCAAGTTTGCAGTTTGCTAAAAAACTCACCCCTTCCTTTGTAATAGCGTAGTACTTTTTTTTTGGCAGATTATCATTTTTCACCCAATATGATGTGATATAACCAAATTTCTCTAATCGTTGAAATGTTGTATATAGTGTAGCTTCATTAAATACAAGACTATGATTAGTCTTAGTTTCAATTATCTTGTTTATTCTATACCCGTATAAATCCTCATTAGAAAGTATAGAAAGAATTATCTTCTCTGTATAACCTCTTAATGTATCACCGAAAATCACATTCTTGTTATTGCTCATAAACTATTCTCTCAATAACACCTAAGAACTTAGTATGAATTAATGAGTACATAAATCCAATAATGGTAACAATTAGTGGTATAAGAAGGCTTATCCTGTTCTCAGATAAAAATAACAACAATATTTGAGATAATACCAAACTTAATATTATAAAACCATATAATGAAAACCATAACTTGAGTGAGAAGTTTTTAGTGCATAATAAATAAATACCAACCGCAAAACTTCCCGTAAATGCAATGTAAATTGGTATCATAGCTTGATAAAATCTGCCTTCTAGAAGATAAACCCAAAAGTGCGTAGAATCAATCAAGACTAGGTCTCCTTGAAAATCAATACTTGGAATCAACTCATATACTTGAACGTTGCTAATCAAAATCAAAGCAAAAACAAAAATCAAAGTTAAAAATATCGACATGGTTCTGCCATATGAAAATGTGGTTTTCTTAATTTGTTCTGACAAAATTTTCGATTTATGTTTATTAATGTTAATCTCTGAAATTTGATTTTTTGTCAGCAATATTCTTTTTGTAATAATAAGTGATATTGGATAACCTATAATAAAAAATCCTATTAGTTGAATTAACATAAATATTATAATTACGAACCATAACTGTGATACCTTAGTTAACCAATCAATAATACTAATACTCTTAATATCTAATAATAATCTGAAAAGCAAATCCCAAACAACTATTGTAAAGGAAAAAATCAGAATAAACATGCAATAACGTAATAGTTTGATAATTAATTTTGATCTTACATGTTTTGATTCTTCAGACTCAACATTATCTTTCTGTCTATCGTTTTCTTCCAACTTTGAAAGTTCAAATGTGAATTGTAAGAAAGCAAATGTAAGAAGAACATATCCAATTGGACTAAAGAAAAACATAAATATAGTACCAGTCAACACCACAACAGACATAATTAAAAGATTTTTTTTATACCAACGTAATGGGTTGTTCGTGATATCATTTAGTACTGAAATAGCAAAACTACCAGTCAGAGAAATGGTTTCTTTATAGGCTTCCTCTTCACTCAATCCAGAAGTAATAAGTTCAAGGTAACGTTCAGTAAGGTTTGATGTTATCTCATCAACAACTTCTTTTCTATTACTTAAGCTGTTTTGTTTAATCTCGTTGTCTACAAATGATCTAATCCTGTTTTGCATATGATACCTCCACAATTTACTCGACAGTTACCTAGTCTGCCTATGTAGATTATATATCGAATTATGATTGATGTCAATAATTACCATTACTTTTTTTATTTAACCAAATTCCCATCTTTATCAGATCTGTTTGATAGACTAATTGATGATAAATGCATTATATTTATAATTAATCGATAAAATTCTATCCAAGGTGTTTGCATGCTTTCTTTGAAGAATCATTAATCCTCAATAGATAGATAGTGTTTATTACAATTAATATTATCATATTTTAACTAAAATCTATATACGTTTTAAAAAAACCACAAATCTATCCAAAAAGAATAATTCGTGGTCTTATCTAGTTTATTTTAATGAAAGCAATGTGATACTTTCCACGTGCGTTGAAAAAACCGTATTGCTTGCAAAATCGACCTTGTGTGTATTAAAGAAACATCAAAATTGCATGAAATATGTTTACCTTTACATGGTTAAAATCTGTCTAAAATACCTTAATAACATATTTATTGGTTTTTACTTCTAATTATGTTGTTAATCTCTTTATTGCAACAGTGCTTTATAGGGTTTAGGCCCCATTTACTCTACTGTGTGATGCTTTCTATCCTTTTACAAATTGACACTCTACTTATTTTTTAGCACCCTCATTGCATTTAGGATTGCTATCAACGAGACGCCTACATCAGCAATAACGGCTTCCCACATTGTTGCTATTCCAAATGCACCAAGAACTAAGAAGAAGGCTTTAACACCTAATGCTAATATGATGTTTTGCCATACAATTTTTTCTTGTTCGTCTAGCAATTTTTACCGCAGTTACAATTTTTGATGGCTCATCTGTCATAATAACAATGTCTGCTACATCAATTGCGGCATCTGCACCAAGTCCACCCATTGCAATCCCGATATCAGCTCTTGCAAGTACTGGTGTATCATTTATACCATCTCCAACAAAGAAGAGCTTACCTCGTTTTGACTTACTGTTTAAAAGTTCTTCGACTTTATTTAATTTATCTTCAGGAAGTAATTCAGCGTGAATCTCATCTAACCCTAATGCTTTGCCAACACTAGTTGCAACAGATTTTTTATCTCCTGTTAGCATTATGGTTTTCTTAACTCCTAATGCTTTCAATAGCTTTATTGCTTCTTTTGAATCTTTTTTAATTTGGTCAGATACAACAATATTACCAACATATTTTTTATTAATAGCGATATACAAGATAGACCCTAATGCAGATGATTCTTCAAATGAAATATTTTCTCTTTCCATTAAACGAGCATTTCCTACCAATACTTCATCGCTATTAACCTTAGCTTTTATACCATGACCCGAAACTTCTTTTATATCTGATACAATTTCTTTTTATCCTTCATATGATGCCTCCTGCATATATTCTAGTTTACACTAAGTACAGGTTTTTGGTATCAGTTCAGTATCATTTAGACTTCCTGATGATAGATACATATCATATTTACGTGCTGCTTGACTGTATGAGAGTTCATTTTCAATGATATCTAGGACCACTTTAAGTTTAAAATCTCCGCTCCATAGTCTATTCTTTTTCTTTTTATCCTTCATATGATGCCTCCTGCATATATATTAGTTTACACTAAGTACAGGTTTTTGGTATCAGTTCAATTTCATCAATCTTTGCTTGGGACAAATACAATGCAATTTTCTTTTTCACTGAATTCTTTTTTCTCCTTCTATTTCTTACTGTGTATTAGCACTATTAAAACCATACTGACGATTACATCGGGCTTTTCTGATTTTGATTGAGTCTCTCCAAATCCTGATGTTCCTCAACAAGCAAAAGAAAAATGGAAACCATACCTCACTTTGCGTATAATTTCCATTGTTGGCTTACATTTAATACTAGAATTGAACTGGCATGTCATTTTTGGAATTAGGCTTGTTTCTTACTTCAAAAAAGAGAATAATTGCACACCCAACAATAATATATACATCGGATATGTTGAAAATTGTGGATCCAACAACCGGCAATATTGGCATCTGCAAATAATCAATAACATAGCCAACACTTAACCGATCAAACAGATTTCCAGTTGCACCGGCAAGTACTAATCCCAGCGCAACCCTTATATAAACCTGCTTTGATTTTACAAGAACAGTACTAATCAAGATGCTCATAACTAATCCAATCAAAACAATCGTCCATTTCATTCCACTAAACATTCCAAATGCTACACCGTAGTTTCTGATATAACCAATATTTAGAAATCCAGCAAAAACTGTCTCAGTTTCATTAAGTCCGTAGTTTGTCGAGAAATATATCTTTAGTATCTGATCTACTGCAAAGAGAATCGCAACAAATACAATCGTTGCAAATATCGCTTTCGTTCTTTTCGTAATGATTGCTTTTTGTGTTGTTTTGATAAATCCAACTCTCCTTTATCATAATGTTTTTTCACAATATATCATTTTACATTTTCTCGTCAATTGACTTGTTTGAGTAACCGAAGTCCATTAAGTATAACTACTAATGTACTTCCTTCATGAATCAACACTGCATATGACATGTTCATTAACCCAAGAATATTAACAGTAACTAGGAAGAGTACAACAATCATCGAAAAGATAATATTTTGAATAACGATGCTTCTCAATTTCTTTGCAACTTTATGTGTATATGCGAATTTGTTCAGATCATTTTTCATCAAGACAGCATCAGCTGCATCAATGGCAATGTCAGTTCCTTCGCCCATAGCAACCCCGATATCGGCAGCAACAAGTGCAGGAGCATCATTTACACCATCTCCTAACATCGCTACAATAGAGTAATTTTTCTTAAGATCTGTAATAATCTTAGATTTATCTTCTGGAAGAACATTGGCACGAACTTCGTCAATTTGAAGTTGGCGGCCTATCGCTTCACCAGTTCGTTGAGCATCTCCAGTGATCATCAATGTGTGGATATTATTATCTTTGAAGTATTGTATTGCTTCCTTTGAACTCTTTTTAGGAACATCCTGAATGGCTATAAGCCCAAGTACTTCATCATTGGAACCAAAGTAAACTACTGTTTTACCTTCAAATTCATATTTTTCAGTATGCTTTGTGATTTCGTCTGATATGGTTTTGTATGATGAAGGTTTCCCTATACTAAAGTTTGCATCACCATAAGTTGCTTTTAGTCCAACTCCAACAAGATTTTCAACATCAAATTCAAGTGTATCGACATCATGATAATAATTGATAATTGCATCCGCTAGTGGGTGATTTGACTTTTTCTCCATCGATACTATGATTGAGTTATATTCGCGTTTCTTGTATTCTTTCACTTTTGATACAAAGTAAGTATCAGTAACCACTGGCTTCCCTTGTGTGAGTGTTCCTGTTTTATCAAAGGCAACAGCGCCGAGATCAGATAGATTCGACAAATATGAACCACCTTTGAATAATACTCCACGCTTCGCAAGATTACTAATTGCAGAAAGTGTAGCTGGAATATCTGTTGCCGCTAATGCACATGGTGATGCGCCAATCAGAAAGACCATTGTTCTGTAAAAACTCGTTTCCGCTGTCCATTTGAACAAGAAGAGTCCTAAGAGATAGAATACTGGAGCCAACAAAATAACAATTGTCACATATACAGGCTCGATTCGCTTAATCATCGCTGCTGTTTTAGAAATGCTCTTCTGAGTCTGGCTAACTAATTGAACAATTTTTGCAAACACAGTATCTGAACTTTCTTTTGTTACTTCCATAACTAAAGTTCCTGTTACATTGATTGTACTTCCAAATAATGGATCACCTGCTACTTTATCAACAGGAATACTTTCACCTGTAATAGAAGCTTGGTCAACTGCAGAATTCCCTGAAATTACCATACCATCAGTCGGAATCTGATCCCCAGTTAAAATGCTCAAACGATCACCAACTTTTAATACACTAACATCAACAATCTCGATTTCACCGTTTTCATTAATTAATCGAGCAGTGGTTGGATTCATTTTGAGAAGATTTGTGATATCCTTCTTGCTCTTTCCTTCTGCATATTCTTCAAGGAAATGTGCTCCAGCGAAAATCAATATCAGAAGTGCTGCTTCTCGGTATTCACCAATAATCAATGCACCTGCAGCAGCAATCGTCATTAATAAGTGGATATTTGGGGTGAACCGTTTCCTTTTAATCGTTAAAGTAACTGTATCCTTAATTCCTTCTATGATAATATGATAACCTGAAAGGAAGAGGGCCAATAGATACATGATGTTTTTAAACAAATCATTGTTTACAAACATTGCTAGTAAATAAACTGCTAGTCCTATAAAGAATAAAATAAGTGAATTTCCACCTCCGTGGCTGTGTTCGTGTCCTTCATGGTCGTGATCGGTATGTTCATTTACCTTATGATTATGCTCTTTTCCTTCTTCATGTTTATGATCATGAGAATGGTTATGCTCGTTTTTCATGTAGTTTTACCTCCCTTACATGCTGTAATGCTTGTTCAAAAATTGTGTAAATGTGTGAATCTGCAAGACGATAAATTCGCTCTTTTCCTCGTGTTGTTTAAGCAACAATATTAGCGTCTTTAAGTAATCTTAGTTGATGTGATACCGCACTCTGTTCAAGTGACAGCTGTTTGCTCACATCAGTTACTGTCATATCATTTTCATTCAGTAAGGCAATAATTCGAATCCGGTTTAAATTTGACATAATTTTAAACAATCGACTGGCTTGGTTTACAGAATCAAAATCGAAAGAATTGATGCTGCCGTCAGAGCACATCTTGTTCACCTCCTAAGAACATTACATTTCAGTTGAATATATGTTCATCTATTCATATTTTATTCTAATGAATTATTTCTGTCAAGTATAATACTAGATTCTGAACTGATACCATTTTCTTGTACTTTATGTTCTTTGTAGTTATTATATCATTCGTTGTTTCATTAACCTATATTGTATAGGTAAATACCCCTTGGATAGGGTACACTTCACTTTGGAAGTCCTGATATTAGAAGTAGATCTTTTAATGCATATTTTCGCCTTAGTTCCTTGACTACTCGGTATCTTTGTTTGTTCGTTCCTGTTTTTGACTAAGGCGATAAGTTTTTTTGTATATCCAAGTTCCATTTCAAGATGTTTGACTTTGAGTTCTAAATTTTGTTCTACCTCTTTTGATGGTGTATGGAACTTTCTAATTGGATTCTTACGATAATCTTTTGGTGTTTGAAAGAAACGCTCTTTCCCATAAAGCCTATACTGATATACCCATCTAGCAGGTAATGTATCATTTAAACTTCCTGATGTTAAATACATATCATATTTACGCGCTGCTTGACTGTATGAGAGTTCATTTTCAATGATGTCTAAAACGACCTTTAATTTGAATTCTCCGCTCCATAGTCTATTATTTTTCTTTTTATCTTTCATATGATGCCTCCTGCAGATATCTTAGTTTACATTAAGTACAGGTTTTTGGTGTCAGTTCACTCCTGTATTTCTCTTACTTTCGATTTTATCTGCACAATTTGCGCAACTTATGTTTTTTAAATGATTTCTATATTCTTTCATATCTCGCACTCTTTTCTATTTATGTAAAAGGTGATCTAGTCCTTGGCTTATAACTAACTTAATATGATCATCATCCAATGAATAATAAACTGTTTTACCATCTTTTCTGTACTTTACTAACCTAGATTGTCTTAATACTCTTAATTGATGTGATACTGCAGATTGAGATGTATTAATTACATTTGCTAAATCATAAACGCATAACTCGGTTTCCATTAATGCACATATAATTTTAATACGTGTTGAATCACCGAAGGTCTTGAAAAAATCTGCTAAATTAAATATGAGATCATCACTTGGTAAACTCTCTTTTGCTTTGTTTACCGCTTCAGGATGTATAATATTTGAAGCACATACATCCATTTCTAAATTTTTCATATTATTACCTCACACTCTCATATAAACATATGTTCATACATTCATTATACTTCTCTTTAAAATTACTGTCAACTGTTTTTTTCATTTTAAGTTAGTAAAAATAGCTATGTACCACAAAAATTCATGAATGGTCTCAGTAGGGTGACACTATTTTTGTAAAGTAAAGAAAGTGTTCCTTTCTACAATAAAAAAACATCTATTCAGTTTATCTCTTGAATAGATGTTACCTTTTATTTAATAGATTTTTTTGTTACTGAGAAACTTGGTTACATATAAAAATTCTTTTAGTTTCGGGAAGATATACTAAATAGAAGTATTTATGTCTATTACCACCTCCACCGACGCTATTTAATAGTATAAATTTATAATTTTCATTAAGATCCGGATAAAATTCAGAAGGAATATTAATTTTCCCAGATGAAATGCCAAGACCTTCCATTGCACTAATAAATGAAGTTTCAAAATCATCTTTGCTAATATCATCCCCTATTCTAAACATTGTTTCTGTAAGTTCACTAGTTGTTGTAAAAACATAATAGTGAATGCTGCCATCAATATGAACTTTTTTTGAATCATATTCCAGTTTAATACCATTAGGTAAATTAATATTCCACTTATTTTCTAATTGTGATACTTTATATGAAGCGGAATTAAAATATAGTAATCCTGCAATTATTAAACCACCTATGACTAAAAAACTACCAAGAATAATGACAATTTTTTTGGTTACACTCATATACATCATCTTAAACTTTCTTATATATATGTTATGAAATAGCTGTTATATTGTTGGTAGAGATTTTAGTGGACAATAACACTTCTATTGACTCAATTTAAATATTATTCATCCAAACATTTAATCTCTTAATTTAAATCATTATACCATGAATAAATGTCTCCATTCAGTCTACAATACATCCATTAAGTTATATTTCCATCCTAATATAAATTAAATCTATCCTGCATGATAATACATTACATAATTTTCACTTGAAGTTCAACTCCGTGTTACCTTAAATTTTAATTTCAATTTTGCGCAAAGAAAAAGTCTATCTCAAAAACTGCTAAGCTCTCTTGATAGACTCATATTATTAAAAAATGCCCTTAATAGGGCATTTTTATGTGATATTTGGTAGTTTTTACTTACCGATTCATGATTTTTATGTTACCATTTCAATATATATAACATTTTCTTCCCCCTTAATTTTAACTTCTGGTTTGATCTATCTACTTAAATACAATTATGCTACCTTAGATTACAACTAGTTGAAATTGTTTTTATTTGAAGAGACTAAGATTATCATAACCAATATGAACACAATCCCTTAACACATTCGAATCAAATCAACTATTTATTTTTGTAATCATATTTGAGTACTCTCATTGCGTTCAGAACTGCTAATAAAGACACCCCGACATCAGCAATCACGGCTTCCCACATAGTTGCGATTCCGATAGCTCCTAAGGCTAGAAACAGGAATTTGACTCCTAGTGCGAAGTATATATTTTGCCAAACAATCTTTCTGGTTCTCTTTGCCACAAAGACCGCAGTACCTATCTTTGAAGGTTCATCATTCATTATCACGACATCAGCTACATCGATGGCTGCATCGGCACCGAGTCCACCCATAGCTATACCGATATCAGCTCTCGCTAATACTGGTGTATCGTTGATACCATCACCTACAAAGAATAGTTTTCCCTTGCTCGATTTTTGGAGTAATAACTCCTCTACAATGTTGAGTTTATCTTCAGGCAACAATTCGCTATGAATTTCATCGATATCTAGCTCTTTTCCAACTGTATCAGCAACTAATTTCTTATCACCAGTTAGCATGACAGTTTTTTTAATGCCTAATGATTTCAACATTTTGATAGCTGCTTTTGAGTCTTTCTTTATCTGATCTGAGACAACAATATTTCCAACATATTTCCCATTGATAGCGATGTATATAATTGAACCCAAGGCAACAGATTCCTTGAATTCAATACCTTCTCTTTTCATCAACCTAGCATTCCCTATTGCAATGATGTCATTTTGATAGGTTGCTTTCACACCGTGTCCAGATATTTCTTCAACATCAGTTATTAAACTTTGATCAATTTGTTTATTGTATTTATTGACGACTGAGACAGCGATAGGATGATTAGAAAAACTTTCCACATAAGCTGCTTTTTCAAGTAACTCTTCTTGTGTTGCACCATTTGCTGTATTAATTTCAGTCACCGTAAACGTTCCTTCAGTCAATGTGCCAGTCTTATCAAAAACTGCAATCTCAATGTTATTTAATGCTTCTAGGTAGTTTCCACCTTTAACTAAGATACCATTTCTTGATGCAGCTCCAATACCACCAAAGAAACCAAGCGGAATCGATACAACGAGTGCACATGGACACGAAATAACTAAGAATATAAGTGCTCTGTAGATCCATTCCTCAAAAGTTGCACCTTGTATAACGAGTGGTGGTATTACCGCAATCAAAACAGCCAACGAAGTGACAATTGGAGTATATACTCGTGCAAATTTAGTGATAAAATTCTCGGTTGGTGCTTTTTTGCTGGTTGCATTTTCGACCAATTCAAGTACCTTAGAAACAGTTGATTCGCTTGCGAGTTTGGTAACTTTAACGGTCAATAAACCATTGATATTAATACAACCAGAGAGTACCATCTCACCTTTTGTAACATTTACAGGCACAGATTCTCCTGTTAGAATTTTTGTGTCAATTGTGGAAGCTCCTGACAACACTTCACCATCAAGCGGAATTCTTTCGCCTGGTTTAATGATCATTATCTCTCCAGTTTGAACGTCTTCAACACGCATTTCCACAGAAGTGTTGCCTTTTTTAATCGTTGCAACATCAGGTCTGATTGACATCAATTTTTTTATGGATCTTCTGGATCGATTGACTGCTACGTCTTGGAAAAATTCACCGACCTTATAAAAAATCATAACTGCAACTGCTTCAGGATGCTCTCCAATAGCAAATGCACCCATAGTTGCTATCGTCATTAAGAAGTTTTCATCGAACACCTTACCTCGATATATGTTATTGACTGCCTTCAGTACAACTTCTCCACCGATGATGAAATAACTTAGTATAAGTAATACATAACGAAAAACCGTTCCTTCAGCAATCAATAATCCTCCAATAAATAGTAAGATACCTATACCGAAGATGATTAAATCTTTCGTCATTGATGATTCTTCATCCACGTGATCTTCATTCTTCACATTTGATTGTGCTATCGTTACGCCAGGCTCAATTTTATCAATAATTTTTTGAACCTTTTCTTCTATACGTTTTTGATCTAGCGAATTTTTGAATTGAAGTGTCAGTTTTTTTGCTAGAAAATCAATGTTGGCACCTAAAATTCCTTCGGTTTTGTTTAATTTTTCTTCAATCTTAGCCGCACAATTTGCACAGTCTAAACCATCTATTGCATAAATGACATTTGGGGTTAGTTCACATACCTCGACATCACCCTCTTCATCTTTCACAATTTTTTTAATCGTGTCAAATAGTCTTGCAGTATCAGTTGAATCCGCAACTTGTACCTTGATTTCTTTTGTAACAAAGTTTAAATAACCTTCCTCAACTCCGTTTAACTTCTTTATCTTTTGTTCAATCTTATCTGCACAACTCGCACAGCTAATTTCTGATAAACTATATTTAATCTCTTTCATGTTTTTTCTCCATTCTACTTATGTTTTAGATGATTCATTGCTTGAGTTATTAACACGTGGACGTGGTCATCGTCAAGCGAGTAATAAACAACATTTCCCTCTTTTCGGTATTTAACCAAACGATTCTCTCTTAAGGTTTTCAATTGATGTGAGACAGCGGATTGACTGACACTAATCACAGCAGACAGATCGCATACACACAACTCGGTTTCTTTTAATGCCAATATGATTTTCATTCTTGTGGGATCGCTAAATGTTTTGAAGAACAAAGTTAGCAGTGAAATAGATTCATTATCTAGTAAGTTTTTATGGGCTATTTCTATTTTTTCAGGGTGAAGAACATTACATTCACAAAACTCTATTATATCTTTTTGATCCATACTAATCTCCTATCTATATGAGCGCTCATTCATATAGATATATTGTATCACAATAAACTACGGAGTCAATAAAAACAACTTCTTTAGATGTTTCCACATTGATTTCGATATGTTTCCACATTGGGCAAAAAGTAAAAAAGAAGTATTTAACCCTGATTTAAGAGGTTAGATACTTCTTCTATTATTATATGAATGGTTTTGTTAAGCCGTTTTTAAAGAAAGCAATACGATAGACTCAACGTGAAATACTTAGACTATTTATGGAATAAGTCAATAAATCGTAAGATATCTTTATTTATCAATGTTTACTCGTCGTTTTTCTTTTCTATGTCATCTGTGCTTAGCTTTAAGAAAGTAGGCTATTTTGTTTTTATGCTTCAAAATACCCTGTAAGCTAGGTTTTATCATTGAGAATATAATTGGACAATAACCACTTCTGGCCTGTTATTAATTCTTACGGGAATTATGCTGTTTCCAATACCACGACTGACAATCATCGTAGTATTGGCTTCATGATATTCTCCTGCATCATATTTTGGGAAAAACCCCTGATTTGGAGCAATAACGCCCCCTATAAAAGGAATTCTGAACTGCCCGCCATGTGCATGACCACTGAGAACTAAATCAATGTCATTTTTTACATATACTCCAAAGAATTCTGGTCTGTGCGACAATAAAATCTTGAACCCATCTTTTAAATTCATATTGTAAAGTTTAGCCTCTAGCATGCTCTCTTGAAGGTAAGGAGCCTGATCTGAAAAATCAGGATCGTCCAAACCAATCAGTTGAATGCTGTCTTTATCATTCGATATTGTAATCACCTCATCACGTAATACAGTGACACCTGCGTCGAGCAATTGTTCTTCCAGTTCATAGTAGATATCTCCAATCCATGCCTCATGGTTGCCTGTCACATAATAGCACGGAGAAATTTTTACCGCCTGTTGAATAAACTTTATTGCAATGTCTATGTCCATGTGATTTGAATCTACCAGATCACCAGTAATAACAATGATATCAGGATTCTCCTCTTTCAAGATTTTAATTGTTTTCGAATTATCCTCTCCAAATTCTGAATTATGCAAATCTGCAATCTGTGCAATCTTATATCCTTCAAATGCAACTGGCAAACGCTCCAAAGTTATCTTATAACGAGTGGTGCCTACTGTAAGATTACCCCAGACGGTTATACCTCCAAAAACAGCCAATAAGATTAGAATTGTAATTATGATGATTCTTTTTGACTTATTATTATTTTTCATTTTTTTCAATCCAAGTAACCTCCATAAATACAAATTTGCTATTTTCTCTTAGAACTGTACTTTTTATTTTTTCTCTGGTTGCCATCTTCACCCTTTATAACATTACTTCTATTTGCCTTCTCAATCTGTACTGCCTTAAACTGTTCATCACTTATAATAGAAGGATTATTATCTTCAGAAATATAATGAGCTTCGTACTTCCCTGAATTTAATAGTCGAACTATTCCTATATATTTTTCATTACTTAACATTACATCAATTGTCCTTTTACTCCACTTATCTTTTCCAGTTGGGGATTTAATACCAAGCCTTTCTAACTCTTCAATTATTCCTATAATACTTTTGCCTTGAAGGTAAAAATCAAATATTAGCTGTACATTTTTAGCCTCTTCATCATCTATAATAAGACTGCCATCAACATCATTTTTATAGCCATAACATTTACGGTTATACAGCTTTGAAGTGCCTTGTGCCGCTCTTTGTTTAATACCCCATTTTATATTATCACTTCTAGATTCATTTTCCGCCTGTGCAATAGCTTCGATGATAGATATCATAAGGTCACTATCTGTATTTGCAGTATCTAGATCTTCTTGCTCAAATATTACACGAACTCCTAACGTTTTTAGTTGATTTAATGCTTCAAGTGTATCCACTGTATCTCTACCAAATCGGCTAATACTCTTAGTGAGTATTATATCTAGATTATGGGAGTTGCAATCTTCAAGCATACGAGAGAACTCTTTGCGAGAAGAACCGGTTTTCCCGGAGGCAATATCCATATAAACATCAACAAGTAACCATTGAGGCGTGGCCGCAGTTACCCTTGTAAGGGCAGATACTTGAGCAGTAAGGCTTTTCAATTGTTCAAAACTATTACTACTGACCCGGCAGTAAATACCTACTCTTTTCTCTCGTTTTGGAGGTTTAGGTGGTATAAAATGAACTTTTGGGTTTTTAGACATGTTCTACCTCCAAATTAATATTTTTTATAAACAATCAACATAAAAAGTATTATTAATTTCTTTCATCTTCTTTTTTATTAATAACTTAAGAATAATAGTAATAAATATTATTACAGCAGTACCCCACCCATATACTTGAATACTCATGTGCCAAGGTGTCGATTGAATATCATATAAACCTGGATTATTTCTAAAATCAAAATATGTATATATACTATGAGCAATAAACACACCGATAAATGAACCAATTAAACAATTCAAGAAATTATTTATTTTTTTAAACATGCTGATCCCCACTTCCAATTCATATAAAATAAAGCCTTAAAATTTTATAAACGTACACACTGACTATTCAACATATAGCAAAACATTATTTATGATATGTAGGCTATTTAAAATATCTTATCACATCTATCCTATCTCCACAACCCTACCAATCCATCTAATCTGTCAACTCAACCCTATGGCAATTTTAGTCTTTGTTATGTTTCCTCAACCACTAAAAATAAGAGTTTCCCAGCATTATCAGCTCTAGAAAATAATATAGAAAAACTAACTACACTTGGAAACCCTTGATTTATCAATGTTTTAAATACACCTTATTTTTATACCATTGACATCAATACCACCGTCTCCACATGGCTGGTGAAAGGAAACATATCAATTGGTTCTATCGATTTGATCGTGTAAGCCTGTGTAAGCACATCTAAGTCTTTTGCGAGCGTAGATGGATTACATGAGATGTAAATAATCTTCTTTGGTTTCTTCTTTAATAAGAATGCGGTGACTTTTTCACCTAAGCCTGTTCTTGGTGGGTCAAATACGATGACATCCACTGGAATATCTTTTTTCTTATTTAAGACTTCAACCACATCGCCTTTTAAGAGGTCGATGTTTTTGTGGGTATTTTGAATGATCGTGTCTTTCGCACTTTGAATCGAAGCTTCGACCGATTCAATCGCGTAGACGCGTTTGACGTGTGGGGCGACATATTGTGCAATCGGTGCGATGCCACTATAAGCATCAATCACGATGTCGGTTGGTTTAAATTGTCCTAGTTCAATGACTTTATTATATAAAACATCCGCTTGTTTCGTGTTGAGTTGGAAGAATGCATCCGGTTTTAAAGAGAAGACAACGTCGTTTAGGACTTCATTGATGGCTTCGGTTCCAGCAATGAGGTTCGTATTCTTGGTAAAGAATTCGCGAGACTTCAAGTCGTCGTTAATGACACGGTAAACAGAGACAATTTCTTTGAACTTTTCAACCAAGTATTTACCTAATTCCACAATTTCAGGATCTTCCTTATATAAAATAAAGGTAACTTGAATTTGTGCAGTCGCTTCGGCACGACGAATGATGATAAAACGTACTGTACCAGTCTTCGAGGTGTTGTTATAAGCAAGGATTTTACGCTTATCCATTTGATTTAAAATGAGCGTATAGAACTTATTGATGTCTTGTTCTTGAATCGGGCAATCCTTGATTTCTACTAGATGGTTCGAATTGGGTTTATACATCCCAATGATGTTTTTACCAAACTTGTATTGTAGCGGCAAGCTCGCTTTGTTTCTATAATGCGTATTTGGGTTAGAAGCGATCGTGGGTTTAATTAAATCTAAAGAGACTTTGGTCTTTACATAACGACGAATCGCTTGGATGATGAGTTCACGTTTAAGCGCGAGCGTTTCATCGTAAGCGAGGTGTTGAAGCTGGCAACCCCCACACTCGTGGTATACCGGACAAAACGGTTCTACACGAGATGGGCTCTTTTTGATAATTTGAACTAAGTTCGCTTTATAGTATGTGTCAAAATCTGCAGTAATTTCAACTTCAACTTCTTCTTTGGGTAATGCGAAATCAACAAAAATAGCCTTACGGTTGTAATAACCGATGCCTTCGCCATTGATACCGATTTTTTGAATTTCTGTGGTCAATCTTTGACCAATTGGGAGTTTGTTTTCCATAATAATCACCTACAAAAAGATTATACCATTAAAGAAACAAAAAAAATGCCTTAAACTGGCATTTTTTAGGGCTTTGTTTGAATAAATCGAATGGTCTCAGCTAAGGTTAAATCAAAGGGTTTTAATTCTGATAATAAGTACTTCTTCATTTTAACATTCGAGAACTTGTGGTTTTCTTGAATGACTTCGATCATTTTAAGTGAATATTGTTTTGAATAGCGAATTACCCATCGAGCTAGCCAAAGTGGCACATGTACTATAAACTTCGCCTTTTGGGTGTACTTTCGAATGCGTTTATATAAATCGGTAATCGATAAATTGGATCCCGATAGAATGAATTCATCGTTATAGGGTAAATAGGCACTTTGAATGATGGCTTTCGATAAATCTTCAACGTCTATGAAGTTATAACCCCCATGGAGTGAGAATACAAATCGTTTTCGGACCGCTTGTTTAACTTGTGAAGTAATTGGACCCAGTTTATAGTCATTCGGACCGATAACGGCTGTCGGGTAAAGAATGATCCCAGATAAACCATTTTTAATGGCTTTTCGGACATGGAGTGTCGCTTCTTTTTTGGTATAACCGTAATGTTCCTCTTTTGTAAAAGTTTTAAACGTCACGGGTTCTTCAATCCACCCAGTAGGTTCTTTCTCAATGATATCGGCAGTCGATATGTAAATGAGTCTAGCTCTATTTTCCAAACAGATGTCTGCGATTGCTTGAGTGGTTTTGACATTGGATTCGTAGGAAGCTTCATAGTCTTGATTGAATAAATCGATTAAGCCAACACAGTGAACCACAACATCACCGCTATATATTTCTTGCCTTAGGAATAATGGGTCAGATAAATTCCCTAATGAAACGGTTATTGAATTAGGCGGAAAATGCTTGAGTGGGTTTCTCGCAAGCACTTTAACTTCATTGCCTTGTTTGAGTAAGGTTTCACATACTTGATGGCCAATATGACCGCTCGCGCCGGTAACAATCCACATAGTTTCACATCCTGTCTAATTTTAGTATATCAAAAAAGCATGTGGTTTTACGCACATGCTTTAAGGATTAGTGTTTTTTAAGTGTAACTTCAATATGGTTTGTTTGATTTGGCACTAAGTCGCCTTGTTCAATCCAGACCCCTGCGTCTCGATACGTATTTCGCATCGGCTTCACCGAAACAGGTTTATGATTGACTTTGACTAAGACCTCATTACCAAAGCGATAAGATACCGACAGCGGGTATTCCCTCATATGGTAATTTAAAACTAAACCATCTAAGTCCAGTGGTAAGGATGGGTCAATCCAAAGGCCTTTATGGTATTGTTTAAAACCCAATACATTTGAAACCATTTGGTTTAAATAAATACCAGGACCCGATGAATACATACGCCAACCAGCCTTCACCGGAATTTCGCCACTTCTCACTTTTTCAAAATCACGTTTCGCTTCATAGCGGTCTTTAAATGCTGCGTCACTGCTTGAAAAGTACACGTTTGATTGACGTAACATCGCATTAGGTACGGATTTTTGGATATCGATTGGGTTAATTGTAAATAAGGCTTCATAAGCGAGGTTTGGTTCGCCGAGCTTCGCCATCGCTTCGATGAAACGAATGTGGGCATGACAGTACTGAATCCCTATTTCGCGACCAAAGTTGGACGCAGTTTCAGCACGGCTGAAATAGGTCTTTAAACCCCCGCGATACGTGACTGCAGTATCCATTAAGCGTACGCCATCTGGATGTTTTAAATGGGTTTTAATGAGTTCTTTATAAAGGTTTGCTTGATCAGTTTCAATCATTTCTGAGATGATTGGACGTTTGAGCGCGAGTAAACGGTATTTTAAGCCCGTATTGTGATCGCTTGGGTGTAATAAGTAATCAATGGTTTGATTGTCATTGAATACGATGAACCCAGCTGGTACCCCATCTTTAACCATAAACTTATTATAGTCTTTTTGTATATCGGTCTTCATGCTAACTAAGCGTTTCGCAATCGGATGATGTGCTAACTCAATAGATAAGGTATTCAAAGCGTCAAATAATAACGCAATCGTCCAACCGGAAGCCATTTTTTCCGTCAAGTCATGGTTCGCAGGTTGTAAAGTATCGTCCCAGTCGCCCCCACCATAACGTGGTAAATGGGTATTTGGAATGTAGCTTCGTTCGATACAATCTAAGGTTTCTTTGATATGATCTAGAAGCGTTTTATCATATTGAACAAACGCATTTTCTTTTTTCGATATGAATGGGACTTTTTCATCTAAAATCGATAAGTCTTGGGTCGCTTTTAAGTATAAAGCTAAAGTTCTTAAAGGCCATATGACGATATCCCCATGAGATTCATGGGCTTGAATACGGTAGTATTTATCAAACATGAACCATTGTGGGAAGTCCCCATCTTCAACAAATTGACGTTTGAATACTTTGAGTAGGATTTCTCTTACAATGTCGTAGCGAGAAGCCGCCATAAAGAGTTCAGCAGGACCCTGACAAATATCCCTAGTACCCCACGCGGCGCCATTCGATTGTTCTAATCCGTGTGGTGAGCTATAGTGAACCAAACCATTATGGGTAAACCAGAACGCCGATTCATTTAAAACATCGAGCTTCGCTTGTTGTTTAGGGTGTTTTAATTCAATCCCTGTTAAACGTTCAATAAATGCGTTATAGGTCTTTTGTGAGGCTTTTGTATCGATTTCAACCGATTTAAAGGTATCAAATGTCCCATCAATATAAAGATCAAACGCATGTGTTTTAGGGTATTCGAATGTGATGACACCAAAATTTGATAAGGCTTCATGTTTGGTCAACATCGCTTCACTAAGCGGTAAGCCATTTGTTCTATAACGGTATTTTAAGGTAGGATAATGGTCATGAATGAACCCATTTAAACTGGTATCGATAGTCAGAGTATCCCCATCGATTTGAATCGGAATATTGACTTCGTATTCTTGTGGGTGCATCACTAAGGCTTGTGTAATCAATACTTTATAGTCTTTCTTTTGTAGGGACTTAAAGCTGAGTTTTTGGGAAAGTTCACCTTTATCTACTGAGACTTCAATGACTAAAGTATCGTCATTTAATACATAAACCCATTTCGCGAAGTTAATCCCAATTTCATAATAAGAAGGGAGGGTAAGCAGTTGGTATTTATGATCTTTTTCAATATAGATACGAAGACCAGATAACTTATCTAAATTTAAGAAGTTTCTGACCACACCCAAAAGTTTATGGAAGTTTGTATTACCCAATACCACGTGGGAAGCGAATACGCCGTACATAAAGTTCGTTTGAGCCATTACACGCTCTGAAACATGGAGTAAATCCCCATGAATAAGCATGTGTCCGTGAGGACGTTCAACTAAGAGTTCTTTCGCTTGGGTGACCACATGGGTATGGGTATCTGTAAAGAACGACAAGACTTCGTTTTGTTTTTCTAGATGGTTTTGAACTGGGTATAAAGCTTTAAGTGATTTCTCATCTACTGATTTACCAACAATAACATCCTGTGCTTGGATCCAAGGTTTGACACGCTTAGGTTGGGTTAGTCGGTAAAACTCTTTAATGAGATCATAGTTCTCTAGTACTGAGAATTTTTCCGTAACAATCCCTTCATGAAACGGTTTATAGAAACCATAAAACGCAACTGAAGTTGTTCTATCTAATTTGAGTGCTTCGGATTGTAAAACGATGTATGGGAATTCGTATTGATAGTTTTGATTCGTTAATAAAGGTTCAAATAGCGCTTTAGGTTCATTGGTTTTCTTATACTCTAGACCAAAGAATTGAGTTCCATCTGTACTATAACCAATATTTTTAGTTAATGACCCAAGCTGTAATACTTGTGTGTCACCTTGGTTTTGTCTTGAACAAATGGTATACCCAAATGGGCTCTTGAAAGCTTGATGATCAATATATTGAGCGGTATACGCTTCAGAGGCGAGAATAGAGCCAGTTGAAGCGATTCCGACATCCTGACCATAGAATAGATCGTAAACCCCATCTAAGGTTTTCTTACCAAGTAATACATCATACACCCATGCATGACCGTGTAAGGATAAAACAACTTGATAATCAATGCCAAACGCTTGTCCTTGATAAACTGCTTGATTGCCAACAATTTCAAATTGGACGTTGGATTGGACACCTAAAAGTTTTCTATATTCATATTTTCCTGCAAAAAAACGTCTTAAATAGAGATTGGATACAGCCCCATCTAATAGATTCCCTCGAAGGAGGTTGATTTGATTGTGGTGGTAACGAATGCGAAACAAATCACCGCTTTCAAGCAATTCAAAGACGAGATCATTGCTGGAAAGTAAATGCTTTTTAATATCGATTTTTAGTTGCATAAGGGCCTCCTATAGGAATGTGATATCGGTTGTGTGCACCTGATTGGACGTGTTACCGACTTGAATACTGAAACGTCCATGATCTGCATAGGTTGATAAATCACTATGAACATAAACCAAATCAGAGACAGTTAATTCGAATGTAACGGTTTGTTTGGATTTCGCTTTTACGAATACTTTTTTAAACTGTTTCAGCTCTTGAACCGGTCTCGCTACTTCAGCCGCATAATCTCTTATATAGAGTTGAACTGTTTCATACCCATCTATTGGAGAGGCATTTTCAACATCAATTGAAACAAGAATAGGTTCGGATTCACGAATGATTTGTTTGGATAGACGATAATTCGATAACTTAAATGAAGAATAACTCAGACCATAACCAAATGGATAGAGGGGTGTATTTTTTTCATCTAAATAAAAGGATGTAAATGGGTTCCCATCGTTTTTAAAAGGTCTACCGGTATTCAAATAGTTATAATAGATTGGAATTTGACCAACAGAACGTGGATAACTCATCGTGAGTTTCCCGGACGGATTATTAAATCCAAATAAGGTTTCTGTGATCGCTTCTTGTGCCATCGTACCTAAGAAAAATGTATCAAGTATCGCGTGTACTTTCGGTTCGACATCCGTTAGAACGACTGGTCTACCGTGATATAAGACTAAGACGATTTTCTTACCGAGTTTAGATAAGTCCTCAATCAATCTTAAATCGTTTGGTTTTAGTGTGAGATTCGTTTTCGAATGTGCTTCACCCGATTCAATCGCGTGTTCACCAATAGCGACGACAACTACGTCCGATTCTACTAAGGCTTGATAATCAGAAGGACTTAATGTAGATAAATCGTTCGAATCGCTGACTAAAAGTGGTTTAGTGTATTTTGATATGGCTTGATAAAGGGGTGTACAATCCTCACTTCGACCATGCCAACTCCAAGGTCCAATCGTGTGTGGATTCTTCGAGTATTCGCCTAATAAAGCGATTTTCTGTGTATATTTCAGTGGTAATACCGAATCGTTTTTAAGTAATACCATCGATTCTTTCGCAACTTCTAAAGCAACCTTTTTATTCTCTTTAGAAAGCACAAATTCACGTTCTTTTTGTTCATCTGCACCTTTAAATGGGTTATCGAAGAGTCCGAGATCATTTTTAAGTTTAAGCACTCGATACACAGCGTCATCTAAGAGTGACATCGGTACTTCATTATTTTCGATCAGTTTCTTCAAGTTTAGAACATAAGAGGATGTCGCCATTTCAATATCCAGACCGGCTAAAATAGCTTTTTTCGCTGCGTCATAATCATCTTCAGAAGTCCCGTGTTCAATCGTTTGACGAAGTGAGTCGTAATCGGAGATGACGACCCCATCGAATTGCCACTGTACTTTTAATAGTTCTCGTAAGAGATATTTATTTTGAGTCGCTGGAATGCCTTCTATAATGTTGAATGACGTCATGACTAAGCGTGCACCGGCATCGATCGCGGCTTTATATCCGGATAAATAATATTGGTGTAAGTTTAGTCTTGAGATATCCACGGTATTGTAGTCGCGACCCGCTTCACTCGCACCGTAAGCCGCGAAATGCTTCACACAGCTTGCGAGATTCCCAACCTTTTCAATACCATCGTGCTGATAGCCTTCAACCATTGCTTTCGCATACACTTGGTTCAAATATGGGTCTTCACCAAAACCTTCAACTACTCTACCCCAACGAGGGTCTCTCGATAAGTCAGCCATCGGTGAGAATGTAACATGAATGCCTGCTGTTTGAGCTTCTAACGCCGAAATACGCGCGGCCTTTTTTATCAAATCTGGGTTAAAACTGGTTGACATCGCGAGGGGTACAGGGAATATGGTCTTATACCCATGAATGATGTCTGCCATAAAAATGAGTGGGATTTTATGTCTACTTTTCGCTAAATACGCTTCTTGAACCCGTCTCATTTCAGAGGCATTACCAATACCCAATACAGAACCCGACAAAAACACCTCTTCCTCTTTTAAGCCTAAGGCTTGAATTGGTCCATATACTTCTTTTTTTAAATCTCCAATGAAGAAAAAGGGTGCCAGTTGCATCAACTGTCCAATTTTTTCTTCAATGGAAAGACTATTTAATAGGGTTTTGATATTAAGCATGAATGGTCCTCTTTTCATAATAAATACCCGTATAATACGGTTTTAAGGTTATGTGATCTGTGCTATTTGAGAGTAAAACGCTCATCTTCTCTATCGAAAGTGGATTTTCGATTGTAACATCGGTCCAGTTACATACCACAACGATGCGTTCGGTTTCACTTGCACGTTCGTAGATGAATAGGTTCGGATGATCCTCGAACAAGAGATTAAACGCTCCTGTGTTAAAGAGTGGATTAGATTTTCTCAATTTCAATAAGTCTTTGACATAAGTGATAATCCCATTCGGGTCTTTTTGATCGGTATCCCTGTTGATGAGTACATAGTTAGGATTCACTTTTAGCCATGGGGACCCAGTGGAAAATCCTGCGTTCACGGTTTCATTCCATTGCATTGGGGTTCTTGAATTATCGCGACTCTTCGCGTAAATGGAATTCATAATATCTGCTTCTTTAAATCCTTTTTGTTTAAGTTCTTGATAGATGTTTTTCGTTTCGATATCTTTATAGTCTTCAATTGCCATTTTGATACCAGTCATTCCGAACTCTTCACCTTGGTAAATGTAAGGTGTCCCTTTCATGCCGAATAACAGCGTGAATAACATTTTGGCCGAATCGTTTCGATACTTTTCTGATGGATTCCCGTAACGCGATACCGCTCTGGGTTGATCATGGTTCGATAAGAACAGACTTGGCCAACCCTTATCTTTAAAGATTTGTTGTGTGTTATTTAAGGTTTGTTTTAAAGCGTGTAAGTCTAAGGTTTTTAACATCCATTTGCCTTGACCGGGTTGTTCATCTAAGGCGATGTGGTCAAATTGGAAAACCATATCTAATGCGGGGTGGGTCGAAGTGATCTCATTGGCGCGTTTTAATGAGATACCTGGCATTTCACCCACCGTGAAGACCTCTCTACCTTTAAAACAGGTTTCGTAAAGTTCTTCTAAGTAAGCATCGAGATAAGGGCCATCTGCGAGTCTTTTTGAATAGACATCTTTTCCGATTAAATCGATGACATCGAGTCTAAAGCCGTCAAAACCTAAATCTAACCAATAGTTGATCATCCTATAGATTTCAGTTCTTAAGGTTTTGTTTTGCCAATTCAAATCGGGTTGTTTAACCGAGAATAAGTGGAAGTAATACTGTTTTAAGTGTTCGACATATTGCCAAGCAGACCCACTGAATACTGAGGTGATGTCACTTGGTGTATCCGACCATATATAGTAATCATAATATGGATTGTTAGGCCCTTTGAGTGCTTCTTTAAACCAAACATGTTCATCAGAAGTATGATTCAAAACCAAATCCATAATGACTTTTAAGCCTTTTTCATGGGCTTTATTCAATAGATTCATTAAATCGGTTTTCGAACCAAACATTGGGTTTACTTCATAGTAATCGGAGATATCGTACCCGTTATCATCCATTGGAGATTGATACACTGGGGATAACCAAATGACATCGACACCTAAATCCTTTAAATAATCGAGTTCTGTAATAATGCCGTTTAAATCACCAATCCCATCCCCATTCGAATCTTTAAAGCTTAAGGGGTAGATTTGATAGACCACTTGATTTAAATCTTTCGCCACTGTAAGACCTCCATACCCTTTTGAATGATTGGGTGTTTCATATAAGCACGCATGACATCTTTGGATAAATAGGCATTACACATTAATAGTTCAAGGCCTTTATCTAAAGCATAGTCACGATTAGAAATCCAAGTACCATTTTCATAATTATAAGCACCAACTAAACCGTATTTGCCCCATAGTTTAGGATCTTCTACCATTTTCCTAATGGCTGGTAAGACGATTTCAGGAGCGAAAGGTAAACTGCCCACCATCGCAGACGGTGAAATCGTGCCGTTGGTATAGTATTTACCTAAGGTATTTGGTAATGCATTCGCAACATAATAGCCAGTCGGTGTATACCCCGCGGTTAAGCCAAAGCTGTAATGGTTGAATGTTTTAAATGTCTTTTGGTGTCTTAGACAAAAAGCACGGTGACCGTAAGTCGCTTTTTTCGCATTGATGAACCAGTTTATGCCATCCGCATCCTCAATGTCTTCTAAATTGAGCCAAGCCAGTGGAAACTGATACACAAATAAGGTATTCCCTGGTGTAATGATATAATGGTGTTTTTGATACGATTTATAGATACGATCGAAGCCATTGTATAGAGCCTTCGATTCGTTTTTGTCTTCTTTAAGGCCTGCAATCATGACATACATCATGAGTTGTTCAGCAAACATCCCCCAGTGGTGGATGAATCCCGGTTTATCTGTGACGTAATCGCCTTTCTTATCCGGGTTATAAGCCATGTAGAGGCGTTTTTTACCTTCATGGGTATGAATCAACATATCAAAGTTCACGCGCTTGATGATGTCATTCGCTAAAGCGTGAATCGTGTCGTCATTAAAATAACTATCCACTGTAATGACCCCATTTAAAGCGAGTGCGGTATCGATGGTGGAATATTCACAATGTCCTAAGCGTTTACCAGTGTGAAAATCAATAAAATGCGCGAAAAGACCTTCATAATGACTCACATGGTCACGCAGGGTCAGTAAGGTTTTCTTCACTTTATCTAAGGCCTCTTCTTTAGAGATATAGCCATAAACATCTCCTACCACATAGGCGGATAGGGTAAAACCAACCGCTGCGATGGTTGCGACACCCTTTTTTTCAGTATGGTCAAGTGTCATCCCAAATCCGGTTTCTGTTTCGTTAAAATTGGTTTCATTCATAAAAAAATCAAAGGCTGTTTTTTGAATATGTTCGATGGTTTTTTTTGTATTCATACTGGGCTCCTGGTTAAATTGAAACGTTTAACCTACTCTATTTTAACCCAAATTCCTAGGGTTTTCAACTCAAACCCTAGGGCATAATGGGCTTTTATGCATTATTCTACTTTTTGAAATTCGAGATTCTTAAGACCTTCTTGAACATAGTCAATTTCCATGAAAATCTCCCAAATCATGCCAGACATATAGTTTTCTAACATCACGAGTGAAATCCCCTTATCGATACCAATAATGTCGTTACCAAACCATCCATTTACACCAACGGAAAGGTTATAAGCGTCTTTAAATCCATATTTCGAATGGAATTGTGGGAACGTTCGATAGTTTTTCATGGCGTTAATGGCTGCTTCTGGTTTAAAGACAATAGATCCAATCGCTCCATAAGCTGGGACAGTCCCGTCGTTGAAATGGGCATTCCCTGCCGATGGACCCGATCCATAATTACCTTTGTAGCCATTAGGACCATCTGCGGCAGACATCCCCCAAGAGTTTTCATTGATACCTGGGTATATTGAAGTGAGTGTTTTCGCATATGCTATGGCTGCTTCTGTGGCATGTACCGAATTCGTGAACCAATTGAATCCAGCTGCGTCATTATAAGATTCAAAATCAATCCATGCGTGTGAAAATTGGTATGTGAAGATACTACCTGTATGGGTTGAATAGAACGCACCATAGTTTTCAGTTGAACTGTGGAGTGTTGAAGAAAGTTTCATTCGGTTATAAGCACTCTTACCGACTGGATAAGTTGGACTACCCGCGGCTAGGACATATAACATAAGCTGTTCCGCATAGGAATCCCAATGTCCTGCAAACCCACGTTCTGGCCAGTAACCCATATAGAAACGGCTTTGAGCGGCGTCATAATACCAGTTCCATTCAATTTCTTCATAGAGCTGTTCGGCTAACTTTTGAGTTCTTCCACCAAAAAATTGTCCAGCAGTAAGCGCACCATTGATGAAGAGTGCAGTATCGATGATAGAGACTTCACTTTCCCAAACACGTTCACCGGTTGTCATACTCATAAAGTGGAAAAAGAATCCATGACGACGGTCGAGTTTCAACATCGACTCTAACGTCTTAAAGGCACGTTCTTCACCTTCTTCACGTGTAATAAACCCATTTTCAACCCCAACTGGAATCGCTGTTAAGCCAAATCCAACAGAGGCGATGGAAGCGACTGTACCAACCGTATTTGTATTGGTATGGTAACGGTCTGGAATTAAACCATACCCTGCTTGAGATTCATTGGTATTTTGGGTTTCCCAAAAGAAATCAAAAGCGAGTTCTAATTCTTCTAAGACGACCTCATCGACATTTTGTCTTACGTTTACACGGTAAGACTTATTGTTCACTGGGTAAGGGTCTTTAGAACCACACGCCACTAAGACGAAGATACTCAGGGCTAAAACGAGGAAAGTCGTAAGTTTTTTCATAATTATTCTCCTGTGATGCCGGTCTTTTCGACCCCTTCAACGAACCAGCGTTGCATCGTGAAGTAGACGATAATCATCGGCAAGATGATGAGTAGAGTCGCAGCTAAGCGAACCCCTTCGTTTAACATAACCAATTGCTCAGACCCACCCATTTGGGAATACTCGGATACGAAGTTCGCGAGTTTGAGCTGCATGTTGGCGTCGTTCGAGTCTAAGAATAAACTCGATATGTAGGTTTCATTCCAATACCAGACCAATCCAAATAAGAAACTGGTGATGTAAGCTGGCACAGAGAGTGGTACAGCCATTCTAAAGAATATATAAAATGGGGTCGCACCGTCGATTTCTGCCGCTTCGTTTAAGGCTTTTGGAATCATTTTGAAGAATTGATAGAAAATCAAAATGAAGATGGCTGAATTTAACCCTTGTCCAAATACTGCTGGTAGGATGATTGCGAATGGAGTACGGTATAAATAAAGTCTAAAAAACATAACGAAACGTGGAATCATGTAGACTTGTGGGGGAATGACAAAGGTTAAAAGTACCAAGATGAACCACACTTTTTTAAACTTAAAGTTAAAGGTAGCGAACCCATACCCAATCACTGATGTAACCAAGGTCTGAATAATGGCTGGTAATAATGTAATCCAAATACTCTTATAAAGTGTTTCAAAGTAATTTAGCACCTTAAATGCACTTTGATAGTTTCCCATGTAAAATGCCGAAGGTACCCAGTTAATTATTGGGTTAATGATGTCACTTTGACTCTTCAAACTGTTTGATACCATGTATAGCATTGGGTAGACATAGACAAATCCAATTGAGATTAATAAGACATATATAATTACTTTAAAAATAATGCCATCGGTAAAGTGTCTGCCTAAAAAGAACTTTTGAATGGTTGCTTTTCGATTTTGCATACTCAATACCTCCTTCTTGGTTGTCTACTTCTAAAGAGTAGCCCAACTAAGCCAATGGCTAAGAATACAATGAGTGCGTACATCCACGCCATCGCTGAAGCCATCCCAAACCCTGTAACAGAGTTGAATAAATTGGATTTAATCGAGAGAATGACTTTATTTTCTGAGAATGTGGATAATAACACGATGGTATAAATACTGTTAACTAAGATTAAACTACTCAATGAAGGCATCGTAATCTTCCAAAAGGCTTGCCATGGACCTGCACCATCAATTTGTGCAGCTTCATAGATTTGTTGATCAATCTTTTGTAACCCTGCTAAGAAAATCAAGATTTGTACCCCACTAAACCAAAATATAATGATGATTTGTGAAAACAAATCGACAATCGGTTTTGCCAAATCGGTAGACAAACTGTTTTGAATAATCGTGATAAACCCGTACGATTCAAAGATATTGGTCCCACCAGCACCGTGTTCTATGAGTTCGTTAATGACTGGCCCAGAGGAAATGATGACGGGTAGGAAGAAGATTGATCTGAAAATGCCACGGCTTTTAATCTTTTGATTTAACAATAGTGCGATTAAGATCGAGAATACGATGATAACTGGAATTTGTAACACCATTTGTCGTAAGTACGCGGTGAGTGCTTCGATAAATTCAAACCCTTTTTCAATTTTGAATAGATCGATGTAATTCTTGAATCCTACAAACTTAGACACAATTCCGTCTGCGGTTAATTTAACATCACTTAAACTGTAAATGATGGAGGTTAAAAGTGGATATAGCATAAAAATGAAGAATCCAAGAATCCATATACCGATGAACGTGTATCCAAATAGGTTTTCACGGGTTGCTCTAGATAGTGGTTTTCCCATTAGATACCACCGCCTTTTACAGTTGAAACTTCGATACCATTTTGGATTACGACGAAATGCTTCTGTTCTATGGTTCGACCTTCTACTACAACCGATTGATTAAGGTAGTTTATATAAATTTCGGTTTGATTTTCATAGACCACTTTAACGACACCTGTTTGTAGGACCGTTCGATCCACAATCGCTTGATTTTGAACATGTTTTAAAGCGTCATTAACAAACATATAATAGGTCAAAATGGCTGGTTTTAAATCGGTGAAACGCGAGGTATAAATGCCACTTAATCCGGTGTCTTGAAGTTTCTTTGAAGACGCTTCTGTAACCATGAATGAGATATTAATGCCGTAATCAATGCTTCTTAAGAGCTGGTCTCTCGCGTAGTCATAAAAGTTCGCGTTTGCCCCATATAAATCCATATACCCGTTTAAAACGATTGGTATAAATGGAACAGTATCCGAGAATGACAAGTACTGACTCGAATACATCGGAACATCAAAGTAGGCATTCATGGTGCCCCACATATAGGCATATGCGTCGTATAAGGCTATCTTCTTTTCAACGCCCTTTAAGAGGTCTTGGAAAATACGCATCGATTCAGATAGCGATACACCTGTACCATAATCAGCATATAATGTGTTACCAATCGAACTCATGGCTAAGCCATCAACAGCGTATCTGCTGACACTCTTTAACGTTTGATTGAAGCTTGAAGTGACTTTACTGTGTTTTAAAAGGTAACGACTGTGGTCATATTCTTGGAATCGATACGTTTGTTCGTTGATTTTTTTAGCTAAATCTCTAAAACTTTGATAATCACCAGAACGTGAGCTCGCTTTTAATGATTCTGTAACAAAATAGAGTTCGCCGACTTCTGCTTTTAATCGTTCGATATCTTTAGCTCCACCAATACGATTGGATAAACCTTCATAAACAGGGCCATCCCAGGTCGCACCTGATTTTGTGAAGCCTTGATAAGCAACTATGATTTCATCGATTTCACTATTTAAGGATTTTACAATTGACGTGAGTGACTTTAATGTCGTCATGACGTTAGTCTCTGCAAATAATAACCCTTCATTTTTAACTAACCCAATCGATTCTAATTTGAGTGGACTATTATCGCGAGTAGCTGTTTGCTTAATCAATTGATTTTGTTCAATCAGTTGATTGCGATACGCTTTTGCCATACCAACATAATTGGCGTTCTCATTGGTTAACAGTTGATAACGAATTTTAATGTCAACAGGATTCCGTTTTTCTTGCATAATTTGGATAAAACGATTCGCTTTATCAACTGGTTGATTGTAAATACGGCGGTATATGAATTCCGTAAATATCGCGTTATAAGGGGTTAATGTACCTGCAAAATTAATGGTTAAGATACCATTTTCTGCGCCAGATTCAATGGTTGCGAATATGGCATTTTGATCAATCCCGTGGACCATTCCAAATACAGGTGCGTAAAGTGCTGTCCCCTCTGCTGTCATTCGATTTAAATCGGTTTCCATATTGAATGAAAAGTTTGGGTTGTAAAACTCCTTCGTATATTGTCTGGTGGTTGAAGCGACCTGATAGCGAATGAGTGCACCTACACCATCAGGAATGAACATGTATCCAGGTGTCGTGTCACCTTTGACAGCCCCCAAATAAGGATAGACATAAATGGACCCGATCTTGTGGTTTCCGGATTCTACAATCGAATCATTTGGTATTTCAATAAAGATGCCTTCTGTTAAAAATTGAACTCTAACGGTAAGTCGAATACGTGAAATACCAAATGTAATCGTCGACTCAAAGCCATTATCAATTATTTGAACCGATTTAGAGGTATTTTCAGATAATATAAACTCTTCGGTTCTCGCGTTATTTGGGTTGTTCGTATTGTAAGAGTAAATATGAATACCACTTCTGACACGACGTTGCCAATTCGGTGACAACCCGGAGGTTTCGTAGTCGATTGTCGATGAAAACACATAGCCATTTTCATTTTGTACCATAAAAGCCAGTGAACTTTGATCGAGGTAAACCATCCCGAGCTCCGTATCGATGATGGTTTGTTCAGGATTTAAAGTGTATGGACTGGTTGCTAAAGTTAAGTCATCGGTTTGAGTAAAACGATTCGATGACACATAATCGGTAAGTTCAGAGAAACTTGGTAAAGCTTGATCAGAGGTTTCTACGAATGCGCTTTGAATCACGTGATTGATTGAAAATATCACGAGTATCGATAAGATAACCGAAGTTACTTTAAGCCATAAAGTTTTACGCACGGTAGATCACCTCCTTAATAATAGATACAATGAAGTCCCATACTTGACCAATGAAAGCGTAAATGAGAAGCCCCATTAGAACCATAATGAGCATACCAAATAGAATCAGTAAAATGGATTTGATGGTCTCAAATAGGGTATAGTTATGGACTTCTTTTAAAGTATACACAAAGAGGAATACAGTGTAATAAAGGACGATTTGATGATAGAACGTATAAATAAAGGCTTCATTATAAGTCAGGAAATGCGACACAACAGTCATAATCGGGATGAATAGGATGAATGGGACTAATGCATAAGCTGACATCACAAAGACATCCTTGAATCGACCTTCACCATCTGAGAATGTGGATACTAAATAGTTCACAGTCACAAATAAGAAAAATACAATAGAAACGATTCCTACTTGTTGTAAAACATTACCAACAGAGTGGTTTCTGAATAAGAACCCAGATAGATACGTATCGAGTAAGTAAACCACTAAGAACGCTACGAATACCAGTAAACCAGATAAATAGCTACCTCGGTTATCTCGTTTCACATAGTAAACCAAATCTGCTGGTTTTTTGAAGATTTGCTTAGAAAGTCTAATTTGACTTACCAGTTCAACTTCACTAATTTTATGAACACGCGATTTGGCTGATTCATAAAATGGCAAGTATACAACCGTTTTCTTACCAACCTTAAATACTACAATGATGCTGATAAGAATAATGATCCAAGTGACAAGATTATTTTGAATCGCAACATTTCGGATTTCCCAGTACGCATTTGAATACCCACTGAGGTCTTTAGCTTCATAAAATGAATCCAAAGCGTCATCAAAGTTACCTTCTTTGGCTAACGCTTCACCAAGAGCGGAGTGTGCGAGAGCGAATCCGGTATTTTGTCTTAAGATTTCTTCCCATAATGGTTTCGATTCTAAGTATCTACCGTCATTATATAAAGTTACTGCTTCGTGTACCAAATCTACGAATACGGTTCTTTGATAAATTTGAATATTATTGTAAATACGGTCCAAAATATAAAGATTTCCGTTTGAGTCAGTAGTGATACCTGCAGGGGTATTGGTCAAACCTAACCCTTGTTTCATCGAACGGTCTTTGGTATTAAATTGGAACAATAAACGCCCATTCGCGTCGTATTCATAGATTTCGCCTGTACTTGATACGAGATATATGTAGTTGTCTTGATCCATCCATATATCACTTAATGGTTCAGTTGGGTATCTAGTATCGCCTAAAAGGGTATTTACACCTGAAATATTTAAACGTTTGAAGGATTGTCCAAAGTTAATATTGGTGGTTAAAATCGACCCTTTTTGACCTAAAGCCACATTTGTGGGTGACGGTGGTAGTGATGAGGCTAAATCGGACTGTTTCACAAATAGATTGTATAAAAACTTTCTAAATGAAATCGAGACACTGTTAATCCCTAAGTACCCTACAAATTCACCGGCGTAGTTCAGTTGAATGATTCCTGAGGTGGAACCTTCACCAACCACATAAATAGCGTCATTCGAACCAACAACGACTTTGATTGGTAAAAAGGCGTTATTTTGACCAAAAATCGGAGAGGTTGGTTTTGTGATTCGGCTTATAATTTGTTTGGTTGTTAAATCAAAGACAAAGATTGTTCTCGCATCTTTATCAGCTATATACATCTTCTGTTCTTCAATAAAGATCCCTGTCGGTGTGATCCATTCTGTTGAGGAATACGTATCCAAAACTGAACCATTTAAAGCAACTTTTAAGACGCGTTTGTTTCCGGTGTCTGCGATATATAAAATATCATCTTTTTGATATATATCTTGAGGATTGTTCAAACTGAGGTTGCTAAAAGCACCCACTGGAATATAGGCTGTCTGAGTTTGAACCAAACGATTGTATTCCCCTAATGTATACGTATTGTAAGGAATCCCTGAAGACGATTGACTACTTTGAATTGGACTTTTAACGATTAATCCAAGACTTAATACAAGGATGGACAACATGAATAGTTTTTTCATGATACCCTCCTACTTAATCCCAGAGTGAGCCATCGTATTCATGACTTTACTTTGTAGGAAAATGAAGATGATTAAGTTTGGTAAGAACATGATTAAGCTCGCTGCTGCACTCATGCCAATCCCAACTACTTGGTTAGAGGATGATGAGAGTGTCGACATGTAATACGCAAAGGTTCTTAAACTGTCGGAATTGATGTAAGTCGCGGACACGTCAGCGTTATTCCAAACTGCTTGGAAGGATAAAATCGCGATGGTTGCGAGTGCGGGTTTAATGAGTGGTAAAATGATTTTTAAGTAAATTGTGAAGTGATTTGCACCATCAATCTTCGCAGCTTCAATGAGTTCATTTGGAATTTGATCGATAAACTGTTTGATTAGAAATAGTCCAATCGGCACAGCTAGTGATGGGATAATATGGACCCAAAATGTATCGACTAAGCCAAAACTCTCTGTGATGATATAACGCGGGATGATGACAGCAGTACCGACAAACATCATCGCGATTGTGTTGATTTCTGATAAGAGTTTACTGACATGAAATTTCATTTTCGAAAGGGCATATCCAGTAATACTACTTAAGAAAATCGAAAAAAACACAACTAATAAGGTTATTACGATACTGTTAAAGAGATAACGCGAGACCGGAATCCCAGTTGTGGTTGAGGCTGCAAATAGCTCAATAAAGTTATCCCAAGTCGGTCTTTGAACTAAAAATCTGGGTGGATATTCGATGAGTTCATCAAATGGCTTAAATGCGTGGTTAAAAATGTATGCTAAAGGCAGCATCATAATCGCTGCAAATGGCAAAACAAAGAGTAAATATGGGAGTTGAGATAGATGAAATTTATCTGGATTGGTTCTAACGGCTTGAAATTTTGACATATGACATACCTAGTCCCTTTCTCCAAATAATTTATAGGCAATCTTGCTAAAGAAATAGATTAATCCCAACAGTGCTACGGATAATGCAGCTGCGTAGCCCATATCGTAACGGGTAAACCCAAAGTCTTCGATGTGATTTACGATCAAGGACCCCGCATAGTTTGGTGTTGGGTTACTACCAGAAAGTTGTACCCCAATCGCACCCGTTGAGAAAGCCGTAACAATCGCCATCACGGCACCGAATAACATTTGTGGTTTCATCGATGGAATCGTAATGTGAATGACTTCTTGGAATCGGTTTCTAACACCATCCAAATAGGCCGCTTCATAGAGTTCTTTATCGACATTTAGAATCCCAGCAAGCATCGCTAAGAACCCAACCCCCATCGACCCCCAAAGAGTAACCCCGACCATGATGATGAAAAGATACTGTGGGGATTGTAAAAACGCAATCGGTTCTACGATGAGTCCAAGTTCTAAAAGAATATAATTCAAATACCCACTCGAATCCCCTGCGAAAAATACTTTCCAAATGACACTCATGGTCACCCCAGCAGTTAATGAAGGGGTATACAGAATGACCGCTAATACCGTTCTGAGTCGGTGTGGGAGTTGTGCCAAACACCACGCGAGTACGAACGATAATACGTACCCACCTGGCCCAACCAGTATGGAGAAACGAATGGTATTGGATAAAATGTACTTCATAAACTCGGCATCAGAGGTTAGAAGGTAAATGTAGTTATTGAGTCCAATCGGCCTTGGCGAACTCACCATATCATAAGTCGTAAAGGATAATAGAATCGCGAGAATAATTGGAACGACAATAAATACTAAGAATAACAACGTATACGGTAATGCAAACAAGTACGCTGCTTTATCGTCTTGTTTAAATTTTCGTTTTTCAATCACAAAAAAACGTTTGATTTTATTCATGGTCATTCACCCACCTTAAAACGATGTCACGAGTTGGAATGACAAATGGTTTGATTGGTACACCTTTAGTGTCGACATAACCAAATTCGAGCATTTTACGATTAATTTCTTTATTCATTTTTAAAATACTGTCTGTTAACGTACTTCTTAAGTTCGCATCGTAGAACACGACACTGTTAAGTGTATTCGATAACTCACGTTCAACCATATAAGACCCTGGAATCTTGGGTACTTCTCTTAAATGGGTCCATTGTTCTAATATGATCGATTGATGTGCTTTATTCCAGTTAAGTTGTTCGAAAGCTTCTATATTCGCCGTATTCCACAAATAGCGGGTACCTAATGTATTGATTAAGGTATCTGAGAATAATACTTGGGTTTCAGTGGAGTGCCACCACTGCATGAATGTCCAAGCATCGTCTTGTTTTTCACTCTTTTTAAATAGAATGCTCGCTTGTTGAGCACCTGGCATGTCCCGATGGATACGACCATCACGGTCCACACCAGGTACTAAAGCAATATCCCAAAGGCCTTTGATCTCTGAGGCTGCGTTGAGTAATTGTAAATACATACCAAAGTCCGCAATCCCGACAGGAATCTTGCCATAACGGAAGCTATTAAAGAAACTTGGGACTTGATAAGAAAGGCTATATTCGCGGTAAAGGTCAGCCATAAAGGTCATAGCTTGAATGGTATTCTCATTATCAATCGCCGCTGTTAAGCCATCATCGGCGTATAGTTTCCCGCCGTATTGGAATATGAATGGTGCGGTGGTATCAAACGATTTTAATGCACTATTATTTGATAAAGGCACATAAAAACTCATACCATAACGTTCTAATACTGGTAACATGTCTAAGACATCTTCCCAAGTATTGGGTACGTTTAATTCAAGTTGGTCTAAAATATCCTTACGATATACCAAAACATAAAAGTTTTCAGTTTCAGGTAAGCCAAATAATTGATTATCATAAATCATCGGAACGACTTGTTCCGGGTTATATACTTTAAGGGTATCCTCAAAGCCTGGCATCGTGGATAAATCGACGAGCATTCCGCGCATACCATAATCGTTTGGAATCCACGCAGAAACCCCTAATGCGACATCGGGTTGCTTGTTCGCGGAGTTCGCGAGCAAGAGTTTTCCATCATCATTCATGATCGATACTTTAACTTTAATACCCGTTTGTTCCGTAAATACACCATCTGTGATACGTTGGATTAAATCCACATATTGTCTTGAACGGTTCACCCAAACTTCGATTTCATCGTCTTCTACCCCTTCAGAGTAGGATGGATTAATGAATGAAGCGAAAAAGCGCTGAATGCCAATCGACAGGGATTCAAAGAAACCAGCATTTGGTCTAGGTAAACTGGTTTTTCCATGAACAAAAAACGCATCTAATACAAGAGGCTGTTGTAAGACAACGTCAATTTGTCCTGAAATTAAGGTAACTGCGGAAGATGACCCTGTTGAAAGCAATGTCGATCTTCTTGGAATTTCATCCACATCATTTAGTAGTGTATTAATTTTACTTCGGCCTGCTTTTAGGTCACTAACTGTTTTTGAATCTCCCTTAAATCCATAAAGAGTATCTAATACCGTGATGACCTCTGTTAACCCATCACGCCAGTTTTCCAGTTTAACTTTTACATCTGGAAAATAGGCTTCCATATCCCAGTCAATATTCTTATCGACATTATTGCGTGTTAATTTCGTGACTTCGAGTCCAAATTGCGTCATTTCATCCGAAATTTGACGCATTTTTCTCGCGACTTCAATGAAAAGTGTACTATCCACCATCAAAGTGATTTCATCCCCAGGGCTCAAGTAAAATAAATACGGATTACCTTCTGAGTCTTTTAAGGTCACATTTTCCCAAGATCTTGAAAAGGTAAATGGTAAATGTTTCGCTTCTTCAAATGGTAGTTCACCATTAATATATAAAGTTCTGTATGAAGTCGTTTTTTGACGGTTTTGTTTCACTTTAAAGCTTAATTGATAATATCCAGGACTTTCTACATCCACAATCCAAGTAACCGCGTCGCCTGGTTCTTGATAGTTTTCAGTTCCAAGTACATTGAGTTTTAATTTTGAAATAGAAAAGGGTAATACACCAATATCTTTAGAGATGCCTCTAGTAATACTGGAATGATTCATCAAAAAAACTTCTTCAGCTTCAATACGTTTGGTTTCGATTGAAGAAAGCGTCGCACCTTGTTTGTAAGTCTCGTAGGACTCTGGTGTATCTAAACTTACGAGTTCAATGCTATAGAGCTTCAAATCACCTGAAACCTTATTCAATTCTAGTGTGTTCGATGTTGGCGTTAAATAAACCAAAAGGCCTTCTGCGTATTGACGGTTCGGGTCTTTTAAAGGTTTTCTAACGGTTTGATCATAAGTCGCTTTCATCACAGCGACATCATTACCGTAGCGGTCTTGACGAACCGTATCGTCTGCCTCAATCCAATAGGTATCGAGGGAAGCTTGACTCGCTTCTGTGTAAGGTGAGGTTCCATCTACTGTTAAAGCTAGGACAATTGGTAAGTAATTATCACTTTTTGCTTGATAGGTTAAGAAAACTTGATATAAACCTGTGTTTAGCCCATTCAACTCAATTTGAACTTGAGTTGGATTTACCCAATCATAAAAACCACCTACAGAAATTGTTTCACCAGCTTCTAATACGAAAGAGGGTGCAGGAATTGTGTGGTTTTCATCATTGGCATAGGTTTGTGCATGCGACTTCAAAAAAGCCGCATAGGATCCAGATTGTGCGGATGTTTCATATTCGATGAATGTCGGGTTTGGAGTCTCTCGATTAAATACATGGATTAAAAGATTTACCCCAAATATTAAAACTAGACCTGCTAGTGTGAGGGTCATCGCTTTACGCATCTTTATGTTTAATTTCATAGGTTCCTCCGCAGTACTTTAATTTAAAGAAGGGGAAATCCAGTCTTAGATTTCCCCTATGTATTTGTTAGCGTTGTTGAATCGCTTGTTCAAATGCGGCTTTCGCTTCGTTGTAAATCGCGTTCGCACGGTTATTTAAACTGGTTCTGACGTCTGCATAAAGCACTTCGCCAAAGCGTAGCTTATTGATAATGTCACCCATCTTATTTTCGGCATCGTATGTACCTTGATAACGTGCTTGGATATAACCAGGTAAGAATTTAGGGGGTTCAATAATGACACTACCGGCTTCTACAATTGTACGAAGTCCAGTGAATGCTGGGTAGAGTTCAAAATATGAATCCAAGAGTTCAGCATCATTTTGTAGTGGCGGGAAGTTGACTTGAGAAATGCCTTCAACGGTTTTAGAAAGTTCGAGACGTTTCGAATATCCTTCTTTTCCAAAGCCCATCCATTTCGCTAGTTTGTAAGCTTCTTCTGGGTGTTTTGTGTTGGATGCGATGGTGAAAAAATCGGCGACGCTTGGTACGCGTTTTTTACCATTCACAACTGGTGTTCCAATGAAATCTAAGTCCCAAGTATAGGTGCCATTATTGATATTGGCTTGCATCCAACCAAAGTCCCAAGAATAGAACCATTTAGCCAAAATAGCGCCATTATTGAAAGCTGCACCAGCACTACCACCTTGGAAGATGGCTTCGATATCAATTTCAGAACCTTCTTTTGCAGCCTCATATTGTAACGCTTCTAATACGAATGAGGTATCTGTTTGAAGGTTTCTGTAGACTTGCATCGTTGTACTGAATTCTTGGGAATCCAGGTTAAATCCATTTTGGTTCATCGTGAACCAACCATAAGTATCGTTGAGTTGTGCTGGGTACCAATGGAGGATATGCTCAATGCCTTCTAATCCAACATAGCCACTATTGTTAGTGGATGCGTGGTTAGCAGCAGCTTTAGTCATCGCCAAGAAATCTTCAAATGTGGTAGCAGTTGTAGGCCAATCTTGACCACGTTGATCATAAAGTGTTTCATTGACTACATAACCCGCATAGAATACCGCATTCGGTAATGCCATAACCTTACCATTATAGGTAGCAGAGCCACGAATGTCTGCAGAGACATTTAGAAATTCAGGGTCTGCGTTTGCAATCTCAGTAATGTTATAGGCCCAGTTATTGACAACGTAATAAGGGATATCATCCGCCATAAAGACATCAGGTAAACTTTGAGTAGATGCTCTTGCCACTAAGAATTCGCTCCAAGACACGTCATTAGTTGTCCCAGGCACTTTTGGTCTTTCCAAAATTACCACATCGATATCTGGATTAGCTTCTTCAAACGCTTCAATCATTAAGCGTTCCATGTTTGGCGTTTCTGAGTCTTCAGCTCCTAAATTCCAGTTTGCATAAGTAATTTTAACTTTTCCGTCTGATTCTTTTTTGTTGTCACAAGCTGCTAACAGTGAAACAGAAAATAGTAAAACCATAATTAATAATGTTTTTTTCATATGTTTCCTCCTAAAAAGTTTGCCTACGAATAATCGCGAATCGCGCGTCGTATTTTTGAATTTCAGTGGTTCTACCTTCAATCGCTGAAACAATCGACTGTGCTAAGTTTCTAGCCCATTCTGCGCGATTGACATCAATAGTAGTCAATTCTGGTTTAATGTATTTACCCAGCTCAATGTTATCAAAGCCGATGATTTTCATGACCTTTGGAATATCAACCTTCATTTCATTTAAGTAGTTGATAACCCCAATGGCCATTTCATCATTGGCACAAAATAGTACTTCTGGCAATAGATTGCCGTTCTCATAATATTCTTTGATGGCTTGATAGCCGATTTGTTCCCTAAATTGACCCTTTAGTTCACAAAAGGGTTGGATTTGATTTTCTTGTAAAGCTTTAGTAAATCCACGATAGCGTTTGATATTATCAGGTGAATCCTCATTACCGTGCATGAAGCCAAATTTAGTAAACCCTGAAAGAATCGCAAGTTTAACCACTTCATAAACAGGGGTGAATCCATCCATACTTTTCACAATGATTTCGGATGCTGGTCCATAAATCTTTCGTTGATCGATAATTGGAAAACCCTTTTTTGCAACCCGCTCTAATAAGTTAGGTTCCACAGTCGTATCTAAAACGATCGCCCCATCTGCTTGTTTTTCTTGTAATAGATTGTTTGCAAGTTCACCACTACACACAATCATCTTGTATTGTAGTGCCTTTAAGGTTGTATGAATTTCTTCTAAGATTTCTTGATAAATGGGTCCACCGAAGTTATGAATCAATACTAATACGTTATTGGTTTTGTTCTTTTTAAAGTTACGCGCAATCCCATTGGGTAAGTAATTGATTTCTTCAGCTACTTTTAAAACCTTATCTGCGGTCTCTTTTTTAATCCGTGGGTCGTTGTTCATGACGTAGGATACGGTAGCAATCGATACGCCAGCTTGTTTTGCAACATCTTTGATGGTAGCCATGAAGACCTCCTATTTGCTCATCGTTTTATTCTATTGAATGGGTTCAACCTTTATCCATAAAACAAATAATTGAAACATTTCAATTTGTATTCCCATCTTATCACAAGCGCTTACATAATTTCAAGAGCAATGTTCTAACTTTTATTATCTTTTTTTTAAATGTTTCAAATTTGGAATTAATCGTAAAAAAAATGCCACCCAATTGGGTAGCATTTTCAACTTTTTTTGATTTACTTAGCGCGATAAACGCATGGTGTCTCTAGCAATCATAACTTCTTCATCGGTTGGGATGATGAAGACTTTGACCTTCGAGTTAGGTGAAGAAATTAATCTTTCGCCACGTAATTTGTTGAGTTGTGGGTCGAGTTCAACACCAAGTACAGCTAAACGATCGATGATCATTTGTCTGAGTACTGGGGAGTTTTCACCAATACCTGCAGTGAAGCAGATTGCATCTAATCCACCCATATAAATATAGTATGAACCGATGTAGTCAGCAATTTGTTTTGCTTGAATATCAAATGCTAGACGCGCTCTTTCATTGCCTTTTTCAATCGCAGCTTCGATGTCACGTGCATCATTAGATAATCCAGAAATACCAAGGTAACCAGACTTTTTGTTTAAAATATCAGTAATGTCTTGTGCAGACTTACCTAATTTATTAGCCATGTATGCGGTAATAGCAGGGTCAATCGAACCTGAACGGGTTCCCATTGGGAAACCTTCTAATGGTGTAAAGCCCATCGATGTTTCGACACACTTACCTTGCTTAACTGCTGATAAGGAAGCACCATTACCAATGTGGCATACAACTACTTTTGTATCAGTTGTGCCCATCAATTGATTTGCTTTTTCAGAAACGTATTGATGGCTGGTTCCATGGAATCCATATTTACGAATCCCATATTGTGTATACCATTCGTATGGCGTACCATATAGGTAAGCATCTTTTTCCATTGTTTGGTGGAAAACAGTATCAAATACTGCAACTTGTGGAACGTTTGGTAATACCGCTCTAAACGCTTTAATACCGGTTGCGTTTGCTGGGTTATGTAGGGGTGCCATTTCACCTAAATCGATGATTTTTTCTAGCACTGCATCGTTAATTAAAGTGGAATCCTTGAAAAATTCTCCCCCTTGAACGACACGGTGTCCGACACCTTCGATGTCTTCAATTTTAGAAATAACTTGATGTTTAATTAAACCTTTTAGAATAAGTTGAACACCGACTGCGTGATCTTTAATCGGTAAAGTTTCAACAAATTTTTCGCCATTATATTTGATTGTAAATAGGGCTTCTTCAGAACCAATTCTTTCCACAATCCCAGATGTAATTTGAGTTTCAGCTGGCATATCAAGCAATTGGAATTTGATTGAAGAACTACCTGCATTTACTGCCATAATTTTCATAATATATAATCTCCTTATTGTTCACCTTAATCATAATATAATTTGTACCCTTTTGCAAGGTTTTTCCCCTAAATTATGAATATTTGTTCACAATTTTGGTTTAAGTCTTTTTTTATAATAAATATCCGTAAATCGCAATAAAATGGAATAATGTACCTAAAAACACAAAGATATGCCATATAAAATGACTATACTTAAATACTTTGGATAAGGCATAGAAAATAACACCTACGGTATATGCAATCCCTCCAGCTAAGATGAAATAAAATGCATAAACCGATAAATCAAATAGGGGTCCAATGAGGGTTAAACCGCTCCAACCCAAGATGATGTATAAGAGTAAATGCGGAATTTGAAACTTATGAATGTGGATGGCTTTCATCGTCGCACCAATGGCGATTAAGACCCATTGTCCAATGAGTAAATACCATCCTAGTGGCTTTTCGACGACCATAATGAAAATCGGTGCGAATGTCCCACCAATTAAGATATAAATCGAAATGTGGTCAAACCGTTTGAACAAACGTTTTACTTTAGTGTCTCGCTTAAAAGCATGGTAAAGCGTACTCATTGTATAGAGTATTATGATACTCAAACCGAACACTAAAGCACCAAATACTTCATTACCATGATCTGCTTTAATGAGCATCATGATGAGTGCGATGATTCCAAATAGTGCGCCTAAACCGTGACTTACTGCGTTCGCAATCTCTTCACCGAGTGATTGAAATGGTCTTAATTTCATGGATAATCTCCTCTACTTGTTTCCCTTGTTGGGCAATGTATTGTTCGTGACTTGACACGTGAATGAATAAAACACTTGAGTGTTTTTTTAGTGCTAAATAATATGCATAGTTACATAAATATCGACCTGGATTTGTTGAGATTTGAATACCTGGTTTAACCCACTTGTTTAAATCAAATGGTGTTTTTTGTGTCTGTCCACAATCGATTGTTTGGTTCTTCAATTGAATACCTGTATTATCGGGAATACGCATGTCGATTTCATTATATGCAAACTGTTCTAATGATAGATGAGGTCTGTCAGCCTCACCCAACATCACTATCGTATCATATTTTAATATATCTAAAGCATTGATTGCTTCATGACACCCTTGAATCGAAACTGGTAATACAATTTTATCAACACCCGATAAACCATTCATGATTTCTAAGGACGCATTCCATGTTTTCCCACCAAAGGGTTCAAAAGCTGTAACAAGAATCATTTGAACTGATCCAAGAAATCTTTCCCTTTGAGGGTTTCCGGTTCGTATTTTTGTAGACCTTCAAAGTCGAATTGTCTCATCACTTCAAAGGATACGAGTGCTACTGCGTTAGATAAATTTAATGAACGGATTTTATCTGTGGTTGGAATACGGTAACAAGTATCCATATGTGAAGCCAAAATGGTACGGTCCACCCCAGTAGATTCTTTTCCAAAAATCAAATAAATAGGACCCTCTATTTTCGTATAATCGATATCGGTATAGGTTTTTTTACCGTATCGGGTTAAAAAGAAATACGCGCCTTTATTTTTAGATTCAAAATCAGAGTAGTTTTCATAAATGGTATAGGTCAAATCCTTGATGTAATCCAAAGCACTTCTTCTTAAATACTTCTCTTCCAATGAAAATCCTAAAGGTTTAATTAAATGAAGTTTCGCATTAATGCCCACACAGGTTCTCATGATGTTTCCGGTATTTTGAGGAATTTCCGGTTCAAATAAAACGATATTCAATTCCATAGTTTACTCCTTAAGCGCGCTTAAAACGCGGTCAACTGTATCTTGATACCAAGGCATCAGATACTTATTGCGAGACTGTTCAATTAAATCATTATAGCGTGTATTCTTTAATCGCTTTAAGATTAATAAGGCATTACGCATCAAAACCGTTTTGCCTTTCCAAAGATACGGCATATCTGAGTACTTTTCTTTAAACTGTTTATCCGAAAGGGTAAATAAATCCACAATCGAGACCATTTCTTTACCTGATAATTCAAATTCAGGTTGTGTTACTGTTCTTATAACACTATTTTTTGGACAGACCATTTGGCAAATATCACAGCCAAATAAACTGTAATTCGCATTCATTTCGATATCGGTTAAAATCCGTTTGGATTGGTTATAATGGCTCATACACAAATCCATTTGATAGCCCATATCTGATAAAGCACCTGTTGGACACGCATCAATACATTTTCGACAAGTCCCACAGTCTGAATTTACTTCGAGTGTGATTTCATTTTCGATTTCAATATTTAAAAATATTAACCCTAAAAAGAAATATGAGCCAAGGGTTTCATTGATAATCAATTGGTTTTTTGCAAAGTAACCTAAACCCGCCAATGTCGCAGCTAGGCGTTCATCGTGGTTATGGTTATCGACACCTAAGCGGTATTCGATGTTTAAGTCCTTTAGCACCGATTCCATCCGTGCTTTTAGTACCAAGTGATAGTCTTTTCCAAAGGTATAGAAGGAAGGTACCAAATGGGTATCGGTGTGTTTTAGTATCCGTTTCGGATAGCTTAATCCCAAAACGACCATGGTTGGATAGGTCTCTTCGATGACATCTTTACGCATCGTTTTGGCCGCTTCTAAATACCGTTTAGTCGAAATAATTCCAACCAAATCGAATTTAGATTGAAAAATCGCCTGCAGTGCTTTCACTTTCATCGATAAACACCTTCCGTTCAAATTTGACCTTACGATATAAATAAGAACCTACAAATAGGATGACTAAGTTTGAGATGACCATGGCGTACCAAATACCAGCGTAGCCAACATCGGTTGCGTATTTAAAGAATAAGACGAGCGGTACACGTAATATCCATAAACGAGTAAACGTCATAATAAAAGCGTATTTGTTATTACCAGAACCATTAAAAGCAGACAAATGCGTTTGGAACACCGCCATGAGCGGTTGTGTACCCAAGATCCAAACCGAGTATTCGACGGTTACCGCGACGATGGAGGCATTTCGAGTTCCGACAATAAATTCCGCAATCGGTTTTGCGAATGGGAGAATCATTAATACACCAATCACCATGATGATAAACGATAAGTTTCTCGCGATCTCATAGGACCGTTTCGCTCGTGCTGGATTATTCGCTCCAATGTTTTGACCAATATAGGCAGTCACGACAGACCCAATCGCCATGACTGGGTTTAATAGTAAGGATGAAATACGATTTCCGGTTGAGAAGCCAGAGGATACGACATCCCCATAACTTAGAATCATGGCTTGAATCACAGCGAATCCTAAGGATGAAAAGGCTTGTGCTGCTGCAGACGGCATCGCGAATTTCGCAATTTCATTGACGATATGTGGATCTAAACCCAAATCCTTCTTTTCTAAACGTGGATGTTCTTTACTGAAGAATAAGTCATAGATTGCGAACGGGATAATGACGACTTGACCAATTAAAGTTGATAGCCCTGCTCCGGCAATGCCCATGTTGAACTCAGATACAAATAACCAAGTTAAAAACATATTTATGAATATGCTATAAATAGCGAGTCTTACAGGAGATCTCGTGTCTCCACTCGCTTGTCGGATTGCTTGATAAGCTAAGAAAATATACACAAAGATAAATTCCATTGATCGGTATCTAAAATAAGTGATTGCGAACTTGAGGGTATCTCCAGACGCACCCATCCATCTCGCGATAGGTGGAGCCCCAAAGAACAGTAGCACATTCACTAGCGCGCCTAAAATAACAGAGAACGATAACAATTTAGCGGCGTAGTCTCGTGCGGTTCGATCTTTCCCAGAGCCCAGATATTGTGAAATAATCCCGACACCAGCGATCCCTAATCCCACACCTAAAGCGTTAAAGATATTGTAAATCGGCCAGTGGATATTGATTGCTGCGAGTGTGGAGGCGATCATTTCTTCAGAACCATCCATTCTCGCTAGGAAAAAGGAGTCGACAACGTCGTGTAAGGATTTCAATAAATTAGATATAAAAATCGGTAGCGCCATGATGACGATACCCTTAATGATGTTTTTATCTTTTAAAATTAAATGCTTTCTTTCAGCAGGTGTTAGTTTTTGCATAATATTAACCTTCCAATAACGGTTCTATTATACATAATCATGCCCCTTAATGCAATCATATATAAAATATATGGGTTTTCTCATAATGGTCATATAATGGCGTAATTTAGCCATTATTCGTCCATCATAATGAACAATGAAAACGATTCACTCGAAATGATGATAAAACCTTTGATTATTACTTCCCATAAGGTATAATTGGGTTGAATCGGGAGGTATTGCAGATGGAATTCATTGATCAATATATCGAAAAACTGATGTTAAGGTCGACCCCTGACAAACCTTTATGGAACATTGAAGCCATCCATCAAGGTAAACCTGCTGCGTGGAATTACGTCGATGGGTGTATGATGACGGGATTACTCTCTTTGTACGCACAAACCAAAGATGAAAAGTATTATGACTTTGTCAAAAAACACATCGATTATTATATTAAACCCGATGGTGAAATTCTCGGTTACGATATGAAAACATTCAACTTAGATGATATTTGTGAATCTCGAGTTTTGTTTGATTTGTATCAGAGAACTGGTGACTCAAAGTATAAGAAAGCCATCGATTTTACTTATACACACATCCTAAGACAACCCCGTACAAAAGAGGGTTCATTTTGGCATAAACTGATTTACCCACATCAAGTATGGTTAGATGGATTATTCATGGCTCAACCGTTTTATACACGCTATGAAACGACCTTTAATAATCAAAAAAACTATTCCGATATCATTAATCACTTCAAGATTGTTAGATCACGGATGTTTAACCCTGAAAAGAAACTATACTATCATGGCTACGATGCCAGCAAAACCGCATTTTGGGCTAATAAAGAAACTGGCTTATCTAAAAACTTTTGGTTAAGAGCAACTGGTTGGTATGTTGTTTCACTTGTCGACGTCATCGATTATCTCGATGAACGGTGTGAAGCTCGAAAAGACTTCTTCTTCCCACTGTTAAAAGAAACCGTGGACGGATTATTACAGTACCAAGACAAAGCATCGAAATTATTCTATCAAGTGATTGATCAAAAAGATTATAAAGGAAATTACCTAGAGTCCTCAGGGTCATCTCTTCTCGCTTATGCCATTTTAAAAGGGGTTCGTTTGGGCGCTTTAGATTTGAGTTACAAACAGATTGGGCTCGATATCTTTAACGGGATAGTTCAAAAATACATTACCTTTAAAGACGGGGAACTCAACATGGAAGGCATCTGTTTAGTTGCCGGTTTGGGTCCGGATCAGAACTTAAGACGCGATGGGTCGATTGACTACTATCTGTCTGAACCAGTTGTTAAAAACGATGCAAAAGGCGTAGGGCCGTTCATTCTCGCCTATACAGAATTTAAAAAAACTAGCCAGCGCTAGTTTTTTTGTTTCTTATTGGTTTTTGGATGATAGAGTTTATACCAAGTTACGATCAAATCGATGGTGGTAATCACCCATACAAGTCCAACAATCCCACGGATTGCGATACCTAAATGGTAAGGGAAATCGATATTAAAGGCTGTCGAAACCGTACTGATTAAGGTTTCGTTGAATGCGTTTGGTCGTGTAAATATAATTGACATCATGATTAAACTCGAAAGTTCTAGAGCTGTATAGAATGAGGCTAATACCTTTGTAAAGCCACCTTCTTTGAATTGGAATACTTTAATAACCACAGTCAGAACTAAGTAAATCATGAACCATGGAACAAAGACACTAGAGACCCAACTGTTGATAACATCCCCACTGTATACGAAATTCAGATCATCACTCACGATATTGATATCGACATAGTTATAAATGAGTGCGTAGACGAAGAGGATTCCGAACACGATTGAAAATACACTTTCAACAATCAGCTCCACGCGTAGCGATTTTTTGGATTCCACTTTTGGAATCTTAGGTAGACTTTCCACTTTGAATGGGTGGTTCGTTTTTTTATTATAGAGTTCAATCCCCGCGAAAATAAGTGTGGTCACTGCGAAACCATTAAATGCCGCATAGAGCATCGAACCAAAGATGGTTTCCATGATGCCTGCGAGAATTTCAACTCCAGAGCCCATCACAGCTTCAATGATGCCACTGGCGAATGCAATCCCTGCGAACACAAGCATGACAATCACTAAAACGTGAAGGTAATCGTCAAAGAGTTCTGGTGAAATCAAATAGCGTGGGGTCTTGTAGTTCATCGCCATTTTGGCAGGTGAACCGAGATCAGTTAATACCTTTTTGATGTTTTCATCACTGGTATCATCCCCGAGCATGTCATAAATATTCGCTTCTAGTTCTTTAGAGATGTCTTCTCGAATAGGTTCATCTAAACGTTTTGTAACATCATATATGTATCTTGCAATATAATCGTTCATGGTAGCCTCCTATAGTAAACCAGCAAACTGCTTGGTCATATCGCGATAAATTTCAATAAGTTTGTCGAGGACTTCTTCGCCCATCGTAGATAGTTCATAATACTTCCGTGGCCGTGATTCTTGAGTATCCCAATTGGATGTCAATAAACCTTGGGTTTCTAATCTTCTTAACATCGGATATAGGGTCCCAGCCTCAATATAAACATGTCTTTCCTCTAATGCTTGTAGGAGTGAATAGCCGTACTGCTTCGTTTTTAATAAGGATAATACTGCGAGGGTCTGTGTCCCTCGTCTAAGTTCAATTTCGAGATTATTTAGGATGGTCTGATCCATATTCTCACCTCACACCAATATAATACTGTATGCCATACACTATTGTCAATACCTTAATATTAAAAAATAACCACCCTAGGGTGATTACTTTAGTAATATTTTTTTATTTTTTGGAATATTGTTCGATTAAATCCTGTTTTAAGTCGTAAAGTTCTCTTGATAAATCGACATAATACGGATGTGGGTTTTCAAAACGCTTAACTTCATCCCATAGGGTCTTCATTTGTTCTAAATGGAAGGTGCGGATTTCTTTAAGCTGAGGTTTTTGATAAACCAGTTTTCCTTCTATGAAAATCGGTTCTAATAAGCTCACGGCTTTAAAGTTTTCAACCTGCTTTTGTTTCCATGGGAAGTTTGGGTCAAATAGTAAATAAGGTTTCGTATCGTCAATGACCTCATGGTCGAGCGTAACGACGTCTGCAATCGCGTTCTTAGTGGTTAAGTCAAATAAACGATAGAGTTTCTTAACGCCCGGATTGGTTGTTTTAACGACGTTATCCGATAGTTTCATCTTCGGTACCCAAACGCCATTTTGTTTGAGTGCAGCCAGTTTATAAACTCCACCAAACACAGAGTCGCTCTTTGAGGTAATCAAACGTTCACCGACACCGAATGCGTCAATTTGTGCACCTTGTTCAACCAGTTCACGAATTAGGTATTCATCGAGTGAGTTTGAAACTGTGATTTTTGTGTGTTTCAACCCTGCTGCATCTAAAAGTTCACGACTCTTTTTCGATAGATAGGTTAAATCACCGCTATCAATACGAATCCCTTTCAGGGTATATCCGTTTGGTTTTAAATAGTCTTGATACACTTTGATTGCGTTAGGTACACCAGAATTGAGCGTAGAATAGGTATCTACTAAAAATACCGATTCATTTGGATAGGTTTTCGCATACGCTAAGAACGCTTCATATTCAGAATTGAAACTTTGAACGTAGGAATGTGCCATCGTACCGATAGCAGGAATCTTAAAGTCACGATCGGTGATGGTATTAGAACTACCTAAAGCTCCAGCAATGTAGGCTGCACGTGCCCCAAAGGTTGCAGCATCATAGCCTTGAGCACGTCTTGAACCGAACTCTAGAACAGCTCTTCCTTTAGCGGATGCGACAATACGAGCAGTTTTGGTTGCGATTAAGCTTTGGTGATTGATGGTTAGTAACAACATAGTTTCAATTAATTGACATTCAATGATTGGACCTTTTACTGTAAGTACGGGTTCATTTGGAAAAATCGGTGTGCCTTCTTTAATTGCGTACACACTACAAGAAAACTTGAAGTTACGTAAATAGGTCAAGAAGCCTTCTGAAAATAGGTTTCTACCTCTTAAATAAGCGATATCTTGGTCAGTAAAACTGAGTTCTTGGATATATTGAATGGCTTGTTCTAAACCAGCCATCACAGCGTATCCCCCCTCATCTGGGACCGATCTAAAGAATAGATCAAAAACAGCTTCTTCGTTCTTATTGTGTTCAAAATAGCTATTAGCCATCGTTAATTCATAAAAATCAATGAGCATCGATAAATTTCTCATATATACCTCCATGCACTCATCTATTATACCAAATTTAACAATCCAATCAAGAAGTCCACACCCTCTTCAGGTAGTGGGATGAATTGTTTTTTTTGTTTTTGATATTGATTATTATATCTAAAATATGATATAATATAAATATAATAAACATTCGGTATAATTTTTGAAAGAAGGCATTATGATGATGAAATTAGACACCAATGCACATTCAGTCTTCATGTTATGGTATCACTTGATATTAGTTACTAAATATAGACGTAAGGTTTTTACGGATGAAATCTCTGATCGCGCTAAAGAAATCTTTGAATATATCGCTATGAATTATCATATTACACTCATTGAGTGGAATCACGATTCGGACCATATACATATTGTATTTAGGGCTCACCCTAAGACGGAGCTATCTAAGTTCATCAATGCGTATAAGTCAGCGTCCTCTCGATTAATTAAACAAGAATTTGAAACTGTACGTAAACAGTTATGGCAGTCTTACTTCTGGAGTCAAAGTTTTTGTTTGTTAACTACAGGCGAGGCACCTATTGAAGTAATCAAACAGTATATTGAAAGCCAAGGTGACCCAGATGAATAAAGCCTTTAAGTTTAGGATCTATCCCACTGAATCTCAAAAGACTTTGATTCATATGACCTTAGGCCATAATCGCTTTTTATGGAATAAGATGTTAGAAGACAAACAGAAACACTAT